>JBDTDV010000036.1:0-11796 GCA_039922875.1 Microbacteriaceae bacterium
CGCGTGCGGCTGCGATCTCACTGGCAGTCACCATGGAAACCGCTTTGTCCGGGTGAGCGCTGATCAGGCCACTAGCGTCGCGGGCGTGTATGCCGCCGGCGAGATTACCGGAATCGGCGGAGCCGATCTGGCCCTTGCCGAGGGCCAGATCGCGGGAAATCTGGCCGCCGGCGGACGGCGGTCCGATTCCGAGTTGCGTTCGGCACTGCGTCGTCGCCGGGTCTTTAGAGGATTTGCCGCACGGATCGAGGCGGCCCACGGCATACGCGCTGGCTGGCCGGAATGGCTGACCGCTGAGACCATCGTCTGCCGCTGCGAAGAGGTCGGCTATGGCAGTCTCTGCCGCAGTGCGACCGGCACGCGGTCCCAGTCGCTGCGTGCAATGAAGCTCGCCAGTCGTGCCGCCCTGGGCATTTGCCAGGGCCGGATCTGCGGGCACAACGTCGAAGAACTCCTCGCCCGGGCTGCACCTGAGGGGCGCCTCACTGACGACACCAGCACCGATAGAAGACCGATCGCGGCGCCGATCCGGATCGGCGAACTCGCTACAGCGCACCAGACCACACATGATCCACGTCTACGAAAGGACACTCCATGACCGAGCAGAATTCGACCGAGCAGAAGTTCGACCTTGGCGGCGTCGTCGTCGCCACTGCCCTTGCGTTCAAAGAGGATGCCACCGCGCCGGCTGGCCTCGCCGTCGACTACGAAAGATATGCTGCGCACTGCGACTGGCTGATCAGCAACGGCTGCCGCGGTGTCGGGCCGAACGGGTCACTCGGTGAGTATTCCTCGCTCACCGATGCCGAACGGCGCAAGGTGGTCAAGACTGCGGTGGACGCCGTGGCCGGGCGTGGGCTCGTCGTGGCCGGAGTGCACGGCGTCGGCTGGCACCAGGCCAAGCAGTGGACCGAGTATGCCAAGGAGGACGGCGCAGATGGTGTGCTGTTGCTTCCGCCGATTGTGTACCGGGCCAACGAGTCCGAGATCATCGAGCACTACACCCGGGTCGCCGAGGTGGGGTTGCCCGTGATGGTCTACAACAACCCGCAGGACACCAAGGTCGACCTGCGGCCGCCGCTGATCGCGAAGCTGGCCCAGATTCCGGGCATTGTGGCGGTCAAGGAATTCTCCGGGGACATCCGGCGGGTGCTGGAGATCAAAGAACTTTGCGACATCGACGTGATCGCCGGGGCCGACGATCTGCTCTTCGAGTCACTGGTCGCCGGTGCCGACGGCTGGTTCGCCGGCTACCCGAACGCGTTTCCGAGGGAGGCCGTCGAGATCTACGACCTGGTCAAGTCCGGCGAAATCGATCAGGCCCGAGAGTTATACACGAATCTGGTCACGGTTTTTCGCTGGGACTCCAAGACCGAATTCGTGCAGGCGATCAAGCTGTCGATCGACATCGCCGGCGGCAGCTATGGCGGCCCGACCCGCCCGCCGCGCGGACCACTGAGCGCCGAGCATGATGCCCAGGTGCGCCGGGAGACCCAGAAGGCACTGGACTACCTTGCGTCCCGTCCGGCCGCCCGCTCCGTCGCCTAGCCAGGCAATCTGGTAGGCGCTGCGACGGTAAACGAGACCTTCTGGACAGTGAAAGGATAAGCGCATGCGCTCCATGCGGATGTTCACGGCGGTCGACTCGCACACCGAGGGGATGCCGACCCGGGTGATCACCGGGGGCGTCAGCCCGATTCCCGGCGCGACCATGAACGAAAAGCGGCTCTACTTCATGGAGCACCTGGACGACATCCGGCTGTTCTTGATGAACGAGCCTCGCGGGCACTCGGCGATGAGCGGTGCGATCCTGCAGCAGCCCACCCGTCCGGACGCCGACTGGGGCGTGGTGTACATCGAGGTTTCCGGATGTCTGCCCATGTGTGGTCACGGAACCATCGGCGTGGCCACGGTATTGGTGGAGACCGGCATGGTCGAAGTCATCGAACCGGTGACCACGATTCGGCTGGACACCCCGGCCGGGCTCGTGGTGGCGCGGGTCTCGGTGCACGACGGCCATGCCGAGGCGGTAACCATCGAGAACGTGCCGTCGTTCAGCGTGCGCCTGGATGCCACGGTTCAGGTCCCGGGGTACGGAAGCGTCCCCTACAGCCTGGCTTTCGGCGGCAACTTCTATGCCATGGTCGACCTGGATACCATCGGCCTCCCGTTCGATCGGTCGCGGCAGCGGGAGATCGCGGCAGCCGGCCTGGCGATCATGGCGGCAGTCAACGAGAGGGACCCGCCACACCACCCGGAAATCGACGGCATCGACCATTGCCATCACGTCGAGTTCATCGCACCGGGGTCGACCGCGCAGTACTCTCGGCACGCGATGGCCATTTACCCAGGCTGGTTCGATCGGTCGCCGTGTGGGACCGGGACCTCGGCGCGGATGGCGGAACTCTGGGAACGCGGTGAACTCGGACTGAACCAAGACTTCGTCAACGAGTCTTTTATCGGCTCCCGCTTCACCGGGCGCCTGGTCGGGGAGGCGTCGGTCGCCGGCATCCCTGCGGTATTGCCGACCATCACCGGCAGGGCCTGGGTGACCGGGATCGGCCAATATCTGCTGGATGCGTCCGATCCGTTCCCGACCGGATTTCAGTTCTAATGCCCGGCCGCGGTAGCCGAGCAGGCTGCGACGAAAGACCCGCCGAGGCGAGATCGTCCCGACTCGGACACCAGCATCAGGGCCACCGACCCATCCCATCCATACAGTAGGAGCACACCATGACCAAGATCGATTCCACCTCGGTAACCTCGCCGGCTGACCTCGACCGGATTGCGCAGGCGGCTGCGGATGCGGCGCCGTCCTGGGCCGCGACCGCTCCAACGGATCGTGCAGCCGCGCTGGTGGCTGCGGCCGATGCGCTGGCGGCTGCCCAGGAGGAGCTGGTCGCGACCGCGATGGCGGAGACCGGTCTTTCCAAGGCCCGCCTATCCGGTGAGCTCAACCGCACCGTGGTGCAGTTGCGAATGTTCGCCGACGTGGTCCTGGACGGCGGCTATCTCGATGTGCGCATCGATGAGGCGGATGGCGATTTCGCACTCGGGGTGCGGCCGGACTTGCGCCGGTATCGGATTCCGGTCGGCCCGGTATTGAACTTCGCGGCCAGCAATTTCCCGTTCGCATTCTCGGTGGCTGGCGGGGATACCGCGGCTGCGTTAGCGGCCGGCTGTCCGGTGATCGTGAAGGCGCATTCCGGGCATCCGCAGCTATCGGCGCAGACCGCGAAGGTCGTCGCCGAGGCACTCGAGGGCGCCGGCGCTCCGGCCGGCACGCTGCAGGTGATCTTCGGGCAGGAGGAGGGCGTGACCATGCTCAAAGACCCGCGGATTGCGGCCGGAAGTTTCACCGGTTCGATTCGGGCGGGTCGGATGCTGGCGGATATTGCCGCGGCCAGGCCCACTCCGATTCCGTTCTACGGCGAGTTGGGCAGCGTCAACCCGGTGTTCGTGACCCGTGCGGCGGTTGCCGAGAACAGCGATGAGCTGGTGGCTGGCTTCATGACGAGTGTGTCCGGGTCGGCCGGGCAGTTGTGCACGAAACCGGGCTTTCTGTTCCTGCCGAAAGATCACGGATTGAGGCAGCAGCTGGCAACCAGCGCCGCCTCGACCCCGGAGCAGCGACTACTGAACCCGGGTATCGCCGCCGGGTACCGCGATCGTCGGGACACGATTCTGGGCACCCCCGGTGTACAGGTCATCGCGGAAGGCGGGCTGCGGATCGATGAGGATGGTCAGGGCTGGGCGACGCCCACGATCGTCAGCGTGCCCACCGCGGTGTTGCGTGCCGAGCGGGAGCGGTTGCGGGGGGAAGCGTTCGGGCCGTTGTCGGTGTTGGTCGAGTACGAGACCGAGGAGGAGCTTAGCGGGCTGGCGGATGAGCTGTTCGACGGGAACCTGACCGGTACGATCCACGCCGGCGACGGCGAGTCCAGCGGCGCACTGCGCGCGCTGGTGGACTGGATCACCCGCCATGCCGGGCGGGTGCTGTTCGGTGGCTGGCCGACCGGTGTGGCGGTGACCTCGGCGATGCAGCACGGCGGACCGTGGCCGGCGACCAGTAATGACACCGGAACTTCGGTAGGCTCCGCGGCGATCAACCGATTCCTGCGTCCCGTTGCGTACCAGAATGTGCCCAACGAATTACTGCCGCTGCCGTTGCGCGATGACAACCCGTGGCACGTACCGCAGACTCGTGCCGCCGCCGGACTGTCCAAGGCCTGGGGAACCCGGCCGGGGGAATGAGGCCGCTACCCGCGTAGCGACAGTCCGGTGGACTTCTCCAGATCCTGGACACCGAGACCGCCGAACGCTTCGACCACCGTCACGCCATCCGAGGCGATCGTGAAGACCGCGTAGTCGGTGTAGACCGTTCCGACGCAACCGATGCCGGTGAGCGGGAAGGTGCACTCCGGGACGAGCTTGCAGGAGCCGTCCCGGGTGAACAGCTCCATAATCACAAAGACCTCTTTGGCTCCGATCGCGAGGTCCATGGCGCCGCCGACCGCAGGAATGGCGCCCTCGCCACCGGTGTGCCAATTCGCCAGATCGCCGGTGATGGAGACTTGGAAGGCACCCAGCACACAGATGTCCAGGTGCCCGCCGCGCATCATCGCGAACGAGTCGGCGTGATGGAAGTATGCGGCGCCAGGCAGTTCGGTAACCGGGATCTTGCCGGCATTGATCAAATCCGGGTCGATTTGATCGCCGACGGCAACCGGGCCCATGCCCAGCATCCCGTTCTCGGTGTGCAAGATGATCTCGCGATCAGGGGGAAGGTAGTCGGAGATCATGGTCGGCAGTCCGATCCCCAGGTTGACGTATGCCCCCTCGGGAATATCCTGTGCGGCGCGACGCGCCATGTCTGCGCGGCTGAGTGGTCCTCTCATCTCATTGCCTCTCATTGGCCCTGGGTCGACGGCGGCGTGTGGCTGGAGACTTCGACCACGCGTTGCACATAGATTCCCGGGGTCACCACCGATTCCGGGTCCAACTCACCGACCTCGACGATCGACGCGACCTGCGCGATGGCCACGGATGCCGCGCCGACCATCAGCGGACCGAAGTTGCGCGCCGTCTTGCGGTACACCAGGTTACCCAGCCGGTCACCGCGGTGGGCCTTGATCAGCGCGAAGTCGGCAGACAAGGCGCTTTCCAACACGTAGTCCCGGCCATCGATTCGGCGGGTTTCTTTGCCATCCGCCAGCATCGTTCCGTAGCCCGTCGGTGTGAAGAATCCGGCGATGCCCGCCCCGCCCGCCCTGATCCGTTCGGCGAGAGTGCCCTGTGGCACCAGCTCAAGCTCAAGCTCGCCCGCGCGGTACAAGCCATCGAACACCTGGGAGTCGACTTGGCGCGGGAAGGAACAGATGATCTTGCGGACGCGTCTAGCCTGCAAGAGTGCCGCCAGCCCGGTCGTCCCGTTACCGGCGTTGTTGTTCACCACCGTGAGATCCTTCGCGCCCTGCTCCAGCAGGGCGTCGATCAGCTCTACCGGCTGCCCGGCCGAGCCGAAGCCGCCGATCATCACCGTCGAGCCGTCCCGGACGTCGGCGATGGCCTCGGCAACGCTGCCGATAATCTTCGAGATCATGATGGGTTCCTGAATCCGGGGTCAAGACGGGGTCGCAAGCGCTGGTAATCGCTCGTGGAAAGTGTACGCAAAGCGAACGCGTGTGCTGAATACGAACGTAACATGACCGCCCGGCCCACGCAACGGGTCTATCCGGCGGCGCGCTCGAACACCGCGCGGACAGCGAACCACCGGCCACCACTCGCTTGGCGATGACCCGGGTCGTTCAGCGCGTGGCCGAGCAATTGCCAGCCGGTGTGCGGTCGGCGGATCATCGGGATGGCGTTACCGACCTTGACCAAGGTGGCGTTGGTACTCGGCGGAAACGATCCGGCTATCCTCCTTGAAGATGCCGTATTGGACGACGATTCCTTGACTCGGATGTTCCAGGGTGTCTTCGACACGACCGGCCAGATCTGCATGGCGATCAAGCGCATTTACGTTCATCGGACATGCGGCTACTTTCGGCCTCGGCGTGCGGTTCACCGGCAGTGCGACCCTGGCGCTGCCGGCTACACCGGAAATGGGTCTCCAGTTCTGACCCGCCGGTACCTGTGCCGCAGGTCTGACCTAGAGCCATTGCGGTGCCGCCGGCGCCGCCGATCCGTCTGTCGTGACCACATCGGAGTGCCCCCGCCCGGTTGCCCACCTGGCCAGGGCGACAGCCGTGCCATGCAGTACGACCGCGTCGTTGGACTCCGGATCGCCGACCGAGCGGATCCGATCTCGGTCCGTCGGGGCGAGGACGAAGTTCGGGATGTCTTCGCTGTCGCGGCGCCGGCGCCAGTTGCTCAACACATCGGCCAGCAGGTGGTCGATGAGTTCACCGGGGAAGTGCGTGAAGCTGCCGCCATTGTCCAAGTCGACGGCGTGGAGCCAGACCTCGCGGGTGCGCATCCAGAGCGTGGCGGATGCCGGCACCACGCGCCCCTGAGAGGTACGGATTTCGGCGTGCCAGGCCACATCGGTGAGGCCGCGCCAGCGCTGATCGAGCTGGGCGGCGGTATCCATAGCGAGTTGGCGCAATTCGGTTGGGCTCAGCGTGGCGCCCTGCTCGATCTCGCTTCGGCGCGCCTGGGTCGAGGGATACATCGGCTGCTCGAGCCCGGTTTGGGCCCAGCCGGCAAGCCGAATGATGGCGCGCGCGTTGTAGCCGACGTGCGCGATGAGGTGGCTGCGGCTCCAGCCTGGCAGCAGCGACGGGCTCTGGAACTCGTCGTCGGCCAGCTGACCGAGTGTGCGGAGGAAGTATGCCGTCCCGTCGCGGACCTGGAGCAATCCGGCCTTGACTTTGGGGTCTGTCGTGCCGTCGGTGTTTCCAACCATGATGCTTTGTATGCTAGCGTCGGCAGCCAGTAGCTCATAACGACAGGGACGCGAAACTGATGCTAAGCAATCTCACTGGATGGCACATGCTGATCATCCTCGCCGTTATATTGCTCCTCTTCGGCGCCCCCAAGCTTCCGGGCCTGGCCAAGAGCATTGGCCAGTCGATGCGGATCTTTAAAAGTGAAGTGAAGACGATGAAGGAAGAGAACCCGCAGGCCAGCGACAGCACCAGTTCACTCGTGTAGTCCGTCGCGGAGGTTCTGCACCCACTGCGCGGTCGCCTTGATCCCGCCGAAGGTATAGAAGTGCAGCAGCACGGTGCCGTGTTCAGCTGGATTCAGCCGTTGCGCAAACTCGGTGATGAACTTGTCTGGGTCGGCTGTGCCCAGGAGGTTGGTGAGCGAGAAACCGTATTTGTGCACGATCCCCGCTGAAGACGCGACTCCGAAGCGTCGGGCGTACCCCAAGAGACGCTTGACCCCGGCCGGCCCGGGAACTCCGATCCGCACCGGGGCGTCGATGCCTCGCCGGCGGACCTCGGAAAGCCAGTAGAGGATCGGATCGACATCGAATCCGAATTGGGTCATGATCGCTGAGTCAAGTCCCTGCTCGCGCAGTGCGGCTGATTTCTCGGCCAGCGCCCGCCAGAGTTTCTCGTTGCTGATGTCCGGGTGCCCCTCCGGATAGCCGCTGACGCTCACGTGTCTGAATCCGTACTCGGTCAGGAGGCCGGAGCGGATCAGCGCGAGCGAATCCTCATACGGGCCGAGGGGTTCCGCGGGGTCACCACCGACCGCGAAGACGTTCTCCGGCGCGGCTTCGGCTTTCAGCGCGCCCAGAAATTCCTTGAGTTCCGCTTCGGAGTTCAGCCTGCGGGCGGAAACGTGTGGGACCGGGACGAAACCGAGTCGCTTGACGGCCTTGGCCGCCGTCACCCGCATCGCGAGATCTTCATTGCCCAGAAAGGTCACGGAAATCCGCGTTCCCGGACGGATAAAAGGAGCGGCTTCTTCCAGGGCCGGAACGTCCTTACCGGTCATCTCGATCGAGAAGTCATCGATCAGGGAAAGGACGGCACCGCGGGTTGACGCTTCATCAGCCATGGAGAAGGGTCCTTCTTTCGTTGATTTTCTGTTCGTCAGGATGTGCTGACTAGTCATTGCCATTCTGGTTGCCCTCCCCTTGGTTAGGCTGAGGAGACACGCTTTCGCTATTGCCCGCGCCAACGAGGCAGCCGTAACCTTGATGCGCATCTTGAACTATCGGTACGAGGTCGTCGCCTTCGCGATTTCCTCGTTGTACGGCGGCGCGGCCGACCTTCTGTATTAGCGGCACGAATCGCTTAGGTCGGTTGCGTCCTTTCATAGGCGCACCTGCCCCGCGAGCGCTGACCATCGGCCTCGGCGCGGTATTGTCGATGGACCGAATAGTGGTGCCTGGCGGCGGAAACTTTAACGGCTACCCGGCGATGCTCTTCCGGGTGCCCGACCAGCACGGCTATTGCCTGCCGCTGGCGTTCGCATCCATCGGACTCGGCCTCTCGGCTGCAATCGGGGCGGCGACCGCCCTGCCCGACCGCACCGCGATCGCCGGGGTCGGCGACGGAAGATTCTTGATGAGCCTCCTGGAACTCGACACGGCGGTGCGACTACGGTTGGGGAGCGACGTTAGCAAAGGAGAAGGCTTGTGAGCCTCAGCACTCAGAATCAGGCATCCTATGGGGGCAACGCGCCCGATGATCGTCTGGTGAATCGCGGGCGGCTTATCATCCAGGGCGAGGACCGTCCTGGAATCGTCTCGGCGGTCTCGACACTCCTTAGCGAGCACGGCGCGAACATCGTCTCGCTCGATCAATACTCCAGCGACCCGTACGGTGGTCGGTTCTTCCAGCGCACGGTCTTCCACGTCGACGACCTGCCTGCGGTGCGTCCCGAGCTCGAGGCGGCGCTGGAAAAGAAGCTGAAGCAGGAACTCGGCGTCACCTGGGTTCTCCACGAATCGGCACGTAAGAAGCGAGTGGCGATCTTTGCCTCGAAGTCAGACCATTGCTTGCTCGATCTACTGTGGCGGCAGCGCAGGGGCGAGTTGGCCATGACGGTGAGCATGGTCATCTCCAATCATCCCGACCTGGCCGAGGATGTTCGACAGTTCGGAATCCCCTACATTCACGTTCCGGTAGACCCGGACAACAAGATCGCGGCGGAGCGGCGGCACCTGTCCCTCTTACAGGGCAACGTCGACCTCGTCGTGCTGGCGCGATATATGCAGATCATCTCGGGCGAGTTCCTGCGGGAGGTCGGTGCTCCCGTGATCAACATCCACCACTCCTTCCTCCCCGCATTTGTCGGTGCCGGCCCGTACCGGAAGGCGAAGGAGCGCGGAGTGAAGTTGATCGGGGCGACCGCGCACTATGTGACCGAAGACCTGGACCAGGGCCCGATTATCGAGCAGGATGTCGCGCGCGTTTCGCACGCGGACTCCGCTGAAGATTTCGCCAGGCGCGGAGCAGACGTGGAGCGCCAGGTGCTCTCTCGCGCGGTCGCCTGGCATTGCGAGGACCGGGTTATCCGGGACGGGAACACCACGGTCGTGTTCTAACCCCGTGGTGTTCTAACCCCGTGGTGTTCTGGCCTCACGAATTTTTGCCCCAGACCACCTTCAGCTCGGCGCCGACCTCGATATCGGGTTCGATCGTGGCCAAGGGCAGGATGCTGGAACTCGGCGGCAACGATCCGGTCGTCATCCTGGACGATGCGTTGCTCGATGATGACGCGCCGAATCGGATGTTCCAGGGCACCATCCGGACCACTGGGCACACGCGAAGCCGGTGCAGAGGTGTGTGAATTCGGCACCCTGCCGGCGGACGAAGAGCTACGCGAGGGGCACTTCCTTCGGTCCGGCCTGGTTCTGGACCCTGACCCGTCGCTTCGGGTGGTCACCGAAGAGCAATTCGGTCCGACCGTTCCCACCATTGCGTTCGAGGACGAGGCCGAGGCGATCGCAGTGGCAAACGATACCTGGGCAGGGCTGTGCTCCTCGGTGTGGATCCAGGACCCGGAACGAGCCGCTAAAAGTCGGCGCCAAACTGACCAGCCGGTACGTGTTCGTCAACAACCACGGACCATCCTGGTTGGATCAACGTGCGCCATTCGGTGGCGTGTGTAGCAGCCGACTCTGGCTGTACCGTGCATGATCAGGAACGGCGGCGATGTCGAAGTCGCATAGGTGATCGGGCTTGCGGCTCGGGCCGGCTCGGGCCGCCTCCGGTGCGTCGTGGATATCGCTCACTCCGAGCAGACGTGCGACCGGGGCAGGATGTTCCGGTGGCCGGCCGATCATGAACGGCGGCAGAGGCGCGCTCGGGTCCGAGGGATGGTCAGCCAACTCCATCAGATCGACGGTCGGGAACCAGGCGACGACGGAGCCGATGGAGTTGCTCTGGTCGAGATTCCCGCCTGTGTCGCCTTCAACTGTGGCACCCCTGCGGTCAATCCGAGGAATGTGGCCAGATGTCCCCCGGATGAAGCTCCGCACGCACCGACATGGCTGCCATCCGCGCGGAACTCCGTGGCATGGGCGCGCAGCCAGTGGAGGGGCGGCGGCCACCTGGAGCGTTCGGCCGAAACCGCGAACCGCCTATCAATAAGTGTGATATCCCCATCGACGGTGGCCGGTTGTCCGTTCAATCTCCTGCACCTAGCGTTGGGGTAAATAGCGACGCAAAGGAGCATGGCAATGGGAAAGTTCGTTATCCAACCGCACGGCAGGCTGCAGGAATGGGTTGCCGAGGAGCGCGGGTATTTCGCCGAGGAGGGCCTCGAGTACGAGTTCGCCACGGAGCGGTTCGCCGGAGACTCTCGCACCACCTCGGCAGTGCAATCGACCGATACCGCGGTCCACGAGCTGAAGAGCGGCGCGCTCGAGGATATGGAGCAAGGGCGAGCGTGTGACGTGTCGGGCGCATGCCACTGGGCGGTGAACGAGGCGGCCACCAAAGCAAGCGGCAAGATGTGGGGCTCCGCGTACTCCGTGTCGCCGGCCGGGATTTTCGTGGCCCCGGATTCAGGGCTCAAGCGCCCGGAGGACCTCGCCGGTGTTCCGGTGGCAGTCGGCTTCCACTCGGGCAGCCACTACTCGGCGATTCAGGGTTTGGCTTCGGTTCTGGAGCGTGAAGACGTTCAGACCACTTTCGCTGGCCTCCCGTACGACCGGGTGCGGCTGATGATACGCGGAGAGGTCGCCGCGGCGAATGTCTTCGGACCCCAGTACTACCTGCTCGAGCAGCTCGGTTTTCGCAAGCTGATCGATACGACCTTCATGATGGGGTTCTACATCTCCGAAACGGCCGACCATGAGGACACCGAGCGCTATTTCCGGGCCCTCGAGAAGGCACAACGCGACATCGATCTGGAACAAGAGCGCTACAAGAAGTATTGGCTGCGCGAGATGCCAGAGGACCTGGCCGCCGTTGCAGACGTCCGGCGCTTCGGACCAGGCGAGCGGATCGTGTTCCAGCCTTACACCCGCGAAATGTACGACACGACCCAGACCTGGATGAAGAGTTGGGAGCTGCTTGACCTCGGGATCAACTCGGATGAGAACTATCAGACAGCAGTACTCATCTAAACTGACCGCCACGTGCTGTCGAATTGCGGCCGAGTGGCCAGATGATGATCGATGGAATCCTGCCGGGAAGGAGATCTTGGCGTGAACTTGGAGTTGTTCCGCCTGTTGGTCTTCGTCACGGTTGTCGATCGCAACGGCTACTCGGCCGCGGCGCGCCAGCTGCACCTCGGGCAGCCAACGGTGTCGCATCACGTTCATGAGCTGCAAAAGACAGTACAGGCCGAGCTCCTGCGCTATGAACAGGGCTCCATCCATCTGAC
>JBDTDV010000037.1:0-9796 GCA_039922875.1 Microbacteriaceae bacterium
GCTGACCCTGATAGCGCGAGCTGTACGCGCCGGATCCGTACGGCTTCTCCGCTGGAGAGCTGAGCTGAAAGAAGCAGAACTGGCCGATCTTCATCCCGGGCCACAACTTGATCGGCAGCGTGGCGACGTTACTCAGTTCCAGGGTCACGTGGCCGGTGAAGCCGGGGTCAATGAAGCCCGCCGTGGAGTGGGTAAGCAGCCCGAGCCGGCCGAGGGAGCTCTTGCCCTCCAGCCGCGCGGCGATGTCATCCGGAAGCGTGATCTGTTCATAGGTCGAGGCCAGCGCGAACTCGCCAGGGTGCAGAATGAACGGCTGCCCGTCTTGCGCGTCGACGAGGTGGGTCAACTCCGGCTGGTCCTCGGCCGGGTCGATGAAGGCGTATTTGTGATTGTCGAACAGCCGGAAGTAGCGGTCGAGCCGCACGTCGATGCTGGACGGCTGGATCATCTGCGGATCGAACGGATCCAGCGCAATCCGCCCCGCGTCGAGTTCAGCCTTGATATCCCGGTCCGCTAACAGCATGTCAAGAGACTATCCGAGCAGCTTGATAGGATAGCGCCGCGCGAGTGTAGTTCAATGGTAGAACTCCAGCTTCCCAAGCTGGTGGTGCGGGTTCGATTCCCGTCACTCGCTCTAGGTCGGCACCCAGAAGAGTGTCAGTTCTCACGCAACTCTGGGCTGGTCTCAAGGAATTTTGGACTTGGGCAGCGTGAATACCCCGATATGCCGCGATGATCCCGGTTGTTGCTGGCTGATTCCGCGTCGGCGTCGTCTAATCTGTTGCTCCAAGGAATTTGCGGATCACGGCGACTGACTCCTCCGGTGCCTCCAACAGGTTTCCGTGCCCCGTGTGCTCAAATACGTACATCTGCGCATTCGGTATGAGTTCCGTAATCATTCGACTTCCTGCGCCGCTAGGACCCTGATCAATAGGAGTTAGGACGTCTTCAGCTCCCGCCATCACTAATGTGCGCGCAGTAATCTTTTCAAGTCCTGCGACAAGGTCCATATTGATCATCGCGTCGCATGACGACTTAAATATTGAGAGGGAGCAATTTCGCTCCAATGTGTCGGGGATAGCTTCTACCACAGAAGCACCCACGCTGGTGTCGAGGAAGTTCCTAGTAAGCGCCTTTGTTGCGATTTCTTGCGCGACGACGTGACTGTTCATTCCCGCCGCCTCCGCGAGCGCCTTCCAAATTTCAAGGTTTGCTCGGAACGTGTAATCAGCCTTCGCTGCGGAGGAGCCGATGATCAGGTTATCTATTAGCTCCGGGTAACGCTCAGCCAGTGAAATTGCCATCATCCCGCCCATGGATGTTCCATGGACATTTACCGGTCCACAGCCCAATTCTCGAATTAGGTCCGCACAATCGTCAGCCCAACCCTCGATTGTATACAGTTGATCTGGCTTGTCGCTATTTCCATAGCCACGATGATCGAAGTCGATCACAGTGTTGGATTCGATAAATTGTTCCTTTACACCACTGAAGTTTTCATGGGCAAATCCCGCCCCGCCGATTTGAAGAATCGGTGCACCCTTGCCTTCAACCTCATACCAAATGTTCGCATTTCGGACTCTGAAACTTGACAATGTTCCCATCCCGTCTCGTCTTAATCGCAAGTGTTGAGCCAACTGTATCTACCATCAGCGCTAACGGTCCCATCTGTTGCGCACCTCGCCCTGAGGGTTGGTCTGCTTCCTAGGCTGCTGGAGTGGACGGAGAAGAGTACCGGACCCGCCCCGAGGAGTACGTTTAAAACGTTGGTAGCATGCCGCCAGCGCGAAGCATGAAACCGGTACGGTGCTCGATCAGCTTGCGGGGTCGTCGCGACGCTCGGCCCGGAACCCGTCGACCTGGTCGGTACGTCAATGGGTGCGCTGGTCGCAGTGGCATCGGCGGCCTTGAGGTGAATTGCGCCTTCGGAGATCTTGTCAACCAGGGTACTATCCGTGCTGAAATTCGCCTGTCATACTGATGCGAGGTCGCCATTGCCTCCCGACGACGCGCAAGCCCACGGCGGAGGCGTTTCTGCAAGGCCACGTTCCACCGGAGCACTCCATGACTAGAGTTCTCAACTTCGTCGCCATCCGGAAGCCATCGATCGAGTCGGCGACCCCAGTCTCGCTGGCAAGCTCAAGCGACTTCCAGACAAAACTGCGCGAAGCCGCGCAGGAGCCAAATAGCGCCGGAGAAACCATCGCCGTTGCGCGCGACTTCGCCGCGGCCGAAGACATCGTCACCGTCTCTGACCGGGTACAACGCGGCCCAGAGTTCATCGCACTGTTCGACCTCCTCACTGACGGCCAGCGCCACGATCCCGGCGACATCGGCGCTGCGGTGCGCCGCACGACAGGCGACCTGCAGCCGGCCGACTGGGCTCAGGATGCGAGGCTGCTAAAAGACTCCGTGCTCGCGGCGTACCTCCTCGAAACCGACGGACCGGACGCGGTGGCTGCCATCAAAATTGTGCGCGCGCAGACCGTTGCCGAGACGATCTTGTCCGGCGAAACGACACCGGGCCGCATCGACACCGTGCTCAGGGCACCGTTTGCTCTCCCGGACTTTCTGCTCGGCCCGCGGGTCCAGGCAGCCGCGGGGCAGGATCAGGGCAATGCTGAAACACCCCTGGCCCCGGATGCGGCTGCGGACGCCCTGCTGCACGAATTCACGGCGGTACGCGATCGGCACGCCAGCCTCGGCCAGGCCCTCCTCGAGGTATCCAGCCACGATGAAGACGAACTCGTACTCAGCGAACTCGACGAAAAGCGACCCCTGGCCGACCTATACCGCACCCGCGCGGGCAGGGACCGGAATTCGGCCGGGCAGAACGGACGAAAGCTCGCCGCGGACGACGCCGTCGCCAGCAGTTCCCCGCTGCGTCGCGCGGCGCTGCGCTCAAACGTGATCCTCTCGGACACCGCCATGCGGCTGCTGTCCGAACCGGCGGTCGGGGTGATGCGCGATATCGGACTCGATCCGGCGACTTCGTCGGTGCGTGACATCCAGGCGAAATTGGGCACCGACCATGAACAGGCCGGGCAGACGCTGCGCACCTTGTCGATCAAGCTCGGCGGCTACGTCAGCCAAGTGAACAATGACAAGCGCCAGATCATCAACGACGTGATCGGCAAATGGGCAGTAGACCCGATAGACGATCCGACGGCGACCGAACCGGTCGCATCCGCCCCTCCCGGAACGTCCACCGCGGTGGCACCGCTGGGCGTGGCCGATCTCTGCGTGGTACGAACCCATATCCTGCGTTACGAACACGCCGAGGTGGCCAGCCTGGAAAATGTGCTACCGGGCGAAAAGCTCACCCACACCGTGCGGCAGCTCGACGAATCGGAATCCACCGACACGACCGAGACGGAACAGACCGATCTGCAGTCCCTCGCCCAAAGCACCGCGGAACAGAATTCCGGCAAGACCACCGCCCAGGCGATCGGAACCGGCCGTGGCCCGCTCACCAGCGACGGCCCGGAGACGTTCTCCAAGTCGGTGACGGATGCCGTGTCGTCGAGTTCGATAAACCGCAGCCGGAACAACTCGGTGCTGCGACACCTGCGCCGGAACGAAGAAGCATTGCAGCACGACTTCGACAACAGCGCCGGAGCCGGACCTCACTTCGGCGTCTACCAGTGGCTCGACCGAATCTACCAAGCGCAAGTCTTCAACTACGGCTCACGGCTGCTCTACGACCTCATCGTGCCCGAACCCGCCGCACTGTTCCGTGAGGCGCTGGCTCGGCCTCGCAGCTCCGCCGCACTCCCTGCGAAACCAGCCAAATTCACTGTGCCGGTCGACAAGCTGAGCCTGGAGAACTGGTCCTACTACGCCACCGGTCACCAAGCCACAGGTGTCGAGGCGCCACCGCAGGCCCAGGTCATCGTCACGGAGAACTTTGGCGGAAAGGCCGCCGACCCGTTCGGAACGGAACTCAACGCCAACACTCTCGAGCTCGGCGAAAGCCGTAGCACCCGGGTGCCGAAAGGATTCAAAGCGACCCAGTATCGGGTCGTCGCCCTTGCCAGCGGCTGGACGGCGTTCACGCTGAGTGTCGTGGTCGGCTCCAAACGAATCGCGATCGGTGGCGATTGGAGCGGAAAGGTGTTCACCGGCAAGCTAGACGGTGAAGTCGAAAGCCTGCCCGTCGGTCTCATCTGCGACGGGGACGGAACGAGCCCCGGTATTTCCACCCTGGCCGTGGCCATCGAAATTATCTGCGAGCCAACCGCCGAGGCGATCTCGGCGTGGCAGACCAAAACGCACGGGCTGATCATGGCCGGCAACCAGCAGCGTTTCACCGACTACGAGGAACGGGTTGCCAATCGGGATGCCACCGCGCGGCTCCAGTTGCAAGCCGTTACCGCCGATCGCAAGCGTTCGATCATCCGGGAGGAACTCAAACGCACCACCCTCGCGGTGCTGACCAACCAGAATTTCAGCACCTTCAACGCCACCAGGATCGATGCGTTCGGCTTCCCGTACCCGGATGCTGCGGCCAGCCAGGCGCTCTCGGCGTACATCCGCTTTTTCGAACAGGCCGTGGAGTGGGAGCACCTCGAGTGCGCGTTCTTTGGGTACTTCTGGGGTTCGCGCACATCGTGGGTGAGCAAGCTGCTGGGCACCGAGCCCGACCCGCAGTTCGCTGCCTTCCTCGCGTCCGGCGCGGCGCGGGTGGTGCTGCCGATCCGGCCCGGGTATGAGAGCGCCTTCGAAAGGTTCCTGAACAGCGGCAAAACACCCACCACTACCGAACTCCTCGACGCGGGAAGCCCGCTATGGGCTTCGCTGGTCGCGGAACTGCGAGCTCAGGGGGCCGAGGACGATCTTGAAACAGCCGTCGGCGATCCGTGGGAATTCCGGCTTGGCTCCGATCTGGTGCGAGCGCGACGCGACGATAAACTGCCCCGCTGGAATCTAACGGCGGGCAAATGGGTCGAACAACCCGACGCCGATTCCTGAAGCCGGGCACGGCATACCCATGCAACCCTTCGACGGCCCATCGAATGGAGACAGCGGTCCGCAGATCGCATTTGATACCCGCCGGCTGCGCTACCTTGAATGCCTGACGAAGCGCGCCTTTCTCAGTTCGGCCCGGTACTCGAATTGGAAGCAGAACAAGACGGAAGTCACCCTCTGCGACGCTGTCGCAGAGCTCGGATTTCAGAAGCTCGATCCCGGCCTCGAAGCCGTCACGGACACCCTCGAGCGAATGCCCGACGACCAGCGTAACGCCCAGCAACGGGCCTGGCTCCTGAGCGACAACCGGGAGAGCGCCCTGGCCAGGGCGTTGCTCGTACGCGCCCAGCCGGAGCGCCAGGACGAGTTGTTCGGCTGGGAACGCAGCGAGCTGTCCCCCGAGGAGTACTGGGCGACCCTGCAGGTGCCCACGGTGCACATGCGGTACCTCCTTGAAACCGCGGACTTCGGCGCCCACGAGGTGCTCAGGCTGGTCTACCTACTCGACGAAACCCCGGAGCATCTGCAGGACGCCGCGCTGCTGTGGCGTGACCCGGACGCGCTCGCCCGCGACCCGAACGTGCCGGAGAGCGTCTCCACTGCCGTTCGCCAGTCATTCACGAATTTCAAGTATTGGTTCGACGACCCGTTCCGCTGCACCGAGTTCACCGGGGAGGAGTTGAAATCCAGGTCGTCGAAGGCGCTGAACGGGCACGAAGACATGACGCCCGGTCAGGATATGACTTACTGGTCGGAGAACCACCGGATTCTGTTCGCGGCGGCTGAATACCTCGCAGGCCAATTCTGGCCGACCGAGCAGTTCGTCTCCCAGCGAGCCAATCGTAAGGAAGGGCCGGATGGGCCGCTACGGGCCGGGGACCTCACCGGTGCCGGGCATCTCAATCACGCCAAGCGGCGGGTGCTGCGCTGGCTGAATGAGCGTCTCCGCCTCGGCTTTGCCGAATGGAATGCCCCGGGCTATTACGTGGAAGACCTGCTCGCACTACTGAACCTGGCGGATTTCGCCGTCGACCCAGAGATTCGCACCCGCTCTGCCATGGTCCTCGACCTGATGGTGTTCGATCTCGCGGTGAACTCGCCAACCGGCGCCTTCGCCGGGTCGGCCGGCCGGGTTTACTTCGAACACAAGAACTGTGTCTGGGAGCAGACGATCCGCGACTCAAGTGAGCTGCTGTTCGGCCTGCTCGGGCATTTCTCCGGCTCCAACAACGCTGCCGGTTTCTTGGCCACCTCGCCCGCCTACCGCCCGCCAGACACGCTGATCCTCCTGGCGCAACACGGGCCGGAGCGGCTGACCTCGACGAGCCGGGTGTCGATCGACTTCGATGAGGCCGCCGACTATGGCGTGGGCACCGGCACCGATGATGACATGGAGTTCTGGTGGAGCCGAGCAGCCTACGCCACCAAAGAAACAATCACCGGATCGCGCCAGGTCGCGACCGAGCACGGCCTACTCGAGACCCCGCCGTTCAAGGACATCTTGCCGATGATCAAAAAAGTGGCCGACGCCATCGACACGGCCGCGGATGTCGGCAGCGGCATTCTCGGCGGCATCGGCGGTGCGCTCGCGGGCTTCGCGATCGCGGGTCCGGTCGGAGCCGTCGCAGGTGGGATCGCGGGCGCGGCCTCCGCGGCATCCCTCCCTGACTTCAACGAAGTCGACGCGGCCGATCTGTTCTCGGTGCTCACCGAGGGATCGGTGCTCAGCCGAGCCAACCTCTACAGCCACCGTTCCGGCGGGGCGAGCCTGGCCAGCGTGCAGAATTTTCGGCGCGGACAACTGAATTTCCAGGGGATGCCCTGCGTCGCCGCACTCGAGAACGGCGCGATGGTCTGGACGAGCTACCCGTCTGCGGGAACCCGCCTCACCGGCAGTTTTCTCTTCGGCGTGATCAAGATCGACGAGAGCCTCTTCCCGGCCGGGCACGATGGCCCGAACTGGTGGACCGGGAATGCCGTGCAGCCACGGGTACTGCAGCAGGGCGGCGCGGCGATCACCGCGTACAAAGCGCAATCCATCCAGGAGCTGCTCTTCGGCGAACGAACCCATGCCTGGTTCCCGAAGAACCAGTTCGACGAGGTGGTCGGGCCGGAAAGCGCTCGCTGCAATCACGATTCCGCACGCTGGTTCTTCGGACGAAGCGGCGACGCCTACGTGGCGTTGTTCTGCGCACGGGAGACGACGTGGACGGACAACGGGCCGTGGAAGGACAAGGAGATCCGCGTCGGCGGCGACACCAACGTCTTCATCACGCAAATCGGCTGTGCCGCCGAGTTCGGCAGCTTCGAGCGATTCCGGGCGAAGGTGAGCACCGCGCCGGTGCACATCTCGGGGTTGCACAGCGGCGCCGAACTCGCCTGCAGCTACGACGTGCCACTCGGAGAGCGTCTCGAGCTGCACTACGAGCACGGCTCCCGGTACGGCGGCGAACCGGTGGACGAGCACGAGCATCCCCGCCATCGCAGTCAGGTCGCGCGAATCTCCTGGCAGCAGGATCGGTACGCGATTGTGCACGCGAAGCGCTCGCTGATACACGACGTCGTAAAGGGAACCCGCACAGTTGGGGGTGCGCTGCGCCAGCTCGAGCACGACATCCCGCTGATGTTCTATGCGCAGAACATGGGATTGTTGCCCTGGCCGCTGTACAAGGGAATCGACCGGGACGCCGCCCTCGGCGCCCTGATCTCGCGCCTGAGGCAACAACTGCCCGACGTCGTGGGTCTGAGCGAAATGTGGACGGCGGAAGACCGCGACCGGGTGAAGAAGGAGCTCCGGGACCTCTATCCGTATGCGATCGACGGCCCCCACGACCCGATTGACCTCATCGTCACCGACGTCGAACTGATGGGGGGCGGCCTTCTTCTGCTCAGCCGGCACCGGATCGTCGCTGGCGCCGGAACGGTCTACCGGCAGTGCTCCGGCGACGATTGCCTCAGCAATAAAGGAGCCCTGCACGCTCGCATTCAGCGCACCGGGAGCCCGTGCGCGGTCGACGTCTTCCTCACCCACACTCAGGCCGCCGCTCCGACCGTGGCCGGCACCGTCGCCGGGGCGCGTACCGCCGTGCGCGCGCAGATCCGGCATCTTGCCGCGTTTGTTCGGGCCAGCCGCGACGTCCTCGCCCCGGCGATCCTGTTCGGCGACTTCAACGTCGACTCGTTTGCGCACCCCGACCTGTACGACTTTCTGGTGCAATCGCTCGGATACCCGGTGGACCTGGCTCCGGTGACGGATGCGCGCGGTGCGCAGCATCCGTCGGGTACCAGTGAGAGCGACGACGGCGCAATCTCCTCCTTTCACCCCGATCACCCCGGCCGCCCCGTCGACGACCCGGCCCGATTCGGCGACACCGTGGAGCGGCTGGACTACCTGTTCAGCTTTCCCGGCGCGCTGTATACGCAGCACGTGAAGCGGGCGGATGTTGTGATCGAGCAATGGTCACCCGGGCGGGACATGTCTGACCACTACGGAATCCAGGCCTCGCTCGACACAATCACGCAGCTGTTCCCAGACGAGCGGGATCTGCCCGAGATCGGCCTCTCGCTGCGCCGGTTCAGCTGCCTTCAGACAACGAGTGGGCCGGGCGACGACGAGGTTACCTTTACCGTTTCGGCGAAAACGTCCCGCGGCGCGACGTTCAGCATCGTTGCGCCGGAGGTAGAGGATGTCTCGGCCGGCACCCGGCACGAGTACGAGCTCGCGCCGGCGCGGGTGACCGACCCGGGCGAAGGGCTAGTCCTCAGCGTGAGCGGCACCGAAACGGACGATCTGTCGGCTGACGACTCGCTCGGTCGCACCCGGCTTGCCTTCGACAGGCAGGAGTTGCTGGCACTTTGTGACGCCCGCAGCACGGCCATTGCGTTTCCGGTTCTGCGCGGTGACGGCGCCGAGTACGTCGTCGAGATCGATCTCGAGTTCGCGCCCTGACGCGAGCGCCTTAGGCAAAAGGCCGCATCCTGCCCAGCCTTCCCAACGAGGCGATCGGGCTCACAATCGCGGCCGCCACGCCGGTTCCCAGCTTCCAAGAAGCCGCTAAGAAGTCCGGCTTAGCGTGGAGCACATGAGCAGAATCGGAGATACGCGAAGCACACCGCAGCGCCATACTCCGCAGCACCCTGCGCAGCAGGCTCCGCAGCACCACCCACAGCGCTACCCACAGCGCCACCCACAGCGCTACCCACAACGGAACCGGTATCTGCGGCGCGAGCGCTACCTGCCGAGGATGCGGCTGGCTGATTCTCTCACCGCGTTCGTATGGATCTCGGTCGCGCTCGTGCTCGCACTCTTTTTGGCCGACACCGGCCTCGCCGACTTCCGGACAGCGGCAGGGGCGCTTACCGGACTGGGCATCATCTCCGGTCTCGTCGGCACGGATCTTCTGCTCATCCAGCTTCTATTGGCTGCCCGTGTTCCCGTCATCGATCGCGCGTTCGGCCACGACCGCGCCTTGGCGACGCATCAGCGGATGAGCAAGCCGGTGTTCTACCTCATCACCGCGCACGTGGTGCTGCTGTGGATCGGCTACGCGGCCACCGCGCGCACGAACGTGGTCACCGAAATCGTCACCATGTTCCAAACCCTGCCGGACATGAAGATCGCTTACCTCGGTTATGCGCTGTTGACCGCGGTCGTGATCACCTCGCTTGTGATCGTCCGCCGCAAGTTTGCCTATGAGGCCTGGCACCTGGTGCACTTCCTCGCTTATGTTGCGGTGCTGGTTGCTTTACCCCACCAGCTCAGCACAAGCCAGATGTTTGCCGCGGGGACCTGGGCGCGCTATTACTGGATGCTGCTCTACCTCGGCGT
>JBDTDV010000038.1:0-12605 GCA_039922875.1 Microbacteriaceae bacterium
CTGACCCCCAGCCCCCAGCCCGCGAGTCCCGGCTTATTGTGGGTGCGCCGCCCGAACACCCACATAAAGCCCGGACTCGCGGAAAGAGAGGTGGGTGGGTGGGGGTGGGTGGTGGGTAGGTGGAGGGGGCGAGAGAGGGGATGGCTAGATCGTGCCGGCCAGGTGTTTGCGGCGCTCCGCGAAGTCGTCGCGGTCGAAGTAGCGGGCCACCAGATCAGCTTTCAGACCGACGACACCGCCGATCGCGTAGGCATCCACGCGCACCCTGGCACCCTTGACCGCCATCAGCGAGATCGCCTCGGCCGCCTGAGCGCTGGAAGAGATCGCGACGATACCGTGATTGCCCAGCAGCACCAGCGAGGGCAGCACACCGTTGTCGGCGAAGTACTCGCGCAGCCGAGAGAAGAACAACCGCCCCAGGTCAATGCCGGGCTGAGCATATGGCACAAACAGGGGCTTTCCGAGCATCACCGCCTCCTCGGAGTACACCGACTCCTCGAACGCCGTCGCCGCGTGCACACTGGCCAACAGCGACACCACGGCCGTCGGATGCGTGTGGGCGACGAATCCGGCCGGCTGCACCGCCTGCACGGCCACGTGCACCAGGGTCTCGATCGAGGCGCGACGATGGATGCCGTCGTGCTCGCCGGCATCCAATGCCCGGGTGATATCGGTCTGGGTCGCGCTGGGCGAATCCATCAGCGCGGCCAACGGCTCGACCGCGACCGCGGCGAAGTCGGCGCGGGTCGCCGAAGCCATATTGGATCCGGAGGTCTTGACCGCGATCCGGCCGTCGGCCAGACGTTGCGAGGTATTGCCCTCGGCGAGAATCACCAGGTCCTTCGCCGGCTCACCCAGCGACCGCGTCAAGGCCACCAGCTCGTCGCTGATCAGCTCGGGATTCCACTCGGCCGTCATCAGATACCTCCGTATTTGCGTTTGGTGAGCCCATTGAGCAGCGATGCCAGGATCAGCACGAGACCAAGGGCGAGCAGTTGGAACTGGGTGCCGTCGTTGCCGGGGAAGGCCAGCAGGATGCCCGCATTGACCCAGACGATCAGCAACGTCGCCAGCACGATCCCAGAGACCCGACCGATCCCACCCATGATGGCAACCCCGCCGAGCACGGCGATCGTGATAGAGGGAAGCGCCATGCCGTTTCCGCTGGTGCCGGCGTCCGGTCTCGCCGAGGCGAACTGGGCAACCGTCACCACTGCGACCAGCCCCGAGATCACCCCGGAGAGCACGTAGACCGCCATCCGATTCGTCTTCACGTTGATCCCCGACCAGATCGCCGCGACGTTGTTCGTGCCCAGCGCGTAGACCCGCTGCCCGAATCCGGTCTTGTTCAAAAGCAGCCACACCACGATGACACAGGGGATCAGGAAGGTGAAGATGCCAAGCGGTACCAGCGGCAGGCTGCCGCCGATCAGCGGAAGCTCGATGGCTTGGGCTGCCGAGTAGAAGTTCTGGATCTCGATCGAGTTCACCGGCTTCTGGTTGCTGATCACCAGCGCGATCGACCGGAACGCGTAGTACGTGGCGAGGGTCGCGATCAGCGGCGGGAATCCGACGTAGGAGACCAGGGAACCGTTGATCGCACCGCACGCGGCGCCGGCCAGGATGGCCAGCATCAGCGCCGGGAAGAACTCCCAGCCCCAGATGCCGTAGGCGAACCCGAAGATCACACCGGTCAGCGACACCATCGAGCCGACCGAGAGATCGATGCCGCCGAGTCCGGAGAGGATCACCAGGAGCTGGGCGAGCCCGAGCATGGCCAGCGGGACCAGGTTGATCAGTGCGGCGGCGAGGTAGTCGGCGTTGAATGCGCCGCTGAGCATTCCCATCCCATCCAGCACCGACATGATGATCAGCACGAGCACGATGAGCACGCCGAGCAGAACGATCCGCTGGGTCACCAGCGCCTCGAGCACCAGCGAGAAGAAGCCGCGTGATTTCGGCGCCGGGCCGCGGGGGGTGTTGTGCGGCGACACCGCGGGGCCGTCCGAGGTGATAGTCATGCTTTCCTCCTGGCTCGCTCACGGAGCAGGTCAGTGCCGACGGCGACGATGATGAAAATTCCGACGAAGAGATTCGCCAACTGGGTCGGCCAGCCGAGCTGGGTGACCCCCGAGGTCACCGTCTGCACCAGGACCGCGCCGAGCAAGGTGCCGATCACCGACCCGCGGCCGCCGAGGATCGAGGTGCCACCGATGACAGTGGCCGCGATCACCGCCAACTCCTGACCCGATCCGACCGCCTGATCAAGCGTAGAGGTTCCCGAGGCGATGAAGAAGCACGATGCCAGTCCGACCAGGGCACCGGTGAGACCGTAGGCCATCATCACCCGCGGCTGTACCTTGATCCCGGCCAGCCGAGCGGCGTTGGCGTTACCGCCGATCGCGAACAGATGCCGGCCACCGGCGGTGTGTCGCAGATACCACCACCCAGCCGCCACGACCAGGACCGTGATCGCGAAGCTGTGCGGGATGCCCAGAGTGCGGCCGGCCTCGCCCCGACCGAAGACGTCGAAGGTCGAGGGGATGCCGTTGACCGTCGACGACCCGAACACGCGCAGCGCCAGGAACTGGAACACATTGGCAGTACCGAAGGTGATGATGATCGCGTGCACTCGGCCGTAAGCGGTCAGTACCCCGTTGAGCATGCCCAGGGCCAGGCCGACCGCGATCGAAAGCCCGACCGCCGGCAGCAGCGGGAGGTTGGAGTCGACCAGGCTCTTGGCGGTGATCACCGCACACAGCATGATCGCTCCGGCTACGGAGACGTCGATACCGGCGGTGATGATGATGAAGGTCATGCCGACCCCGATCAGCGCGACCGGCGCGACCGATACCAGCAGCGGCTGGATCGAACTGGGGCTGAGGAACGCCGGGGTGAACAGGCCAAGCAGGATCCAGAGCACCGCGATGACGCCGACCAACACGATTTCCTGGCCGGTGACCGGCGGCGGCAGGATGCGACGGGCGGTCGCCCGTTGGGCCGCGGCAGGCGCACTGCGCTGATCGATGGTCATGCTGTCCCTCCCGATTCGCCGGCATCCCCGGCGGCGGCGGCGAGGATCTCGACCTGGGTGGCATCCTCGCCGAACTCCGCGGCGATCCGCCCCGCCCGGATCACCAGGATCTTGTCTGAGATTCGCAGCACCTCGCCGAGGTCGCTGGTGACCACCAGCACCGCGGTGCCCTCGTTGGCCAGACCGGAGATGATCCGGTGGATCTCCTCTTTGGCGCCGACGTCAACGCCCTGGGTCGGCTCGACCAGAACCAGGATGGCGGGTCGCTTGACCAGCTGCCTGGCCAGCACCACCTTCTGCGCGTTGCCGCCGGACATGGCGGTCAGCGGCTGCTTTTCGCTCGGGGTCTTCACCGCCAGACGTTTGATGAAGTCCCGGGCGATCTCCCGCTCTCGTCGCTTGGTGACCCAGCCAGGCAGTTTGCTCAGCAGGGCCAGCTCGCCGATGGTGATATTGAACGCGATGCTCTGAAAAGAGAAGGAACCCTGGGCGGAGCGGTTCGCTGGCAGCAGATGGATGCCGAGCTTCTTCGCCTGGCCCGGTTTGGAGATGGTCACCGGTTTGCCACGCACCAGGATCCGACCGTCGGTCGGTTTGTCCATGCCGTAAATGACGTCGGCGATCGTGCCGGCGCCGGAGCCGACCAGCCCGTAGAGGCCGACGATCTCCCCGGCGTGCACTTTCAGGCTGATGTCGACGAATCGCGGCTCCCGAGACAACGCATCGAGCTCGAGCACGGTGTCGCCCGCGGCGACATCCTCCGTGGACCTGGCCTCGGTCAACACGCCGCCGACCATGAGTTCGGCGATCTGGCGCACGGTGAGTTCGCCGATCGGTTTGGTGGTAATCGTCTCACCGTCGCGCATGACGGTCACCTCGTCCGCGATCCGGAACAGCTCGTCCAGCCGATGCGAGATGTAGATGATGGCGACGCCGGAGCTGCTCAGCCGCCGGATGACGGCGAACAGCACGTCGATCTCCGAATCGGTCAGAATCGCCGACGGCTCATCGAGAATCAGCACCGATGCCTCCCCGGCGAGCGCCTTCGCGATCGACACCTGTTGCTGTTGCGCGATCGACAGTGTGCCGACAAGAGAGGTGGCGATGCGATCGGGTAGACCGACCGTGGCCAGGAGTTCGTGCATCTGATCGGCTTGACCGGACCAGTCCACCCGCAGGCCCCGCTTGAGCTCGCGGCCGACGAAGACGTTCTCCGCGACGCTCAGTTCGGGAAACAGTTGCGGCTCCTGATAGACGGTCTGCACGCCGAGCTCGATAGCATCAGAGGTCGAGGCGATCGAGACGGGCTTCCCGTCGAACTCGATGCTGCCACTGTCGGCGCGCTCGGCACCGGCGATGATCTTGATCAGCGTCGACTTTCCGGCACCGTTCTCTCCGACGAGGGCATGGACGCTTCCCGGTGAAACGGCGATATCCGCGTGCCGGATCGCCCGCACGCCGCCGAAACTCTTGACGATGCCGCGCATCTCCAGCCGTAACACTGGCTGATCCGGCCGGGCCGGGGCCGACGGCTCGGTGGCCGGTGGGGTGAGTGCTGGGCTCATCGATGGCTCGCTCTCTGATGAAGGAATCCGGGCGGGGTAGACCGCCGGTGTACGGGGGCGCTGAATTCCAGTGCCCCCGTACCGGTGATTGTCGTGCTGTCAGTATTGCTGTGGGAACAGCATCCGACTAGTAGTCGAACTTGTCGACGTTTTCCTTGTTGATCTCCAACGCCGGCCCGAGCAGGAGCACCTTGGTGCTTGCGTCGTACTTGACGTCCGGCAGCGCGGAACTCACCTTGTTGTCGGCCTGCAGTTTCTTGCCCTGCGCCAGCTGTTGCCCGGTCCAGCCGGTGAGGTAGCCCAGGTTCTGGACATCCCACAGGATGGATGCGCTGGATGAGCCGTCTTTCAGATACGGTGCCATCGACTTCGGCGTGCCCAGGCCCACGGTGAACACGGTGCCGGTCTTGCCGGCATCCTTGACCGCCTGGGCGACACCCGGCGCGGAAGAGGTGCACTCACCGACCAGACCAGTCAGGTCAGGGTTGGCGTTCATCAGGTCAGTTGCCATCGAGGTGGCCTTGGCCTGATCCTCGCCGGCGTAGACGACGTCGACGATTTGTGCATCCGGGTACTTCTCTGCCGTGTACTTCTTCTGCACTTCGATCCACGCGTTCAGGTTCGCGGCCGTCTCACCACAGGAGACGATCGCGTATTTGCCCTTGTTCCCCATCGCCTTCATCAACGAGTCGGTCAGCGCCTCACCGATGCCTTCCACGGAGGCCTGGTTCACGAACACCTCGCGCACCGAGTTCGGCGCATCGGTGTCGGCGGTCGCGACCTTGATCCCCTTATCGGCGGCCTGCTTCAGCAGCGGGGCCATCGAGTCCGGGTCGTTCGGCGCGACGATCAGGGTGTCAACGCCCTGCTGGATGAACGAGCGCACGATATCGGCTTGCGCTGCGGCATCCGCGGTCGTCGGGCCTTGATACAACCACTGGAACCCGAGCTCCTTGGCCGCCTTCTTCCCACCCGCGTTCATCGCCTCGAAGTAGGGGATGCCTTGGAGCTTCGGCACGAAGGCCACCTTCACTTTGTGATTGGTGTCCGTCGCGCTGCTGCCGGAATCACTGTTGCGGGTGGTACACCCCGCGACAGTCATGAGTGCGGCCAGCGCGAGCGCGCTGACTGCGAGTACTTTCTTAGCTTTAATCACTTTCTTGCCTCCTTGTCGTCACTGCTTTGTCATCTCTTGGTTGCGAATCTTGTTGGGAATCAGATTCGCATCGGGTTCCTCGAGGCCGCGGCGACGCGACTCTTCGCGTTCCAGTCCTCGAAGCATGGCTGCCGCCTCGTCCCAGCGGCCGGAAGGCCGCGGCTGAAAGCTACGAGTCTTGGTGCTGGCGCGAATGACCTCCCAAATCTGCTCAACCGATCCCACTTCGCCCAGGGCGCGCAGCTGACTAGCCGCGTTGCCGAGGGCGGTGGCTTCTTCCGCCCAGCAGGTGACCGGGAGCCCGATCGCGTCTGCCGTGGCCTGCTGCAACAGCAGGTTTTTGCCGCCACCGCCGACCACCGCGATCGAGCGCAGCGGGACCCCCGTGATGGCGGCGATGTCCTCCGCCGCGAGCCGGTAGCCCAGCGCGAGCGAATCGATGATGGTGCGGGCGACCTGCCCGATCGACTCTGGCACCGGCATCCGGTGCCGTGCGCAGTAGGCGCGAATCCGGGAGGGCATGTCACCGGGCGCGAGGAACTCGGTGGCGTTGGAGTTGATGACGCTCTGCAGCGGTGTTTCGGACCCGGCCAGGCCGACCAGGGTGCTGTAGTCGACCTCGTGCCCGTCCCGTTGCCACTGCCGGCGGCACTCCTGCAGAATCCACAGGCCCATCACATTGCGCAAGAAGCGCACCGTCGCGCCGAAGCCCCGTTCGTTCGTCACGTTCGCGCGCCGGGACGCGTCGCTGATGATCGGCTTATCGAGCACCACGCCGACCAGCGACCAGGTTCCAGAGGAGATGAACAGCGTGTCCTCGCCGGCGTCGGGGATCGCCAGGACCGCACTGGCGGTGTCGTGGGCGGGGGGCAATACCACGCGGGTGCCGGCCAGCCCCGCGTCAGCCAACCCGCCGATCACCTGGCCGACATCCGTGCCGGAGGCAACGACCTCGGGCAGGATCCTGGTCGGCAGCCCGACCCGTTCGATCAGGCCGCGCGCCCAACGGTCCGCGCCCATGTCATACATCCCCGTGGTCGACGCGGCAGATGCCTCGGTCACCGAGCTTCCGCTGAGCAACCGGTGGAAGACATCTGGCATCATCAGCATCCGCTGGGCGCGGGCCAGCAGCTCTGGCCGCAATTCCGCGTCGGCGAGCAGACCGAACAGGGTATTGATCTCCATCAGCTGGATGCCGGTCGCACCGTAAATGGCGCTGGCTCCGACTTCGCGCAGCACGCGTTCAAACACCGGGATCCGGTGCTGGTCACGGTAGGCGACCGGCGGGCACAGCAGCTTTCCGGTGCCGTCGTACAGTCCGTAGTCCAGCCCCCAGGTATCGACGCCGACGGATGCCACCGGTCCCAGCCGGGCGAGAGAGGCCAAGCCGTCCGAGATCTGGTGCCAGAGCCCGTCGAGGTCCCACTGCAACCAGCCGTCCACCTCGGCCGGTTCGTTGGGGAACCGGTGATGCACGGTCAGTTCCAGGCGAGTGCCGTCGAACTGGGCAGCGGCGACCCGGCCACTTTCCGCGCCGATGTCCACTGCCGCGACGGTACGCGAGGTCATCGGGCGGCCCTCGACTTCTGTCGGCGAACGGCCGAACCCTCGATCACATGCAGCCCGGTGTCGAGCATGCTCCCGGTACCCTCTACCCGGGTCACCGGGACTCCGACGCAGGCCCAGGCTGCCACGAAGGCGTCGTCTGCGTGCTCGTCGGTGAAGAGTTCGGTGATCTCCGCGGGTGCGGCGAAGGGGTGCAGCCCGAATCCACCGGTCTTCGACGAGGTGAAAATTCCATAGACGGCGTCGCAGGCCCGGATCAGACTCTTCTTGGTCTCCGCCTCCTCGCTGGAAAGCTCCAGCATCCCCAGATGCTCCGACAGCATTGCGACCCCGAAGAAGCCTTTGCTGATTCGACCGCGGCCCTCCAGAACATTCGAGAACGCGCCAACCATCGATCCGGATGCCCGGCGCAGCACACCGCCTGGCATCACCACGGTCGCGTTGGAGTGCTCCATGAACAGGGTCGCCACCCGCATTCCATAGGTCACCACGATCAGATCCCGGTGATCCAGCAACTCCTGCGCAAGATAGAACGATGTCGTGGAGGAATCCAACGCAATGACATCCTCGTCGTGCACCAGTCCCGCCACGTGACGACCGAGTTCGCGCTTGACATTGGCGTGCTCCCGGAGCCGTTCGGTGAAGGCGCCCTCGTCGCCGGCGGAAGGGATCACCGCGCCGCCGCGGACCCGTCGCAGCAGGGACCGCCGCTCCAGGGAGTCCAGGTCCTTACGCACCGTCACGGCCGAGACCCCGAACCGTTCGGCGAGTTCATTCACGGTGACCCGGCCATTGGCGGAGAGCTCGTTCAGGATCACCTCTTCCCGGACGAAGTCGTAACGCTGCGGCATTGCTCCTCCATCGACGGCCCTGGCGAGTACACAGGCGAGACGCCTGAATCACGTAGCTGGAAATCTAGCTCAAACACAAGTTCGCGTCAACCATTGAAACCGAAACATAACCAAATGTGGTTTCAAAAGAAAGTTTCACTCTTGACACGCGGCGTGGCGGCATCCTAGAGTGACTGGCGCTGCCGGAACAATTTCGCCGGAGAAGGGTCGAACCAATGTTGATCGGCTGTCATGGACTCGTGTGGACCGGTACCTTCGATGAACCCGGATTCGACCTCGCGGTGGGCAAGAGCATCGACGCGGGGTTCACCCTGTTGGAGATCCCCCTCCTTGACCCGGATGCGTTCGATCTCGGCGCAGCCAAGCGCAGCCTGGCCAATCGTCCGATTGCAATCAGCGCGTCGCTTGGACAGAGCGAGGACACCGACATCAGCAGCGAAGACCCGAACCGGGTCGCCGCGGGGCAGCGGAAGTTGATGACCGCGCTGGAGATCCTCAGCGAATTGCACGCGGAACACTTCGTCGGCGTGCTGCACAGCCAGCTCACCAAGTACCAGGCACCGGCTACCGACCGCGGGCGACAGAACAGCATCGAGGTCCTGCGTCGGGTAGCCGAGCGCGCCCAGCAACTGGGCATCCGCCTCGGGCTCGAGGTGGTGAACCGTTACGAAACGAACCTATTCAACACGGCTCGTGGCGCCTTGGACTACCTCGACGAACTCGACCACCCCAACGTCGGCGTGCACCTGGACACCTATCACATGAACATCGAGGAGTCAGATCTGTTCGGCCCGGTGCTGGCCTGCGCGGACCGGCTGTGCTACGTGCACATCGGCGAAAGCCATCGCGGTTACCTGGGCAGCGGGACGGTGGACTTCGACAGCTTCTTCCGTGCGCTTGCGCTGATCGGCTACCAGGGACCAATCGCGTTCGAATCGTTCTCCACCGCGGTAGTCAGCCCGCAACTCAGCCGCAGCCTGGCCGTTTGGCGCAATCTATGGCGTGACTCGGACGACCTGGGCGCCCACGCCAACCGGTTCATCCGCGACAAGCTGGCTGCCGTGGCAACGATCGCCATGCACTGATAGCCCGGATCACCAGGAGGAATCATGAGTATCCCCGTCGAAACTCTCGCGCTGCTGGAGCAGCAGGCCATCGAACTGCCGTCCTGGGCGTTCGGCAACTCCGGCACCCGGTTCAAGGTCTTCGGCCAAGCCGGAGTGCCACGCACGCCGCAAGAGAAGATTGCCGACGCGGCCAAGGTCAACGAGCTGACCGGTCTCACGCCGACGGTGGCCATCCACATCCCCTGGGATCTGGTGGACGACTTCGGCGCTCTGGCCCGCTTCGCCGAAGACCACGGCGTCCGCCTCGGTACCGTGAACTCCAACACCTTTCAAGATGACCAGTACATGCTCGGCAGTGTCACCCACTCAGACCCGGCGATCCGGCAGCGCGCGATCGATCACCACTTGCGCTGCATCGACGTGATGGATGCCACCGGTTCTCGGGATCTGAAGATCTGGCTGGCCGACGGCACGAATTATCCCGGCCAGGACGATATCCGAGGCCGGCAAGAGCGTCTCGCCGAGTCGCTGGCCACTATCTACGAGCACATCAGGCCCAGCCAGCGCCTGGTGCTGGAATACAAGTTCTTCGAGCCGGCGTTCTATCACACCGACGTGCCGGACTGGGGCACCTCGTACGTGCACACCCTGGCCCTCGGTGACCGCGCCAAGGTCTGCCTGGACACCGGCCACCACGCCCCCGGCACGAACATCGAGTTCATCGTCGCCCAGCTGCTGCGGCTGGGCAAGCTGGGCTCGTTCGACTTCAACTCCCGGTTCTATGCCGACGATGATCTGATCGTCGGTGCGGCCGACCCGTTCCAGCTGTTCCGGATCCTGGTCGAGGTGATCCGCGGCGGCGGGTATGGGCCGGCGAACCCGGGCGGATCGGGCGAGGTCACCTTCATGCTCGACCAGTGCCACAACATCGAGAAGAAGATCCCCGGGCAGATCCGCTCGGTACTCAACGTGCAGGAAATGACCGCGCGGGCACTGCTGCTGGATCGCGAGGCACTGACGGCAGCCCAGCGGGACGGTGACGTGCTTGGCGCCAACGCGATCATGATGGATGCCTTCTACACCGATGTGCGCCCGGATCTCGCCGCATGGCGCCAGTCCCGAGGACTTCCAGCCGACCCGATGGCGGCGTATGCGGCATCCGGCTACCAGCAGAGCATCGAGGCTAATCGCGTCGGCGGAACGCAAGCCGGCTGGGACGCGTAGCCGCCGCCGTCCCCGAGCCACCAGCCCCCCGAGCCATCCGAACCCTGAGCCACCCGAACCCCGAGCTACCCGAGCGGCCCACCACACCTAGCAATACGAAGGAAACAACAATGACGAACCAGACCGTAGCCGAACTGATCGCCCGCTCGAACCGGCTCGGTGCCGACCCGCGAAACACGAACTACGCCGGCGGCAACACCTCGGCCAAAGGTCTGGAGACCGACCCGGTCACCGGCCAGCCGGTGGAACTGCTCTGGGTCAAGGGCTCCGGCGGTGACCTCGGTACTCTCACCGAGGCCGGCCTCGCGGTGCTGAGGATGGACCGACTGCGGGCGATGATCGGCGCGTACCCGGGGGTGGATCGCGAGGACGAGATGGTCGCAGCGTTCGACTACGCGCTGTGGGGCAAGTCAGGCACGTCGCCCTCCATCGACACGGCGATGCACGCTCTCGTGGACGCCGCCCATGTCGACCACCTGCATCCGGATTCCGGCATCGCCCTGGCCTGCGCTGCAGACGGCGAAGAGCTGACCACGAAGGTGTTCGGCGAGCGCGTCATCTGGGTGCCATGGCGTCGGCCGGGCTTTCAGCTCGGCCTGGACATCGCCGAGATCAAACGGACCAATCCGGCTGCCGTGGGGTGCATTCTCGGCGGGCACGGCATCACGGCGTGGGGCGACACCAGCGATGAGGCCGAGCGGAATTCGCTGTGGATTATTCAGACCGCGGCGGCCTACATCGCAGAGCACGGCAGGCCCGATGCGTTCGGAGACGAGCTGGAGGGCTACCAGCCGCTGTCGGCCGAGGAGCGCCGCGCCAAGGCGGCCGCGCTGGCGCCGGCCATCCGCGACCTGGTTTCCACCGATGCGGCCCAGGTCGGCCACTTCACCGATGCGGATGTCGTGCTCGATTTTCTGGCGCACGCCGAGCATCCACGATTGGCCGCGCTCGGCACCAGCTGCCCCGACCACTTCCTGCGCACCAAGATCAAGCCACTGGTGCTCGATCTGCGCTCCGACGCGTCGATCGAGGAGTGCATCGCCAGACTCACCGAGTTGCATGCCGCCTACCGCCAGGACTACCGCGCCTACTACCAGCGAAACGCCGCGCTGCCGCCGAGCGACTGGCCGGCGATGCGCGGTGCGGACCCTGCGATCGTGCTCATTCCCGGCGTCGGGATGTTCAGCTACGGCGCGAACAAACAGACGGCCAGGGTCGCCGGCGAGTTCTACATCAACGCGATCAACGTGATGCGCGGCGCAGAGTCCATTTCCCGGTACGCGCCGATTAGCGAGACCGAGAAGTTCCGAATCGAATACTGGGCGCTCGAGGACGCCAAATTGCGCCGGCTGCCCAAACCAAAGCCGCTGGCACGGCGCATCGCCTTGGTCACCGGCGCCGCATCCGGCATCGGCAAGGCGATCGCCACCCGCCTGGCGGCAGAAGGCGCCTGCGTCGTGATCGCCGATCTGGAACTCACCAAGGCACAGGCGGTCGCCGGTGAGCTCGGCAGCACCGATGTCGCGATCGGAATTCAGGCGGATGTCACCGACGAGCGTCAGGTACAGGCGGCGGTGGACGCGGCGGTGCTGGCCTTCGGAGGACTCGACCTGGTGGTGAACAACGCCGGCCTGTCTCTGTCGCGCTCGCTGCTGGAGACCTCCGTGGCGGACTGGGAGTTGCAGCACAACGTGATGTCAAAGGGCTCCTTCCTGGTCTCTCGCGCCGCGGCGAAGGTGCTGATCGATCAGGGCCTGGGCGGTGACATCGTCTACATCTCCAGCAAGAACGCGGTCTTCGCCGGCCCGAACAACATCGCGTACTCGGCGACCAAGGCCGACCAATCGCATCAGGTGCGGCTGTTGGCGGCCGAACTCGGCGAGCACGGCATCCGGGTCAACGGCATCAACCCGGATGGGGTGGTCAAGGGATCGGGAATCTTCGCCGGCGGCTGGGGTGCCAAGCGGGCCGCCGTCTACGGGGTGCCGGAGGAAGAACTCGGGCACTACTATGCTCAGCGCACCTTGTTGAAACGCGAAGTGCTGCCCGAGAACGTGGCGAACGCGGTCTTCGCCCTCTGCGCCGGAGACCTCAGCCACACCACCGGCCTGCACATCCCGGTGGATGCCGGCGTCGCGGCCG
>JBDTDV010000039.1:0-19325 GCA_039922875.1 Microbacteriaceae bacterium
TCACAGCTGGTGCTTCCAGCGGCGGGCCGGTATGAGCTGTACATCGGCTACGACCTGAAGGATTCCCAGCAGACCCTCGCGTTCGTGCAAGGCACGCTGGTGGCCGCCGGGCTCGCACTGATGGCGCTGATCGGGGCGGTGGCCTGGGTCGTGGTGCGCTTCGTGGTCACCCCGATCCGGGTGGCGGCCGAAACCAGTCAGCGGTTGGCGGCGGGGGATCTGGAGGTGCGCATCCCCGAGCGCGGACAGGACGTCATCGCCACGTTGGCCCGGTCCTTCAACGGGATGGCGGACAGCCTGCAGAGCCAGATCACTCAGCTGGCGGCTCTCTCCCAGGTGCAGCAGCGCTTTGTTTCGGATGTCTCGCACGAGTTGCGCACCCCGCTGACCACGATCCGTCTGGCCGGCGACGTGCTCTACGACCAGCGGGACACCTTTCCACCGGCCACCGGGCGTACCGCGGAGCTGCTGCACACCCAGGTGCAGCGTTTTGAGCTGCTCCTGACCGACCTGCTGGAGATCAGCAGGTACGACGCCGGGTCGGTGACCCTGGAAATCGAGCCGACGAACCTGGTGCGGCTGGTCGAGGATGCCATCGAGGGCGTCCGCACCCTCGCCGAGCAGAGCGGGTCCGAGATCCGACTGGTCGCGCCCGGCGGCTACTTCGCCGCGGATGTCGACCCACGCCGGGTCCGGCGGATCCTGCGCAATCTGCTCGGCAATGCGGTCGAACACGGCGAAGGTAAGCCCATCGTCGTCTCCGTCGACAGCAACGCGTCGGCGGTGGCCATCGCGGTGCGAGACTATGGGATGGGCATGACATCGGCAGAGGTGAGCCAGGTCTTCGACCGGTTCTGGCGCGCCGACCCTTCCCGGCGGCGCACGATCGGCGGAACGGGGCTCGGCTTGTCTATTTCTCAAGAGGACACCGTGCTGCACAACGGCTGGCTGCAAGTGTGGTCGAGTCCAGGCGCGGGTTCCTCGTTCCGGCTCACCCTCCCACGGGTATCTGGCGGTCGGATCGAGACTTCGCCGGTGCCGCTGCCGCCCGAAGACGCCCAGACTGCCGCAAGGGTGCGGGACGGGTCTGCTCAGGAGGCTGAGCAGACCAGGGGTGAGGCTGACCGTTATGCATAGCCGGTTCCGGAGGTGGGCAGGCATCCTCGGTCTGATCGTGGTGCCGGCGCTGACCCTTGGCCTCGCCGGCTGCGTCGGCATCCCCCGATCGGGGGCGGTGCACGCCGGGCAGCCGATTGTCCAGGCGGACAGCAACGGCTTCGACTTGAACTACAGTCCGTCCGGTCCGGTGACCGGGGCCACCCAGGAGGAGATACTGCGCGGCTTCATCGACGCGGCCTCCAGCCCGCAACAGGGCTATGCCGTCGCTCGGGAGTTTCTCGCCCCGGATTTCTCCTCGTCCTGGCAGCCGGATGAGTCGGTGACCGTCGATCGGGAGACCGGCCGTGACTATTCGCAGCTTGATGCGACCACCATGCAACTGGCCGTGAGCCCTGTCGCCGACGTGGATGTCTCCGGCAACTACACGACGGTCAACGCTGCCGCCCCGGTGATTTTCCGGTATCAGTTCGTCAGCGTCACGATCAACAAGAAGAAAGAATGGCGGTTGAAGTCGGCGCCGAACGGGACTGTCCTGGACCAGACCAAGTTCGCCAGCGTCTTCACCGCGCACCCGCTGTACTTCTACAGCCCAGACTTCAGTTATCTGGTACCGGACCTGCGCTGGTTCCCGTCCCGGGCATCCACCGCCACCAGGATCGTCAAAGCGTTGCTGGCCGGCGCAGCGCCCTGGTTGGCAAAGGCCGTCGTCTCGGCGTTCCCGAACGGCACTCAACTGTCCCTGGACTCGGTTCCGGTGAATGCGTCCCGGGCTCAGGTCGATCTGAGCGCCGAGGCGAACGGCGCCGATCAGGCCACGATGCAGCGAATGGTGTTGCAATTGTCCAAGAGCCTGATCGACGTGACCAGTGTGTCCTCGATCGAGGTTTCAATCCAGGGAAATCAGAAGTCAGTTGAAGACTTGGCCCCGGGTTCTGGGCCGATTACGGATCCGCCGGTGGACATCCGACCGCTGGTGCTGCGCAACGGTCAGTTCGGGCTGCTGTCGACCAATGGCTCGGATCTCAAACAGCTGCCGGGTCTCTCCGCGAAGGTCGCCGCGCTGAAACCGCAAGCGGTTACGGTGTCCGCAGACCAGAGTGCTGCCGCGGTCTTGGCTGCCGGAGGGGTATACAGCGTGAGTACCGCGGCCGACACACCGGCGCTGGTGGACGCCAGGCCGGGGTTGATTCCACCATCGCTGGATGTTTACGGTTACCTCTGGTCGGTCCCGGCAGCGTTGCCGGGGCAACTGCACGCCACCGCGCCTGATGGCGCCGCGGTCGCGGTGCAAACCCCATGGCCGGATGCCAGCTCGATCGTCTCGCTCCAGGTCGCCAGGGACGGCACCCGGTTGATAGCGCTGTTGAGAAGTGGCACCGACACACGCCTCGTCGCGGCATCGATCGTTCGCGGCGGTGAGCGGAATGCGCCAAGACAACTCGGCCCGCTGATGGAACTGACCGCGGGTTCTGGCACGCCTAGGGCCGCGACCTGGGTGGACGAGCTAACCGTCGCCACGCTGACCACCACGAGACCTGACGGCAGCGCCGTGGCCGTGCAACAGCTCGGTGGGCAGAATTCGAGCGTCGCCGGACCGAACCACGCGGTGACGCTTGTCGGGGCGGGCACCGTGCCACGGTACTGGCTGCTGACCTCCGACAACACCCTGCAGGGCCCGCGCGGCACTGGCTGGCAGCAGAAGGCGGATGACATCGACCTGATCGCCACCCAGTTGGGCACCCCGGTCGGTTAAGGGCGCGTTCCACACCGCGGGACACGATCTTGATTGTCCACAAACGGCGGTGTCACCCGCGCGCTCGCCCACTGTGGTGCCGATACTGACGTGATGCAGAATGCAACGCCGAACCATGACGGGATGCGGCTGATCAGCGAGGCGGTGCGCGACGCGCTCGCGGTGATCGCGCCGACGCGGTGTGCCGGATGCCAAACCGAGGGCCGTGCGGTCTGCCAGGCGTGCCTGACCCAATTGCGAGCGAAGCCACGGCTGATCCAAATCGGAACCGCGAGCCCGTTCCCGGTCTGGGCGGCCTTGGAGTATCGCGGGGTCGTGCGCAGGCTGTTGCTCGCTTTCAAGGACGGCGGCAGGACGGATGCCGCCTCGGCGCTGGCCGACCCGCTCAGGCTGGCTATCGCGGCCGCCCTGGCCAACGCCACCGGCGACACAGTCGCGCGGGGGGACCCTGTGCCGTCCAGGGCTGGGCCCGGCATCGAACTGGCAACGATCCCCTCGAGCCGAGCCGCGATCCGTGCCCGTGGGTATCGCCCGGTCGAGTTGCTGCTGGCCCGAGCCGGGTTGCGCGCTGCGCATCCACTGGCCGCGACCCGCCAGGCGGAGGACCAGGCCGGCCTCGGGCTGGTCGATCGGCAGCGCAACCGTGCGGAATCCCTGGTCGTACACCGGAGGCTGGTTGGCCGCTCCTTCCTGCTGATTGACGACATCGTCACCACCGGCGCCACTCTGTTGGAGGCGCGCCGAGCCATCGAAGAATCCGGCGCCGTAGTGCATGCCGCCGCCACGATCGCGTTCACCCGGCGGCTCTCGCACCGGAACCAGCCGAGGGCGAACACTGACCGTTTGCTTGGTGACTTATCCAACCCGCCGCACTACGGTTGGTCAAAAGGCGTGGATGAATCGCCCTGGATTTGGGCGGCACGCACGTCAGACCAGGGAGGTTGTCGTGGAAATTGACATCATCGGGCGTCACTTGGGGATCACCGATCGATTCCGTGAATATGCCACGGAGAAGTCCGAGAAGGTTTCCCACCTCGCACCTCGCGCGATTTCGTTCGAAGTCAAGGTTGTCCGCCAACGCGAGACCAACAGCAACGACACCGAACGAGTGGAGCTCACTCTGGTCGGGCCAGGACCGCTGGTCCGAGCGGAGGCTGCCGGTGCCGACAAATACGCCGCGTTCGATGTCGCACTCACTCGGTTGCTGGAACGGGTCAGACGGGCCAAAGACCGAAGAAAGGTGCACCGGGGCGGCGGGCATCGGCCGATTTCGTTGCACGACGCGGCAACCGGGTCATTCAGCGTCGTGGACATCACTCCCGCAGATATCGATGCGATGAACCGGGCCAACGGGAAATCGGTCGCGGCGGCGACGGCGACGGCGACGGCCGAGGCGGAACCGGGCGAGGAGGAGTACTGCCCGGTTGTGATCCGGCACAAGGTCTTCGCCGCGGAGCCGATGACGGTCGACGACGCTCTGTATTACATGGAGCTGGTCGGGCATGATTTCTACCTGTTCATCGACCAGGAGACCCGCCGGCCGAGCGTGGTGTATCGCAGAAAGGGCTGGGACTACGGGGTGATCGCGCTGGATGCCGAGGCCGACGAACTGCAGGAAGCGGCATCCGCCCGCCGGCACTGAGGCTGAGCGCCCCCGCGTGATCGGGTTACCCGCGAACCGTGAGCTTTGCGCCTCCTGGAGGTACGGAGCTTACGGTTCGCGGGCTCGTCGCGGCGGCGGACCGGCGGCATCCCGACGCGGCAGACCGCTCCCAACTATCACACCGGTAGCATTGCTATAGTTGCCGGCTGCGGCCGGTACGTTACCCGTGCGTCCGACCGGACGACAGGCGCCGCATGGCGCCATGACGAATAGTGGAGAACATTCGTGGCCTCAGTTCTGGAAAAAGTCCTTCGCGTTGGTGAAGGTCGCCTGTTGCGGCGGCTGCAAAACTTCGCAAAGGCGGTCAACGCGCTGGAGGAGGACTACCAGCAGCTCAGCGACGACGACTTGAAGCACGAGACCGCCGAGTTCCGGGATCGTTACGCGAACGGTGAATCGCTGGACGATTTGCTCCCCGAGGCGTTCGCGGCCGTCCGGGAAGCCGCCGTGCGCACTATCGGGCTACGGCCGTTCGATGTGCAGATCATGGGGGGCGCCGCGCTGCACCTGGGGAACATCGCGGAGATGAAGACCGGAGAAGGCAAGACCCTGGTAGCCACCCTTCCCGCGTATCTGAACGCGATCGCCAGCCGCGGGGTACACATCGTCACCGTCAATGACTACCTGGCCAGCTACCAGAGCGAGCTGATGGGGCGCATCTTCCGTGCCGTCGGCATGACCACCGGGGTCATCCTGGCCGGCCAGACCCCCGAAGAGCGCCGCGAGCAATACGCGGCGGACATCACCTACGGAACCAACAACGAGTTCGGCTTCGACTATCTGCGCGACAACATGGCTTGGCAAGCATCGGACATGGTCCAGCGCGGGCACTTCTTTGCCATCGTCGATGAGGTGGACTCGATCCTGATCGACGAGGCGCGCACCCCGCTGATCATCTCCGGCCCCTCCTCAGGGGAAGCCAACCGCTGGTTCAGCGAGTTCGCCAGCCTCGCCAGGCGGCTGGAGCAGGAAGTCGACTATGAGGTCGACGAGAAGAAGCGCACGGTCGGCGTGCTGGAGCCGGGCATCGAGAAGGTCGAGGACTATCTCGGCATCGACAATCTGTATGAGTCAGCCAACACTCCGCTGATCTCGTTCCTGAATAACGCCATCAAAGCCAACGCGCTGTTCAAGCGCGACAAGGATTACGTCGTGATGAACGGCGAGGTGCTTATCGTCGACGAGCACACCGGCCGCATCCTGATGGGCCGTCGCTACAACGAGGGCATCCACCAAGCCATTGAGGCCAAGGAGGGTGTCGAGGTCAAGGCCGAGAACCAGACGCTGGCCACTGTGACGTTGCAGAACTATTTCCGGCTGTACAAGAAACTCTCTGGCATGACCGGTACCGCCGAGACCGAGGCGGCTGAGTTCATGGGGACGTACAAGATCGGCGTGGTGCCGATCCCGACCAACAAGCCGATGATCCGCAAGGACCAGCCGGACCTGGTCTACAAGAACGAGGAAGCCAAGTTCCAACAGGTCGTCGAAGATATCGTCAAGCGCAATGCGAAGGGCCAGCCGGTGCTGGTGGGTACCACCAGCGTTGAGAAGAGCGAATACCTTTCTCGGATGCTGGCCAAACGGGGCGTGCGACACGAGGTGCTGAACGCGAAGAACCACGCCAGAGAGGCAGCCATCGTCGCGCAAGCCGGCCGACTCGGTTCGGTCACCGTCGCCACGAACATGGCCGGCCGAGGCACCGACGTGATGCTCGGCGGTAACGCGGAGTTTCTCGCCGTTGCCGAGATGAACGCCCGAGGTCTATCGCCCATCGACACGCCGGAGGAGTACGAGGCAGCCTGGGACCAGGTCTATAAGGAGGTCAAGGAGAAGGTCGCAGAAGAGGCCGAGAAGGTGGTCGCGGCCGGCGGCCTGTACGTGCTCGGCACCGAACGGCACGAGTCCCGCCGGATCGACAACCAGCTCCGCGGCCGTAGCGGCAGGCAAGGTGACCCGGGCGAGAGCAGGTTCTACCTGTCCTTGCGCGACGATCTGATGCGGTTGTTCAACGCTGGCGCGGCGGAGTCCTTGATGAGCCGCAGCAACATACCGGACGATCTCGCCATCGAGTCGAAGGTGGTCAGCCGCGCAATCCGCAGCGCTCAGTCACAGGTCGAGGCACGCAACGCCGAGATCCGCAAGAACGTGCTGAAGTACGACGATGTGTTGAACCGTCAGCGCGAGGCAATCTACGGCGATCGCCGCCTTGTCCTGGAGGGTGACGACCTGCACGAGCGGACCCAGACCTTCCTCACCAACGTTATCGACGAAGTACTTGAAACGCACACCAACGAGGGCAACGGCGACGACTGGGATTTCGACGCGCTCTGGGCCGAGTTGCGCACACTGTACCCGATCGGGCTGACCATCGAAGAGGTGATCACCGAGGCCGGATCCAGGGGCCGGATCAATCGGGAATTCATGCGCCGGGAAATTCTCTCGGACGCTCGGCTCGCCTACCAAGCCCGCGAAGAGAAGCTGGGTGCGCCGGCAATGCGTGAGTTGGAGCGCCGGGTGGTGCTGTCCGTTATCGACCGCCGCTGGCGGGACCACCTTTACGAGATGGATTATTTGAAGGACGGCATCGGATTGCGCGCCATGGCCCAGCGCGATCCGCTGGTCGAATACCAGCGCGAGGGATTCACCATGTTCCAGCAGATGATGGGACAAATTCGTGAGGAGACCGTCGGCTTCTTGTTCAACCTCGAGGTCGAGGTGACCGCGGCTCCCGGTGAGGTTGCCAATGTGCAGGCGAAGGGATTGACGCAAGCCGACTCCGGCGCGGAGAAGCTCAGTTACTCGGCGCCAAGTGATGACGGCGGAGTTGAGGTGCGCAATCAGCGCGGTCAGCTGCAGCGCGCCGCCACCGCGAAAGCGCAGCGGCTGCAGGAGCAGAGCCAGCTCAGCCCTGAAGAACGGGCCCAGCAAGCCCAGGCTCAGCAGGCCCAGGCTCAGCAGGCTGGTGCCCCATCCGGCCGCCCGGCCGTGGCTGCGCGCGGGGCTTTTGGCCAACGTACCGATGCTCAGCCCGCGGTTCCGGCCAACCGTGCCGAACGCCGCGCGCAGCAGAAGAAGCGTTAGAGTACATTCACCGAGCTGGCGCGCCAGCGCTTGTCCATCCCCTCGAGGCGGAGAGCTACCGCACGACTTCTGGCCTTCATGTGCACCATGACAACCGCTTCGACGACACCGTCCCGCGGTTCGAAGAGTATCGTCCGACCGATCACGAATTGCGGACGATGCACCGACTGGCCCTTGACCTTACGGGCGCGGGCCGCGAGCACTTCTCGTCTGAGTAGGTGCCGGTAGACATCGTCGGTCACCCAGCGCGCGAGTTGTTCCAATTCTCGGGCCCCGGCGAGGACCTCCAGCACACACCGGGTGAGGTTCTCCACCAGCGGAGCCGGGTCCGGCAACAGCTGGCTGGGCGTCGGCTGCTGGCCGAAGAACTCGTCCTGGTCATACTTGCTAATTGGCGCGCCGGTAGGTCGCGCAGCGGCAGCACGCCCCTGGGCGGCGGAGGCGCGGTGACGCTGTGGGTGGCGGGGCTGTGCATGTGGTACCTGCGGCGCTAGCGCTACAGCATCCGACGCGGACGCCGGGCTCATCGCGGGAACTCCATCGTGACGTGCATTATTCACTTCCCTCGGATCCGGTCACCCACGGCGACTAAATCACCCCCATGTGAGGGGGCCTGCTTTGGGAAGTCACTCAAGCAGATCGCGACCGCGCTGTCTACGGCCAATTCCTATTCTGTGGATAACTACTGCAGCGCGGGCTTGGCACCGGTACGGTCGCTGCATGCGCTGGGACAATCTGTTCGACGACCTTGAGGGCCGCCTCGAGTATGAGCTGTCCGCCGAGGAGATTGATCTGCGGGCCGAGGAAGAGCGGCTCAGGCTTGGTCGGATTTCGCTGCGCGATCGACTGATGTCACTGGCAGAGGGTCATGCCGAGGGCTCAGGCTATGCGATACGCGTGCAGTTGGCCTCCGATTTCGGCATCCGGGTGCGTCCCAAGACGTTCGGCAAAGACTGGCTCGCGGGAGACCTGGTCGACGAGTCCGACCGGCGCCGCGAGTGCATCCTTCCTTTGAGTGCGATCGCCGCGCTGATCCTGACCGCGGCGCAGATCGAGGACAGTATGGAGACGGTCGCAGACAATGCTGCTCGCGGTGCGCCGCGACTGTCCGACCGGATCGGGCTTGCCTTCGTGCTTCGCGACCTCTGTCGCCGGCGCAAGAATGTTGAGATCCAATCATCCGGTGATCTGCTGCACGGCACCATCGATCGGGTCGGCCGGGACCACCTGGATCTGGCGATACACGAACCGGGCAGCTCCCGACGGGAACCGAACGTGCTTGCGTATCGTGTCATTCCCTTGGCCGCGGTACTACTGATTCGGCTGTGAGACCCGGGCGGCTTGTAAATGCCGGGCCGGCGGTGAACGCTTGGGGCCGGGTGTGAAAGCCTCAGCTGTCGGATTTGAGGATCGTGCCGCCGGACAACTCGGGAATGTTTCCAAAATCGGACTGCAGCCACAAGCTCATCCGGCGACTTTCCTCGTACATCGCCTGGATGTAGGACTCCAGCACGACCCGCTCGACCCGCCACTGGTGCCCGCCGCCCACTCGAATCGCCGGCAACTCTCCGGTGTGCACGAGCGCCGCAGCGTCGTCCACCGAGATGCTCAGGATCTCGGCAACGTCGCCGAGCGCGAGGAAGCGAGAGACGGCTCCCGGGGTGTCCTCGCTCATATCTTGATTATTCCTCTGGATCGCTTGCCGGAACCCGCCTGTGGATAACTTTCACATGAATCGCGCAGCTTGGCGACCATGGTACTGAGCAAAATCCCCGAACAGTCAGGAGACGCGCATGCCTGAGCAAATGCCCGGAATCCGCCGCCGACGCGCGTTCTGGGTTGACCCGCGATTTCTGATCGGCGTCGGCCTCGTCCTGGCGTCGGTCGCCGGCGTCTACGGCATCGTTGCCGGCGCCGATCGCAGTACCGTCGTGCTGGCCGCGCGAACGCCGCTGACGGCAGGCGACACGGTGCAGGCATCCGACCTTGTGCCCACCCAGGTTCGCCTGGCCGGGTCGGATCGGTTGTATCTCACCCGAGACACGCTTCCGACGGAAGGGGCGGTGGTAACCCGTACCATCGCCGCGGGGGAGCTCGTTCCAACTTCCGCGGTCGGCGCAGCGACCTCACCGGCACAGACCAGCATCGTGGTCACGGTTCATGGCCAGCTCGCCGGGTCGATCAAGCCGGGCTCGGTGGTGGATATCTGGTCCGCCGCCGCACTGGAGCACGCGCGCTTCGGTCCGCCCACCGTCGTTGTGGACTCAGCGACAGTGGTGCGCCTGGTGGAGGGCGACCGGATGCTCGGCGACCGGACGGGCATTGGCGTCGAGGTGCTCGTGCCGAAGAAGAAGGTCGCCGCCGTGTTGGAGGCTGCGGCCAACGGCAATGCGATCTCAGTTGTGCCAGATACCACCCCGTTAGGGGGCACCCCGTGACGACCCCCGCGCATGCTGCGACCGAAGAGCCGACGCTGGCGCTGGCACTGGCGCTGGACCGTAGAACCGAGGAACGTCTGCTGCCAGAGATCGAGTCGGCGGGTCTGGATGTTGTCGCACGGGTGCACTCGGCTGCCGAACTGGTGGCCGAGTGCTCCCGCCGCCGCCCGGATGTGGTGCTGGTCTCGGCCGCCCGGCGCACCCTGACCGCACAGTTGATCTCCCGCTGCGATGCAAGCGCGATCCGGGTCGTCGCCGTGACGGCATCCGATCTCGAACGGCGCCATGCCGCCTCGCTGGGCCTCTACGAAGTCGTAGAGGCCCAGGCGCCGTGGGCCGAGATCCGCGCGCTGTTGGTGGCGGGGGTGGTGATCCCGCAGCGGCTGGGCGGCCCGATCGACCGCGCGGCTGGGCGCGGCACCGTGATCGCGGTGTGGGGGCCTCAGGGCGCTCCTGGGCGCACCACTTTGGCGGTGAACATCGCCGCCGAGATCGCCGCACTCGGGCACACCGTGACCTTGGCTGACATCGACACCTATGGCGGCGCGGTCGCGCCATGCCTTGGGATGCTGGACGAAGCGCCCGGCTTCGCCGCAGCCTGCCGGCTGGCCGGGAACGACACTCTGACGTTGGCCGAACTGGAGCGGGTCGCCCAGCGGTACTCGTCCCCGCGCGGCTCTTTTTGGGTGCTCACCGGTATCGGTGCACCCTCCCGCTGGCCGGAACTGTCCGGGGACCGAGTCGCCAAGACACTGGACGCCTGCCGGCACTGGGCGGAGTATGTCGTGCTCGATACCGGCTTCAGCCTCGAACACGACGAGGAGATTTCCAGCGACCTGTTCGCGCCGCGCCGAAACGCGGCGACCCTTGCCGCCTTGCGCGCGGCCGACCGCATTATCGCGGTCGGATCGGCCGATCCGGTCGGTGTCGCCCGATTCCTGCGTTCGCACGCGGATCTGTTGCAGACGGCGGCGGATGCCTCGGTGAGCGTGGTGATGAATCGGGTGCGCTCCAGCGCGGTCGGGGTGAACCCGTTCGGTCAGATCAGTTCGACACTCGCGCGATTCGGCGGCATCGACGCCCCGGTGCTGGTCCCCGATGATCAGCAGGGTCTGGACGCAGCCGTGTTAACCGGACAGACATTGCGGGACACCGCGCCGAAGTCAGCTGCCAGGTCGGCTATCCTCCGCCTGGTCGAAAGTACGCTGGTTCCCTCGCCAACAGCGGCACGAAGCGGTGCCCGCCGGGCACCGGTCCTGCGCAGCCGACGGCGCGCCGTGCAGGCGTCCGGGTGAACTCGACGCAGCGCAGCTCGCGCATCGCATTCAGGATGCACCGGGGTACCAGGGCAGAAATGTGGCCGTTCACCCCTGGCATCCTGAATTCTGCCCTGGGTCTGGGGACTTCCACTGCCCATCTAAACTGGGGGCGTGTCGACACTCAGTGATCTCGTACTCGCGCACGGCAATAGCGATGAGGCCAATATTGAGTGGTTGCACCTTCTGGTGGGCGATTGGCAGCTGCTGGCCGATCTCGCCTTCGCCGACATTGTGCTGTGGGTTCCGACCAGGGAGGACAGCTTCGTGGCGATCGCACACGCCAGGCCATCTAGCGCGGCGACGCTGTTCTATCGGGATTTTGTCGGGCAGGAGGTGAAGGGTGAGTGGCGTGCCCTGGTCACCGACGCGTTCGCCACTGCCGGTATCGTCGACTCGATCTCGCCGGAGTGGTATGAGGAGACGCCGACCCGGGTTCGCGCGGTGCCGGTGATCCGGCGCCTGTCGCCGAATTCGCCGGAGACGACGGATGCGCCGATCGCAGTAATCACCCGACACTCGAACCTTAGCGAGGCCAGGACCCCCAGCCGCCAGGAACTGACCTTCAACGAATGCGCCAACGATCTGTTCGCCATGATCGCCTCTGGCGATTTTCCCGACCAGGGCGCCCCGACCGGACCCAGGCGAGGTGCTCCGCGCGCGTCGGATGGGCTGATCCGGCTGGACGAGGATGGCATTACCACCTTCGCCAGCCCGAACGCACTCTCGGCCTTCAACCGGATGGGCTTCGTCGAAGAGCTGGAGGGGGAGTCATTGGCCGAGGTCACTACCCGGCTGTTAGGGGCCAGGGTCACCTCGGACGAGTCCCTGCCGTTGGTGGTGACCGGCCGGGCGCCCTGGCGCGCCGACATCGAAGCGCGCGGGGTGACCGTCTCGCTGCGAACCATCCCGATCCGCAACCTCGGCGATCGGATCGGCGCAATGGTGCTGTGCCGTGACGTGACAGAACTGCGGCACCAGGAGCGGGAACTGATCACCAAGGACGCCACTATCCGCGAGATCCACCATCGGGTCAAGAACAACCTGCAGACCGTGGCGTCGCTGCTGCGCATCCAGGCCAGGCGCTCGCATTCTGACGAGGCGAGGGATGCCCTGGGCCAGGCGATGCGGCGGGTCGCCGCGATCGCGGTGGTGCACGACACCCTCTCCGCCGGACTCGCGCAAATCGTAGACTTCGATGATGTATTCGACCGGGTGCTGATGCTGGTCGCCGAAGTGGCATCCAGCCACAACACGACAGCGCACCCTAAGTTCTCCGGCAGTTTCGGCGCCCTGCCCAGCGAATATGCCACCCCACTCGCCCTCGCCCTGACTGAGCTGGTCACCAACGCGGTCGAGCATGGCCTGGACGGGCGCGAGGGTCGGGTGGAGATCATCGCGGAGCGCACCGAGGAGCGACTATCGGTCAAGGTCGTCGACAACGGCTCGGGGCTGCCAGAAGGACAGGTGGGCGCGGGGCTCGGCACCCAGATCGTGCGGACCCTGATTCAGGGCGAGTTGGGTGGAACGATCGACTGGCACACCATGGTGGGTGCCGGAACCGAGGTGACGATCGAGGTGCCGTTGCGATTCCTCAGACGAAAGTAGGGCGGTCTTAGCGCTAAACCTGAGTCGCGCTAAACCTGAGTCGCGCTAACCCTGAGGCGCGCTAACCCTGAGTCGTCAGCGCAGATAGCTACGAGGCGCGGCGGGCGCGTGCGGCGCGGCGCTTGAGGGCGCGGCGCTCGTCTTCGCTCAGGCCGCCCCAGACTCCGGAGTCCTGACCGGTCTCCAGCGCGTATTGCAGGCAGGTCTCGGTGACCGGGCATCGCGCGCAGACGGCCTTGGCCTTGTCGATCTGATCGACCGCAGGGCCGGTGTTGCCAACCGGGAAGAATAATTCGGGGTCAGCGGTGAGGCAGGCTGCCTTGTCGCGCCAGTCCATGGACGTGCTCCTTTATTGCCGGGTAATGGTCAAGTGACCAAGAATTCGGGTAAGCGTCGAGTTACAGGGTGAAATAACGCATCGGATGCACACCGGCCTTTGGCGAATAACACCGGCCTCGGGGGATAATCTCTGGGATAAACACCAGCCCACGGCCCTGTGAGCGAAAACTCAACCTCAAATATGGTCGCATACTGATAGATTCAAATCAATAGCTGTGTATGGGATATCGCTGTGAACATAGGCCGAAATGGCCAGGATGACACTCCTGGCGCCGAAAATGGTGCCAAAAGAGACACGGTGCACGCCGACACGGTGCGCGCCGCCGGAGCCCTCCGGGATCTTCCACCGCGTCTGATAGCGCTGGCCTGCCTGCTCTTCGTAGAAGGCGCGGCGCTCGGCGCGGCGGCCGGCTGGCTCCTGATCGAGTTGCTCACCGAGCAGCCTGCGAGCTATCTGAGCGCGGTTGCGTTGTTCATCCTGACCCTGCTTGCTGCGGCCTGGATGCTGTTCACCGCGGTCAACACGCTGCGCGCCAAGCCGTGGATTCGCGCCGCGGCGCTCACCTGGCAGGTGCTGCAGGCGGCAGTGGCGTTCGCCAGCTTTCAAGGCTTGGAATTCGTTCCTGGCATCGGCTGGGTGCTGCTGGCGGCAAGCATTCTGGGAATCGTGTTCCTGGTCAGCCCGTCGGTGATCGCCGCCACGACGCGGCACCCATAGCTAAGCCGCTAAGCCGCTAAGCAACTAAGCCGCTAAGCAACTAAGCAACTAAGCCGAGCTTCTTCCTAAGCGATGCGACATGGCCGGTGGCCTTGACGTTGTAGAGCGCGAGGCGGATGCTTCCATCCGGATCGACCACAAAAGTCGACCGCAATACCCCGGTCACGTTTTTGCCGTACAGCGATTTCTCCCCATATGCCCCATACAGCATATGTACGGCAAGTCCGTCGTCGCTGAGCAGCGGAAAGTTCAACGCATCCTCGTGCTGGAACTCCCGGAGCCTTGCCGGGCTGTCCTTCGAAATGCCCAGAACCTGGTACCCGGCGGATTTCAGCGAGTTGAGACTGTCGCGGAAATCGCAGGCTTCGGTCGTGCATCCGGGCGTCATGGCGGCCGGGTAGAAATACACGATCACGTTCTGACCCGTGTAGTCCGCCAGCGAGACGGAACTGCCGTCCTGGTCGACGAGCGTGAATTGCGGGGCCGGGTCCCCAGGCTGAAGTCTTTTCGTAGCGGTCATGATCCCATCGTACAAAGCCGCTGGTGCACAGCGGCGGGTCGTGCATCTGTGACTATCGTTGGGACAGCACAATTGCCCGAAGGAGGTCGCTTTGACGCGAGTGACGATCAAGGTGCTTGCCGCGAGGCTCGGAATTTCAAAGGCTTCGGTTTCCTACGCTCTGAATGGACAGCCGGGGGTCAGCGAGGTGACTCGCCAGCGGGTGCTCGACCTGGCTGCAGAACTCGACTGGCGCCCGAGTTCGGTTGCGCGTGCGCTGTCCCGGTCCAAGGCCGACGCGATCGGGATGGTTCTCAAGCGCGACGCCGGCTTGCTCGGCGCCGAGCCGTACTACATGGGTCTGCTTGCGGGGGTCGAAGACGTGTTGTCGCATGCCGAGCAGAGTCTTCTGCTGCGGATGGTGGGAACCGGGGATGGTCGGGACCTCGAGGTCTATCGCAGCTGGAGCGCTGAGCGGCGTGTCGACGGAGTCATCGTGCTTGACCTCGCCGTCGACGATCCACGGCCGGCACTGCTGACCGACCTCGGACTGCCGTTCGTGCTGCACGGGTTGCACCGGGATCCGAGCAGCGAGTCGACCGTGATCGACGACCAGACCACGGATGCCGCCACGATCGTCGAGCACCTGAGTGCGCTTGGGCACCGGAACATCGCCCACGTCACCGGTCCGCTGTTCCTGGCCCATGAGCTCGACCGGCGCGACTCCATTGCCGCCGAGGCGGCATCCCGGGGGATGCGCGCCACTTTCCTGGAATGCGATTACACGATGGCCACCGCGGAACGGACCGCGTATCGAATGCTGGCCGAGGATGATGTTCCCACCGCGATCGTGGCCTCCAACGATGTGATGGCCCTCGGAATATCCACCGCACTGCGCGCATCCGGTCGTGACGATATCGCCTTGATCAGTTGGGATGATTCGATGATCTGCCAAATCGCCACTCCCACCGTCTCCGCGCTGGCAAGGCATCCTGACGAGCAAGGCCGGCGCAGTGCGCGGCTGCTGCTGGACGTCCTCTCCGGCGTCACCAGAGACCAGGATGCACCGATCAGGAGCGAGTTGTTCGTGCGCGAGACGAGCCGACCGGCGCAGCCCGGTCGGCACGATCGCTAACCGGGCGACGGACGGTTTTTTAGCGGGTTGCTTGACCGGTTAACCAAAATGTTATTTGTTTCCTGAACCGGTTAGGTTATGCTCTCTAGAAACCGTGACAACGAGCCGGGATCGGTCATGCTGACCTCAGACATGGGACCAAGGCTCGTTCTCAACCGAATGCCGAGAAATTGAGAGACAAGGAAGTCAGATGAGTAAAAAGCGCGCGATCCTCGCCGCTGTTTCCGTCGCAGCCCTCGCGCTGACCACAGCGGGATGCAGTGCCGGCGGTTCATCATCAGGATCGGACGGAGGGGCGACTCTCACGTATTGGGCGAGCAATCAGGGCACCAGCATCGCTAACGACAAAGAGGTTCTCACGCCGGTTCTGGACAAGTTCACCAAGGACACCGGGATCAAGGTCAAGCTGGAAGTGATTGGCTGGAATGACCTCCAGACCCGCATTCAAACCGCTGTCACCAGCGGACAGGGCCCGGATGTGCTCAATATCGGCAACACCTGGGCCGCGTCTCTCGAGGCAACCGGGGCATTCCTGCCCTACGACGACGCCAACATGAAGGCGATCGGAGGAGCCGACAAGTTCGTCGAGACGGCGCTGAAGACCGGTGGCGTGCCGGGTAAGCCGGTCACCTCGGTTCCGCTCTACGGGCTCGCGTATGGCCTGTATTACAACAAGCAGATGTTCGCCGATGCCGGCCTGCAGGTGCCGAAGAACTGGGATGAACTCGTGTCTGCCGCGCAAAAGCTGACCAACCCTGCGGCGGGCACCTACGGCTTCTCCCTAGCAGCCGGCAGCTATACCGAGAATGCTCACTTCGCGTTCATCAACGCCGCGCAGAACGGCGCCGAGTTCTTCAACGCGAAGGGCGACCCGACATTCACCGCCGACGGCATCGCCAGCGGAATAAAGCGTTACCTCGACCTGATGCAGAGCGACAAGGTGGTGAACCCCTCGAACGCGCAGTATGACAATGCGACGAAGACGGTGAACGACTTCGCGACGAAGAAGGTGGCGATGATCCTCAGCCAAAACAACGCGGACAACAGCATCGTGGCTAACGGCATGACCTCAAGCGAGTACGGGGTGGTGCCATTCCCGGCACCGGCAGATGGCAAGGCCATCGCGACCTTCCCGGCCGGTATCAATATTTCGGTCTTCAAGAAGACGAAAAACAAGGATGCCGCGCTCAAGTTCGTCAAATACATGACCAGTGCTGAAACCCAGACGACCCTCGGCAAGCCGTATGCGTCACTTCCGGTGCTCAAGGACGCCAAGGCGGTTTTCACCGACAATGCGGAAGAGGCGAAGATGTTCCAGAACATCTACAACACCATGTCCAAGCCGCTTCCGCTGGTTCCGGCAGAGGACCAGTTCGAGAACACGGTTGGTAAGGCGATGAACGACATGTTCGCTAAGATCGCCACCGGCGGCACCGTCTCCGAGGCCGATATCCAGTCGGCGCTGAAGGCCGCCGAGCAGCAGGTCAAGGCCTCAATCGGTTAGAAATTCGACCATCGGGGCGGGCCATTGCCGGTTGGCGTCGGCCCGCCCCATCCCCCCTGCCGCGGCAGGCTAGACGTCAGATCTGCGGGCCATCCCGCGGAAGTTCGAACAGTGGAAGGCCACGATGTCAGCGACGACAGCCCCGGCGGAACACCCCAGCGTCCGCAAGCCCGCTCCGGTGCGTCCGGCCGGTAGGAGCAAACCGCGACGGGCGCGGTCGAAGGGCTGGTGGTTGCCGTATGCGCTACTGGCCCCGGCGGTGCTCTTCGAGCTGCTGATCCATGTCATCCCGATGGTCACCGGGGTGTGGATCAGCCTGATCAAACTGACCAAGTTCTACATCGCCAACTGGAGCGAAGCTCCGTTCGCGGGACTGGAGAATTACCGGATCGCGCTGGATTTCAATTCCAGCGTCGGCCGGGAACTGCTTCAGTCCTTCTTCGTGACCTGCGGATTCACGATCCTGGTCGTCGGGATCTCCTGGGGATTCGGGATGGCGGCAGCGGTCGCGCTGCAGCGCAAGTTCTGGGGTCGCGGCATCTTCCGCACGCTCTTCCTGGTTCCGTATGCGGTGCCGATGTACGCCGGCATCATCGCCTGGAAATTCATGTTCCAGAAGGACACCGGCGCCATCAACCATTTGTTCATCGACCAACTCCAGTGGGGCGACACGAAACCGTTCTGGCTGATCGGCGGCAACGCGTTCGTCGCCATCGTCGTGGTCGCCATCTGGCGGATGTGGCCGTTCGCCTTCCTGATGTTGATGGCCGGCCTGCAGAGCATTCCGAATGATGTCTATGAGGCATCCGCCGTGGACGGCGCCAAGCCGCTGCGGCAGTGGCGTAGTATCACGCTGCCGATGCTTCGTCCGGTGAATCTGGTGCTGCTGCTGGTGATGTTCTTATGGACTTTCAACGATTTCAATACCCCGTTCGTGCTCTTCGGCAGCACCGCGCAGCCCGCTGCAGCCGATTTGATCTCGTTCCACATCTACAACGCGTCATTCCTGACCTGGAATTTCGGCTCGGGTGCGGCCATGTCTGTGCTGTTGCTGCTGTTCCTGCTCCTGGTCACCGCTATCTATCTGCTTGTGATCAATCGGAGGTCGCGTCGTGCGTGAAACTGTCCCGGCAAAAGCATTCCGTATCGTCGTCTTGACGGTGTTGACCGTGTTCACGGTGCTTCCCCTCTACGTGATGGTGGTCTCGTCGCTGAAGTCGCTGCGCGATGTGCAGGGTGCCTTCACCTGGATTCCGACCGATCTGACCATTCAGCCGTTCATCGACATGTGGTCGACCGTCCCACTGGCCAGCTATTTCGTCAACAGTCTGATCGTGGCCGGCGTCGCGACACTGCTGAGCCTGGTCATCGCGGTGTTCGCCGCCTACGCCGTGTCGCGGTACCGGTTCCGTGGTCGGAGCCTCTTCACGACCACGGTGCTATCGACGCAGATGTTCCCCGGGGTCCTCTTCCTGCTGCCGCTGTTCTTGATCTTTGTGAACATCGATCAGGCTCTCGGGATCCAGTTGGTCGGCACCCGCCTGGGCCTGATCATCACCTATCTGACGTTCGTGCTGCCGTTCTCGATCTGGATGCTGGCCGGCTACTTCGACGGCATCCCGCGCGACCTCGACGAGGCCGCGATGGTCGATGGCAGCGGGCCGATGGGAGCACTGTTCCGGGTGATCCTGCCCGCGGCACGCCCCGGCCTGGTAGCCGTGGCCATTTACAGCTTCATGACCTCCTGGGGCGAGGTGCTGTTCGCCTCGGTGATGACCACCGATGAAAACCGCACCCTGGCGGTCGGACTGCAGTTGTATTCGACCCAGACCAACGTGTACTGGAACCAGATCATGGCGGCGTCACTGGTGGTCAGCGTCCCGGTGGTCGTAGCGTTCCTGCTGCTGCAGCGCAGCTTCGTGGCCGGCCTGACCGCAGGCGCGATCAAATAGTGCGTGGGCCTGCCCGCGGTAGGCGCGGGCCGAGCGGGCTAGCGCTGGTTGCTGAACGCCGCGTCGAATGAGCTTTCCGGCGGCGCATAGTTGAACCGCTGCAGTGCCGCCAGCGCCTCGGGTGCGCCGACCAGACGATCCATTCCGGCGTCCTCCCATTCGATGGAGATGGGGCCGTCGTAACCGATCGCGCTCAG
>JBDTDV010000040.1:0-88771 GCA_039922875.1 Microbacteriaceae bacterium
TGAGGCCGCGCGTGGATCGAGTCGGGCGGGCGAGGCGCGGGAGCTGGCCGGGACGGCGCAGCGCAACGCCGAGCGTGCTTTGACCCAGTCCGCGGATGCTGTGGTCCGGGCCACGGATGCGGGCAAGATAGCCGGGTTAGCGGTGCAGCGTTCGCGGGAGGGTGCTTTCGCGATCCCCGAGCTGGGAGAGGTGCGCTGGGAATGTCACCGGGTCAAGGGTCCGACCTGGGTGGCGCGCAACGTCGGCACGGCCCTGGCCCATTCCGCTTTGCTGACCGACGCCACCCGACCGCCGAAGTACATCCGGCCGGACGAGGTGATCCCCAGGGACGTCGGCCCGGGGGACCATCTCCAGTTCCGTGCGTTCTCAGATGCTGCGGTCCGCTCGCCGCGGATTCGCGTCGCCTGGCGGGAGGATGGCGACAACTCGGCGCGCACCCAAGAGCTGACCCTGATCATCGGCTGAGGATGCACCAGCTGCGGCGTCAGCGGCGCAGGGCTGAAACGGCCGCGACGGCTTCGCCTACCGCATCCGCCACAATCTGCAGCTGCTCAGCGGTGACCTCAGGTCCCCAGGAAAAGCGCACCGCGGTCTGGGCCACGTCCTCCGGGTAACCGAGCGCCACCAGCACGTGCGACGCGTCGTCGCTGCCTGCCGCGCACGCCGACCCGCTGGATGAGACGATGCCGTGCTGCTCCAATTGCAGCAGCACGGATTCGCCGCTGGTACCCGGAAAGACGAAGGACGCCGTTGCCGGCAACCGCAGGCGCGGATGCCCGGTCAGCCGCGCGTCCGGTACCCGGCCCAGAACTGCGGCGATGAACCCGTCCCGTGCTGCCCTCGCGTGAGCTGCGTTCGGCTCGCGCTCGGCCTCGGCGTAGCGGACCGCGGTGGCCAGCGCGACCGCACCCGCGACGTTCTCGGTGCCGGAGCGGCGGCCACGCTCCTGCCCGCCGCCGTGGATGATCGGCTCAACGGGCACCCGACCGCGCAGGTACAGTGCGCCGATACCCTTTGGTGCGCCGAGCTTGTGGCCGGCGATACTGAGCGCGTCAACGCCGAGCGTCGGCACCGAAACGTCGAGCCAGCCCGCCGCTTGAACGGCATCCGTGTGGAATGGAACACCATACTGACGCGCGATGGCCGCCAGCTGGGCGATCGGCTGGATCGTACCGACCTCGTTGTTCGCATACATCACCGTCACCAGCGTGGTGTCGGGTCGGCAGGTCGATGCCAGCGACTGTGCCTGGACAAGGCCGTCACCATCGACATCGAGGAAGGTGACCTCGAAGCCATGCTCACGACGAAGGTAGTCGACAGATTCCAGCACCGCCTCGTGCTCGACCCGGGTGGTAATGATGTGCCGGCCGCGCGGGTTGGCCAGCGCGATGCCTTTCACCGCGAGATTGTCCGCCTCGGTCCCACCGGAGGTGAAGATGATCTCACCGGCCCGGCAGCCGAGCCAATCGGCGACCGACTTCCTCGCCTCGGCCAGGGCACGTGATGCCGATTCACCGATGGTGTGGTGACTGGAGGGGTTGCCGAAATCCCCGGTCAGGTACGGCCACATCGCCTCGATCACCTCCCGGCGCACGGTGGTGGTCGCGGCGGCGTCAAGATAGATCATGGCGCTACGACCGCTTCTTCATCGGCGTCCACGTCCACGTCCAGCCCGAGGTCGAGGGAACGCACGCTGTGCGTCAGCGCGCCGACCGAAATGATCTCGACCCCGGTGCCGGCGATGGCGGCAACCGTGTCCAGGCTGACGTTGCCACTGGCCTCGACGATGGCGCGTCCGGCGACCAACGCGACTCCCTCGCGAAGCTCGTCGAGGGTGAAGTTGTCCAGCATGATCGTGTCCACTCCGGCTGCCAGCACCGGCTCGATCTGGTCGATACGGTCGACCTCGACTTCCAAGTGCGTCGTGTGCGACAGCTGGCCACGGACCCCCTTGAGGGCGTCGGTGATGCTGAGGCCGGTGGATGCGGCCAGTACGGCCAAATGGTTGTCCTTGGCCATCACGGCGTCCGAGAGCGAGAACCGGTGATTGTGGCCACCGCCACAGCGCACCGCGTGACGTTCGAACGCACGCAGCCCCGGGGTGGTCTTGCGGGTGTCGACGACCCGGGCCGAAGTTCCGGCCACCAGCGCCACGTAGCTAGCGGTCATGGTCGCGATACCGCTCATCCGCTGCACCAGATTCAGGGCGACGCGTTCGGCCTGAAGCACCGCGCGGGCCGGGCCGGTGACCGATGCCAGCACCTCGCCGGTTTCAAAACGTTCCCCGTCCTGCACGCGCAGTTCAACCGCGCAGCGCGGGTCGGCGACCGACATCGTCGCCGCGAAAACCGGACCGCCACTGAAGACTCCAGGCTCGCGGGCGATCAGCCTGGCGGTGGCGTATGCCTGCGCGGGAATAAGAAGTTGCGAGGTGATGTCTCCCCACGGGGCGTCCTCGGCCAGCGCGGCGCGGACCACCGTGTCGACCAACTGCGGGGTCAGCGTGGTCTGCAGGACGGCGGATTGCGTGGTCAGGGTGTTCTGCTCGGTCACTGGACGACTGCCTCTCGTGGTGCGCCGGTATCTTCTGGCGCAGCGACGTCTTCGGGCGCAGCGCTGCCGGTGATGGTCAGATGGTGCCCGAATTCGGGTGCAATTGCCGGATAGTCAGAGCGGAAGTGCGCGCCACGGGACTCGCGCCTGGCCAGGGCCGATGCGACAAGCAGTCGGGCCAACTGCACCAGGTTGGCGTCTTCCCGCTGCGCGATCGCGGCGTCTGCCCCGGTGGTGGTTGGCCATTCGTCGAGGAGTTCTCTGGCCTCTTCCAGGTCAGGGCCGAAGCGGTGCACCCCGGCGCACTGCCACATCAGCTGTTGTAACCCGGCGCGGTCCGGTGCACGTTTCGGCGTGCGTCGGACCTCGAGTTCGACGGTTTGGCCACCGGACGCGGATCGTGGCCATGGCGCGCTGGAGCCCAGGTGCCCCGCGGCCCGGTGCGCGAAGACGATCGACTCCAGCAATGAGTTCGAGGCCAGCCGGTTGGCTCCGTGCGCACCGGTGCAGGCGACCTCGCCGACAGCGTAGAGGCCAGGCATCGAGGTGCGGCCCACGGTATCAGTGGCGACGCCGCCCATCCAGTAGTGTGCGGCCGGGGTGACCGGCACGGGCTCGCAAGCCCAGTCCAGGCCGGCGCCGGCGCACGCCCGGGTGATGGTGGGGAATCGCGTCGTGAGCAGGTCCCGGCCAAGGCCCGTGGCATCCAGGAAGACCGGCGCGCCGCCCTGCGCGGCCATCTCGACGGCGATCCCTCGAGCGACCACGTCACGGGGTGCGAGCTCGGCGTCCGGGTGCAGGCCACGCATGAACCGTTTGCCCGCGGCGTTGCGAAGCACAGCGCCCTCGCCGCGGACCGCCTCCGATACCAGGAAGTTGCCGGGGATGGCAAGGGCGGTGGGGTGGAACTGGTAAAACTCCAGGTCGGTCAGCGCCGCTCCGGCGCGCCACGCCGCGGCAGCTCCGTCCCCGGTGGCGACAGCCGGGTTTGTGGTGTGGCTGTACAGCTGCCCGGCGCCGCCGCTGGCCATGATGACCGCGTCAGCGCCGAGGCGCGACTGCTGCCCCCAGGCGTTGACGGTACTGACCCCGGTGACGTGCGCCTTAGCGGAACCCGGACCGGAAACGATCAGGTCGGTGACGAAGGTGTGCTCTAAAATCCGGTCCACACCGTCCCGCACCGCGCGGACCAGGGCGGTCTCGATCGCGGCACCGGTAGCGTCGCCACCGGCGTGCAGAATGCGTGCGCCGGAGTGCGCCGCCTCCAGCCCTCTGGCAAGCGAGCCGCGGTCCCGGTCAAACGCCACGCCGTAGTCGATTAGATCCCGGATCCGCTGTGGGGCATCCGAGCACAACACGCGCACCGCCTCCGCATCGTTCAACCCCGCGCCGGCCCGCACCGTGTCGGCGATGTGCGCGGCAACCGAGTCGTCTTCGCCCAGCGCTGCCGCGATACCACCCTGCGCGTAGAAGGTGTTGCTCTCGGCCAGGGCAGATTTGGTGACCAGGGTCACCCGGTTATCCCGCGCCGCGGTTAGCGCGGCGACCAACCCGGCGATTCCGCTGCCCACCACGATCACGCTTGGCATGGTCAGGCGGCCTTCGGCTTTGCCTCGAGCATGCGCTGAAGGGCGAGCCTGGCGTGGTCAGCGATACCCACCGGCACGGAGATCTGGTTGAGCACCTCGCCACGGACCAGGCCTTCCAGTACCCAGGCCAGATAGCCGGGGTGGATTCGGTACATGGTCGAGCATGGGCAGATCACCGGGTCGAGGCAGAACACGGTCCGATCCGGGTACTGTGCGGCCAGGCGTTGCACCATGTTCACCTCGGTGCCGATGGCGAGGATCGAACCCGGTTCCGCCTCGCCGACGGCCCGGGTGATGTACGCGGTCGAGCCGAACTCGTCGGCGGCGTCGACCGTTTCCATCGGGCACTCCGGGTGGACGATGACCCGCACTCCGGGGTAGTCGACCCGCGCCTTCTCGATCTGCGTCACGGTGAAGCGCTTGTGCACCGAGCAGAACCCCTGCCAAAGGATCACCCGGGCGGTATCAAGAGTGGCTGCGCTGTTGCCACCGAGGGGCTTGCTCTGATTCCACAGCGGCATCTGCGCAAGCGGGATTCCCATCGCCTTGGCAGTGTTACGACCCAGGTGCTGGTCGGGGAAGAACAGCACTCGCTGACCGCGGGCGAACGCCCATTCCAGAACGGTTGCCGCGTTTGATGAGGTGCAGACGATCCCGCCGTGCTCGCCGCAGAAGGCTTTCAACGCGGCCGAGGAGTTCATGTAGGTGACCGGGACCACGGGCACCAGACCGTCGGCGTTCGGTTCACTGCCGAACACGTCCTCCAACTGCTCCCAGCATGCCGCAACCGAGTCGATGTCGGCCATGTCGGCCATCGAGCAGCCGGCGGCGAGGTTCGGCAAGATCACGCTCTGATCCGGGCGGGAGAGCACCTCGGCAGTTTCGGCCATGAAGTGTACGCCGCAGAACACGATGGCTTCCGCGGCGGACTTGGTCTGCGCGGCCCTCGCCAGCTGAAATGAGTCGCCGATGAAGTCTGCGTATTGTACGACCTCTTCGCGCTGGTAGTGGTGCCCGAGCACCACGACCCGATCACCAAGGGTCGCCTTCGCGGCCAGAATGCGGTCGTGGAGCTCCGCTTTGCTCGCCGTGCGGTACTCCTGCGGCAGCTCACCCTGGCGAGGGGCGTCGGCCGGAATCGGATCGGCCATTGACGCGCCCGGCCCGTAGCTGGGCGTTGGAAGATCGAACTTCCACGGCGCATCCAGTAGATCGGTCGTGCAGGTCGAACCTGACTCGATTCCGGTTGCGATCCGGTGGATCAGCTCGTCGACGGATGCTGTACTGGTCATCTCAATTTCTCCTTCAGACCCCGGATGGGGGCAGCGGTCCAATCGGACCCTGGTCCGTGGCGTCCGCCTCGGTGTTGTAGCGGTACAGCCGCGGAGGCCGGTGCCGCGTTCCGGTGAGCCGCTGACCGGTGGCGACGAGGGTGTCGGATGCCTCGATCATGCGGCGGAAATTGGCCGGATCAAGCGGTTTGCCCAGTACGGCCTCGTGCACCTCGCGCAACTGGGCGAGGGTGAAGGTGTCGCCGAGAAAGGAGTGCGCGATCCGGCTGTACTCCATTTTGTTGCGGAGCCGCCAGAGCGCGTAGTCGGCGATGATGTTGTGGTCGAAGGCCAGCGCAGGCAGATCGTCGGCCGGAAACCAGCGCACATTCTCGCCAACGCTGACTCGGTCAGCCTCATCTGACTGCACGAGAGCCCAGTACACGATGGATACAACCCGGCTCTCGGCGGCAGGGGAGCGATCGACCCCGCCGAACGCATAGAGCTGTTCGAGATACTTCGGGGTGAGCCGGGTGGTTTCGTTCAGGGTGCGACCGGCGGCTCCGGCCAGGTCTTCGTCCGCGCCGAGCGGGCCGCCGGGAAGAGCCCATTGGCCGCGGTAGGGATTGCGGATTCGGCGTACCAATGGCAACCATACGGTCATCAGGCCAGTCGCCTGCTCTCGTGTCCCGTCTTGCTGTACCGAAGATGGCTCGGATGCCTCGGCGCGGCGAAGGGCGAAAATCACCGTCGAGATCGCGAGCGAGATGCCGGGAGCACCGGAGGAATGCGCGTGTCGTGCGCGTGCGGCACTGTCGCCCATTGCGACTCCTAAAGGTTAGTGTGACCTTAACTGCATATCCCATCTTAGTGTCACTGTGACCGCAACTCATAGCCTGCCCGCAGATTTGCCCAGCCGGGTGCGGTAGGCTGTGCCTCGTAGATCACAATTGAATACTGGGCCTATCAGGCCGATGCGGGAGAGCCCATCGCGACAGCGGACGGGCACCGAAGGAGCAATTCTCCCCGACAATCTCTCAGGTACGTGTACCGCATCGACACAGGCCACTCTGAAAAGTGGATGAGCACACAAGATTTCGGATCCAGCGCAAGATCCGGTCAAGGCTGTGTTCGTTCCGCCCACGGTGAAAGTCACTTCGATTCGCGGTGATGAAGCTCTCAGGCAGGATGACAGAGGGGGAGTTCCTGGACGGACGTCAACCGACGCTCGTGTTACTCGTTCTGGCCTCGGCCGGCGAAGACCGGAGAACTCATGCAATCAGACCCCGTTTCATCCCCCGGCCGCGACATCGCGTCCGAACGCCGATCACCACTGCACCGGGTGCATCTGGATGCCGGGGCAAGCTTCACCGACTTCGCCGGCTGGCAGATGCCGGTGCGGTACACCAGCGATCTGGCTGAGCATCATGCCGTGCGCAGCACCGCCGGTCTCTTCGACCTCTCGCACATGGCCGAGATCCTGGTCACCGGGCCGGATGCCGCCGCGTTCCTGGATTACGCCCTTGCCGGCACCCTGTCGACCATTCCGCTCTGGCGGGCGAAGTACAGCCTGCTGTTGAACGAAGCCGGCGGAATCATCGATGACCTGGTCGTGTACCGGCTGGGGGAGACCACGTTCCTGGTCGTCGCCAACGCGGGCAACCGGTTTCAGGCGGCGTCTGCGCTGGCTGAGCGGACCGAAGGGTTCCAGGTCACGGTCGAAGACCGTAGTGACGAATACGCGCTGATCGCGGTACAGGGCCCGGCCTCGCGTGCGATTGTCGAAGCGACGGCCGGCATCACCGACCTCGGCGCAACGCTGGATTCGCTGAAATATTATCGGGCGACCGACGCGCTATTTTCTGGCCAGCCGCTGCTGGTGGCCCGAACCGGCTACACCGGAGAAGACGGATTTGAGCTGTATCTTCCGACCGAGTCGGCTACGGCGCTCTGGGCTGCGCTGAGCGATGCCGGTGCCGCGCGCGGCTTAGTCCCGGCGGGCCTGGCCAGCAGAGACACGCTGCGGCTAGAAGCGGGCATGCCGCTTTACGGGCACGAGCTCGACTCGGAGACCTTCCCCGTCCAGGCCGGGCTGGGTCGCGTGCTGAGCACCGCTGGCGACTTTGTCGGCCGCGCCGCAGTTGAGCGCGGTCCGCAGCCGGATGCCCCGGTGCTGGTCGCCCTCGCGGGTTCCGGCAAGCGCGCCGCTCGCGCCGGCTACCAGGTGTACCCGGCTGCTGAATCCGGATCGGTCCAGGAGCATGCCGATGGGCCGATCGGCCGGATCACCTCAGGCGCGCTTTCGCCAACCCTGGGACACCCGATCGCGCTCGGGTACGTGCACCCGCGCTATGCCGAACCGGGTACCGAGCTCCAGGTCGACATCCGCGGCACCCGCATTCCGTTCACCGTCACAACTGCCCCCTTTTACTCCAGAAAGAAGATCTAACCATGCCTGACAAGACTGAACTGAAATACACTGCCGAACACGAATGGTTGGCCATCACCGATGACGTAGCGACGGTGGGAATCACCGCCTACGCCGCGGAGAAGCTCGGCGACGTCGTGTTCGTCGAATTGCCGGCCGTCGGCACCGAGGTCGCCAAGGGAAAGGTCATCGGTGAGATCGAGTCGACCAAGTCGGTCGGTGAGCTGTTCGCCCCGGTGAACGGAACAGTCACCGCGATCAACGACAAGGTCGTTGATTCTCCCGACCTGGTCAACAGCGACCCGTTCGGCGACGGCTGGATGATCAGCGTGCGTTTCAGCGCCCTTCCGGACGGTTTGATGAGCTTCGACGAGTACACCGCCCTGGTCGGCGAGTAGGAGCGCCCGGCCGTTATGTCACTTCCCTTTGCCCAGCGTCACATCGGCACCGATGCGAACGCTCAATCCACCATGCTCGCGGCGCTCGGTTACGACACCGTCGACAACCTGGTCTGCCATGCCGTGCCGGAGTCGATTCACAGCGCGAGCACCCGGCCGGCCGGAACCGTGTCGCGGCATGCCGCGCTGCCGGTGGCGGCCACCGAGCGGGAGGCGATCCGGGAGCTTCGCGAACTGGCCGCCGGTAACACCGTCAGCCGCTCCATGATCGGTATCGGCTATTACGACACCATCACCCCAGCCGTGATCAAACGGAATGTGTTGGAGAACCCGAGCTGGTACACGGCATACACCCCGTACCAGCCGGAAATCTCCCAGGGTCGGCTGGAAGCACTGCTCAATTTCCAGACCATGGTCGCCGACCTCACCGGGCTCACGACGGCTAACGCCTCGATGCTCGACGAGTCCACCGCCGTCGTCGAGGCGATGCTGCTGGCCCGACGGGTCTCGAAGTCTGCCGCCAACCGCTTCATCGTTGACGCGGATGCATTCCCGCAGACCAAGGCGCTGCTGGCCACCCGCGCTGCTGCGGTCGGCATCGAACTGGTCGAGGTCGATCTCGCATCGGACGGGTTCTCGACGGGCTCCGGCACCGAAGGCGCATTCGGCGTTCTGGTGCAATATCCCGGCGGGTCGGGCAACCTCTGGGACCCGGCCGGCGTTATCGCGGCCGCGAAGGACAGCGGCGCTGTTGCAATTGTCGCTGCCGATCTGTTGGCACTGACCCTGATCGCCTCCCCAGGCGACCTCGGTGCCGACGTTGCGGTGGGAACCAGCCAGCGTTTTGGCGTACCGATGGGATTCGGCGGCCCGCATGCCGGCTATCTGGCCGTTCGGGCCGGTCTGGAGCGTCAACTCCCCGGCCGGCTGGTGGGTGTCAGCCAGGACGCTGTCGGCCAGCCCGCGTACCGGCTCACCCTGCAGACTCGCGAGCAGCACATTCGGCGGGAGAAGGCGACCAGCAACATCTGTACCGCGCAGGTGCTGCTGGCGGTGATGGCCGGGATGTACGCCGTCTATCACGGCCCAGAAGGCCTCAAGGCCATTGCCGCTCAGGTGCACTCCGCGGCCGTGGACCTTGCTGCAGGGTTGCGGGCGGCCGGTGTCGAACTGATCCACGACCGGTTCTTCGACTCGATCCAGGCGTGGGTTCCCAATCGGGCGACAGCCGTGATCGACGCGGCGAAGGCTGCAGGGGTCAACCTTCGGCTGGTCGACCAGAACACCGTCGGCATCGCCACGGACGAGACCACGACCGAGGACGACCTGGCGGCGGTGCTCGCGGCGTTCGGCGGATCCAGCGCCGGCCAGACCGCCCCGGGCGACGCCGGCGCGGCGTTGCCAGAACAGCTGATCAGGACCAGTGACTACCTCACCCACCCGGTGTTCAACAGCTATCGGTCGGAGACGGCGATGATGCGGTACCTGAAACGCCTGGCCGACTATGACTACGCGTTGGACCGCGGAATGATCCCCCTGGGCTCCTGCACGATGAAGCTGAACGCCGCCACCGAGATGGAATCGATCACCTGGCCGGAGTTCTCCGGGATCCACCCGTATGCTCCGAGATCGGATGTCGAGGGGTACCTGACCCTGATCGACCAGTTGGAGACGTGGCTGGCTAGTCTGACCGGATACGACACCGTCTCCCTGCAGCCGAACGCCGGCAGCCAGGGCGAGCTGACCGGGTTGCTGGCCATTCGCGGGTATCACCTGGCCAACGGCCAGGGGGACCGCACCGTCTGCCTGATTCCCTCCAGCGCTCACGGCACGAATGCGGCTTCGGCCGTCCTGGCCGGGCTCCGGGTGGTGGTGGTGGCGTGCGATGAGCGCGGCAACGTCGATCTGGCCGATCTGCGCGCCAAGATCGCCCTGCACGCCGAGAAGCTGGCCGCGCTGATGATCACCTACCCGTCGACGCATGGTGTCTACGAGCAGGAGGTCACCACCATCATCGACGCCGTGCACCAGGCCGGCGGGCAGGTCTACGTCGACGGCGCCAACTTGAACGCACTGCTCGGCTTCGCGCGATTCGGCGAATTCGGTGGCGACGTCTCACACCTGAATCTGCACAAGACCTTCTGTATCCCGCACGGCGGCGGTGGGCCAGGGGTCGGCCCGGTCGCGGCAAAGGCACACCTGGCCCCGTTCCTGCCGGGCCATCCGTTCGCCCAACGCGCCGAGCACTACCTCGCGGACGCCGAACTCGCCGCCGGGTCCACCGTGGTCCACGGCGCAGGTGCGGTCTCCGCCGCGCCGTACGGCAGCCCCAACATCCTGCCGATCTCCTGGGCATACGTCCGGATGATGGGGGAGGACGGTTTGCGGCAGGCCACCGCAGCGGCAGTCCTCGCGGCGAACTACATTGCCCGAGAGTTGCACGACTACTATCCCGTGCTGTACGTCGGCGAGAGCGGTCTTGTCGCGCACGAGTGCGTGCTCGACCTGCGCCCGCTGACCGAGGCGACCGGGATCACCGTGGATGACGTGGCCAAGCGCCTGATCGACTACGGCTTCCACGCGCCGACGATGAGCTTTCCGGTGCCGGGAACCCTGATGGTCGAGCCGACGGAGAGCGAAGATCTCGGCGAAATCGACCGGTTCATTCAGGCGATGATCCAGATCAAGGCCGAAGCGGATGCGGTCGCTGCCGGCACCTGGCCCGGTGATGACAATCCGCTCACCGGTGCACCGCACACCGCACAGAGCGTCGTCGAAGGCGAGTGGCAGCATCCGTATGACCGTCAGACCGCGGTGTATCCGGTGCGTTCGCTGGTTCGCAACAAGTACTGGCCGCCGGTACGCCGGGTGGACCAGGCCTGGGGCGATCGCCACCTGGTCTGCTCCTGCCCGCCTCCGGAGGCCTTCGAGTAGCTATCCCGGGAACATGCCGGGCCACCAGGCGACCGCGAGTGGGTAACCCACGAACGAGATCACATCGATGAGCCAGTGCGCGATCACCAACGGCATGGTCCGTCCCCAGCGGGTGTAACACCAGCCGAAGACCACACCCATCACCAGGTTGCCGAAGAACGGCCCGACCCCCTGGTACAGGTGGTAGCTGCCGCGCAGCACCGCGCTGGCGAGGATGATGCGCCATTTGCCCCAACCCAGCTCGGCCAGCCGGGTGAACAGATAGCCGACGACGATAAGTTCCTCGCTGAGCGCGGCGCGCAGCGCTGAGGCGATCAAGATCGGGATCGTCCACCAGTGCGCATCCAGCGGTGCCGGCACCACATTGACCGTCAGCCCCAGAATGCGGCCCAGGATGTAGAGCGCGATTCCCGGGACCCCGATCAGCGCAACCAGGCTCAGACCGCCCAGCGTGTCGCGCCACGGTTGAGCGAAGTCGAACCCGAGGCGTTGGAACGCGCTACGCCCCGGCTGCCAGAGCAGGTAGATGACCAGGGCGACGGCAAACAGGTCGAAGAAGATGCCCAGGAACTGGTAGGTGAAGTCCAGCCATTCCTGGCTGCTTTGCGACGCGTTCAGGGTCGCGGTCTGCTTGGAGAGCGGGGTTTTCGCGGTCAGTCGAGCGACGATATCGACGACCGAGTACACCGCGGACGCACCGAGCGAGAGCCCGAGCACAATTGCGATTTCCCAGCACAGCCGTTGTGAATACGCTCGCTTGACATCCGCCACGCCGTGCTCCGCCCCGTTCTGCACTCCCTGAGGAGTTGGTTCCTGCGTCAGACCGCCGTTCTCAACACAGATTGAGCTCGGCACGCACGATTTTGCGATTTGAGTTACCAGTATGTAACGTTTCTCGGCGTACTTTGGTATCCGGATGGGCCCCTGACTTAGGGTCATAAATATCCAGCGCGTCAGAGACGACACGAATCGTCCTGCCGACGCCTATATTGCACAGGAGGAACAGTGAAAACAAAACGCCTCGTAGTGGCGGGTTCGCTCGTCGCGGTAAGTGCCATGGTCCTCTCGGGTTGCGCGGTCCCGCGTAACTCAGAGATCATCGGGGGCACCTCGATCAATGTCGCGTGGAACGATCCGATGCAGGAGTACAACACACTCACCGCCACCGGAAACGCGGCCGCGAACAACAACATCGCGTACATGGCCAACGAGCAGTTCAACTATTACAACGACAAGCAAGAGTTGGTCAAGAACACCAGCTTCGGCACCTACACCGTCGAGTCCAAAGACCCGCTGACCGTCAAGTACACGATCAAGGACGGCGTCAAATGGTCTGACGGCACCCAAGTCGGTGCCGCTGACATGCTGATGACCTGGGCGGCGCTGACCACCCACCTCACCAATGTTGAGGCGCAGTACGACAGTGAGGGCAACATCACCAACCAGAAAGAGCTGGACGCCGGCGTCTTCTTCAACGGCGGTGCGGTCAAGGGTGCAGGTCTCGACCTGGTGTCGAAGACCCCGAAGGTCAGCGACGACAACCGCAGCATCACACTGGTCTACGACAAGCCGTTCGTCGACTGGGAGCTCGCGCTTCAGATGGGCCCGTCCGCGCACGGCACGGTGCAGCTGGCCTACCCGGACAAGAAATACTCCAACGAAGACGCAAACAAGGCGTTCATCAAGGCCGTCCAGGACAAGGACTACAAGTTCCTCGGACCGGTCGCGAAGGCGTGGAGCAATGACTACAAGTTCGTCAACATGCCCAAGGAGAAGCAGAAGCTGCTCTCCGACGGCGCGTACACGGTAACCGACCTCAAGGATCAGCAGTACGCGACGCTGACCGCGAAGAAGGACTTCACCTGGGGACCATCACCGAAGTATCAGAAGATCACCGTTCGCGTGATCGGCGACCCGCAGGCGCAGGTTACCGCACTGCAGAACGGCGAAGTCAAGATTGCCGAGGGTCAGCCGACCGCGGACCTGCTCACCCAGCTCAAGAGCATGAAGGGTGTTCAGTACAAGGCGGCAACCGAATCGACCTACGAGCACGTCGACCTGCAGGTCACCAACGGTGGGCCGTTCGACCCGAAGACCTACGGTGGCGATGAGGCGAAGGCACTGCTGGTCCGGGAGGCGTTCCTGAAGACCGTCCCGCGCCAGGACATCGTCGACAAGCTGATCAAACCGCTGCAGCCCGACGCGGTTCTGCGTGCCTCTTTGCAGTTCGTCCCCGGCACCCCCGGATATGACGAGGTGAAGAAGGAGGGCGCCTACGCGGCCTACGACAAGGTCGACATTGCCGCGGCCAAGGCAGACCTCGCCAAAGCGGGCGTTTCCAGTGTCTCCGTTCGCCTGCTCTACGGTAAGTCGAACACCCGTCGTCAGCAGGAGTTCGAACTGATCCGTCAGTCCGCCGCTCAGGCCGGCATCACCGTGGTCGACGGCGGCAGTGAGACCTGGGGCCAGGACCTTTCGTCCAAGACCCACGACTACGACGCCGCGTTGTTCGGATGGCAGGCTACCAGCCTTGCCATCGCACAAAACCAGGCGAATTACACGCCTGGCGGTCTGAACAACTACTACGGCTGGGACAACAAGGAGCTGACTGACCTTTACAATCAGCTGTCGACCGAGACGGACAAGGACAAGCAGGACGCCCTTCTGGTAAAGGCAGACAAGATCATCGGTGAGCAGGCCTGGTCTGTGCCGATCTTCCAGTTCCCCGGTGTCACCGCCTGGAGCGACACGGTCACCAACGTGAAGCCCGCGTTCCTCGCGCCCCAGTACTTCTGGAACTTCTGGGAGTGGGCACCGGCCAACACGCCGACTAAGAAGTAATCGCGGTAGCAGGGCACCGGGAGCGCAAACCGTTCCCGGTGCCCGTGCGCCCGACGTGACCGGTCTTCGGTCGGGGCGCCCGACTAAGCTCTTGGCGGGTTCGGCCACAAGCCGGGTTTCCCCTGTAACAGAAAGTGACGGCGACCAATAGTGCTCGCGTTCATCATCAGGCGTCTCGGTGCCTCAGTCTTGGTTCTCCTGGTTGGCACATTTGTCATCTACAATCTCACCGCCATCTCGGGTGACCCGCTGGGAGATTTGCGCGGGTCCACGGCGCCGAACAAACAGGCATTGATTGACGCGCGGATCCAGGCGCTCGATTTGAACGTGCCGCCGCCGCTGCGCTATTTCCTCTGGCTTTCCGGCCTTCTCAAGGGCTTCATCGGACAGTTCACCCTCGGCAACAGCATTGGCGGACTTCCCGTCACCACCCTGCTGGAGAACTCCGTCGGAAATACCCTGCAGTTGGTCACCGCCGCGACCATGCTCGGCATTATTTTCGGGGTCGCGATCGGGATGAGCACCGCGCTTCGCCAGTACAGCGGATACGACTACACCGTCACCTTCTTCTCGTTCCTGTTCTTCTCGCTCCCGGTCTTCTGGGTTGCCGTGCTTTTGAAGCTCTACGTCGCGATCGGATTCAACGACTTCCTGGCCAACCCGGCGATCTCCCCGCCGCTGTTAATCATCATGTCCCTGCTCTCGGGGTTCATCTGGATGAGCATTATCGGCGGCGAAGGCAAACCACGGCTCATAGTGTTCGGCTCCGCGACGCTGATCACGGCCGCGATCTTGATCTTCCTGCTGGTCACCGACTGGTTCACCAACCCGCAGCTTGGCCCGGTGCTGATCCTGGTGTTGGGCGGTCTGACCGCGGTCATGGTGACCTCGTTGACCACCGGCCTGACCAATCGCCGCGCGCTTTACGCCACCCTGGTCACGGCGGCTGTCGGCGGTGCGCTGTGGTATCCGTTGCAGTTCGCCTTCGACGCGCTCCCGGAGCTCTGGTTCCTTGCCGCACTGGGCATCCTGGCCATCGTCGTCGGCGGCGCGATCGGCTTCGTGATGGGCAAGGACGACAGATGGGTCGCCGCGAGAGCCGCGGCGATCACCGGCTTCCTGGTCGGCTTTCTGCTCATCATCGACCGGGCGATGGCGGCCTGGCCTGCGTATGTGCAGGCGGTCGGCGGGAGGCCGATCGCCACGGTCGGGGCCAGCACCCCAGACCTGGGCGGATCCCTCTGGGTCGGCATGGTCGACAGCTACACCCATCTCTTGCTTCCGACAATCGCGCTGATCCTGATCTCGTTGGCTGGTTACACCAGGTACGCCAGAGCGAGCTTATTGGAGGTGATGAACCAGGACTACGTGCGCACTGCCCGCGCTAAGGGGCTATCCGAGCGCACCGTTGTGATGCGCCACGCTTTCCGCAACGCGATGATCCCGGTCGTCACGGTGGTCGCCGTGAACGTCGGCGGACTGATCGGCGGCGCCGTCGTCACCGAAACAATCTTCGCCTGGAAAGGCATGGGCGCACTCTTCGTCAGTGCCCTGCATGAGGTAGATGTGAACACCGTGATGGGCTTCTTCATCATCGTCGGGATCATCACCATCGTCTTCAATATGCTCGCGGATATCGCATATACCGCGCTTGACCCCAGAATTCGGGTGAGCTGACTATGTCCAACCTTCTCACTCAAATGGAGACTCCGGAGGATCCGTCGAACCTCGGGATGACCATCGAACAGCGCGAGGTGGAGGGCCTGAGCCAGGGCACCATCGTCCGCCGGCGATTCTTCCGGCACAAGGGCGCGCTGATTTCGATGTGCGTGCTCGCGGTCACCTTTCTGCTGGTCTACAGCTCGGTCGGGTTCAACCTGTTCGGTCTGGAAATCCCGGGCTGGTGGAAATACGGGTATACCGCACAGGGGCCGATCGTGAACCACGGCGATCCGACCTGGGTCCTCCCGTTCAACTTCGGCGATCACCCGTTTGGTCAGGACGAGATCGGCCGCGACATCTTCGCACGGGTTATGCGCGGCGCCCAGCAATCCATGGTGGTCACCGTGTTGTACGGGGCGATCGCAGCGGCACTGGGAGTGGTCGTCGGCGCCCTGGCCGGCTTCTATCGCGGCCGGATCGACCAGTGGCTGATGCGGTTGACCGACCTGTTCCTGATCTTTCCGATCATCGTCCTCGGTGCGGTTCTCGGCCAGATGGTCGGCGGGCTGGGCGCGGCGGCGTTGGGTGTGGTGCTCGGCTTGATCGGCTGGACGGAGCTGGCGCGGCTGGTCCGTGGCGAGTTCCTCAGCCTGCGCGAGCGTGAGTTCGTCGATGCGGCCCGAGTTGCCGGGGCCGGTACCGGTCGGATCATCTTCAAACACATTTTGCCGAACGCGATCGGCGTTGTCATCGTCAGCACCACCCTCCTGATGAGCAGCGCGATCCTGATCGAGGCCGCGCTGAGCTTCATCGGGTTCGGTATTGTGGCGCCTGACGTCTCGCTCGGACAGCTGATCAACCTTTATCAGGGCGCGTTCACCACCCGGCCCTGGTTGTTCTGGTGGCCTGGCCTGTTCATCATCGTGATCGCCCTGTGCATCAACTTCATCGGCGACGGACTGCGCGACGCCTTCGATCCGCGGCAACGTCGGATTCCCGGGGGAACAGGTCCGTATCGTCAGATGGCGGCGCTCATCGCGGGCGTGTTCCGCGGCTCCCGGCAGAAGTCACCGGCGGAGCCGACGGTGGGGCAGAGCTGATGCGGCTAGAACACGATGAAGCAGACAGCGCTGGCGGCCAGCAAGGCGGCCAGGACCGCGATTCTGCCGCGGTGCAGAAGCGACGGGTGCAGGTCCGGATCGAGTACCGGAGCGTCCAGATGACCGGCATCTCGCAATCCGTCCCAGCGGCGGCGGATGATGGCGGCAGCGTCACCCGAAACGGAGTTCGGCATATCGCCAAGTCCCACGGTCCCGGCCATGAAGGTGCTCTCCGGCAAGCCACGCAGGTCTTCGGTATGGCTGCGCAGCATCTGGTGTCTGCCGGCAGCCGGCGCCACCCACGCGACGAAGCGCCCGTACCGGGTGTACAGGGTCAGCGCGTACTTGGTGTCGATCCGTTCGATCGAGGGCCACGCCAGGGTGACGGTGTGGAAGACATTGCGCATCCGCACCCCGCCATCGCTGATCTCCAGATCGGGGGCCCAAAACGCCATCCAGACCAGATATCCGAGCGTGACCAGCGGCAGCGTGTATCTCAGCAGCGCAGCCGGTTGGTCTTGAACAATGAGAGCACTCAGGCACACCACAATGACCCCAGCCGTGGCGATCGACAGAATCTTTCCGAGCAGCGGGCGCAGGGTGATGGTTTCGGCCATTCCTCCATGCTCGCATGGCGCGCGCCGATGAGCGCGCCGATCGGAGCGCTGGCATGACCGCCGCGAAGCCCGCGCGGGGGGACGACGCACCGATTCTGGAGGTTCGCGATCTCGGGGTGGATTTCTGGGTCGGTGGTAACTGGATTCCAGCCGCCGAGCACATGGATTACACGATCCTGCCGGGTGAGGTGCTGGCCATTGTCGGCGAGTCGGGATCCGGCAAGAGCGTCAGCTCGATGTCGCTGCTGGGGCTGCTGCCGGCCAACGGCAGGGTGCACGGCAGCGCGAAGCTCAACGGTGAGGAGCTCATCGGCGCGAGCGCGGCCAAGCTGCGGCACGTGCGTGGCAAGGAGATCGCGGTCATCTTCCAGGAACCGATGACCGCGCTGAACCCGGTCTACCGGGTCGGCTTCCAAATCGTGGAATCCTTGCGGGTGCACTTTCCGCTCACGCCGTCAGAGGCGAGGGCCAGGGCGCTGGAATTACTCGCGCTGGTCGAGATGCCCGACCCGAAGAAGGCATTCGACTCCTACCCGCATCAGTTGTCCGGTGGGCAACGGCAGCGGGCCATGATCGCCCAATCCATCTCCTGTGACCCGGACATGCTGATCGCCGATGAGCCGACCACGGCTCTCGACGTTACGATTCAGGCTGAGATCTTGGACCTGCTGCGCCATCTGCATCAGCGGTTGAACAGCGCCATCGTAATCATCACCCATGACATGGGAGTGGTCGCCGACCTCGCTGACAATGTGATCGTGATGCGTCGCGGTGAAATTGTGGAGCGCGGAAGCGTTGTCGATGTGTTCCACAACGCGCAGCATCCGTATACCCAAGAGTTGCTGGCCGCCGTGCCGCACCTGGGCATCGAGTCAGCCGAAGAGGTCTCGCCAGAACCCGAGCGCACCGTCGACCCGGTGCTGCGCCTTGAGCACGTCGACATCGAATACCCCAAGCACGGCCGCGTGCCTGCGTTCAAAGCGGTGGAGGACGCGTCGTTCGTAATCTATCCGGGGGAGGTCGTCGGCCTGGTCGGCGAGTCGGGATCCGGCAAAACCACCATCGCACGCGCCGCGGTGGGTCTGCTTCCAGTCGCCTCTGGCCAGATGCATGTCATCGGCAGCAATATCGCCGGGATGAAGACCAGACCGCTGCGCGCGCTGCGCCGCGAGCTCGGGATTGTCTTCCAAGACCCAGGCTCCTCGCTGAACCCGCGGTTCCCGATCGGGGAGAGTATCGGCGAACCACTGCTGCTGTCCGGACTTTTCAACCATAAGCAGATCAGCAGCAGGGTGGAGGAGCTGCTGGATCAGGTGGAGTTGCCTCGTGGGTTCCGCAACCGCTATCCACACGAATTGTCCGGTGGTCAGCGACAGCGTGTCGGTATCGCTCGGGCGCTCGCGTTGAGCCCCAAACTGCTGGTCGCGGATGAGCCGACCAGCGCGCTGGACGTGTCGGTGCAGGCGCATGTGCTGGAGCTCTTGACCCAGATTCAGTCCGAGCTGCAGTTCGCCTGCCTGTTTGTCAGCCACGACTTGGCGGTAGTGGATTTACTTGCTGATCGAATCGTGGTAATGAATCACGGTAAGATTGTGGAGCAGGGGACGAATGACGCCATCCTGCGCAACCCCCAAGACCCTTACACCCAGCGTCTGATCGCTGCTGTGCCTCTGCCTGATCCCATTAAGCAGCGTTCACGGCGGGAGATGCGCCAAGCTTCCAAGGAATAACTACTTATGGCATTTGCCACTCGCCAGGACCTTCGAAATGTGGCAATCGTTGCCCACGTCGACCACGGCAAGACGACTCTGGTCGACGCCATGCTGCGCCAGACCAACTCGTTTGCCGAACACGCGCACCTCGAAGACCGGGCAATGGACTCGAACGAGCTCGAGCGTGAGAAGGGCATCACGATCCTCGCCAAGAACACGGCGATTTCCTACAAGGGTGTGCATGCGGCCGCCCACGGCAGCGGCGGCCCGATCACTATCAACGTGATCGACACCCCCGGGCACGCCGACTTCGGCGGCGAGGTCGAGCGCGGACTGTCCATGGTCGACGGTGTCGTGTTGCTGGTTGACGCCAGCGAAGGACCGCTGCCGCAGACCCGATTCGTGCTGCGGAAGGCTCTTGAGGCGAAGCTTCCGGTGATTCTGCTGGTGAACAAGACCGACCGGCCGGATGCTCGGATAGACGATGTGGTGCATGACAGCCAGGATCTTCTGCTCGGGCTGGCCGGCGATTTGGCGGATGACGTGCCGGATCTCGACCTTGACGCCATCCTCGATGTGCCGATCGTCTACGCGTCGGGGCGCAATGGTGCCGCCAGCCGCAACAAGCCCGGCAACGGCGAGTTGCCTGACAATCCCGACCTCGAGCCGCTGTTCGACGCAATTCTGACTCATATTCCTGCGCCGTCATATGACGACGCGGCGCCACTGCAGGCGCACGTGACCAACCTCGACGCCTCGCCGTTCCTCGGCCGGCTCGCGCTGCTGCGGGTCTTCAACGGCACCCTGAAGAAGGGCCAGACCGTCGCCTGGGTGCGGCACGATCGCAGTGTGCAGAACGTCAAGGTGACCGAGCTGCTAATCACCAAGGCTCTGGACCGGTTCCCGGCCGAGAGCGCCGCCCCCGGCGACATCGTCGCGGTGGCCGGGATCGAGGAGATCACCATCGGCGACACGTTGGCCGACCCCGACGACGTGCGTCCGCTGCCGGTGATCAAGGTCGATGATCCGGCCATCTCCATGACCGTCGGAACCAACACCTCGCCGCTGATCGGCAAGGTCAAGGGGCACAAGCTGACCGCCCGGATGGTGAAGGACCGCCTTGACCGCGAGCTGGTCGGCAACGTCTCGCTCAGGGTCGTCGACATCGGCCGACCGGATGCCTGGGAGGTTCAGGGTCGTGGTGAGCTCGCGCTGGCAATCCTGGTCGAGCAGATGCGACGCGAGGGTTATGAATTGACCGTCGGCAAGCCCCAGGTGGTCACCAAGCAGGTCAACGGCAAGACCCATGAGCCATTCGAGGCGCTGACTATCGACGCGCCGGAGGAGCACCTCGGGGCGATCACGCAGTTGCTGGCAGCACGCAAGGGTCGCATGGAGGGCATGTCGAACCACGGCACCGGCTGGGTGCGGATGGAGTTCATCGTCCCGGCTCGCGGCTTGATCGGGTTCCGCACCGAGTTCCTCACCGTGACCCGCGGCACCGGGATCGCCAACGCGATCTCGCACGGCTACGACGCCTGGGCTGGCCCGATCGTAACCCGCAACAACGGTTCGATCGTCTCGGATCGGGCCGGTGTGGTCACCCCGTTCGCCATCGTGGCGCTGCAAGAGCGGATGAGCTTCTTCGTCGAGCCGACCGAAGAGGTCTACGAGGGCATGGTCGTGGGGGAGAACTCCCGCTCAGATGACATGGACGTGAACATCACCAAGGAGAAGAAGCTGACCAACATGCGCCAGTCGACCTCTGACGAGTTCGAGCGGATGACCCCGTCTCGAAAGCTGACCCTCGAAGAGTGCCTGGAGTTCGCTCGTGAGGACGAGTGCGTCGAGGTCACCCCGAACGCGGTCCGGATCCGCAAAGTCGAGCTCGACCAGTCCGCGCGGGCCCGCTCGACTGCCCGTCTGAAGAAGCAGGCCTAGCTCCACGTCGTTTGTTCGGCGCCGGGCCGAACCGCCGCCGTTAGGATATGAGGGTGCTTTCCCGGCTGATCAATCTCGCGTTGCTGTTCATGGCTGGCATCGTCTTCGGGGCGTTGGGTACCGTGGCGAATCAATCGGTGCTGCGGCTGGGCTCGATTCCGTTGCCGTGGGGCGTCACGGCCGGGTTGGTGGGGGTCGGCTGCCTCCTGATCGGGTTACGCCTGGTTTCCGATTCCCGGGCGACAGCCCTGGCCGCCGGGATCGGCGTGGTGGTGGCTGTCGCGCTGCTTTCCCAGAAAAGTTTCGGCGGATCCGTTTTGGTTCCGGCCAATCTGACCGGCGTGATCTGGACGGTCGGCCCGGTTCTGATCGCCGCCGTGGTGATCGGGTGGCCCAAACGAACTCAGTACCGAGGAAGGCAGTACCGAAGAAGTCCGGATCGGGCTTCGGCGTAAACTGAAAACTCGCTCGACCGGAAGGGGATCTCGCACCGTGACCTACGTCATCGCTCTTCCCTGCGTGGATGTGAAGGACCGGGCTTGCGTGGACGAATGCCCCGTCGATTGCATTTACGAAGGCGAACGGTCACTGTACATCCACCCGGATGAGTGCGTGGACTGTGGTGCCTGCGAGCCGGTGTGCCCGGTCGAGGCGATCTTCTATGAAGACGACCTCCCCGAGCAGTGGAACGATTACTACACGGCGAACGTCGAATTCTTCGACGACCTCGGTTCGCCGGGCGGAGCCGCCAAGACCGGTGCCATCGCCAAGGACCACCCGTTGATCGCGGCGCTGCCGCCGCAGATTCACGCCTGAGCGGCGACCACGGTGACCCTCGCCCCGCTTCCGGATTATCCGTGGGATCAGCTTGCCCCGTTCGCGGCCCGGGCGAAGGCGCATCCCGATGGCGTGGTGGACTTGTCCGTCGGCTCTCCCGTGGACCCGACCCCGGAGCTGATCCGCTCCGCTCTCGCGGCGGCGACCGACGCGCACGCCTACCCGCAAACCATCGGCGCTCCGGCACTTCGGGCGGCGATCGTCGCGTGGTTTGCCAGGCGCCGCGGCGTGGTCGATCTCACCGAGGCGAATGTGCTGCCCAGCATCGGCTCGAAGGAGCTGGTCGCCTTGCTTCCGCTGATGATCGGCATCGGCGCGGGGGATGTTGTGGTCCACCCGCGCGCCGCGTATCCGACCTACGCCATCGGCGCGACCATTGCCGGCGCGAAAGCCGTGCCGTGCGATGACCCGGCCGATTGGCCGCAGAATACCAAGCTGGTCTGGCTTAACTCGCCGGGCAACCCGGACGGCGCGGTGCTGGACATCGACCGATTGCGCGCCGCCCGGCTGCGGGCCAAGGAGCTGGGCGCCGCCATTGTCAGCGACGAATGCTACGCAGAGCTGGGCTGGGAGGGGAAGTGGCGTGATGAACGCATTCCCTCGATCCTGGATCCTCGGGTGGTGGGCGGCGACCGGCGCAACGTGCTGGCGATCTATTCACTGAGCAAGCAGTCGAACATGGCCGGGTACCGGGCCGCATTCGCCGCCGGATGCGCAGAGCTCATCCGCAAGCTGGTCGTCGTTCGCAAGCATGCCGGGCTGATGATGCCGGATCCGTTGCAGCACGCGATGGTCGCTGCGCTCGGCGACGACCGTCATGTTCAGGAGCAGCGGGAACGGTATCGCAGCCGTCGGGACGCCCTGAAGCCGGCGCTGCAGTCGGCGGGATTCCGGATCGATCGAAGCGAGGCCGGCCTGTATTTGTGGGCCACCGAGGGCCGGGACGCCTGGGTGAGCATGGGGCGGCTGGCGGACGCCGGAATTCTGGCCGGCCCAGGCGTGTTCTACGGGGACGCCTTTCCGCAACACGTGCGGTTGTCGCTGACCGCGACCGATGAACGGGTCACGGCAGCCGTGCGGCGGCTGGGCAGGCTGTGAAACGATCCGAGGCGCTTGGAGGAAGTGGATAACGGCATCTCGAAAACCTTGGGCGATGCGACAGTAGTGCCGCTTTGCCAATAGGCTGTATCTGCACTTTATCCGACCTGTCCACGAGGTGGGTCGGTGTGCATTCGATCTGGTCATCCCCCGTTCTAAAGAAAATCAGGAGGTCTTGTGAGCGACATAGGTGCGGACCTTCGAGCGGAAGCGGACACTGCAGGAAGGGCCAAGACCGTCATCGTCGACCACCCGGGCGGAACGGCAGAGCTGCCGTTGGTTCCGAGTGTGGACGGCGCCTCGAGTGTCGACATCTCCACGCTCACCCGGCAGACCGGGTTGACCACGCTGGATTACGGCTTCGTCAATACGGCGGCGACCAAATCGGCGATCACGTTCATCGACGGCGAGCACGGCATCCTGCGCTATCGGGGCTATCCCATTGAGCAGGTGGCGCAGAACTCGACCTACCTGGAGACCGCGTGGCTGCTGATCCACGGTGAGCTCCCCACCGCGTCGGAGTTGGACGAGTTCGACGCGCGGATTCGTCGGCACACCCTCTTGCACGAGGATCTCAAGCACTTCTTCGGCGCGCTGCCGCACGATGCGCATCCGATGTCGGTGCTGTCCAGTGCCGTGTCGGCACTGTCGACCTTCTACCAGGATTCGCTCAGCGTCACCGACCCCGCACAGATCGAGCTCTCCACGACGCGGCTGCTGGCCAAGCTGCCGGTTATCGCGGCGTACGCGCATAAGAAGAGCCTCGGCCAGGCTTTCCTGTATCCGGACAACTCGCTGAGCTTCGTGGACAATTTCCTGCGGCTGAATTTCGGAACCCAGGCGGAGCCGTACGAGGTGAACCCGGTGCTCAGCAAAGCATTGGAGCGACTGCTGATCCTGCACGAGGATCATGAACAGAACGCGTCCACCTCAACCGTGCGGTTGGTCGGCTCGACCCAGGCGAACTTGTTCGCGTCGATCTCTGCCGGGATCAACGCCCTTTACGGCCCACTGCACGGCGGTGCGAACGAGGCCGTGCTGGCCATGCTCGGCCGGATCAAGGAGTCCGGTGAGAGCGTGCAGAAGTTCGTGGATCGGGTCAAGAACAAGGAAGACGGCGTCAAGCTGATGGGCTTCGGACACCGGGTGTACAAGAACTTCGATCCGCGGGCCCGGCTGGTCAAGGAGAGCGCCGACGAAGTACTGGCCGCCCTGGGGGTCCGCGATGACCTGTTGGAGATCGCCAAGGAGCTCGAGGCCGTCGCGCTCGGCGACGACTACTTCAAGGAACGCAAACTGTACCCGAACGTCGACTTCTACACCGGCGTGATCTATAAGGCGATGGGGTTCCCCACCCGGATGTTCACCGTGCTGTTCGCGATCGGCCGGCTGCCCGGCTGGATCGCGCACTGGCGTGAGATGATCAACGACCCCGCGACCAAGATCGGCCGTCCCCAGCAGCTTTACATCGGCTCCCCGGCCCGCGACTGGCCGACATCGCGGTAGCGCGGCAGGTCCCGGCTCAGTGGCCGGACGGCTTCAGAGTGAGGGTGTCGGCCGTGGCATCACGCACCGCGGATTTTGAGAACGGCCACGGGCGGGTCTTGTCGGCCTGCCACAGCGCGGCCTGGTCGACGTAGTTCGGATCGAAGGCGTGTCCGGATGCCCCGGTCAAGTTGACCCAGGTGGACGAGTCGAAATCGGCCAGGCTGATCACCTGCCGCATCGATGGCACATGCTCGACCTGGTAACCCGCCGCGGCATCCCAGCCATTCGCCTTGACCACTGACGATGACCCGCCAACCGGGTACGGTCCGCGGTTGAACAGCCACTCGATCGGCGCGACGCCGCTCTCACCCAGGCTGGCGTTGGTCAATTCCAGGCCATGGATGCTTCCCCACTTCCAGTTCTTCACGTCGCTGCCCATGAGGTCCACTGCCTCGCGGTAGGCATCGCTGGCCGCCTGGGCGAACATCTGGTCGCGGCCCTCGACGCCGAGTGAGGCGTCGGTCCACCAGGGCGAATCCGGATTGCGCACCTGCTGGGCAACCACCTGGAACCAGCGGTCACCCCCACCCGGCGCCGTGGAGGCGGGCAGCTTCCGGGCGAAGGCATCGTGCAGCAGGTTTTTCCAGAAAATGTTGAAGTACGCCGCGGCCGCGCTGTTGGCGTCATCGGTGAACTTCCAGTCTCGGAGCAGGTCGATCGCTTTTGCCGCGTCGCCTTTCACCCCCAGGGAGGTGAGGTATGGCACCAGCGTCGCGGCGTTCGCGTCGTAGCTGTCGGCCTGGATGGCCGCCATCGTGTCTACGGTGATCTTCGTGCCGGCATCCAGCAGGGACTGCAGCCTCCCGGTGATTTGGTTGGCCCGGTAGCCGTAGTCCCAGTCCTTGGTGACCTGAACGGGGGAGTCCGGGCCGACGGCGGCGTTGTTCGCGGTGACGATGAACCCTTTGGCCGGGTTGTATGCCGAGGGCAGTTGGTCGAAGCCGAGGTAGCCGCTCCAGCCGTACTGACTGCTCCAACCCGGCACCGGCACCGTGCCGTCTCCTGTCTTGCGAATCGGCACCTGGCCCGGTGCCTGGTAGCCGATGTTGCCATCGACGTCGGCATAAATCAGGTTTTGCGACGGCACATCGAAGTTCGCGGCGCTGGCGCGGAACTCCGGCCAGTTTTGAGCGAGGTCCAGCGCGAAGATCGCACCTGCGGTGTGCCCGGGGGTCAGTGCGGTCCACTGCAGCGAGAGCTGGTAGTTGCCGGCCGGAATGTCATCGGTAGCCGGATGCTTCGTGCCGATGGCAGCGAAGTCCTTAGTCAGACCGGTCACGATAGGTCCGTGCTCGCTGGAACGAATGGTGATCCGAACGGGGTCGCCTCCGGCGACGGTGATGGTCTCGCTGTGCGTCGTCAGCGGCTTCTGCACGCCATCATATTCATAGCTGTTCCCGGTGACTTTTTCCAGATACAGGTCGGCGACATCAGGGGCGAGGTTGGTGAAACCCCACGCGATGCGGTTGTTATGGCCGATCACCACACCGGGCAGGCCGGAGAAAGTGAACCCGGCTACGTCGAATGGGCATGCCTTCGATACGGTCGTGCAGTGCAGCCCCATTTGATACCACACGGATGGCAATACGGCTCCCAGGTGCGGATCATTGGCGAGGATCGGCTTCCCGGTGGCAGAGTGCGCGCCGTCGACGACCCACGAGTTCGAGCCGATGTCGCTGCCGGCCGGGCCCAATAGCTGCGGGATTGCTTCTAGGGTGTGCTTGAAATCGGCCAGTGGTCCCGCCTCGGCAGTGCTGACCACCGGACCGGTGGCATCCGGGCCTTGGGCCGACGTCGTGACCGCGGTGGCGGCCGCGGCGGTGGCCAGGTCGTTTCCGCCGCCTTGATCGGTGATCGTGGGATGGTCGACATAGGGATAGGGCGGATGCAGCTCGGCGATCTGTGCCGGGGTCAGCTTCTTGGCAAGCAGTGCCCGGTCCACTTCATCGACCAGGTTTGAGCGGAGATCCCAGGCCATCGCCTTCAGCCAGGCGACCGAATCGGCCGGGGTCCACGGTTCCGGCTGGTAGCCGGGGTGTTGCAGGCCGATGACCGCGTACTCCAGCGAGAGATCGGCCCCGTGGTGCGTGGCCAGGTACGCATTCACGCCGTCGGCATAGGCCTGGTAATACGCGAGCGCTACCGGATCGAGCAGTTTGACCTCCTTTTCGGCGACCGCGCGCCAGCCGAGCGTCCTGATGAAGGTGTCGGTGTCGATTTGGCTGGCGCCGAACAATTCGGCGAGCCGGCCGGAGGTCACATGCCGCCGGAAGTCCATTTCCCAGAATCGATCCTGTGCTTGCACATATCCCTGGGCCAGGAACAGGTCGTGTGCGGTCCCGGCGCTCAGCTGCGGGATGCCGGCGCTGTCTCGTCGGACGATGACCTGGTGCTGCAGACCGGGGATGGTCAGCGTTCCGGAGGTTTGCGGGAAGGACCGGTGCACCGTCCAGATTCCGATGCCGGTGGCGGTCAACGCGAGGACCACGACGACCACGACGAATCCGCCGAGAATCTTCAGGCCGCGGTGCCGGGAAATGCGCGGTGCGTCGGTTCCCATGTCACTCCCTCGTGATCTGGCCCTCGTGATCTGGCCCTTGTGATCTGGCCCTTGTGATCTGGCGGCCGGGCCGGTGGATCGCTATGCGTGCAATGCGGTATTGAGCTGGATGCCCGCTCCGGTTCTGGGCAGCGCCTCGACGGCGCCGGTGAGCGAATTGCGGCGGAACAGCAGGCCCGGGACGCCGGAAAGCTGCGCCGCTTTCACCGTACCGGCGGTATCCGACGCACCGATGACGGTGACCTTGGTTCCCGCGGTGATGTACAAGCCCGCCTCCACCACGGTGTCGTCGCCGATGGAGATGCCGATCCCGGAGTTCGCGCCGAGCAGCGCGCGCTCGCCGATCGACACCCGCTGCGTACCGCCGCCGGACAGCGTGCCCATGATGGACGCGCCACCGCCGATATCGGAGCCATCGCCGACAACGACGCCCTGGGAGATCCGGCCCTCCACCATGGACGAACCGAGTGTGCCCGCGTTGAAGTTGACGAATCCTTCGTGCATCACCGTGGTCCCTGGGGCCAGGTGCGCGCCAAGGCGCACCCGTGAGGCATCGGCAATTCGCACCCGCTCGGGGCTGACGTAATCCAGCAGCCGCGGGAATTTGTCGATCGCGGTGGCATGGATGCCGGCCCGCTGCAGGGCGGGGCGGAGCCTGGCGAAATCGGCCGGTAGCACTGGGCCGGCATTGGTCCAGGTCACGATCGGAAGGTGCGCGAAGATTCCGTCCAGATTCACACTGTTCGGTTTGACTAGGAGGTGGGAGAGCAGGTGAAGGCGCAAATAGGCATCCGAGGTACTGGCCGGAGCCGCGTCGAGGTCGATCTCGGTGGTCACGATGTCGACGCGGACGTTGCGTCGGGGGTCGGGCACGGCCAACTGCTCGAGTTCGGCCGGGGCAAGCCACCGGTCGCGCCCAGCAGGCAACGCTCCGAGGTGCGGCTCTGGGAACCAGGTGTCCAACACGATGCCCTCGGTGCGTGAGCCGTCTGACGCGTTCCGGCTCAGGGCAATCGTTGCCAGGCCGTAGCCCCAGGCGACACTCTGATCGGATGCTGCCGGTTCGGCGGATTCGGGCTCGGCAGGATTCATGGCTCTAGATTAGTAGGATGCCACTGAACCTCTCCGCAACATCGGTCGAGTTGACCCGCCAGCTCTGCGATATTGAGAGTGTTTCTGGCCAAGAGAAGGCGTTGGCCGACGCGATCGAGGCGGCCCTTTCTGGCATGGACCATCTGGAGCTGTTCCGGGATGGCGACACCATTGTGGCCAGAACCCGCGGTCAGCGCGCTCGGCGGGTGGTCATCGCCGGGCACATAGACACGGTGCCGGTCAACCACAACCTTCCGACCAGATTCGAGACGGTCAACACGGCGGACGGCCCGGTCGAATATCTGCGCGGGCGCGGCACGGTGGACATGAAATCCGGCGTCGCCGTGCAGTTGAAGCTCGCCGCGGAACTGACCGACCCCGCGGTCGAGGTGACCTGGATATGGTATGACCACGAGGAGGTCTCGGCGGAGCTGAACGGACTCGGCCGGCTGGCCCGCAACCGTCCGGATCTCTTCGAGGGAGACTTCGCCATCCTGGGCGAGCCGACCAACAGCACCGTCGAGGGCGGCTGCAATGGAAATCTTCGCGTCGAGGTGCGCACCTTCGGGCTTCGGGCGCACTCTGCACGCAGCTGGGTCGGCGACAACGCGATCCACAGGGTCGCCCCGATCCTCAACATCCTCGCCGACTATCGGCCTCGGCAGGTCGAGGTCGACGGGCTGGTCTACCGCGAGGGGCTCAATGCCGTCGGGATCAGCGGGGGAGTGGCGGGAAATGTCATTCCCGATGAGGCCATGGTGCACATCAACTATCGGTTCGCGCCGAACCGCACCGGCGAGCAGGCAGTGGAACACCTGCGAGAGTTGTTCGGCGGATTCGACATCACGGTCGTCGATCTCGCCGAGGGTGCCCGGCCTGGGCTGACCGCTCCGCTCGCCCGCGAATTCCTCGCCGCCGTTGGCGGGGTGGCGTCGCCGAAGTACGGCTGGACGGATGTTGCCCGGTTCTCCGCACTCGGTGTCCCGGCCGTGAATTACGGGCCCGGCGATCCGCTCAAGGCGCACGCCGACGACGAGCGGGTGGCTCTGACGCAGATCACGGCCTGCGAGCGGGGCCTGCGCGCCTGGCTGACCGCTCTTTCCACGTCGGAGAGGACCGGGTGAGCGCCCTCCCTCCGGCCGCATCGGTTCCGGTGCGTCGGCAGGCTGGGCAACCGGCGCAACGGCCCCGTATCCCGTGGTGGCTGAGCGTCAGCCTGATCTTCGTCGCCGCGCGGGCGGTGAGTACAGTGCTGATCCTGATCCTGGCCAGTGTGCAGGGCCGCAACCCGTGGACCCTGGCCTCGCCGGGCTACTTCGACTTCGCCACGATCTGGGACGGCCGCTGGTACAACATCGTCCAGGTTGCCGGCTACCCAAGCCAGCTCCCGCTGACGGCAACCGGGCAGGTTGGTGAGAACGCGTGGGCGTTCCTTCCCGGTTATCCCGGCGTGGTGTCCGCCGTGATGTTCGTCACGGGGTTGCCCTGGCCGGTGGCATCGGTTGTCGTCTCGTTCGGGTTCGGGCTGGCGGCTGCGCTGCTGTTTTATCGGCTGATGCGGCTGCGTCTGGGTGCGTCGACCGCGCTGTTCGCGGTCGTGCTGTTCTGTGTTGCTCCGGTCTCCCCGTTGTTCCAGCTCTCATATGCCGAGTCGATGTACCTGGCACTGCTCACCCTGGCGTTGTATCTGCTGCTACGCCGCCGGTACTGGTGGCTGGTTCCCGTGGTGATTGTGATGGGATTCACCAGGCCCAGCGGTCTCGCGTTCGCCCTGGCCCTCGGACTGCACGTGGTGTACCGCTGGTGGGTGCGGGCGCGGGATCCCTTCCCGATGCGCGAGCGAGCGGCATCCGTTGTGGTGACCGGTGTCGCGGTGCTGGCCGGCATCGCGTGGCCGGCGATCGCCGGGGTCGTCACCGGCGAGCCGATGGCGTATTTCGATACCGAGCTGGCCTGGCGCTCGGTTTACATCGGGTACCAGGACCTGATCCCGTTCACCGCCTGGTTTCAGGGCGGCAACTGGTGGCTGGGCTTTCCGCTGGGTGCCATCGTGGTGACGGCGCTCATCCTTGCGTTCTCGTTGACTCTGTTCCTACCGGCCGTTCGGCGCCTCGGTGTGGATCTGCGGCTGTGGCTGGCCAGTTATGCCCTGTATGTGTTGGCGGTCTTCTTCCCGCAATCCAGCACGTTCCGGATCCTGATGCCGATGTTCCCGCTCGCCGGGGCAGCCGCGGTGCCCGAATCGCGAATCTACCGGGTCTTACTCGTGCTGGCGTGCATAGCAGGGCAGTGGGGTTGGCTGCTGATCTGCTGGGGTGTGGATGGTCAGGACTGGACGCCGCCGTAACGGATCATCCGCCCAACGACCGCGCACCAGAGGATCAGGTGCGTTGCGGGCGCGCGTGGTTTTTGGTTCGACCTTGCATGCGAGATAATAGAAAGAGGAAATCCACGAAAGGGGACCTGAATGGCAGCCATGAAGCCGAGGACCGGAGACGGACCAATGGAGGCTGTTAAGGAGGGTCGGCTCATCGTCGTACGGGTGCCATTAGAGGGCGGCGGACGCCTGGTGGTCTCCGTCAACGACGCCGAGGCGAAGGAGCTGCACGACGCTCTGGCCAGTGTCGTCACGCCGGCGTAGGCGGGCTATTCAGCCAGCTTCGTAATCTGCAGGATACCGTCGCCAGCCGGTGACAGGGCGCTGACGACCGCGCCGGATGAGGCGATCTCGGTGACGAGGGTGCGGAACCCCGTGGACACGTCATCGCGTTGTGCCGGATTGGCTACCCGATCCCGCCACAGTGCGTGCGGGACGAGCACGGTTCCGCCCGGCCGCACCAGGCGCAGGGCGTGCTCGACGTACTCGATCACCGACTGCGGGTCCGCGTCGATGAAAACGATGTCGTAGGAGTTCTCGTTCATCCGCGGTAGCACCTCGCGGGCGCGCCCGGTGATCAGCCGGACCCGATTGGCCGCTACGCCGGCATCGGTGAAGAACCCGCGCGCCAGTTGCTGATTTTCCAGTTCGGTGTCGATGGAGGTCAGCACCGCATCGGTGCCGCCGGCCAGCAGCCACAGACCGGACACGCCGAGCCCCGTGCCGATCTCGGCGATCGAACGCGCGCCGGTAGCGGCCACGATCACCGCTGCCTGGGCGCCGACGGATGCGGCGATGGGCTCGACACCCAACTCGAGCGAATGCGCGCGAGCACGGGCGATGACATCGCCCTCCATGACGATTCCGTCGGTGAATCTCCAGTTCGATTCCTTATGTGACACTGTGCTCCCGCTGCTTGCCGTTGATGCTCGGCACCAGACTACGTCGACTGTTGGCAGCAACCGCGCAGGGCGCACAGGTTATCCTGAACTCGTGTTCGGCCTAACTTTTGAGAAGCTCGTGATCATCGCGGTGATCGCCGGGCTTCTGCTCGGGCCCCAGCGGTTGCCATACTATGCGTCGCAGCTGGCGAGGCTGACCCGCTCATTACGTGATCTGGCCAACGGGGCCAAGGAGCGGATGCGCGAAGAGATGGGCGACGAATTCCAAGAGGTCGACTGGAAGAAGCTCGATCCGCGCCAGTACGATCCGCGCCGAATCATTCGCGAGGCGCTCCTGGACGATTCTTCAGAACAGGATGCCCCTCCACAGCTGGTTCGACCCGCTGGCAGCGCCGAGGCCGATGCCGCCGAGGGCGACGCCGCCGAGGGCGACGCGCGCGCTGAGGCGAGTTCGGTGACGGCAGGCCCACCTCCTTTCGACGCGGAGGCGACCTAGCCCGATAGGCTGCCAAAATGAGCACTACGGAGGCCGTGCTGGCGCGGCCAACCATCATCCGTTATGCGATCGGGTCCTTGGGAACCGGCGGCTTCGCCACCCTGCCAGGCCTGGTCCTGGTGTATTACCTGACCGACACGCTCGGCGTCGCCGCCCTCGCCGCAGGGGTGCTGGTGACGATCGCGAAGATCTGGGACGTGATCATCGACCCGGTGATCGGTTCGCTGAGCGACCGCGATCTGGCTAAACGCGGCACTCGACGACGGGCGATGATCCTCGGTGCGGTGACCCTCCCGGCCTTCTTCATTCTCACCTTTGCGGTACCGGCAGGGACCGCGCCGTGGGCCGCCGGGGTGTGGGTGCTGTTGGCATTCCTGTTGACCGCAACCGCGTTCAGCCTGTTTCAGGTGCCGTATATTGCCCTGCCGGCGGAGCTGGCATCCGGTTATGATCAGCGCACCCGGCTGCTCACCTGGCGGGTCGTCGTACTGGCTCTGGCGATTCTGCTGTTCGGCGGCGGTGGCCCAGCGCTGCGGGGCCTGGGCGACGGCAACCCGTACCGGGGCTACCTGCTGATGGCGGTCGTGGCCGGGCTGGTGATCGGTGCGGGACTGCTTTACTCCAGCTTCGTCGCCCCGCGGGACTTCCCGGCACGTGCGGTAGCCGTTCCGTCGGTGTCGATCCGGGCCAATTACGCTGCCGGGATCAACGCACTACAGGTCAGCCAGCCGTTCCGGGCGCTGTTGCTGACGTTCCTGTTGCAGGGCTTGGCGACCGGGGTGATGCTCGCCGGTGCCAACTACGTCGCCACCTGGGTGTTGCACTCCGAAGCCGCGGTCACATTTCTGTTCATCGCGCTGATCGCACCGGCGTTGATCGTCACGCCGGTATGGGGCGTGATCGCACGCCGAATAGGGAAGGAACGGGGCTTCGTCTTCGCCAGCGTCTTGTTCGGAGCGGCTGCGCTATCGATGGTCGGGTTGCTCTGGGCGCCGGGGGTGTGGGTCTACATTCCGGTCGCCTTCGCCGGAGCGGCGTATGCGGGCATGCAGTCCCTGCCGATGGCGATGCTGCCAGATGTGATCTCCAACGATGCGCTGCGCCATGGGCCCGGCCGTGCCGGAATATTCGGCGGCATGTGGACCGCCGGAGAGACCACCGGCATGGCGCTCGGCGCGACGGTGCTGACCCTGGTACTGGCGGTGACCGGTTACGTCGCCCACACCGGCAGCACCACCATCACGCAATCGTCTACCTCGATCGTGGGCATAATATTGAGCTTTAGTCTGCTCCCTGGCGTGATCATCGCGGCGAGTCTGATCCCGCTTGCCCGATACCGACTGCGTAAGGAAGATATCAATGCTGAAAGCTGAATCGGCCGACATTCTCGCGCGGCTGACCGCTTTGCGGTGCGCCGACGCGCCCACCCACGGCGGCCGGGTTCTGTCCTACGTGTACGATTCGGGGATCCCGGAACTCGACGAGCTCGCCGCCGCCGCGATGCGTGCCGTGCAACCGGTCAACGGGCTGGACCCGACCACCTTCACCTCGGTCGCCGTGCTGGAGAGCGAGACGGTGGCGTTTGCGCGCGAGTTGGTCAATGGTCCGAGTCCGGCGGAGGGTGCGGCCGGTGTCGTCGGCTCGGTCACCTCCGGAGGCACCGAAAGCTGCCTGCTCGCGGTCAAAACTGCGCGGGACGTGTGGCGGGCGGCGGGTGGCGTCGGCCAACCCCGGCTCCTGGCGCCGGTGACCGTCCACGCGGCATTCCACAAGGCAGCGGAGTACTTCGGGCTCACCCTGGACTTGGTGGATGTCGATCACGCGACCGGTGCGCTTCGGGCGTCGGACCTCGTCGCGCGGTTGAGCGAAGATGTCGCCCTGGTGGTGGTCTCCGCCCCGTCCTATCCGTATGCCGGCTTGGACCCGGTGGAGCCCGTCGCCGCAGCCTGCCAGGGTGCCGGCATCGCGTGTCATGTCGACGCGTGCGTCGGTGGCTGGATCCTGCCGTTCTGGCCGGCATCGGACAACGGCCAAGCGGAAGAAAGCCGCTGGGATTTCCGGGTTCCCGGGGTAACCAGCATGTCGCTTGACGTGCACAAGTTCGGTTATGTGCCGAAGGGGGTCAGTGTGCTCCTGCAACGGGGGCGGGACCGGCAGCGGCACCAGTTCTTCGCCACCACGCGCTGGCCAGGCTATCCGGTGGTCAACCCGACGATGCTCGGATCGAAATCCGTTGGTGCGCTCGCCGCGGCCTGGGCGGTCATCCAGTGGCTTGGCCGGGACGGCTACCGTGAACTGGCGGCATCCTGTGCACGTTCGACCCACGCGTTGATTGCGTTGGTCGACGGACTTGCCGGGCTTCGCGTCGTCGGAACACCGACCGGCCCGCTGTTCGCCGTCGCGACGGATGAGACGGCGCCGGAAGCGGTTCGGGTCGACCCTCACCACTGGGTCGACCGGCTGCAAACCTACGGCTGGAGGCTGCAGCTGCAGCCTGGGTTCACCCAGACCGACGGTACGCACCTGCCGCACACCGCGCACCTGACGATCACCCCGGTGACGGAAAAAATCTTGCCGGAGCTGTCGGCCGCGATGGTCACGGCCGCGGACGAGGTACGCGGCATCCCAGCCGATTCCGCAGTCTCCCTCGGCGGTGTCGGCGCTCGAGACGTTCCTACCTCGGAGGCCGCATTCACCGTTTTGAGCCGAATCGGTCTCGCTCCCGACGGACCGGGAGACACTCTACCGGACGAGATGGCACCGTTCCTCTCCCTGATCGAGTCGCTGCCGCACTCGCTCACCGAGCGCCTTCTGATCGAATTGCTCGCTCGGATCGTGGAGCCGCCGACAAAGTGACATCTCGCCGGGGGTTCATGACACCGTCGGAAGGCTGTCCCCATCGGTGCTCGTGTCGGTATCGGTGTCGTCGTCGTCCAAGCTCTCCAGCAGGGCGCGAAGCTCGGCCCGGATGAAGTCCTTGGTTGCCATGTCCTTGACCGCCAGGCGCAGCGCGACGATCTCTCTGGCCAGGTATTCGGTGTCCGCGAGATTGCGTTCGGCTCGTTGCCGGTCCTGCTCGATCTGAACCCGGTCGCGGTCGTCTTGCCGGTTCTGTGCCAGCAGGATCATCGGTGCGGCATAGGAGGCCTGCAGGGAGAGCATCAGGGTCAGCGCAATGAATCCCAACGCGATCGAGTCGAAGCGCCACGGCGCCGGAGCCAGCGTATTCCAGAGCATCCAGGCGACCACGAAGAAGGTCAAGCCGAGCATGAAGCCCGGCGTACCCATGCCGCGGGCAATGGATTCGGTGAATCGGCCGAACCGATCGCTGCTCACCCGGTTGCGTCGTGGCAGCACCGAGCTGCGCAAACCCTTGGGGGAATCCAACTGAACCTGGGTCTTATTAGCTCGTGCCACGTCCGGTCCTCCTTCCGGTTCCACTCTGGCTTCCGGCTCCGCTCTGGCTGGATCCCAGCGGGATGCCGCCGGTTTCGTTCAGGCCGGATTTTCCGGCCCGCGGGGGAACATCGTCGTCGTAACTTCGCCAATCATCGGGTAGGAGGAAGTCGAGGACATCGTCAATTGTCACCACCCCGACGAGTCGGTGGTTGTCGTCGACCACGGGCACCGAGACCAGATTGTAACTGGCCAGAATGCGGGACACTTCGGCGGCCGAGGTGTGCGCCGTGACCGGCTCGAGGGTCGGGTCCAGTAGCGTGCCGAGCCGTTCGTGCGGCGGGTAACGCAGCATCCGCTGGAAGTGCACGATGCCCAAAAAGCGTCCGGTGGGCGGCTCGTACGGCGGGAGCGTGACGCAGACCGCCGCACCCAGGGCGGGCGCCAGCTCGGTTCGGCGGATCAGGGCCAGCCCCTCCGCGACGGTCGCATCCGCAGAGAGGATGACCGGCTCGGTGGTCATCAAACCACCGGCCGTGTCGGGTTCGTAGCTGAGCAGCATCCGGACGTCGTCGGCCTCTTCCGGCTCCATCAGCTCGAGCAGGGCCTCCCTGCGCTCGTCGCTGAGCTGCGCGATCAGGTCGGCCGCGTCATCCGGCTGCATCTGGTCGAGCACATCCGCGGCCCGGGTGTCGCCCAGCCGGTTGAGGACGTTAACCTGCGCACTCTCGGGCATTTCTTCCAGCACGTCGGCCAGCCGCTCGTCCGGTAACTCCTCCGCCACCTCGAGCATGCGTTGATCCGGCAGGTCGAGCAGTGTGTTGGCCAGGTCGGCCGGCTTCAGCTCTGAGTAGGTTGCGATCAGGTGTTCCGCCGACTGAGCCTGCCCGGCGGCGGGCTTCTCGCGCACCTCTGGCCAGGTGGCGAACACCGTCGCCCCTTTGGCGAACGGCGATGAGCTGGTCTTTGGCCGCCGCACAAAGAGCTGACCGACCTGCCACTGGCCGGAGGCGCCCTGCTCGATCGCGACGTCCTCGATGGTGGCCTCGCCTGAGCCGTCGCGGAAGATCACCTTGCGCCCCAGGATTTCGGCGATCACTCGCACCTCGCCGCCGCGCTGCTGGAATCGCCGGACATTGATCAGCCCGGTGGTGATGATCTGGCCGCTGCCGATGCTGGTCACTCTCCCGATCGACACGAACACGCGCCGCTTCCCGGGGATCTCCACGATCAAGCCGACCACCCGGGGTGGGTCGTTTTTTCGGTAGACCACCAGCACGTCACGAACTTTTCCGACCCGGTCGCCGACCGGGTCGAACACCGTGCAGCCCGCCAGCCGGGCGACGAAAACTCTAGTGGCACTCACACCTGACAACTTTAGGCGATGGATGACCAGGGACGGTGGCACAATGGCACAGTGAGCAATCAGAGCCCCCTGGGCGGGCGCAACCGCGGTATGTTTCCGAGCCTCCCGCGCGGCGAGGTCGTGGCGACTTTCGAAACGTACCTGGACGCACAGCAGGCTGTAGACGTGCTGGCGCGAGCGGACTTCCCGGTCAGCAAGCTCTCCATCGTCGGCAGCGATCTAAAGAGCGTCGAGCGAGTGACCGGCAAGCTCACCTGGGGCCGCGTGGCGCTCGCCGGCGCGGCATCCGGTGCGTGGCTCGGTTTGTTCTTCGGACTGCTGCTGGTGATCTTCGCGCCGGCGACGAACCTCGGGTTCGTGATGGCGGCGTTGCTGATCGGCGCCGGATTCGGGATGCTGTTCGGCATCGTTTCATATGCCATCAATCGGCGCCGGCGTGACTTCACCTCGGTCATGCAGGTGATCGCTACCAGCTATCAGGTGCTGGTCGACCCGGACCTGGTCAACCGCGCCCGCAATCTGCTGGACGGTTCCGCCACCTCCGACGTGGACGCCGCACCCGCCGCCCCCGCCGTGCCCACCCGTCATCCGTCCGACCCGCCACCGCGATATGGCCTGCCGGCCGAGCCCCCATCAGAGGACCCCGACTCCGCGCCCGACCCCCGCTGACCCGACCCCCGCTGACCCGACCCCCGCTGAGGTGCACGCTTCTGCTAGTTAAACCGACCCGGCACTAACCAAAGCGTGCACCTCAGCGACGGGACCGGGCGATCCAGGCTTCGACGTCGTCGGCGGTGCGCGGGATCGCGATCGAGAGGTTCTCGGCGCCGTCCGCGGTGACCAGGATGTCGTCTTCGATTCGGACGCCGATGCCGCGGAGCCGTTCCGGCACGGTCAGGTCGTCCGGCTGGAAGTACAACCCCGGCTCGATCGTGAACACCATGCCCGGCTCGATCACGCCGTCCATGTACATCTCGCGCCTGGCCTGCGCGCAATCGTGCACGTCCAGGCCGAGGTGATGGCTGGTGCCGTGCACCATATAGCGCCGGTGCTGCTGATTATCGGCTTGCAGCGCTTCTTCGGCCGTGACCGGGAGCAGCCCCCACTCTGCGGTGCGGCGGGCGATGACCTGCATCGCCGCCGCGTGCACATCGCGAAATCGGATGCCGGGCCGCACGATCGCGAATGCGGCATCCGCAGCCTCGCGTACCGTCTCGTAGACCAGCCGCTGGTCCGCGTCGAAGCGGCCGTTGACCGGGAGGGTCCGGGTGATGTCGGCCGTGTAATAGCTGTCCACCTCGACGCCGGCGTCGATCAGGATCAGATCGCCTGGCCGGACCGGGCCGTCGTTTCTGGTCCAGTGCAGAATGCAGCCGTGCCGGCCAGCCGCGGCGATGGTGTCGTAGCCGACGGCGTTGCCGTCGGCGCGGGCGCGGGCGTAAAATGCGCTCTCGACCAGGCGCTCGCCCCGCTGATGCGTGCTGATCCGCGGTAGGTCCGCGATGATGTCGCCGAAGCCCCGCGCGGTGGCGGCGATTGCCAAGCGCAACTGGTCGATTTCGTAGCGGTCCTTCACCAGACGCAGCTCGGAGAGTTCACGGGCGAGGTCCGCATCGGCGTCCAGCACCCTGGCGTTCTCGGCGTCCACCTCGGCGAATGCGCTGAGATCCCGGGTAGCGATCGCAAGGTCACCGGCGACCTGCTGGAGAGACGGTCGCGGGCCGATCCAGAACTCGCCGATCTCGGGATTCGCGTAAAACTCGTCAGAGTCTCGTCCGGCCCGCTCGCGGAAATACACGGTAGCCTCGTGGCCGGATTCGGTCGGCTCAAGCACCAGCACCGAGCCGGGTTCTGCGTCCGAACCCCAGCCGGTCAGATGGGCGAAGGCGGAGTGGGCGCGGAATGGGAAGTCGGTGTCGTTCGACCTCTGCTTGGACGAACCGGCCGGGATGATCAGTCGCTCGCCAGGATGAGCGGCAGAGAGCGCGGCGCGCCGTGCTGCGGCGAAAGGTGCCTGTTCCCGCGCCGCTGGTACCACCTCAGTCCGATCAGCCCAGCCGCTGCCGATGAACTCCTTGAAGCCGTCAGAGACCGGGGTCGTCGACCGGTTGGCCGTCGCGCGGGGCGCGGATGCCGCCTGATCGGCGTTCGGGTGCGGTGCGGGAACCTCAGTGGATATTTGAGCGCTGTCAGCCATGTCCCCATTCTTCCACGCGCCGTCGCACAGCGTCACGCCGCGTGACGCGGGCTCACGCGGCGGGGGAGAGCCTGACCAGGATCGGGCGGTGCATGGTGCCCGCGGTGTCGTGCGAGTCGATCACCCGCATCCCATCGACCTTCCAATTCGGCGTGGCCATCACGTGGTCGATCGGCGTGCCAAGCAGCGGGGGAAGGGTTGTCGGCCAGGTTCCGACGCCTCCGTAGCCGGCACGGGTGGCGGCATCCGTGCAGTTTCCCAAGGTAGTCGCTGGGTTTGAGCCCAAGCCCCAGAGATGGTCGAGGGTGGCGTTGAAGTCGCCGGCCATGATCACATTCTGATCGGAACATTGCCCGGCCAGCCACTTCAGGTCCATGCGCCAGTTCGCCATCTCGCCGGAGGTCGGCGACACGGCGTGCACCGATACGATCGTCGGCCCGGTTCCGGAGCTCGGCCGGGCCACCACCGTCGGCAGCACCATGGTGTTCCCGGTGGAATGCGATTGCCCGCCGGAGACCACGTGATAGTCGCCGAGCCGCGGACTGATCAGCAGGGTGGTTGATCGCGCGTGAAAATCGAGGTCGTAGGCGATGGTGTGCACCCACATCGGTCGGCCTGCCGCGCGCATCGCCGTCGCGACATCAACCCCGACGTCCTCGGTAGTCTCCGGGAGCGAAATAACATCGGCATTCGAGGTCACCGCGAGGTTGGCGATCACCGTGGCGCCCGGCTTCGCGCCTTGGGTGTTCCAGCTGAGGATGGAGACGCTGTCCGTCGTCGCGTTCTGCACCGGCGTCAGACCGATGCCGCGGTTGAGAAGGATGCCGGCATTGACGATCGCGAAAATCAACAACAGCACCGCGACCGATGTTCCGAACGCCCGGAAGCCGCGTGAAGCGACGCTCACAACGGCAACCACGAATGCGCACGCCAGCGCGACGACTGCCGCCAGCCCGCGAAGCGAGACGATCTGGGCGAAGATCCAGGTGTTCTCAAGGCCCAGAAGCTGCGGCCAGGCGCAGATCAGCAGGGTCGTCGCGATGGCGACGATGACGAGGGCAAAAACGAATCGGGTGAGCATGGCGGATGCCACCATAGCCAGGAAAGCTGTGAGACCCGCCTAGCATGGAGGAATGACGGGGGACGGTGCGTTTCAGGGGCCAAGCGACCTGCACACCCACTCTCGAGCCTCGGATGGCACCCAGACCCCCCACGATCTGGTACTGGCCGCTGCAGCTGCCGGGCTGGGTACGATCGCGCTGACCGACCACGATTCCACTGCGGGCTGGGACGAGGCCGCCCGCGCCGCGATACGGGCCGGGATCACCCTGATTCCCGGCCTGGAGCTGAGCACCCGGATCGCGCATGCCAGCGTGCACCTGCTGGGGTATCTTCCCAACCCCGCCAATGCGGAACTCATGGCTGAGATTCAGCGGATCCGATCGGCCAGACTCTCGCGCGCGGCCTGGATCGTGGAGCAAATCAGTGCCGATTACGACCTGACCTGGGATGATGTGCTCGCCCAGACGGCCGAGGGCGCCGCCATCGGCAGGCCGCACATCGCCGATGCCCTGGTCGCCCGGGGTGTCGTGACCGACCGCAGCGCCGCGTTCGCCGGCATCCTGCACTGGAACGGTGGCTACTATCGGCCGCTCTACGCACCGGACCCGGAGGTCGGCGTTCGTCTGGTCAGAGACGCCGGCGGAGTTCCCGTTCTGGCGCATCCCGCGGCCGGGGGGCGGGGCAGAATCATGGCGCGGGAGAAACTCGCCCGCTTGGTCGATGCAGGGTTGTTCGGACTCGAAATCGAGCACCGGGAAAACACCCCGGACGGGAAAGTGTGGTTATATGCGCTCGCCGCGGAGTTCGGTCTGGCCGTTACCGGCTCAAGCGACTACCACGGCGCGGGCAAGCCGAACCAGTTGGGCGAGAACACCACGGATGCCACGGTGGTCGCCGCCATCATCGCCGAAGGCACCGGCTCCAGTCCGGTCTACCCGGCGCGGGTGGTCGAGTAGACGCACCAGCGCCGGTATCGGGATCGGGCCGCGAATCGAGAGCGATTACGCGGCGCTGGTGGGGGCGCTGCCGTGCCTGGTGCGGTTGCGGCGCCGCGGCGGTCGGTTGCCCTGACCATCATGGGTACCCGAGGCCGGGCTGCGATCCTCGGCCGTGCTGCCCACTGGACGTCCGCCGCGGGCGTGACCACGACTGGCGCCGGCGTGCTGGCTGGAGGACTTGACCGACGGGGTCGGCTTCAGCCGCCCTTTCGAGCCGATCGGGATGTTCAGGTCGCTGTACAGATGCGGCGACGAGGAGTACGTCTCGGTCGGTTCGGGTTGACCGAACTCGAGCGCCTTGTTGATCAGCGACCACTTGTGCAGGTCATCCCAGTCGACGAAGGTGATCGCGATACCGGTCTTGCCGGCCCGGCCGGTTCGGCCGACCCGGTGCAGGTAGGCCTTCTCATCCTCGGGAATGGTGTGGTTGATCACGTGGGTGACGTCGTGCACGTCAATGCCTCGAGCCGCGACATCCGTTGCCACCATGATGTCTTTCTTGCCCGCCTTGAATGCGGCCATGGCACGCTCGCGCTGCTCCTGGTTGAGGTCGCCGTGCACCGCCGCGGCGTTGAAGCCGCGGTCGTTGAGTTCCTCGACGAGTCGGGATGCTGCCCGCTTGGTTCTGGTGAACACCAGCGTCTTGCCGCGACCCTCGGCCTGCAGAATACGCCCGACGACCTCGTCCTTGTCCATGCTGTGGGTGCGGTAGATCAAGTGCTTGATGTTCGCCTGGGTGAGGCCCTCATCTGGAGCGGAGGCGCGGATGTGGATCGGTCGGTTCATGAACCGACGCGCCAGCGCAACGATCGGACCGGGCATTGTGGCGGAGAACAGCATGGTGTGCCGGTTGGCGGGGGTCAGCGCGACGATCTTCTCGATGTCGGCCAAGAAGCCGAGATCGAGCATCTTGTCCGCCTCGTCGAGCACCAACTCGCGCACGTTGCCGAGGTTCAGGATGTGCTGCCCGGCGAGGTCGAGCAGTCGGCCCGGAGTGCCGACCACGATCTGAGCGCCGGCCTTCAGCTGGGCGATCTGGCCCTCATAGGCCTTGCCGCCATAAATGGAGACCAAGGCGACGGGCCGGTTTGCGCTGGCCAACTCGAGGTCTTCGGTGACCTGCACGCACAGTTCGCGCGTCGGCACCACGACCAGGGCTTGCACGCCGGGTTCCGGGTCATGCCCGAGCCGCTGTAACAGCGGCAGCCCGAATCCGAAGGTCTTTCCGGTACCGGTTTTGGCCTGACCGATGATGTCCTGGCCGCTAAGCGCCAGTGGAATGGTCTGGGTCTGGATGGGGAAGGGTTCGATGATGCCTTTGGCTGCGAGAGCCTCGACCATGTCGTTTTCGACGGTAAGTTCAGTAAAAGTCACGTTGGGTAATTGCCTGTCATTGTGTGTGAAAAGGACTACGCCCTCTCTTTTCCACAGGCGTAGGGGTGCCGATCCGATGCCGGCAGTGCCTTCATTCTACCGTCGCCGGTCGAAAAGTCCCTGATACCGGGCCGTGCCGCCGTGACCGGCCCCTCCGAGCGTGCACGGCCCTAAGCTTGCACCGTGGCATTCTGGTTCTCTCGTCGACGACCGCTGGTCGAGATCCCGCGGCTGAGACCGCGAGGACACGTGGCGCCCGGGGCCCGGGTCAACCTCGCTGAGCTGGTGCCGGACCTGTTGCCGTATCTGGGTCAGGCCGCCTATCTGCAACTGGATGCCTTTGAGTCCTTCGCCCGCGTGGTCACCGCTGTTCCCTCCCTCGCCGCGAAGGAGAAGGTCACACTCGCCGCGGCGAAGGCAAGTTCGAAGTACCAGGGGCTCGTGGCCGAGATCCGGCGGCATGACGGTGATCCTGTAACGGTGATGCTGCCGTTCTCCGCCTCGGTCGGACGGTTTCAGCGCGTGACCGGAGGGGTCGATTGGCGGGAGGATCTGCTGGGCGCATACGTCACCGGCGGGCTGCTTGACGACTTCTTCATCCGGTTGGCCGAGGGGCTGCCGAGGGAGTCCGGCTCACGGATCTCTCAACTTCTCGGCGCCGATGGCGGTCAGGCCGGTGTCATCCAAGTGCTCCAGGATGCCATCGCCGCCGACTCGCGGTTGGCCTCGCGACTTGCGCTGTGGGGCCGCCGGCTGGTCGGCGACACGCTGCTGGTCGCCAGGGGAGCCCTGCACCTGTCGGAGAACCCCGCCTCAGACCAGCAACGCATCGAGCCGGTGCTCACCGAACTGATCGCGGCCCACACCCGCCGGATGGATACCCTCGGCCTGACCGCGTAGCAGACGGTCCGGCGTGGCCGAGGGCTCAGACGGCGGTGGCTTTGGTCAGCTTCGCCAGCAACGCGGCGTCGGTTCGGGTGCGCCAGGAGGCGATCACGAGGTCGGCCACGGTCACGATCACCGCGGTGCCGATCAGACTGATCCACCAGATCGCGCCGGCGTTCCAGCTCAGCCCGGCCCAGGTCAAAGCCACCCAGAGGGTCGCGGCGGTGGCGACGCCGATGGCCGGGACCAGGACCACGCCGAAGATCTTGCGGTGCGGGAGCAGGTAGTAGGCGCCGATGCCCAAGATCGCACCGGCCAGGGAGATAAAGAGCAGCTCCATGTGCTGGACTCGCTTAGCCGACGAACCCGATGCGCCTGGACTCTTCTGTGCCGACCTCGACATAGGCGACGGCCTCGGTCGGGATCAGATAGCTGCTGCCCTTGCTGTCGTGAAGCTTGAGAATCTTCACACCCGATTCCAGGGCCGCGGCCACCTCAGCCTCAACCTCGCTGGCACTCTGGTGGGACTCGAAATTGAGTTCGCGCTGCGTGTTGAAGATGCCGATTCGGATGTCCACGATGGTGCCTTTCGGTTCAAGAAGCTGTCTGCCCAGATTACGACAGAACCGTGGTGAGCCCCGACGCGTTCACTGTCGGCGGAAGCCGCTAGCTTTGCAAACGTGGGAATCATGGGAGGACTCGACCGGTCGCAACGGGCGGTGCTGGCGTTGCCGGATGACGCAACCGTTGCCGTTCTTGGCGCACCGGGCTCTGGCAAGACCAGCACGGCGATCGAGCTTGTGGCCGATCGGGTGCTCACCCGCGGGTACTCGCCAGACGAGATTTTGCTGCTGACTCCCACTCGCGCATCGGCAACCGCGCTCCGAGATCGGGTCGCGCTACGCCTGAACGTGCCGACAAACGGACCGCTGGCGCGCACCGCAACGTCATTCGCGTTTCAAGTCGTCGCCGAACGAGCTGCGCTGGATGCCGCCGATCCCCCGCGGCTGCTCACCGGAGGGGAACAGGACCAGATCGTCGCCGAGCTGCTGGCCGGATTCGAGGAGGATGGCACCGGGCCGGCGTGGCCCGAGCAACTCGGTGCCGAGGTACGCCGGTTGCGCGGGTTCCGCACCGAGCTGCGCGACCTGATGATGCGTTGTGTGGAGTATGGCGTCCTCCCGGCGGAACTCGCCGCGCTCGGGCGCGAGCACGGGCGGCAGGAGTGGGTGGCGGCATCCGAATTCATCACCACCTACGACCGGGTGAAGGCGAGCTATCGCGATCGGCACCTCGACTCGACCGAGCTGGTGCAGGAGGCTGCGGCGATCGTGCGATCAGGCGCCGGGGAGGGGCGTTCTTCGTTTGATCGGCTTCGCCTGATCGTGCTCGACGATGCTCAGGAGTCCACCCAGGGCACCCTCACCCTGGTGCGCGCCTTCGCCCGGCGCAGGGTGCCGGTGATCGCCTTCGGCGACCCGGATATCAGCACCGGTTCGTTTCGAGGAGCGCAGCCGGATGCGCTTGGTCGCCTCGGCCGGCACCTGGGCGTTCCTACCGCACCGCCGTTGGTGCTGGAGCACAGCTATCGCGGGGATGATCGGTTGCGTGCCCTCGTCGCCGGAATTACCGGGCATATCGGCGCTGCGAGGGCCGGCCGGCAGCGGAAGGCTTCGGCCATGGCGAGTGCGGTCAGCACGGTCGGGACAGTACTGGTGGATTCACCGGCAGAGGAGATCGCGGTGATCGCCCGTCGGTTGCGTGAGCGGCACGTCCTGGAAGGGATGCCCTGGCACCAGATGGCCGTCATGGTGCGTTCTAGGTCTTTGATCCCGGCGCTGGCACGGGGCCTGGCCTGCCTAGAGGTGCCGACCCGGGCGACCAGCGCAAACGCGTTACGAGACGAACCGGCCGTGCGGGCATTCATCCTGGCTCTTGAGGTGGCGCTGGGCAGGGCCAAACTGACCGCGGTCATCGCCACGGAACTGCTCACTGGACCGTTCGGCGGCCTCGACCGGATTTCGCTGCGTCGGCTGGTGACCGCCCTCCGGCACGAGGAACTTGCCGGTGCCGGCGACCGTGGTGCCGACGAGCTGATCATCGAGGCTATGACGGTGTCCGGTGCGTTGGCCACCATCCAGACCAGGGCTGGCCGTCGGGCGCGGGCGTTGGCCGACAGCCTCAGCTCCGCCGCGGCCGAAGCCATCGCCGGCGCCACTATTGAGGAACTGCTCTGGGGGTTGTGGCGGCGCAGTCGGCTGGAGACCGTCTGGTATGAGCAGTCGCAGGGCACCGGCATCGTCGCCGACGAGGCCAACCGAAACCTCGACGCGGTGGTCGCGCTGTTCTCGGCCGCCAGACGCTTCGTCGAGCGCACCCCGGATGTGCCGCCGGCGGTGTTCCTGGAACACCTGGTGGATACCGACGTGCCGGAGGACACCCTCGCGCCTCGAGCGCCGGTGGACTCGGTGACGATCACCACGCCGGCCGGCGCCGTGGGTGCCGACTTCGACACTGTGGTGATTGCCGGGCTGCAAGACGGGGTATGGCCGAATTTGCGGGTACGGGGATCACTGCTCGGTGCGCAGGATCTCGCAGTTCTTGCCTCCCATCGCGTCGCTGCCGCCGGGGATCCGCGCACCGACGTGCTGCACGACGAGCTTCGGCTGCTCGCGCAGGCGGCGTCGCGCACCCGACGCGAACTGTTCGTCACTGCCGTTGCAGACCAGGACAGCTCGCCGTCGCGATTCTTCGGGCTGTTCCCGGCGCCCGATGACACCGTCGCCGGGCGCCACCCGCTGACCCTGCGGGGGATTGTCGGACGGTTGCGTCGTGAGCTGAGCACAACCGGCGACCCATCGGCCGCGGTGTCGCTGGCACGGCTTTCGCGCGCTGGGGTTCCAGGGGCCGACCCGGAGGACTGGTACGGGATGATGGCGCCATCCAGCACCGGCGGACTGAACCAGGGGGTCGACGACGGCGAGGTTCGCGTGTCGCCGTCCCGGCTGGCTTGCTTCCAGACCTGCGCACTCGACTGGGTGATCGGCGAGGTCGGCGGCACCACCTCCAGCGCCGCATCCGGGCTCGGCACGATCATCCACAAGGCGATGGAGGTTGCGGTCGGTGCCGTCGCCGACAACCACGACCTGGCGGCGATCGGACCAGACGCGCTGTGGGCACTGGTCGAGGCACGCTGGGCTGAATTGCCGTTCGAAGCGGCCTGGGACGGCGACGTGCACCGGGTGCGCGCGAGGGAGATGACCAGGCGCCTGTCATCGTATCTGCGGGACTTTGCGCATTCCGGGGGCCGGCTGCTGGGCACCGAGAGCACCTTTGCGCTGGAACTGGAGCCGGCAGCCGCCACCCCTACCGCTTCCGCCGGAACTGCCAGCATCGTGCTGAGCGGCACGATAGATCGGGTGGAACAACGCGCAGACGGCAGCGTGGTCATCGTCGATCTGAAAACGGGTGTGCACGAGCCGCTGACGGATGCCGCGGTGGCCGATAATCCCCAGCTGAGCGCCTACCAGCTCGCATTCGCGTCCGGCGCCGTCGAGGGCGTCGATCCGGCGCTGCCCTCCGGTGGCGCGAAACTCGTGATCATCTCGAAAGGGACCATGAAAAGGGACTATTACCAGCCGGGCCAGACGCCGCTGTCCGACGGGGACATCGAGAGCTTTCGGGATCGGGTCCGGGAGGTTGCAGCCGGGATGTCCCAATCGACGTTCCTGGCGCACCTGAGTTCACACTGCCTGGATCCCTGGTCATTCGGCGAATGCCGAATCCACGTCATCAAGGCGGTCAGCGCATGAGCCTGGGCACAGCGCAAGCCGCCCAACTCCAGACCAGCCCGGTCAGTGCGGTACAGATCGCCGATGCTCTCGGCAAGCCACGTCCGACCGACCAGCAGTGTGCGGTGATTCAAGCACCGCTGACGCCGGCGCTGGTGGTGGCCGGTGCTGGCAGTGGTAAGACCGAGACGATGGCCGACCGGGTGCTGTGGCTGCTGGCCAACGGACTCGTGACGCCCGACGGCATCCTGGGCCTCACCTTCACCAGGAAGGCGGCCGGGGAGCTGGCCTCCCGCGTCGCAACCCGGATCGCCCACTTGCGCACCGCTGGGCTGATGCCCGACGGCACTGACGATGGCACCGACCTCTTTCAGCAGCCGACCATTTCGACCTACAACGCCTTCGCCAATACGCTGTTCCGGGACAACGCGCTGCTGGTCGGGCGGGAGCCCGAGGCGGTGCTGCTGGGCGAATCATCCGCCTGGCGTTTGGCCCGCCGGATCGTCCTGGACCACGGTGACGCCCGGCTGATCCCGCTTGACAAGAGCATCAACCGGGTCACCGAGGCGGTCCTCGCGTTGCACCACGAGCTTAGCGAGAACGTGGTCGATCCACGGCGACTTCAGCTTCTGGCCCAACGGTTCGGTTACCTCGCTGACCTTCGATACACCAGTGGGCGGGCAAAGGCCACCCCGTACAATTCGGTCACCGATGCGGTCGGAAAAGTTGCCGCGCTTGGCCCGCTGGCAGAGCTTGCCGAACGTTTTTCCGCAGAGAAGCGTCGCCAGGGCTTCGTCGAATTCTCCGACCAGGTCGCGCTTGCGCTGACCGTGTGCGAGAAGATCCCCGAGGTAGTGGAACGCTACCGCGGCCGATATCCGGTGGTCATCCTGGACGAATACCAAGACACCTCGGTCGTGCAGACTCGGCTGCTGAGCCGGCTGTTCGGCGGACACGGTGTGATGGCGGTCGGCGACCCGCAACAGTCGATCTACGGCTGGCGGGGTGCAAGCGCCGCGAATCTGCGCCGGTTCGAACAGGACTTCGGCACGAGCACTGGTGCCGCCCAAGCGCACGCGGATATGTTCACCCTGTCGATCAGTTGGCGTAACGCCCGCACTATTCTCGCGGCGGCGAACACCCTGGTGGAACCCCTGCGCACCCAGCTGTCCGGTCGAGGCCAGCCCCTGGCGGCCCGGCCCGACGCTCCAGAGGGGCGGGTTGACACAGCCTTCGCCGAGACCGTTCACGAGGAGGCCGCCGCCGTCGCCGACTGGTTCGCCGGACAGCTCGCCGAGCCGACCGCACCACGGTCTGCCGCGATTCTGTTCCGATTTCGACGGCACATGGACGTCTTCGCGCACGCACTGGCCCAGCGGAGCATTCCGTTCCACATCCTCGGCCTCGGTGGACTGCTCTCCACCCCCGAGATCGTGGACGTGGTCAGCGCATTGCGAGTGGTTCACGATCCCAGCGCGGGTTCTGCCCTGATCCGCCTGCTCGCCGGTGCCCGCTGGCGGCTGGGCGTTCGCGATCTCAAAGAGCTGAAGAGGGTGGCCTCCTGGTTGCAGTCCCGAGATTCCGCGCAGCACGCGCTCAGCGACGAGGTCAGGCAGCGGATGCGGGCATCCGTCGCCGCCGACGACGGCGCGTCCATCGTCGATGCGCTCGATTTCCTGGCCGAGGCTCCGCTGACGCATGCGCGACTGGCTGGCTTCAGCCAGCAGGGGTTGACCCGGTTACGCGATGCCGGGAGCACGATGGCCTTTTTCCGCTCCCGAGTCGGGATCGGGCTGCTCGACCTGGTCCGGGTGATCGAGCAGGAGTTGCGGTTGGACATCGAAGTCGTAGCCAACGAATCCACCGGCCAGGCCCGCACCGCACAGGCCAACCTGCACGCATTCCACGACGAGATCACCGGATTCCTGGCCAGTGACGAGCAGGCTACCCTCGGCAGCTTTCTCGGCTGGCTCGACCACGCGGCCCGGAAGGACCTGATGGGCCCACGCAGCGACCCCGCAGAGCCGGGAACGGTGCAACTGCTGACGATTCACGGCGCGAAGGGTCTGGAATGGGATGTGGTGGCGGTGCCGCGTCTGGTTGCGGACGAGCTGCCGGCCAAGTCCCGCGAGGGCGGCGGCTGGCTGGCGTTCGGGGTCCTGCCGTACGAGCTCCGCGGCGATGCGGCCGAACTTCCCGAATTGCGCTGGCGGGGCCTGGACACCCAGCAGAGTTTCGACATCGAGGTCACCCGGTTCAAGCGTGAACTTGTCGAGCGGCACCGCTGTGAGGAACGCCGTCTTGCCTATGTCGCGGTTACCCGCGCCAGAGACGCCGTCCTGCTCACCGGCTCGTTCTGGAAGCCGGAGGTGAAAGCGCCGCGACCTCCTAGCACTTATCTGACCGAACTGGCCGCCGCCGAACTGATCGCTGAGATGCCCGCCGCCAGCAGATCGGAGCAGAATCCCCTGAACGAGGCCGGGCAGACCGTGCAATGGCCGCTGGATCCGCTGGGCTCGCGTCGCGCCAGGGTCGAGAGGGCAGCGCGGGCGGTGCGCGCCGCGGACCCCGACGCCGGAGGTGCCTGGCAGCACGAGATCGACCTGCTCCTGGCAGAGCGGGCCGCGCAGGCAGCGCCCCGGCACGACATCGCGCTGCCGAGCCGGATCCCGGCGTCCCGCTTCAAGGATTACGTTGCCGATCCGCAGCGCGTGGCGGCGCAGCTGCGCCGCCCGATGCCCGAGCGGCCCTACCGGCAGACCAGAATCGGGACCCTTTTCCACTCCTGGATAGAGGAGCAGTACGGAGCCCGGGGCGCGCTGGATGTCATCGACGCATCGCTGGACGAGCTCGACGATGATCCTGGCGAGCCGATGCTGGAGCAGGCTCAACTGGATCGGCTCACCAGCACGTTCCGCGGCAGCCCGTGGGGATCACGCCGGCCAGAGGAGGTAGAGCTGGAAATTCAGATGCTGCTTGCCGGCCGGGTGATCGTCTGCAAGCTCGACGCGGTGTACCGCGAGCCGGAGCCCGGCCGCTACCAGATTGTGGACTGGAAGACCGGGCGGGTGCCCACGGACGCTGAGGACCTGGCGGGCAGACAACTGCAGCTGGCCCTGTACCGGCTCGCCTTCTCACGATGGAAGGGGATCGACCCCGCTCTGATCGACGCCGTCTTCTATTTTGTCGCGGAGGACCGCGTGATTCGGCCGGCTCGCCTCTATTCGGAGGAGGAGTTGATTGGAGTGTGGTCGTCGGTGGCGAACTCTTCGCCTGCGGGATCTTCGGTCACCGGCTTCAGCCCGTTGGAGTGACCATCCTGGGCGCTGCCCGGCCGGTCTCCCGGCGTCTGCTTCAGCATCGCCTCGACATCGGCGACCTGCATGATCGGACCGGTTTCCGGAGCCAGACGAGTCGAGCCCTCGCTACGCACCCGATCGACGAGCCCGTCAAGCATCTGCACCGCGTCGTCGACGATCGCCTGCTGGTGTACCTCACGACCATGCAGCAGCCATCGAGCGATCTCCAGCTCCGCGTACAGCATCGCTCGCTGGCTGAACTGCTTGTCGGTGGAGATCCGGCGCGCCGCCGCGTAGGCGTCCAGCGCGCTCTGCGCCGCATCCGATCGCAGCCCCAGCAGCCAGTGCAGGTCCCGGGCGGGATCGCCCACCCGCAGCGCCGCCCAACCCAGCACGCCAACCACGTGCTCCTGCTCAACCAGGAACGAATCCACCGAAAGCGCGCCGTTTATCACGGTCGGCTGAAATTGCCAGAGGGCGCCGTCGTCCGTCGCCCGCTCCCACCGGTCCCGCAAGGTCACCGGCAACATCCTGGTGGCTGCCGCATTGGCGATCAGAGCCGCGGTGGAATCATGACATTCCGCGGCGGTCAGCACCGGCAGCCCCGTTTCGCCGATGAACCCGGATGGCAACGAGTGGACGGCCGCGATCGCGCCACCGAGCGAAGTCGCCAGACCCTCTCCGGCGGCAATGTCAGCCAGCGTGACCTTGGCTCCTGGCAGAAAGTCATACACCACCGCCCTGGTCCCGTTCAGCGGAGCCTGACCGACATAGGTCGGCACCGAGAACGGTAGCCGGGCCCGTATTCCAGCGCTCAGCGACGCCAACGCGATCAAATCCGCACTCTGTTCTGTTTCGGCTGCCTGAGCGGTCGGCACGCGGATGATCAGCTCGCGACCATCCCGTCCGGTCAGCAGCGCGGCGTCGAAGTCGCCCTGACTGCCGTAGCTGTAGCTGCGGGCTCCTGCCACATCCAGGCCGGCGACTGCGGAGGTCGCCAACGCGGCTAAAGTGAGATGGGATCTGGCCATGCCATTAGGTTAGGTCGTGATTCTCCGGCTGGTGGCGTCGCCACGCCTGCTGGCCAGACCAAAAACATCCGGGTGAGGGGTGCTCTCCGATGAGGGGCGGCGTCTCGACCGGTACGACTTCGGATTGGTGCTCGATGCCGCATTCCGCGTCCGCGGGAATTCCGCTGTCCCGGCAGGAAATCGATCGGGATGGGCTCGGCCGCGCGCGGCCGGCGCTGTTCGACGAACTCTGGCTCAATGAACACACTCGGGTCCTAGCCCTGTGGCGCGGCCGCACCCTGATCCGTGACCTCCCCCCGTCCGAGGCCGGGGCAGCGGTCGGCTTCGACGTCGGAACCGCGCCGCTCGGGCTGGAACTGCTGCCGGTGGCAAACGTCGCGGCCGCACTGATCAGGGTGTATCTGGGCCGCACGGTGGCTGCGTCCCCGCACGGCCCGGCCGGCACCGCTGTCGTCGTTGAAGTGCTCACCGACGCCGCCGCCACCGAACTTGAACCGGACGAGACGCGCTGGATGAACCTTCGTCGCGCCGCGCCCCAGCTGAGCAACCTCGACGCGGGGCTCTTTACAGAGGCGGTGGCCATCGCGAACTGGCACGACTCGCACCCGTGCTGCCCGCGCTGCGGGAACCCGACGGTCGTGGAACAAGGTGGCTGGGTGCGGCGCTGCTTCGTGGACAATTCAGAGGTGTTCCCGCGCACCGACCCCGCGATCATCGTCGCCATCCACGACGACGACGATCGGATTCTGCTCGGTTCGAACGCCGCATGGGAACCGGGCCGATACTCGCTGCTGGCTGGTTTTGTCGAACCGGGGGAGTCCTTTGAAGAAGCGATAGCCCGCGAAATCGGCGAGGAGGCCGGCATCAGCGTGGTCGACCCAGAGTATCTGGGGTCGCAGCCCTGGCCATTCCCGGCATCCGTCATGGTGGGTTTTCGGGTCAGGTTAGCGGCGGATCAGGATCCGTCCGGCTGTACCCCCGATGGGGAGGAAATCGTATCGTTGCGCTGGTTCACCCGCGACGAACTGCGCTCCGACGACTCCGTGATCCTGCCGGGCGCTGCCTCAATCGCCCGGGCGGTCATCGAGGACTGGCTCGCTTCGTGACCCCGCCGCGCAGCATTGGACCTGAGGCGCTGCTGAGCGCACTCGACGCCGAGCAACGCGTCGTCGCAGAGACACTGGTCGGACCGGTGTGTGTGCTGGCCGGCGCCGGCACCGGAAAGACCAGGGCGATCACCCACCGGATCGCGTTCGGTGTGGCGAGCGGAGTGTATGCGCCCAACCGAGTAATGGCGCTGACCTTTACCAACCGGGCCGCCGCGGAACTGCGCGGCAGGCTGCGGATGCTGGGCGCCGGAGGAGTTTCGGCGACCACGTTCCACGCCGCTGCGCTCTCCCAGTTGAACTATTTCTGGCCGCAGGTGATCGGCGGGCAGCTGCCCGCGATCCTGAATGCGAAGGGGCGCCTGCTGGGTCAAGCGGCCGAACGGCTCACGCTCAGGCTGGATACGGCGACGCTGCGTGAGGTCGCGGCGGAGATCGAGTGGCGCAAGGTATCCGGCCTTAGCCTCGATGACTACGCGGCAGGCCTGGAGCATCGGGTCGTGCCAGGGCGGCTGAGCGCAGACCAGTTGGTCGGCATGCATCAGACCTACGAGGATCTCAAGGACGAGCGCAGGCAGTTCGACTTCGAAGACGTGCTGCTGGCTTGCACCGGGATGGTTGCCGCGGAACCGTCCGTCGCGCTGCAGGTGCGCCAGCAATACCGGTTCTTCGTCGTGGACGAGTACCAGGACGTCTCGCCGTTGCAGCAGCGGCTGCTCGACCAGTGGGTCGGCACCCGGAGGGACCTCTGCGTCGTCGGGGACGCCAGCCAGACCATCTACTCCTTCGCCGGTGCCCGCAGCGCCTATCTGCTGGAGTTCCCCGGGCGCTATCCGGATGCCGTACAGGTGCGCCTCGAACAGAATTACCGCTCAACCGCACCCATCGTTGACACCGCGAATCGGCTGATGCGTGGCCGCTCCGGCGCGTTGACCCTGCGTGCCGCCCCGACTGAACGACCCGCAGCCGAGCGACCGGACGCCGAGCCGATGATCGGTGTATACCCCAGCGACATGGTCGAGGCGAGGGCGGTCGCCCAGGCCATCTTCGACCAGGTCTCACGCGGCGCGAAGCCCGAGTCCATCGCGGTGCTGTACCGGCTGAACGTGCAGTCCGCGATGATCGAGACGGCACTTTCCGACGTCGGCATCAGCAGCCAGATCCGAGGGTCAAAGCGGTTTTTCGATTTGCCGGAGGTGAAGCAGGCGGTGATGACCTTGCGTGCGGCATCCGTTTCGGTAAGCGGTGAGCCGTTGTTCAAATCCGTCAGCGACGTGTTGCGGTCCCTGGGCTGGAGCCAGCAAGCGCCGGAGACGCGCGGCGCGATCCGGGATCGCTGGGAATCGCTTAACGCGCTGATGGGCCTGGTCGATCAAGCAGAGCCTGGGACCACGTTCCGTCAGTTCACCGACGAGCTGATGGAGCGCCGGGCGGGGCAGCACGAGCCGACCGTGTCTGCGGTGACCCTGGCGACGCTGCACTCCGCGAAAGGTCTGGAGTGGGACAGTGTCTATCTGATCGGGCTCAGCGAAGGGCTGGTGCCGATCAGCTATGCCACCGGCTTCGAGCAGGTCGATGAGGAGCGTCGCCTGCTGTACGTCGGCATCACCAGGGCCCGTCGACAATTGCAGATGTCGTGGTCGCGGACCGGGCCGCAGCGCGGACCGGTTCGAGCAGAGTCACGTTTTCTGGCAGAACTCGGCAGCCGCAGCCCACGTGCTGCTGGTGCTGGACGGCGCTGACCTGGCCGGTAACGGCGTCCAATCGAAGACTGGTTGCGGGGAAAGTCGCAGGGATACCGCCCAGGGCATTGCACACGATGCGTCCGGCGCTCGCGGCTGCCTCCGCCACAACCAGCGGCTGCTCTGTCCAGGCGGTTCTGCCCAGCAACTGACTTGCGATCGCCGGCCATGCCGGGTCGAGGTCGACCCGTGCCTTTTCGATGCAGAACAAGCACGGACCGATGCCTGGCTCTACCAGCGGTCCGATGCTGACCCATTCATCGCCGAAGACGATCGGAAGATGCGGGATGTCCCGCCGCAACCAGACGCCGTAGCGCTCGGGCGCGATGACGAAATGCGAAACGATCACCGCGAGGGCGACGGTGCGATTCTGGTCGGCAAGCGGCCACCGGCACGGCTCATACCCAGCTTCGCGGATGATTTCGGCCAGGCGATGCGCGGTCGCCCCGGCTCCGTCGATCGCAACGACGCCCTGCGCACTGGCGCGCGCCCGGGCTCTTGACTCGGTGTCGGTGAGAACGGACTCGGTGTCGGTCAGAACGGGCCCCAACCGGTCCAGGAGGGTGGCGATGTCGGCCTCGCTGGCACCGAAGGCGATACCGGTCATCACCAGGCCGGATCGGCTAGTACCGGAGACCAGCGCGGCGATCATCCGCTGTTCGCTCAGGCGGACGTTGTCGATCACGGTAACGGGGCGATCCACGCCCAGTTGCAGCGAGTCCGGGGTACGCCAGACCAGGGGGACGTGGGGGTCGAGTTTGAGCACCATCCCCAGATGATGGCCCTGATTGGGATCGGCTCGCGCGATCCATCCACAGGCCCTATGGCTCGGTGGGGCGCTCGTCGCCGTCGCGGAGCAGGTCCTCCAGCGCTTGGTCCACCTCGTCGAGTTCTGGGGGCTCTCCCGAGGCCGCGATGCGCAGGCGGGCAACCAGTTGGTCGGGGTTGTCGATGTCCTCCGAGGTCGGCACCAGGTCGGGATGCGACCACAGTCGGTCACGTGCTTCGCCGCCGACGGCATCCGTGACCGCCTGCCACATCGTTGCCGCCTCCCGCAGTCGCCGTGGCCGCAATTCCAATCCGACCAGGGTGGAGAATGCTGACTCGGCTGGCCCGCCCGACGCGCGCCGGCGCTTGACGGTCTCGGCGATGGAGTCCGATTTAGGCAACAGTTTGGTTGCCGCCGCGGTCACCACATCGACCCAACCTTCGACCAGGGCGAGACTGGTTTCCAATCGCCCCAGCGCGGCGAGCTGGTCTTGGCTCTTCGGCGGGATCAGCGCACCGCTGACCATGGCCTGGCGTAGCTCCTCCGGGTTCGACGGGTCGAAGCCGGCCGCCAGCGATTCGAGGCGCTCGGTGTCGATTCGGATGCCGCGGGCGAACTCCGTGATCGACATGATCAGCTGCAGACGCAGCCATTTCGCGTGCCGGAACAACCGGGCGTGGGCCAATTCGCGAACCGCGAGATACAGCTGCACCTGATCTTCCGGAATGTCCAGACCGGCGCCGAACTCCGCGACATTCTGCGGGATCAGCGCGGCCTTGCCCTCCTCAAGCAGCGGAATGCCCACATCGCCGCCGGAAACCACCTCGCTGGCCAGCTGTCCGACCACCTGACCCAGTTGCATGGCGAACAGCGTGCCGCCGATCGAGCGCATCATCTGGCTCGCTCCGGCCAGCATGCCTTTCATCTCCTCAGGAGCCTGCTCGGCCAGCACTCTGGTCAACGCGTCGGAAATGCTCAGCGCGACCGGTTCAGCCAACTGAGTCCACAACGGCATGGTCAGGCGAATCCATTCGACTCGTCCGATCAGGGTCGGCTCACCGGGAAGTTCGGCGACATAGGCGACCCCGTCTAACCACAGCGCGGCAACATGGAATGCCTGCTCCAGTATCCGGCGCTGCTCGACACCGACCTCGGTGGCGGCCGCACTGGCGCGGCCCTTTGCCTGCTCCAGGGCGAGGCCCCAATTGATCCCGTCGCCGCTACTCTTCAGCGCGTTCTGCAGCTGTCCGAGCAGTGCCGCGATGCTCGCCGGATCATTCGGGAGGCCGGCGGCTCCGGCCAACTGGCCGGGGTCGATGGCCGAGTTACCGGAGAGGAACTGCCGCAGCATGTCGCGGAACTCCTCCTCGGGGTTTTCGTCCGGCTCATCAGCCATGTCATTCGCCCTCTTTCGTATGTGGCAAGCTTGCAGGCGCAGAATCTACGCTAGCTCGTCGAGCCATGAACCGGACGGGAAAAGCGATTTGTGTGGCAGTTGGCTGTCCGCCCATCGCGAACAGCGCCGATTCAGAAATCGAGATTCAGAAAGCGCAGCCAGAGAGGACCGAGGTGAGCCTCTTCACCGGTGCGACCGGGCCGGACCCGTCGCGTGAGACGCCGCCGCGTCCCGGTGATCGTCGCTCCCAAGCCGGGTGGGGCTTTCTCACGGTGGCATTCGCCATTGTCCTGATCCTGGGCCTGTCGCCGGCGCCGTATGTCATCGAGAAGCCGGGCCCGGTGTTCAACACTCTCGGTTCCTCCTCGCACGACGGCAAGAGGACTGCGCTGATCTCCATTCCGGACAAAACTACTTATCCGACGGCGGGAACGCTCGACCTGCTCACCGTCTCAGCACTGGGCAACCCGTCATCGTTGCCGTCCTGGGTCGAGGTTCTCGCTGCCTGGTTTCAACCGCAGCAGGCGGTAATCCCGGTCGACGTTGCGTACCCGCCCTCGCAGAGCGTCGAACAGCAGCAGAAGGTCGACGCGGCGGAGATGACCAACTCGCAGCAGGACGCGATCGCCGCGGCGTTGAACCACCTGCACTACGACTTCCCACAGTCCGTGGAGGTGAAGCAGGTCGCCAAGGGTGTCCCGGCGACCGGAAAGTTGCAGACCGGGGATCGCATCGTCTCCGTCGACACGGTGCCGGTGAATGGCATCCAATCGTTGCGGGATGCCATCGCCAAGCACGGCACCGCGACTCCCGCGGACATCGGGGTGGTTCGGGACGGAACTGCATTGACACTGCAGATCACGCCGGTCAGCGACGGTGGGGCGGTCGTGCTCGGAATCGGCGTCGGCATGGATTACAGCTTCCCGTTCACCGTGAAGATCCAGCTCGACGACGTGGGCGGGCCAAGTGCGGGCATGATGTTCGCCCTCGGAATCATGGACAAGCTGACCCCAGGGGAGCTGAACGGCGGCAGGAATGTGGCCGGAACCGGCACCATCGATTCGGAGGGCAACGTCGGTGCGATCGGCGGCATCCGGCAGAAGATGTGGGCCGCCCACGACGCAAACGCTCGGTATTTTCTGGCCCCTGCCCAGAATTGCGGCGAAGTGACCGGCCACATTCCGCAGGGCCTTCGGGTGTTCGCGGTCAAGAAGCTCGACGACTCGTTGAAGATACTGTCGGCGATCCGATCCGGCTCCTCATTGAGCACGCTGCCCAGATGCCCGACGGATTGAGTCGCGGCAAATCCTCAACAGGGATTGCCTAGGATAGGTCTGTGACTTCACCAACATCAGCGCAGCCGACACGACGACGACGACGAGCGCCGATCCTGATCACGCTGGGCATCCTTGTCGTTCTGGTGATCTTGTTCTTCGTGTTCACCAACCTCTACGCCGATGTGCTCTGGTTCAATCAGCTCGGCTTCCTCAGCGTGCTGACCACCCAGTGGTACGCCGCCGCCGCTTTGTTCGGCATCGGATTCGTCGGCATGGCGGTGCCGGTGTGGGTGTGTCTGCAGTTGGCGTACCGGTTGCGCCCGGTTTACGCGAAGCTGAACTCGCAATTGGATCGCTACCAACAGGTGATCGAGCCGCTGCGCCGGTTGGCGATGTGGGGCATTCCGGCGCTGTTCGGCATTTTCGCCGGCGTCTCAGCCTCCAGCCGGTGGGAACTCGCCCTGATGTGGCTGAACCGCACCCCCAGTGGCAAAACTGATCCGCAATTCCATCTCGACGTCTCGTTCTACCTATTCGACCTGCCGTTCTATCACGCACTGCTGGGCTTCGCCTCGGCCGTCGTGTTGCTCGGGTTCTTGGTTACGATCGCCACCAGCTATCTGTACGGGTCGATCCGCGTGGCGGGCCGCGAGGTGCTGATGTCGAAGGCGGCCAGGGTACAGATCGCGATAGTCGCTGCGGTGTACCTGCTGCTGCAGGCGGTGAGCATTTGGTTGGACCGCTATTCTGCCCTGACCGACACGGGGCACCTGATGACTGGTGCGACGTATACCGATGTGAATGCGACGATTCCCGGTCGGGCGATCATGGCCGGAATCGCCCTGGTGGTCGCGGCACTCTTCCTTGTCACCGCGTTCATCGGGCATTGGCGCTATCCGCTGGTCGGCACCGCGCTACTGATTGTGAGCAGCCTGCTGATCGGCTCGTTGTACCCGTGGGTAGTGCAGCGGTTCCAGGTCGACCCGAGCGAGAAGACGCTGGAAGCACCCTACATTCAAAAGAACATCGACCTGACCCGGTCCGCATACGGGATCTCCGATGTCAAGGAAACCCCGTACAACGCCACGTCTGACGCCAAGCCGGGCGCGCTGCGTTCTGATGCCGAGACCACCGCCAACATCCGCATCATCGACCCGGCGCTGGTGAGTGATTCATTTGCGCAACTGCAGCAGTTCCGGCAGTACTACGGGTTCGAGAAACTCCTGCACGTGGACCGGTACAAGATCGACGGTAAGAATCAGGACGCCGTGGTCGGCGTCCGCGAACTGGTGCAGAGCGGCCTCACCTCCCGCAACTGGTACAACGACACCGTGGTCTATACGCACGGCTATGGTCTGGTGGCCGCATATGGCAACCAGCGGTCTGCGCAGGGGCAGCCGGTCTTCTTCGAGTCGGGTATCCCGACCGCCGGGTCTCTCGGCAAATTCGAGCCGCGGGTGTACTTCGGCGACTCGTCGCCGCGGTATTCCATCGTCGGCGCCCCGGAGGGATCCAAGAACATCGAGCTGGACTACCCGGCCGGCAAGGACGGCGCGGATCAGACCTACACCACCTTCAAGGGGAATGGTGGCCCGAAGCTGGACAGCGTCTTCAACCGGTTGGTCTTCGCGCTGAAGTTCCAAGATGAGCAGATCCTGCTGTCTGATGCGGTGAACAACAAGTCACAGATCTTGTACGACCGCAACCCGATCGCACGGGTGCAGAAGGTCGCGCCGTACCTGACCCTCGACTCCGCTGCCTACCCGTCGGTCATCGACGGGCGGATCAAATGGATCGTCGACGGTTACACCACCAGCGAGCACTACCCGTATTCGCAAACCGAGAAACTCAGCGACGCGATCGCGGATACTCAGACGCCAAAGCAGCCATACGCGCTGGACAACATCAACTACATCCGCAACTCCGTCAAGGCGACGGTCGATGCCTATGACGGTTCGGTCACGCTCTACGCCTGGGACAAGACGGACCCGGTTTTGAAGACCTGGCAGAAGATCTTCCCCTCGACGCTGAAGCCGATGAGTGACATGAGCGCACAGCTGCTCAGCCACGTACGGTATCCGGCCGACCTGTTCAAGGTGCAGCGAAAGGTTCTCGGGTTGTATCACGTCACCGATCCCGGTACGTTCTTCTCCCGTGAAGACGCCTGGGTGACCCCGGATGACCCGGATTCCCCATCGGGAACGACCACGCTGCAGCCTCCGTTCTACCTGACCATGCAAATGCCCAAGGCCAAGGTGCCGACCTATTCGCTGTACTCGACATATATCCCGTTGGCCACCGCCGAGTCGATCCGTAGCGTGCTGACCGGCTACCTCGCGGTCGACGCCAACGCGGGCGACGTCAAGGGGGAGAAGGCCGCAGGCTACGGCAAGCTGACCCTGCTCAGCCTGCCCAAGGACAACCCGGTGCCCGGTCCCGGGCAGGTGCAGAACACGTTCAGTTCCGACCCGACGGTGTCACAGGCGCTGAACTTGCTACGCCAGGGCCAGACCAAGGTGATCAGCGGCAACCTGTTGACCGTGCCGGTCGGCGGCGGCCTGCTGTACGTGCAGCCGGTATACGTGCGATCTACGGGTGAGACGAGCTACCCGCTGTTGCAGAAGATCCTGGTGGCATTCGGCGACAAGATCGCGTTCGAGGACACCCTGGATCAAGCCCTGAACACCCTCTTCGGCGGTGACTCTGGTGCGGCTGCGGGCGACACCGGGATCACTCCGACGGCACCACCGGCCGCGCCGGCGACGCCACCGGCAACCGGCGGGGAAACACCTGCACCTACTCCCGCTCCTGGAGCGGCGCCCGGCGGCACGAACACCGCGCTCAACCAGGCGCTGGCCGATGCCAAGCAGGCGCTCAGCGACCGGACCGCGGCGATGAAGGCCGGCGACTGGGCGGCTTACGGCGTTGCGGATCAGAAGCTGACGGATGCCCTGACCCGGGCTTTGGCTGCGGAGGGCAAGTAACCCCCCCGGCAGTCCCTGAGCTTGCCCCGGTCACGGAGTTTGCCGAAGCGTCGGCAGGCTGCTGCGGCGGCCTTGCGCCGCCAGCTCAGCAGCAGCGTGAGGTAAATGGCCGCGAGTACGGTGCTTGCGGCGGCGACGAACAGCCAGTTCACTGACTCGGTACCCGTCGCGAACGAGATGCCGACCACCGTCTGGAACAGTCCGGTCGCTTCGCCGATGTCTCCTGGGGGTGCTGCCGCATACAGCGTCCTGGTGAGCGAGATCATCAGGCTGCAGTACGGGATTCCCATTGCGGCGGTAGCGATCAGCACGACAACGGAGTGAAAAGAAGGGTTGACGCGCCAGGGGAAGAATAAGGGCGCCAACGATATCGGTGCGATACCCACCGTGATCATCGAGGAACTGCGGAAGTCCGAACAACGCACTGTAGAACACCAGGGTTACCAGGAAGATACCGGCGTAGACCCGCAGCAGGGGAGCGTTGGCCGCCAGAAGGCGTAGGTCTACGAATGGTGTAGCGAAGCGCAGTTCCCGCCAGATAAACGCGGCGGCGACGGCGAGCGCGACCGGGATCAGCCACCAGCGCGCATGATCGGAGCGCCCGGGGACGAACATCAGGGTGGCCGCGATCGTCACCATCAACGTCAGCACTCCCGGAATATCCGATCGCACGATGGCTCGAAGCGAGGATTTGGTGCTGGACGCGGTCAGCGCCACCGGTCATGATGTCATCAGCGATAGCGGTGATGATGTTCCTCCTGCGTTGCTTTTCAGATCTTAATTACGCCCCACGCTACCCCGCGAACAGGGGCCGCACGGGGTCAAATCCAGCTGGCGACGCGCTGAATCAGCGGCTTCTGATCAGGCTTTGATTCGCGGTGGCGGTACTCGCAATCGCCGCGTTCATTAAGGACTGCGTGCCGGCATCCAGGTATCCGTACGCCGTGAAATGCGCCGCATACGCCTTCTCGAAAGCCTTGGGGTTGGTGATGGACGACCACGCCGAGGAGAGCGGGTTGTCATTCCACGGTGAGTGCAGCGCCGGGGCGTGGCCGGTCACCGGCAACAATTCCGTGCCTGAATCCCCGCTGACATCGAACACGATTGCGCCGAAGGACGGTGAGCGCGGATCGGTGCGGGAGGCGCGGCCCAGCCGCGCTTCGGTATCGTGCTTCGCTTCGCCGGCGTAGACGAATTGGGAGTGCAGTGCGGCGGCATTTCTGATCCGAAGTTCGATTCCGGCCGATCCCAGCATCACGATGGCATAGATTCGCAGATTCACCGCGGCCAGGGCATCCGCGGCCGTGGTGGTGCCATAGGAGTGCGCTATCACGCTGATACTCGGTTTCGATACATCTTTTCTGATTGCCTGCAATCCTTGGATAGTCGTGATGAGTTTGAGTGCACCGCGAGCGGCGTAGGCGCCCATGGTCGCATCGACGCCAGGCGGTGGGGTTTGGTAACCGATCCAGGCAACGACGGAACGCTTGGCCGGTGCGCCCACCTCGCCCTGGGTCAGGTACACGTTCACAGCGGTTTGAGTCCACAACTGCATATCGGTGGTGTAGGTGCCCATGCCTGGCACATTGAACGTCACTTGGCGCGCAGTATCCAGGTTTCCGATCGCGATTGCCGCGAGTGGTTGCTGGTCGTCGGTCAGGCTGATCAGATATCGCCGTGGCGAACGCTTTCCGTTGATAGTTGCGGAGATCGCGGTCAGGCTCTTTAGGGTCTGCATCGCCGTCTGGTTCGACGGATTCCGCTTGATGGCATTTTCTGCGCCGGCAATGGCGGTCGGAAGGTGCGCGCGGTTCGCCCGGTCGCGAGTGCCATAGTCAATGCCTTCAAGATTACCGACGTAGTCCGGCCACTCGTCGATCAGATCGTGCCGTTCCTTGCCGGTTTGGCCCTTCCACCACTTCGCGGTCGCGTCCGGATCGATGTTCTCCAGGTCCATTTCCAGGCTCGGATTTGCCTTAACGTAGGCCTTGGCTTCCTGAGCCGACATGCTCAGGAGTTTGACGAGTTCGGTGTTCGCGATTTGATCTCCGGGCTCCGGCGCGGTCACGACCGCCCCAATAGCCAACGCCGCACAGATCACGGCAGTGATGATGCGGAGCGGCCAAACTCGACGCATTTGATTGCTCCTGCCTACCTTTGCGAAGTACGTGCTGGCGCCCCATACGCATCCGGCTTCACATATCTAAACACACCCGCTTCGCGTCGATCGCCCCGTCTGGTACCCAAGCCGGGCAAGATGGAGGAATGGACCCGCGTGCCGCGCTTGAGGAGATCGCCTTCTGGCTTGAGCGCGAACTGGCGCCAACCTTCAAGGTCCGGGCATTCCGCAACGCGGCCGACATCATCCGGGATCTGGAACCGGCGGAGCTGGCGGCTCGGGCGCGGGACGGCCGGCTCGGCCGCACGAAAGGAATCGGCGCTCGAACCCTGCAGGTGATCCAGCAGGCGCTCGAAGGCGCGGTGCCGGACTATCTGGAAAAGCTGCGCGAAAGCGGAGCAAAGCCGCTGGTTGCCGGCGGCAGTGAACTGCACGCCAGGCTGCGTGGTGACCTGCACACCCACAGCAATTGGTCCGATGGCGGTTCGTCCATCGAACTGATGGCGGCTGCCGCCCAGATGCTGGGCCGGGAATATGTCGCCCTGACCGATCATTCGCCCAACCTGACCATCGCCAATGGATTGAGCGAAGAGCGCCTCACGGAGCAACTCGGTGTGGTCGCCGAGCTCAACGACACGTTCGACGAATTCCGGCTGCTGAGCGGAATCGAGGTCGACATTCTGGAGGACGGCAGTTTGGATCAGACGCCGGAAATGCTCGGCCGACTCGATGTCGTCGTGTCCAGCGTGCACTCCAAGTTGCGTTCGGATGCTGCCACCATGACGACCAGGATGTTGCGCGCGGTCGAGAACCCGCTGACCAACGTGCTCGGGCACTGCACGGGGCGCCTCGTGCAGGGTTCGCGCGGCACCCGCCCGCCTTCGGAGTTCGATGCGGAGCGGGTGTTCGCCGCCTGCGCCAAACACGATGTCGCGGTGGAGATCAACTCGCGACCCGAGCGGCAGGATCCGCCGGACGAGCTGATCGCCTTGGCGATCGCGGCCGGATGCCTTTTCAGCATCGACACGGACGCGCACGCACCCGGGCAACTTGACTTTCTTCAATACGGCGCCGAACGTGCCTCGGCAAACGGGGTCCCGCAGGAGCGCATCGTCACCGCCTGGCCGCTGGAGCGGCTCTTGGAGTGGTCTCGGGACTGAGCCTGCGTAGCGGCGCGGGGCTGGCGGGATGCAGCTGAAGGACGGGGCCGCTGCGGCTGGGATAATAGGCAGGTGGGGTTCACGCGGGCACAACTTGAGGCGTTTCGAGACGCGGACGTCCCTGATCTGGTCGGCCCCGGCATCCGGCTGCTGTTTGTCGGAATCAATCCAGGCCTTTGGACGGCGGCCACGCAGACCCCGTTCGCGCATCCGGGCAACCGCTTCTATCCGGCCTTGACTGCGGCTGGCATTATTCCCCGGCTGCCACCGTTTGCTCAGGGGTTCAGCGATGAGGATCGGGTCGCGCTGCTGGAGGCCGGTATCGGCATCTCGAATCTCGTGCATCGCGCGACCGTGCGCGCAGATGAGCTCTCCGGCGATGAGTTGCGCTCCGGTGCGGCCCGGCTGGCAGCGGATGTCGCCCGTTGGCAGCCCACGGTGGTCGCCATCGTGGGACTGACCGCTTACCGGCAAGGCTTCGGTCGGCGCAAAGCGCGAGCCGGACTTCAGCCGGAGACCCTCGGTGGTGCCGAGCTGTGGGTGGTCCCGAATCCGAGCGGCCTGAACGCCCACGATACCGTTGCGACGCTCGCCGAAGCGTACGCCGCCCCCGCTCGCGCCGCCGGTATCCTGCCCGGCTGACCGGGGATCGTATCGTGGCGGCCGATTTGGTTAGGCTGCCGGGATGAAGAGATTCCTGCTGCTCCTGGTATTGGCGTGCGGCTTGGTCCTCCTCGCGGCGGGACCGGCAGCCGCCGACGTCAACGATTTTGAATTCGCCAGTTTCGACGGTCAGTACCGGCTGTCGACGGATGCAGCCGGCCACTCCCAGCTCGCCACCGTGGAAACGCTGGTCGCCGAGTTTCCCAGCTCCAATCAGAACCACGGCATCCGGCGAAACCTGGTCACGCGATACGACGGGCACCCCACAAACCTCCGGATTGTCTCGGTGACGGACGAGGAGGGAAACCCGCGCTCCTACACGACCGAAGCCGACGGCTCTTTCCTATCGCTGACGATCGCAGACGATGGTTTCGTTCATGGTGAGCAGATCTACGTGATCAGTTACACCCAGTCCAACGTCACCCGGTATTTTCCAGACACCGGCACCGATGAGTTCTATTGGGACACCAACGGGACCGGCTGGGGGCAGCCATTCCGCCAGGTATCAGCGACGGTCCACGTGGCAGAGAACCTGGTGCCGCGACTCACCGGCATGGCGGACGCCGCGTCGGGCAGCGAAGGGGTCAGTGGGCCGGCCGAGTTCGCGCGGACCGGCGAAGACACCTTCACTTTCTCAGCCCGAAACCTCGGCCCCGGCGAGAATTTGAGCTTCGCTGTTGGGTTTCGGCCTGGCACTTTCATCGCCCGCGACAGCGGATTCTTCGCCGCCCCGTGGCCGTTGCTGACCCTCGTATTCGCTGCCGGAGCGCTGGCTGCGGCGATCGGTGCACTGGTGGTCCGGTCAACTCGGCTGCGGGATTCGCCAGGCCGAGGCATCATCGTACCGGAGTACACGCCGCCCACCGGCGCCAACCTCCTGCTTTGCGCGCTCATCCTGCGCCGACCATCGAAGGCGGCCGCCGCGCAAATTGTCGGACTCGCGGTCACGGGCAAGCTGCGGATCCTGGAAATCAGCGGGCGCACGCCGAGCTACCGGCTGGAGTTCGTCACGGACGACGGGACGGATGCCGACGAGCGGGAATTTCTGCACGCCCTGTTCGGAGAGGTGCTGACCCCCGGTGAGCACCGGAACGTGAAAAAAATTGACCAGTCGACGGTCAAGAAGATTGCAGCGCTGACCAAGCGAGTGCGTTCGGCGGCGACGACGAATGGGTACCGTCGCAGGCTGCCGGTGGGTATTCTCGCCATGCTCATTCTCGGCGCGGTCATCGCCACTGCGGGTGCCGCCCTGTTCGGGGCCGTGTCGCTGAACGAGTCCTATGGCGGCCCGTGGCCTGGGGTGCTCATCGCCGTCGCGGTGACGGCGGCGCTGGCAACCGGAATCCTGTTGTATCGAGTGCCGTTAGAGACCAAAGGGGTCGAACTACGCGACTACCTCAAGGGGCTTGCGCTATACATCCGACTGGCCGAGGCCGACCGGATCCGCTTCCTTCAGTCGCCTGGCGGCGCGCTGCGGAAAGCGGTGGCGACCGACGACCTCGCGCAGGTGGTGCAGCTGAACGAACGGCTGCTCCCGTTCGCGATGCTGTTCGGTGAGGAGAAGCAGTGGGCGGCATCGCTCGGCCGCTATTACGAAGAACTTGGAACGCAACCCTCGTGGTACACCGGTCAAGGCGTGTTCACGGCGGCCGTCTTCGCAAGCAGTATCGGTGCGGTCGCAAGCAACGTCTCCGCGGCGTACAGCTCTACTGGCGGCTCAACCGGAGGCGCGGTCTCCGGCGGTGGCGGTGGTGGGGGTGGCGGCGGCGGCGTGTAAGGCACGGCTACCCGGCCGCGATTTGAGTTCGGCCGATCGTGTTCCCGGATTTGTTCGTGAACCAGCGCGCGCCATCCTCGGGGGCTGCGGCCGGCTTGATGTCGAATGGCCCGTCGGCCTCTGGCGCTGCCCCGAAGAAGCGCCACGCTGCCGTGTCGGACGCCCGCGGATTGCTGAAGACCGTGATATCGCCCACTTTTGCGCCGATGTGATCCCATCTTCGCATTGGAAATCTCTCATTTCCGGTCGTCGCGTGGGCGAGGTCACGGCTCCGGCACGACCAGGGTCTTCACCTCGCCATTTCCGGGTGCGGAGCCCAGTATCCGAGGCAGTTCGTCCAAGGGGACCGTCTGGGTGATCAACGGTGCAAGGGCGATTGAGCCGGAGGCTACCAATTCTGCAGCGCGACCGTGCGTAAACGGGTTGACATATGCGCCTTCGAGACGGAGTTCGCGGAAGAGGAGCTCGTGCGGTTCGACGCTGACGTGCTGTCCTTTGGGTACGACGCCGAACAGGATCACGCTGCCACCGCGTCTGGCGGTCGCGATCGACTGCGAGAACGTGTCGGCGGTGCCGGCGCACTCGAGTACGACGTCGACACCACCGAGGGCGATCCCACCGGCACCGGCAATGGCATGCACCGGATCATGAGCGGCGGGATCAATGGTGTGGGTGGCTCCGAGACTCGCGGCGAGCGTCCGTCGCGCAGCTTGTCGAGTGGAAAGCACGACGGTGGTTGCCCCCGCGAGCCTCGCCAACTGGACCATGAGAAGACCGATGACGCCGCCACCGAAGATGGCGACAGAATCCCCGGGTCGAATCCGCGCCACATCGAGCCCGTGCAGGCAGCAGGCGAGTGGCTCGCAGAAGACTCCGAAACTCGCGGGCAGATCACTGGGCAGCAGGTAAGCCTGCGCTTGCGGGACCGTGACGTATTCGGCGAAGCCGCCGTCTCGGGTCACCCCGATGGCTTCCAGATTCTCGCACAGGTGCGGGTCGCCGCGGCGGCACGCAGCGCAGGTACGGCAGGCGATGTTCGGATCGATCGTCACCCGAGTGCCGACGGCGAGACGGGTGGCATCCGCGCCGCGCTCTTGGATGATGCCACAGATTTCGTGACCCGGGATCAGCGGCAACGTCGCCGGTGATTCACCGGTGAAGATATGTCGATCGGTGCCACAAAGCCCCGCCGCTTCTACCCGAATGAGGAGTTGGCCTGGCCCCGCGATAGGCGTTGGGCGCGTTTCGATCACCAGCTCTCGCAGGGATTTCAGCTGCGCAGCCCGCATCAGGTCAAAACGACTGTCGGATCGGGAGAGTGACACACCATGAGCCTCTCATGAAATGAGACCGGGCTGAGAAGGTGCCCGGATCGCCTGGCAGCGTCGTCGGACTGGAAGCCGGGCTGACTAGCACGCCAGCGCCGAGTGTTCGCTTAGCCGGTGCCAGGTGCGGTTGTGGTAGACCAGCGGGTCGGATGCGGTACCATCGCCGCTCACCTTCGCCTCTAGCGCGTGCACGGCGACAACCGTCGAGCTGCCCGCGACCATGCGATCGATGATCCGCCCACGGATCCAGGTGTGGGCGCTCGGGAAATACGGTTCTCCGGTGCTGAGGCGATCCCAGAGGCTGGTGTCGGCGAATCGGTCTATACCGCTGGTCGCGCACAGTTGGGCGATGTGCAATTGGCCGGCACCGAGCAGATGCACGACGAGCGTTTCAGCCTCGCGGATGGTCGGTGCGCTGGAGGATTGGTCAGAGATGGAGAAGATGAGCAACGGCGGTTCGGCGCTGACCGAGAATACCGAGGTGGCGGTGAGTCCGACCGGCCCGGAACCGGCATCGGCCGTGATGACGGCGACGCCGGCGGCATGATTGCGGAACGCGAGTTTGAAGGCATCCGGGCTCAAGCCGCCGAGGGATCGCGCAGCCGTGGTATCGGCAGGGTCCGGTCGAGAGGGCGACAGCGCCAGGGCTGCGCTGCGTTCTGGAGTGCTCATAGGTTTCCATTCGAGGCAATTGTGAGTGTGCCGATTCAAGCATGTGCCGATCTCTGCGCTGGCATGACGAATATTTCACCGTGTGACCGAGGCGACCGCCCCGGTACGCCGCCGCGGAAAACCGTGGCCGCTTACCGCGCGGCCGTCAGCGTTCGCGTCGCAGCCGGTCAGGGGAAGTCCACGATCGTGCCATAGAGCGGGTAGGCCTTACTGATCTCGCGTGATTCGCGCGAGATCACCAGCTCATCGCCGGTCAGCGCCGAGAAGTCGACGGTTCCGACCAGGGTGAACTTCTTGAAGACGAACGGCAGGCTCTTTCCCGTGAAGAGGTCGGGCTTGTCGAGGAGGCCGAAGTGGAGATGCGGCCCCTGGGAGGGGCCAGTATTTCCGAGCTTGGCGAGAACCTGTCCGGTTTTCACCGTGTCGCCGACGTGCACGGCCAGGCTGCCCGGCTGCAGATGCGCATAGGCGGCGTAGACGTGGTCCGCGATCTTGAGCATCAGGTTGTTGCCGCCGAAACCGTCCTTGGTCTCGGGTGGCTTGGAGGCGAACGGAGTCGACTCCTCGACGCCATCCTGGACCGACACGATCGTGCCATCGGCGACCGCCAGCACGTTCGCTCCGAAGTCATAGAATTGCTCGTTCGTGCTGCCATCTCCGTCGTAGACGCGGTCGCCTTTTACCTTGGCCCAGTCGACGGCGAAGGTTTCGGCAGTCGCCAGGCGCAGCCCGCCAGCGGCAAGCCGAAGATCGCCGTGGACATTGGGCGAGCAGCACGCAGAGGTGGCGAGCCAGCCGCCTCCCGCGAGCGGAGGCGCGATCATGGTGGCTTTGGTGCGGTCGACCTCGACCTCGGGCCCGTGAACGACGGTGTCGTCGATGATCACAGCACCAGCTACGTCCGCGGGGAGCGTGTACTCGATCCGGTGCGACACGCGCGCCGGTACCTCATCTCCGGATGGCAGCGGCAGGTCAACCTCCACCGCGACGGCTGCTGAGGCAGGGACGACCGCCGAGGGGGTATGGGTGTACAGCGTCTGGGTCGCGGCAGCAAGCGTATTGCCCTGGATCCGGGTAAGATCTTTGCCGTCGGGGCCGACGACCGTCACGTTCTTCAAAGTCACCGGGTCGCTGAACGCATTGACGACGAGGAGTTCGTACTTGACGTGATCTTTTCCGTCCGTCCCGCGAACGACCTGCGCAGCATGGATCGGCTCGACCAGAATCGCGCTCACCTGATCCTGCGGCGCGGGTGTCGATCCGGACGACGCCGAGGTATCGGCCGGGTCGGGCGTCGCGGACGATCCACCGCTACCAGGACCCGTGCAGCCCGTAATCGTCAAGGCTGCCGCGATCACCGCGGCCGGGATCATGATGCGTCGCCGGACTCGCATAGGCGATTCTCCCTCGTTGCTGGGTCTGTTCTGGTCCGGCGGAAGGCCTGGGAGCACGTGTCACGCGTGACTGCGCTCGCGCAAAAAGGAGCGTACACCGTCCGTTGAGCACGCTGTCAACATTTCTGCAGCCAGCACCCGTCGTCAGAGGCTGGGCGCCGCGGCGGTGACCGGGTATGTCACGGCCGGGCACGCCAGGACACGGGCACGCCGGCGGTGTACTGTCGCATCATGCGGTCTCGTATTGACGGAACGACCATGCCCGTGCTCCACATCACTATGGACCGGGGCGAGAGCATCATCGCGCAAGGGGAGGACGTTTCCTGGCTTTCTCCCGGATTCGACCTGCACACTTCGACCTCGCATGGTTCAGGCGGCAAAGGCGGCTTCATGAGTGGCCTGAAGCGCGTGCTCGGGGGCGGCCAGCTCTTCCTCACCGAGTACACGGCGCCGGATCACGGCGGGTTCGTCGCCTTCGGCGCTCGGCTTCCCGGTACGATCCGCGAACTGACGATTGATCCTGGCGACAACTACATGGTGCTCTCCGGCTCCTACATGTCCAGCACCGGCGACGTCGATGTCTCGGTGGGGCTGCAGAAGCGGCTCGGCGCCGGCATCCTTGGCGGGGCGGGTGTCGTGTTCCAGAAGCTCAGCGGTGATGGTACTGCGTGGGTTCAGGTTGCCGGGGAGCTGACGGAGTACGAACTTCACGGCGGTGAGTCGCTTCTTGTACACCCGGGGCATCTGGCATTATTTCGGGCTGAGATGCGGATGGAGTTTGCGACGATGAAGGGCGTGAAAAACAAGCTTTTCGGGGATTCGATGTTCCTCGCGGAAGTACACGGGCCAGGAAACGTGTGGTTGCAGTCGATGACCCCCGCCAAGCTCGCCGCGGCGATCGAGCCGTACCTGCCGCAACGGGAGTCCCGGAACGACAGCTAGAGCCGGCCGCCGATGCAGCGCCCAGTTCCAGCCCCAACGCCCCACCACGTCCCGGCTGCGTGACGGCACCCCTGGGCTGAGGTCAGCTAATTCCAGATAGATGCCAGACGCGCGGTGGTGGGCATCGGCGCGAGCCGGTCGATGTCAGCAACTGTGAGAGTGCCGAGCGCCGTGAACCCGGCCGAGCCTGCGGTGCTCATCGAGTCGACAACCGAAGCGAATGTGTACGAGCTGGATATGGAGCCGGCGACGATGGCGTCGGTGACACCCACACTCGACCATGACCCGTGCAAGAGATTCGCGAGAGTTATCGGGTCGCCGCCCGAGTACATGGGGTAGCGAAGCTGCCCAGACGAGCCGCCGAAGAATGCCGAGTGGGTAATCGCTCCACCGAGGTTGGCGCCGGCCATGATGCCCTGGTCGGAGGACTGGAACAACACCGAGTCTTCGAAGGTGACGTTCGATATGGTGCCGCTACCCGAGGTCGTCACGAATTGGACGGTGTCGACGTGGGCGCCAGACCCGTTCGGCTTGTACTGTGGTGCGCCATAGAACCCCGCGAAGCGCAGCCCATCGACGTTGTAGCCGCCCGAGGACTTCACCTCTACGCGGTCGTAAGAGGCTCCGTTGGCCGCTTCGGGCCCGGCAACGATCTCGATGACCTCGACATCGCGTACTCCGGTGTCGCCGTTCGCGGTGACGAGGAGCCGGGGAACCTTCGAGTATCCAAGCGCGAACGATTCGCAGTTGCGGATCATGACGGACTGCGCCGAGAAGTCGATGCCGACGATGGATACGCCCTTGACGCCCACGAATGCCAAGCCCGAGCCCGCCGCGACCGCCACGGAACCGACACCGCCGCAGGCGGAGACCAGAATACGTGAGGTGCGCTTGGCGTCACCGATATTCTGGAGAACACCCTTGGAAGTGGATCCTGCCCCATCGCCCCCGGCGATAGTCCCGGGAGCGACACAGATCACGACCGGATCTGTGGATGTGGCGTTCGCGGTGATCGCCGAAGAGATCGCGCTCCAGGATGCGGGCACGTTCACGACACGGGCCGCATCGGCATGCGGCGTGTTCTGCGGCCAGTGCGTCCCGTCCGGGCCATACGTTGCGTTGGGGGGCGGCGTGGGCGCGGGTGTCTCGGCAGCCGCAGGCGGATCTGGGGTAAAGACGATATCCACGAGCATGCTGTAGCCTTCCGCGCCGGCTGACGCTGACGGGAACCCGCTGGCGTCTGCGTAGCGGTACACGCCGGCGTTCGCAGGAACATTGATGCCGTTGACGGTGCGAGCCTGGACGAAGGCGTTCGAGGTCACCGGGAACCTCGAGTTGGAGTCGAAGACGCTGACCGTGTATGTTTCGCCCGCCGCGAGCGAGGCGTTCACCGGAACCGTTCGCCAGCCGATCGGTGCCGAGGGATCAACGGCGACCTTTGTGAGCAGAGCGCCTGTACTCGACCAGACCGAGGCGCTGGTGACCCCGGAGTTGGCAGCGTTCTGGTAGAACTGCACGCCAGACAGGGTGCCCGTGGTAGCGGGGGAGAACTTCAAGCCCAACTCGATCTTGGAGTTGTCTGGAACGGCCATCGTCTCGGGTGTGGCCGTGTCAGAGATGACGCCGACAGGCGTTGCGGCTTGGGCAACCGACGGGGTGACGACTGCGACGGCGACCATAGCGGCTAGCGCCAGGGCCGCCGTGGCGGCTCGAACGGCCCGGCGGTTGTCGTGTTTGGACGTGGCCGCCGTGGAGGTGCTGCCGTCAAAAGTCATCGCGTTTCCTCATGTCGTCTCGCGTGAGCAGGTCGGATGGTGCGTGGCTGATGCTAGCGTGCTTAGTCGATCAGCCCAACTGCCGACCACATCACACTCTGCCGAGCCTGTTATCCCCGCGAGCCATACAGCAGTGCCGCGAAGGCGTTCAATCGGTACTTCATGTACTACGGAGGGATGACGTTCGCCCACGCCGAACGCATTCGCGATCGTCATCGATCGCCAGAAGGTCGATTAGAATCTGGGAGCAAACTCGGCTTGGCACAATAGCTGCGGTCGGCCAACGATCTGAACCCCCAACCCCGGAGGAGGCCCGACATGACCCGCGTTCGCGTCGATCTGTTCATCTCGTTAGACGGCTTTACCTCCTCGACCGGCCGGTCACCCGAAAATCCGATGGGCGAGGACTGGGGGCGTCTCACGGCGGCCTACTCCGCGACCCGCACCTTCCACGAGCGGGTCTTTGGCGACACCAGTGGCACCGGCACGACCGGCATCGACGACAGCTACGCTGCCGCATCCTCCAAGGGAATCGGCGCCGAGATTATGGGTGCAGCGATGTTCGGGCTGCACTCGTTTCCAGAGGATCCGGACTGGAAGGGCTGGTGGGGCGACCAGCCGCCATTCGGCACTCCGGTTTACGTCCTCACCCACACCGCTGCGCGCCCGTCGATCCCGATGCAGGGCGGAACGACGTTCCACTTCCGAAACGGCACAATCGAAGACGTACTCGCCGAGGCGACCGCCGCCGCCGGCGGCCTCGACGTGCGCGTCGGTGGCGGAATCGGCACGGTGCGCGACTTCCTGCGCGCCGGCCTGGTCGACGACGTGCATCTCATGGTTGCACCGATCCTCCTTGATCGGGGAACTCGACTGTGGGAAGGCCTCCCCGCCCTCGACCTCACCCACACGGTGACGACGGAAGTGGCCGAGAGCGGCACGATCCACGTCTCCTTTACAAGACCGGAGTGACCGAGGCACGATCCAGCGCATTGGCATTAAACCCGTCACCCAACCGTGCAGCAGACCCGCATCCGGAAGAATGGTCCGGGCGTGTGTGGTGTTCCATGGCGCGCGTGAGCTATCGAACGTTCTCGATGACACCGTGGATCGCATCCGAAACCAGCTTTGGCTGCTCTGCGGCGATGCCGTGGCCGCTGTCGGTGTCGGTGAGGTGGGTGGCGTGAAGTGAACGGGCGAGCGCGTCTTGGGCGGCGAGCCAGGCCGGCCAGGTCGATGCTCCCGGAGTGACCTGGAGATCCCAGGGGTGGTCAGAGGAAAGCACGCTGGCCGCAATGCCTGGCATGCTCCCGGCCGCCTGCAGCTCCGCGAGGCTTGGCGGATACGCGGGCACTTCCGCGCCGGGGGCGGTTGGCGCCGAGGCGATCGCCGCCATCCAGGCTGACCACTGCGTCGGCGTGAAGGTGTCTTTCAGATAGGCGGATGCTGCGTCTACCAGGACGATGCCCCTGGTTTGCTTCGGATGCGTGCGGGCGAATAGCTGCGCGATCATGCCACCCCATGACGCGCCGACCAGGACATACGGGCCGGGCTGGCCGCTTGCCACGAGCAGCGCCTCGAGGTCTTTGACGTCTTGCCCCGCCGTAGTGGGTTGGGAAACGAGGGTCGACGGCGTCATTGCGCCGGAGGAGAGCGTGGTTCCTGGTCGGTCGTATCCGCAGACCCGCGTTGTGCGCGAGACAGTGTCGAACACCGACTGCGGGCTCGCGGTGGCTGGTGCGGCAGGGTCGGTATGGTCGGCTACGCTCATCCATTCGTCCGCGGCTCCTCCGGTGCCGGAAATGAACACGACCGTGGGAGATCCAGAGCCCGCACAGGCCAGATACAGTTGTCGGTCCCCGCCGACGTCAACCAGGTTGGCCGTAGTGGATCCGGATGCGGCAGACGGCGTTGAGGACGCATCGATTTCGGAGTCGGGTGGCGCGCTCACGCATCCTCCGAGGACCACCGCGAGGCAGCTGAGGCCGACGCCCATCGCGAGCGTCGATACGTGCGATTTCGTGCGTCTCATTCACCGTATCGTCTCATCCTTTGCCAACGTCCGGGTCGGCAACCGGCGGCCCAACAGCTCAGGCGCCGCTGATCATCGGCGCTAGACCGAGGAGGGTGTGCGGGCAGAATGGGTGGTCAGGATGCCCTCATTCCGATATGGGGTCGGGGGCGACAGGGCCCGGTTCCTGCGCTGCGTCTGGTGGGATGACGGTGGCGGGGTAGGGGTGCCCGGCGATCTTCGCGAGGATAGATGTCAGCTCGTCCTCGATGTAGACCAGCGGGGGTGTGGCTGTTTCGGTGTCGCCTGTTGCTTCGATGACGAGGGTGGTCTGGGTGCTCGGATTGTGTAGGAGCACCGTGTTGTAGCCGGCGATATTGCCAGAATGGCCGATCCAGCCGTTCTTGCACATGAGCCCGTCTCCGTAGAACACGGTGGCACCGATACCATTCATCGTTCCGAAGGATGAGAGCCGGTGCATTTGTGCGGATTTCGGTAGCACACCGTGGCCGGTCGCAAGCGCCTGTCCCCAGGTCAACAGGTCACCCACCTTGCTGATCATCGAACCGGACGCTCCCGTCGACGACGGCGAGAAGTCGGTGGCGTCGGTCCACGCGTTCATCGGGTTCGCCCCGACGATTTCGTTCGTCATATGCGTGTACCCGTTCGCGTGCGGGCTCGGCATGATGTTGTCGGTAGGCAGCAGCGTGGAGGTCATGTGCAACGGCTTCAGGATCTGCTCCGTGACCGCATCCTCCCAAGACTTCCCGGTCACGTATTCGATGACCTGACCGAGGAGGACGTAGTTCGTGTTCGAGTACTGCATGTTGGTTCCGGGCGGGAACGACGTCGGCATGCTGTACGCCTGGTCTAGTAGCTCCTGCGGTGTCCACTGCCTCTCCGGCTGCGAGAGTACTTCACTGCCGAACTGCGGGTCGCCGGCGAAGTTGGCCAGGCCGCTGGTCATGGTGATCAGTTCGCGCAAAGTGATGTGGGTGCCGTTGGGGACCCCCGGCACATAGTTATCGACCGGGTCATCCAACGACAACTTGCCTTGCTCCGCCAACTGGAGCACTGCCGTCGCCACGAACGTTTTGGTGACCGACCCGATCCGGTGGTACAGGCTGGTCGTCGAGGCCGTCTTGGTGGCGATATCCGCCAGACCGTAAGCCTTCTCCCACGTGCCCTTCGGGCTGCGCACCCCGACGATGACCGACGGCGCCGACTCCTTCACCTTGGCGAACTCGGCCGTGACAGCTGCCTCGTACTTCGCAGCCAGCGCCGCCGGCATCGGCTTGGTGGACTGCGTGTCCTTCTGTGTCGCCACCTCCTTCGGGTTCGGCACACACGCGGCCGCCGAACCGGCCACCGGCTTCACCGCCGAGGACTGAATCGGCGTCGTGGTCGAAGCGCCCGCCGTACACCCGCTGACCGCCAGCACAACCGCGGTCCCCAGCCCCAACACCACCAGCCCGCGTGTGCGCCACCCCCGTCTGGGCCACCCCCGTCTGGGGCACCCCCGTATGGGGCTGCGAACGGCGGCCGCAGTGGCGCGCCGCGCCTCCTCAACGATGCCGGGCATCTGTCACTCCTCAGGGTCAGCCTCGACGGTCCAGTGCACCGCCATCCATGCCGGACCGTGCATATAGGCCACCCGCGCCGTCTACGCGATACGGTCGGGCGCTGGGCTCCCCCACTCGACACCGACAACAGGTGTCAGCGGGGGCTTGATGACGTTCCAGTCGGATGCGGGGGCGTGTCATTTTGCCGGTGTGTGCGGTCTCAGTTTTGAGAGTGCGTCTTCGACTGCCCGGTGGAAGGTGGGATAGGCGAAGATCATGTGTCGCAATTGGTCGACCGGGATCTCGGCTTGCACGGCGATCGCCAGCCCATACAGCACCTCGCCGCCGGTCGGTCCGGCTGAGGTTGCGCCGACTAGGACGCCTCGGTCGGCGTCCTCGACAAGTTTGATCAGGCCGTGGTTGCCGACTTTGTGGATCCACCCGCGGGCGGACGCCGGGATCTGTGTGATGGCGGTGCGCACCGAGATGCCGTGTTCACGAGCTGACGCTTCGGTCGCGCCGACCGAGCCGATTTCCGGGTCGGTAAAGGTGACGCGGGGTATGGCTTTGTAGTCGGCGTCTGGGCCGGGATCGTCGAGGATATTGCGGGTGGCGATTTGCGCTTGGTAGGTAGCCACGTGGGTGAACATGCCGATGCCGGTGAGGTCGCCGACTGCCCAGACTCCAGGTGCGGCCCGCATCTGCTCGTCCACCGGCACGGATCGGGCTTCTGGATCGAGCCCGATGGTATCCAAACCGAGACCTGCCAACTGGGGGCGCCTTCCAGTGGCCACGAGCAGGTGCTGTGCGGAGAGCTCCTCGCCACTGTCCAGGGTGAGGGTGAAGGTGTCTCCACGGTGGCTCACGTGTTGGGCTCGGGCGGACGTGCGTACGGTGAGGTTCTCAGCGGCGAGGATGTCGGCCAGCATGGCGCCGACCTCGGGCTCTTCCGCTGGCAACAGTCGCTCTGCTGCTTCGATCACGGTGACCGCTGTCCCGAACCTGGCGAACGCTTGCGCCTGCTCTACCCCCACGGCACCGCCACCGAGAACGAGCAACGAGGTGGGTAATTCGGTTGCGGAGATCGATTGCCGATTGGTCCAGTACGGTGTGTCGGTCAATCCGGGTATTGGTGGAATGGCCGGGCTGCTTCCGGTGGCCAGTACCACGCCGCGGCGAGCGTTGAACGTCTCGCCGGCAACCTCGACGCGGCCCGGGCCGATCAGTTGGGCGTGTCCGCGCACGAATCGGCCGCCTTTGTCGGTGAACCGGTCTACCGCGACCTGGTCGTTCCAGTTGTCGGTGGCTTCGTCGCGGATTCGATCCGCCACCGGGCCCCACTCCGGGTAAACGCTCGAACGGCCGGCCATGCCCGGAATGCGTCGGGCCTCGGCAAGGAGGTTCCCGGCACGGACCATCATCTTGCTGGGAATGCACGCCCAATAGGGGCACTCGCCGCCAACGAGCTCGGCTTCCACACCGACAACATCCAGGCCCGCGGTGGCAAGTTCGGCGGCGACTTGCTCTCCGCCGACACCCAGGCCGATCACTACAACGTCTGTTTCGGTTTCCATGATTCCTTCCTCATGCTTCTCATGCGTGCAGGATTGGAGCCGTGACCGATATAAGAATCCGTCACGCTTGGGTTTTATTGCTCACCGCTTTAATGCTCACCGCTTTAATGCTCACCGTCGAGCGCGTTGACGACCCGCACGCCCTTCCAGAATGCGACATAGTCGCGGATCTCAGCGGCAGCCGGGCTTGGATGTGGGTAGTACCAGGCGGCATCACGATTCGTTTTGCCATCCACGGTAACCGTGTAGTAGCTCGCGGTGCCTTTCCACGGACAGACCGAAGTGAGTGGGCTGTTCTGGAAATATTGTTGGTTTACCGATGCGGATGGGAAGTATTGGTTTCCTTCGACCTCGACCGTCTGATCGGATTCGGCGAGGACGGCGCCATGCCAAATTGCACGGTACATGAATGTCTTCCTTTCGTTCTTTCGTTCTTTCGTTTGGATCATGTTGCCTGTCGAGGCAACACACAATCATCGGATCCGTACGGCAACGAGCCGACAGTCTCTCACGCTACGACGCCACCGGGCCGGATACAGCGATCTGGGACACAGACAGGCGCGGACGATTCCGGCATGATGGGACCGTTGTCGTGGATGTCGGCTCGTGGTTATGCACACTATTGGAAGATCCCACTGAGAAGGGAAGACTCATGACTCTTATCTGCGTTCACAGACCATCGTGTTGCCGGTTGGCAACGGGAATGGCTGCGATTACTGTCAGGCGGCGCACACCGCGGCGGCGAAGCGGACTGGCTTGAGTGAGGACGAGACGATTGCTATCCGAGCCGACCGGATCGATTTCGATGAGCGACTGGCGGCTAGCTGACGAAGGGTCGACCATGCTCTCAATCGTCACCGTTCGGGTACGCCGGAGCCCTCGGTTGTCGCCGTTGGCCGGCTGCCACTGGCAATGAACCCGCCTGCGCTGGAGCTGGACGGGCGTGGGAGCGCCAGTCTCTCATGGCGTCCAAACAGCCGTGAGGCAACCAACGATCTTCTTCATCGGCTTCGAGCCGAGGGCTGGGGGATGAGGGCGTGGCTGGATTTTCTCGACCGGTCCGCCCGTCGATCTCTTCGACAAGCACTGCAACACAAGTGGGCGTTTGCCCAGACGAGCGCACTGCATGGTGCGCTCGGCGCTCTGGCTGATCCCGGCCGTCGCCGGTGGGTTGTGGCGAGCTGGATTATGGCAAGCATCCACCTGGGCATGCTGGAGGAACGCACCTCGATCGGAGTGCCGAATGCCCTCACCCTCATCCGTGCCAACCTGCCCGCTTTGGAGAGACGACTGGGAGTCGGGGTACCGGCAATCGCTCTCATTACGGACTTTCTCGATGGCAAGATATCTCGCGCCGCTGGAGCCGTGACCCACTTCGGAGAACAGGCCGACTTTCTGGCCGACGCCGCCGTTTGGGCCTGGTTCACCGTCCGCCACGAGACCAATCGGTGGATACGCGCCGCCACGTTCGCCGCCTGGGTGGGTACGGTCGTGGCGGTGGGCGTCTGCAGCTTCGCCGGCGGCGCCATGAAGGACATTCCGCGGTCCCGCTGGGTTCGCCCTGCCGCCGTCCTGGAGGTTCTGATCGGTGTCAGGTTCGTGTGCACGCTCATGCACCCCGTCGTACGTTGAATCTTCCCCACGGGTATCGGGCCGGTTGGAAGCATTTCGTTCTTGAGTGTCCGAGATCACAGAACTACGCGACGCGTGGGGCCTAGATTTCAGTCGTGTTACCTTCCGTTCCCCGTGGCGATCAGCTGGCGGTCTCGCGTCCCGCCGGTGTCACCGGTGCTCTAGCGCAGGGTGATATCAGGTCGTGACCTGGCTGGGGGGAATCCTCGGCCAGGTCTGGGAGCTGCGGGGGAGGCGTCGTGAATCAGATTCTCGCTGCGTTCGCAAGGATTTTCGATCCCGCGCACCTGATCGGTCCAGACGCGATCCAGACCCGTGTTGGTGAGCATATCGAATACACCTTGTTGACCTTGTTGATTGCTTCTGTGATCGCGCTACCTGTCGGTTTCGCAATCGGACATACCGGGCGCGGGCGCACCCTGGGGGTTCAAGTCCCGGCGGTGTTACGCGGCCTGCCGACCCTGGGTCTGGTGATCCTGCTTGCCCTGATGGTGGGATTGGGCCTGCTTGCACCACTGATCGCGTTGGTCATCCTCGCAATCCCACCGATCCTTGCCGGCGGGTATGGCGGGCTGGAGTCCGTCGAGCGTGAAACGATCGACGCGGCACGCGCGGTCGGCATGTCGGAGTGGCAGCTGCTGTGGAAGGTAGAAGTCCCGCTGGGTATGCCGGTGATTATCGGCGGGTTGCGGTCGGCGATACTACAGACGGTCGCGACCTGGACGGTCGCGGCGATTTTGCCGCTGGGTGAGCTCGGCCGGCTCGTGTCGGAGCGCAAGCAGTGGCTTCTCGTGTTCGCCCCGTTCCGGCAGCTGCCGGCAATGTCCCATCCTCGTACAACGAAAGGTAGACCAAAACCATGCTGACTCGGACCAGAGGCCTCATCGTCGCCAGGATGATTGCGGTCAGTGCCTTGGCACTGACCGGCTGCACCTCCGGCAACCCGCTTAGCGGCGCCGCCAGCGGCGATGGCGGGGGAGCGGCCGATACCGGCACGGTCACGATCGGTTCCGCCGCGTTTCCAGAAGATGAAATCCTGGCCGAAGTGTATGCGCAGGCTCTGGAGAGCAAAGGAATCACGGTCAAGCGCAGCTTCAACATCGGGCAGCGGGAGGTGTATTTGTCCGCGCTGAAGGATGGATCCATCGATCTGATTCCGGAGTACTCGGGCAACCTATTGCAGTATTACGACAAGACGGCCACCGCGGCATCCAGCGCGGCCGTGTATGCCGAACTGAAGCAGAAGGTGCCATCTGGTTTTGAAATACTCAACCAGTCCCGCGCGCAGGACAAGGACTCCTACAACGTGACCCAAGAATTCTCCAAAAAGTACGCCGTCACCAGCCTGGCCGATCTGAAGCATGTGCCCATCCCGCTGAAAGTAGCCTCGAACCCGGAATTCGCGGTGCGCCCGGCCGGTAGCCACGGGCTCGATCGTCTGTATGGCGTGGCCGTGACACTCGTTCCGATCAGTGACAGTGGGGGGCCGCTGACGATCAAGGCCCTCCTCGACGACACCGTACAACTGGCGGACGTGTACACCACCGCACCGGCGATCAGGGCAGAGCATCTCGTCACGCTTACAGACCCCAAAAACTTGATCCTGGCGCAGAACGTGCTCCCTCTGATCAACAAAAGCAAGGCATCAGCGCAGGTCACACAGATTCTGAACGCGGTATCCGGGCAACTGACCACCGATGACCTGATGAACTTCAACGCGAAAAGCGGCGGGAGTGCTAAGGAGTCTCCCGCGGCGATTGCCAAATCCTGGCTGGCTGGAAAAAAACTGCAAATGTGAGCGAAAAGAAGGAGACCAGAATGGGTATTCGACTCGGCACTGTGCTGTCAGAACAAACGAATCAATTGCGGTATGAGCCCACGGCCAAGCGAATCCGCGCCTTTCTCGGTGACGAGCTTGCGGTAGACAGCGTAAACGCCATCCTCATCTGGGAGCCGGGGCAATTCGTTCCGACGTACGCCGTGCCGGTCAGCGATGTGGGAATACCGCTTACCCCTGCAGGTACCGACAGTGCGGAGACGGCGCACTTCACAACCGCTCCGAAACATGCGACGCTTGGATCCCAGGTGTGGCTCGGCAGCAGTTCCGGTGGTCGGGGGCTGGGCTTACTGCCGGAGGACTCCGATCTTTCTGGCTACGTCATCTTGGACTTCGGCAGCTTCGAGCGCTGGTTCGAGGAAGCCGACGAAATCTTCGGACATCCTCGAGATCCGTTCCATCGCGTGGATGTGCGCCGCACCTCCCGGCGCATCCAAGTGCTGATGGGCGACCAGGTCCTTGCCGACACCAGGCAAGGCAAGCTTGTCTTCGAGACAATGCTGCCGACACGGTACTACCTGCCCCCGCAGGACATGCTCGTAGCGCTTGCACCCACCCCGACCAGCACCATCTGCCCGTACAAAGGAGAAGCCTCGTACTGGTCGTTCGAGGCGGCCGGAGAGGTTGTCCAAGACCTGATCTGGAGCTACGAAGATCCACTCGATGGTGCCGCGGCGCTGAAAGGATACCTGGGCTTTTACGACGAGAAGGTCGATCTGCTGCTGGACGGAAAGCCGGTTGGCGCCCAGTAGCTGCCTGATCCCGTTCCGAGGGTGTATACCGGTTATCAGGACACCCGTACAGGTATACGGATGAAAGTATGAGGTGATCGTTTGGCAGTTCTTAATGCGATCGGCAGCGGACTTTACGAGGCGTTCTCCATGTTCTGGCAAACGCTGTGGGCTCTCGTGCTGGGCTTCGGTCTTTCTGGCGCGGTCCAGGCTTTCGTCTCGCGCCCGCAGATGCAACAGGCTCTGGGTGACCACCGGCCGAGCACGCTCGGGAAGGCCTCAATTTTCGGGATCATCAGTTCGTCCTGTTCGTACGCGGCCGCTGCGCTGACCAAGAGCCTGTTCTCCCGCGGCGCGGACTTCACCGCGGCACTGGTCTTCATGATCGCCAGCACGAACCTCGTGGTGGAGTTGGGTCTTGTTCTCTGGTTGCTGATCGGCTGGCAGTTCGCCCTGGCCGAGTTCGTCGGCGGGGCGATCATGATCACGCTGCTGGGCCTGATCGCCCCGCGGGTATTTCCCAAAGCGTGGATCCGCGACGCACAGCTAAAACTGGCGGGGCGCCAGTCATCGGATTCAAGCTCCGTTCGCGATGACGGCGCACCGGACGCGGGGCCGATCGGTCGGAGAATGCGCAGTCGCCGCGGGTGGGGTGACGCGGCCGGGTACACGATCAGCGACCTGACGATGCTTCGCCGAGAACTGTTGATCGGCTTCCTGGTGGCGGGATTCCTCGCCTCGCTCGTGCCGCCTGCGGTGTGGCAGTGGGTGTTCCTGACCGGACACGGGTTCTGGTCCAGCTTGGAGAACGTGGCCATCGCGCCGTTGGTGGCCATCATCAGCTTCGTCTGCTCGGTCGGAAATGTGGTTCTGGCTGCCGCGCTCTGGCACGGTGGCATCAGCTTCGGCGGCGTCGTCGCGTTCGTGTTCGCCGACCTGATCACCCTGCCGCTGCTGTCGATCTACCGCAAGTACTATGGCACCCGCCTCACGCTTCGAATTCTCGCCGTCTTCTGGGTGACGATGAGCGCCGCGGGACTCGCGGTCGAATATCTCTTCCGGCTGATCGGAATCCCTGAACCCGCCCGACCGGACAATATCGTTCACGGCGGGGTGTCCTGGGATTACACCACCATCCTCAATATCATTGCCCTGGTCGTGTTCGGCATTTTGTATTGGCTCTACCGCACCCGCGATGGTCGCAGTGGGAAATATGCAAAAGATCCCGTGTGTGGCATGCAGGTAGAGACCGCCAATGCGCCCGCCAGCCGCAAGGCAGGCAGGCACACGATCTACTTCTGCTCTGATCGGTGCGCGCACCGATACGACGACGATCCGCGCCGTTACCAATTGGCAATAGATAAGAACGACCGAGTACATCCGGGAGAAACGACGTGACCGCGACCGAACTCAGGCGTCCCATCGATCCTGAGCGGGTCGCTCACGCACGCTCCCGACTACCCAGCGCCGAAGGCGCCACCCGTTTGACCGGTCTGCTGTCCTTGATGGCCGACCCGGTGCGCCTGCGTCTGATCTACGCTTTGGACGTGACCGAGGAGCTCTGCGTCGGTGACCTCGCGCTCGCCCTGGACACATCCGAAGATTCCGTCTCCTATGCACTGCGTCTGCTGCGCACCGCGGGGCTGGTCGTCGCCCGCAAAGCAGGACGCGTTGTATACAACAGGCTTGCAGACGACTTCCCCGCACCGTTGCGCAACTACTGCCTGCGGCAACTGATCGCCCTCACTTACCAGGCCGAGGACTCGGGCGTCTAACTCCAGCCCAGGCGAGGTGTGGACCTCGGTCACGGTCGGGTGCGCCTGGCGCCTGGCGCTTGACAGCGAAGCCAGCACAACGATTTACGTTGTGATTTGATCGCATTCGTACCGTAAGCACATCTAAATTGGCAATTCGGTACGAGTTTCGCTGTCAAAATGCTTGTCGCGTTCTTGTTCACAGTGCTAGTCTCGCAACGCACGTTGGTCCGATGGAGAACCGAGGAACAAATACGATGCCCGATGCCGCGCGTCAAGGTCGATTGAACAGCCATGCCAGCGGCGTCGCGCTCGCCTTCGGTTCGGACTGGCCGTGTTCATCCGCAGATCCGCGAGAGGGCATCGCGATCGCCATCTCACGCACGACCACGCAGCACTCGACCTTCAGCCTGCCCTGATTGTCTACTCGGCCGGCGTGGCCGCGCAGGCGTTCGCAGACCGTGCCGATGCCCCGTGGGGGATCGCACTCGAGTAGAGCAATGTCTTTTTCGACCGCCGTACTGAGTTGTATAGGCAATTCCCGTTCGCATCAAAGTAACCGCACCAAAGTAACCGCACTCAAGAATCCGCACACAAACAACTTCAATCAAGGAAGCACAACATGACCGACACAGACAAACAGCATGGGCCCGGTCTCCGCAAAAACGCGATCGGGCTCCTGGGGGCGGTGATCATGTCGGCCGCGCTGATGGGCCCGGCTGTCTCGGTCTATTTCAACCCGCAGGTTTCGGCCGCCAGCGCAGGCGTGGCGACGCCGTTCGTTTTCGTACTCGGCCTCGTAGTCATGCTCATTGTGGCAAACGGTGTCATGGAGATGTCGCGCGTACTGCCCAGCGCGGGATCCTTCTACACCTACGTATCGCGCGGAATTGGACCGCGCAGCGGGTTCGTCACGGGCGCGCTCATGTTTCTGGCGTATGCGCTGCTGGTGCCAGCAGAGCTCGCACTCATCGGCACCTACACTCAGGATGTCCTTGCCGGTTACGGCATCCACATCAGCTGGCTGATCGTCTCGGCATTCTTCACGGTGCTCATGGTTTTCCTCTGCCTGCGCGGCATTGTCGGGTCGATCCGCACGGCGACCGTGCTGTTCCTCGCCGAGGTCACGGTCATCATCGTTCTGAGCGCGATCATACTGGCCAAGGGCGGTGCTCACGGGCTCACCCTCGCACCGCTGAATCCGGCGAACTCGCCGACCGGCATGTCGGGCTTGGCGCTGGGAATGGTATTCGCCATCTTGTCATTCGTCGGCTTTGAAGCAGCAACCACTCTCGGCGAAGAAGTTCGACGACCGCGCCGCAACATTCCGCGCGCAATGTTCTTTGCCCTTCTGTTCGTCGGCCTGATCTATGTCTTCGCGACATACAGCGAAATGGTCGGCTTCGGTGTGGACGGCGTGAACAAGCTGGTTGCAGATGTCGCGCCATTCACCACGCTCGCCAATCAGTACGCTCCGTGGCTGAACCTGCTGGTCGGCCTTGCCGGCATTTCGAGCATCTTCGCGGTCACGATGAACACGAACAACGGAGTCGTGCGCATCATCTTCGCGATGAGTCGCGAGGGGATGCTGCCCGAGCGGCTCTCACATGTTCACCCGACGCACCGGACCCCGACGACTGCCATCTGGTTCGTCGGCAGCTTCGCCGTCGTGCTCACCTTCGGCGTCGGACTACTCGCTGGTCCGTTCAACGCGTACGTATACCTTGGCTCGATCCTCACCTTGGCGATCATCCCGGTTTACATCCTGACGAATATTGCCACGATGCGGTATTTTGCGCGAGAGCGACGATCGGAACGCTCGGTGCTGCGCCACGCGGTTCTGCCCGTGCTGGGAATCTTGTTGCTCGCAATTCCGATTTATGGACAGGTCTATCCCGCACCGGCAGCACCCCTGGTCTTCTTTCCCTACCTTGTGCTGCTCTTCATCATCATCACTGCGGTCATTGCCGTGCAACTGGGCAAGCGCCATCCGGAGGTGTTGTTGCGCGCCGGAGCGACGCTGGCGGCAGGCGATGCCGACGATGCGCTCAGCGTGACGGACGGCGACACGGTTATGCCGGCGGAACCAGAACGCGAATCGGAGCCGCGGCCGTGACATCGGCAATTCCGTTGTCGATCGCGCGTGAACTGATCGCCGCAACCCATGACGAGGGCACACGTCGTGACGCTACGATTTCCGCGGCCGTTGTCGATGCAGGCGGACACCTCATCGCGTTCGGCCGAATGGATGGTGCTGAAATCGCCGGTCCGACGTTGGCTATCGACAAGGCCTTCACTGCGGTCGCGCACAGCATCGCAACCGAGGAGCTCGCCGTTCTGGCCGCACCGGGTGGCGAACTATTCGGCCTCCAGGCCAATGGTAACGGCCGGTACGTCATCTTCGGGGGTGGGATTCCGTTGCGCCGGGATGGCGTCATCGTCGGTGCGATCGGGGTGAGTGGTTCTACATCGCAGAATGATATTGCCTGCGCCAAGCGAGCGGTTCTGAGATTCTCAGACCTGCTCCCCGACTAGCACGTTTGCCTCTCCTCGCGCTTTCTGCCGCCTTACGGGCAGTGGCGCACACGCGACGGCTTCGAGTTTCAGACGTCGTGCAAACTCGTGAGTCCGCTCTCGTAGGCGACGATCACGGCCTGAACGCGGTCTCGCAGATCGAGTTTGGAGAGGATGCGACTGACGTGAGTTTTCACGGTTCCCTCCGAAACGTGAAGGCGTTGTGCGATCTCGGCATTGCTCAATCCCTGGGCGAGCTCGCCGAGCACATCCCGTTCCCGTTGCGTCAGTAGCGCGAGCCGGGGCTCCGCGTCGGTCGCCACGGGGGCGCGTTGAACGAATTGCTTGACAAGTCGCCGCGTGACCTGGGGCGCGAGAAGCATGTCACCGGCTGCGACCGTTTTGATCGCGTCGATCAGTCGCTCGGGTGTCACGTCTTTGAAGAGGAATCCGCTGGCCCCTGCGTGTAGCGCGTCGAAGACGTAGCGATCGACGTCGAAGGTAGTCAGCATGATCACGCGGATTCCAGGATGCTCAGCGAGGAGTGCCTTCGCAGTTTCGATACCATCGACGCCCGGCATCCGGATGTCCATCAGCACGACATCAGGGTTCTTGGCTCGCGTAAGGGCAAGAGCGGACGCGCTGTCGTCCGCCTCGCCCACAACATGGAGGTCGGGTTGTGAATCGGCAATCATCCGCAGGCCAACGCGGATGAGCGGTTGATCGTCGACAATGGCAACCGAAATCATGTGAGTTGCCGTATCGTCGGTAATTCGGCATGAAGGAGAAATCGTCCGTCGGACTGTGCGCCGGCCGTCATGGTGCCGCCGGAAAGTTCTACTCGCGCTCTAAGACCGTTGAGGCCGCGACCTGCTCCGGGCACGCTCGGCCGCACCGCCTGCAGCCGGCTTGCCACCTCAATCGTGAGAAGCATGGTCTCTTCGGCGCGACAAATGCTCACGGTCGCGCCGGCTCTCCCACTGTGCTTGACGACGTTGGTCAAGCCCTCTTGGACGATCCGGTAGCCCGTCAGTTGAACACCGAGCGGAAGGTCTTCGGTGTCGCCTGCCTCGTCCAGAGTGACCGGAAACCCGAGGCCCCGCATCCGCTCGCACAAGCCGGCAACCCCTGCCAACGTCGGCTGCGGCGATGTCGCGGCATCTCCCTCTCCTTCCTGGAGAAGCGGGAGCAGCGTGCGCAGTTCCGACAACGACGCCCTGCCGAGCTGTTCGATCCGCTCGAGAGCCGCGATCGCGATCGCCGGTTCGGACACCGACGCAAGCCGTGCACCGCCCGCCTGCAGCACGATCACCGTAATCGTGTGTGCGAGCACGTCGTGCAACTCCCGGGCGATGCGATCTCGCTCGGCACGACTGGCGCGCTCCTCGGCCACGGCGCGCTCCGCGCTCGCGCGACCGACGCGATCACGATATTCGGACCAACTGCGGGCGAGAAGACCGATCGCGAACGCCACGACCAGCAGCACGGAGTTGTACACCAGTTCGCCCGGATCGCGGATCTCAGCGAACTCAAGCGCGAGGAGCAACAATCCGAGCCCGCTCAGCGCGAGCCCGGCTAACGCGACAGATCGACGCAGATGACGTGCACACGAGTAGAGCGCGACTAACCAGACGACCAATTCGTTCCAATAGTTGAGGCTCGTCGGCAGGATCAGCGGGGGAACCGCGATGACAACGAGCACGATCGTCAAGGTCACCAGTGGCAGTCGTCGACGGATCACCAGGGCTGCGCAGGCGAGGGTGCCGGGAATGATTGAGGTTGTCGGCGGCGCGGTGCCGATGGGCGTCGTCAGTGCCCCGGTGTATACGTCGACCAATCCCAGTGTGAGGAGGAATGCCGGCGGCGCGACGTCGTAGAGCACGGTGGGCCAATGCCCGCTCCACCACTGCCCACGCTGACCGCGCATGGCACCACCGTAGCCCCGCTCTGGCCGGTGCGCATCTGCCGAAAGTCGTACGTCTCGTATTGCTCCAAAGGAGGAGGAACTGTGGTCATGCGACAGACGCGGCGTTACGCCGAGCCGCCGTAGCGTGGGGGCGTTTCTGCATGACTGACACAAGGAGGAATTCATGAACTGGACATCTACCGACGCGGCACGGCGGCGAATCGTCGTTTTCGGGCTAATTGCCGGGCCTGCGTTGCTCATCATTTCGGTCGCTGTCAACCTCACCGCGCCCTTGGCGTCCATGCGCGCGGAATTCGAGCACATGACGCGCACGTCTGGTCTGGTTGTCGTTGAAGACCTGCTGGAAACCATCGGGTTCATGCTCGTGCTGGCTGCGTTCGCTGGGTCTGCGCAGGCGCTTCGCGTCCGCGGAGGAGCGCTCGGCACGTGGGGGGCGGCGCTGAGTATCGTCGGAATCGTGGGGTTCGCGCTCTCGAATGCGATAGGTTTTACCCTCGCTGGATTGGCGCAGCTTCCCAACCACGACGCTGCGTTCGCCACGGCCACGGCACTCCTCTCCGGCGGGCCCATGGCGATGGTTGGAATGGTCTCCACGGTTATGGAGGTGCTCGGTCAGATCGGCATGCTACTGGTCGTCATCGGCCTGATGCGGGCGCGCATCGTGGGCGCGTGGCCGCTGGTATTCATCATCGTGGGCGCCATCGCAAACGTTGCCTTCGGCCAAATGCTCGTCACCCTCCTCGCCTACGCACTGCTCCTAATTGCGGGC
>JBDTDV010000041.1:0-15012 GCA_039922875.1 Microbacteriaceae bacterium
GACAGCGAGTCGATGATCACGGCGAGGAGCAGCACCGCGCCGGTGACCATGTAGCGCACCGACGAGTCCAGGTTCAACAGGGTCAGGCCGTTCGAGATCGACTGGATCACGAGGATCCCGAGCAGAGCGGAGTACGCGCTGCCGCGTCCACCGAACAGGCTCGTTCCACCGATGACCGCCGCGGCGATCGCGTTCAGGTTGGTGTCGCCACCACCACTGGAAAGGCTAGCCGAGGTCAGTCGCGCGGAGGCGAGCAGGCCGCCGATGGCCGCGAACGTGGTGCCGAGGACCAGCGCGGAGACGAAGATCCGGTTCACCTTGATGCCGGCTCGGCGGGCAGCCTCGACGTTGCCGCCGACCGCGAACATCGCGCGACCCCAGCGGGTGCGGGTCAAAAGGAAATTCATGATGACCACCAGCGCGACGAAGAACAGGAACATCAGCCCGACACCGCGGTCGGTTGCCAGGTACCAGACCGAAACGGCCAGCAGCACGACCAGGATCCCGCTCTTGATCAGCATGACCGAGACGGAACCGCTGGAAAGTCCGGCCCGCTTCCGACGCCCGGCGCGCAGCCAGTCGGAGGCGAACAGAACTGCGCCGGCGAGCACCGCGATCAGGTATGCCAGCCACGGCGGCAGGAACATCGCCTGGGCGAATTGCACGATCCAGGAGTCGTACGGCAAGTTGATCGACCCGTTGGGTCCGAGCACCCTCAGTTGTAGGCCGAGAAAAGCGAGCAGCCCGGCCAGGGTGATCACGAAGGTCGGCACCCCGAACCGGGTGAACAGCAATCCGTAGACCAGGCCTATGGCGGCCCCGACGAGGATGGCGACGGCAATCGCGAGCCAAATCGGCCAGTGCATCTGGGTCAGACCGACGCCGAGGATGGCCGCGGCCAGGCCGCTGATCGATCCGATAGAGAGGTCGATCTGTGCCACGAGCAGCACCAGCACGACGCCGATAGCGATCGTCCCCACTGCCGCGCACTGCAACGACAGATTCACCAGGTTGTTGGAGGAGAGGAAGTTCGGGTTCAGGATCTGGAAGACCGCCCAGATGACGATCAGGCCGATCACGACCGGCAGCGAGCCGAGGTCGCCGCCGCGCACCTTGGTTCGGAATGCGCGCAGCGAGCCGCGGACGCCTTCGTTGTGGATCAGCCGCTCGTCCTGAAGGTCCGCTGCGAGCTGGGCCGGAGCGTCGTTCTGCGTGTTCGTCATGAAAGCGACTCTCCCTCGGTCGTGTGTGCCTGGGCTCTGCGGGTCACCGCATTGTCGGTGGCGCCGGTGATGGCGGAGATGATCTCCTCATAGCTGACGTCCTCCACCCGGAAATCGCCGTTGTTCCGGCCAAGGCGCAGCACGACAACGCGGTCCGCGACCGCCTGAACGTCGGCCATGTTGTGGCTGATCAGGATCACGCCGAGACCGCGTTCCCGCAGCCGCTCGATCAGATTGAGCACCTCAGCGGTCTGCGCGACGCCGAGCGCCGCGGTCGGCTCGTCGAGGATGACCACCCGCGGATCCCCGATCAAGGAACGCGCGATGGCCACGGTTTGGCGTTGACCGCCGGAGAGGGATGCCACCGCGATGCGCACCGACGGAATCTTGGCGGAGAGCTGGTGCAGCAGTTCCCAGGAGTGCTTCTCCATGCCCTCTTCGTCGAGGGTGAATGTACCGATCTCCCGACCGAGATACAGGTTCGAGACCACATCGAGGTTGTCGCAGAGCGCGAGGTCCTGAAAGACCGTGGCGATTCCCAGCGAGCGGGATGCCGCCGGGGTCGGGATCGAGACCGCCTTGCCTTCGAATTCGATCCGACCGGAATCCGCGCCGTGTACGCCGGCCAGGATCTTGACCAGGGTTGACTTGCCGGCTCCGTTGTCGCCGACGATGGCGACGACCTCGCCGGGGTACACCGTCAGGTTGATCCCGGTGAGGGCCTGGACTGCGCCGAATCCCTTGGAAATATTGGTCATGGAGAGCACCGGGTCGCGGCCGTGCACCTGCGGATCCGAGCTGGTGGCTTCCAACGTCACGATGTCTCCTTTGAGTCGTTGATTCGTTGTGCTAACGCGAAAGTACACCCGGCCGAGAACCTGAATCCAGATCCCGGCCGGGCGACAATTTTCCTACTTGATGCCGGCCTTCGCACACGCTTCTGCGAAGTCCGCGGTGCAGACCTGCGCCGCGGTGTAGAAGCCGTCCTTGATGACCGTCGATTCGATGTTGTCGAGCTGGACCGCTACCGGGGTCAGCAGGAACGATTGAATCGACGCGCCACCGGCGGTCTTGACCGTCACATCACCCTTTGGCGTGTTGCCCTTGGCAAGATCGACCGCGAGCTCGGCCGCTTTCTCGGCTTCGGGCTTGAGCGCCTTGTACACGGTCATGTACTGATCGCCGGCAAGGATGCGCTGGATTCCGGCGAGCTCGGCGTCTTGGCCGGTCACGGGGGGAAGCGGCGACACGGCGGCTGCCTTCAGCGCGGCGATGGCGCCACCTGCGGTGCCGTCATTGGCGGCGTACAGGCCCTTGATCTGGCTGCCGAACTGAGTGATCTGGCCGGCGACCCAATCCTGTGCCTTGGCGGGGTCCCATCCGGGTGTGTCGAACTCGGCGAGCACCTTGAAGCCACTCTTGTCGATGACGCTGTGCGCACCCTTCTTGAACTGGGAGGCATTGTTGTCGGTCGGCGAACCGTTGACCATCAGGATGCCGGCGTCAGGGGCCGCGCCATCCTTCTTCAGCTTCTCAACCAGTGCGGTACCTTGCAGTTCGCCGACCTTCTCGTTGTCGAATGAGATGTAGTAGCTGCTGTCGGCGCTGTTGATCAGGCGGTCGTAGGAGATAACCGGAATCTTCTTGGCCTTGGCCTCGCCGACGATTGCGGCGGCGGCTTCACCGTCGAACGGGTCGAGGACCAGAACGTTCACACCCTGGGTGAGCATCGACTCCGCCTGCTGCTGCTGCTTGGCGGCATCGCCGTCGGCATTCGCGTAAAGCACCTTGCAGTCGGGGCACAGGGACTTGATCTTCGCCTCGAAGTACGGCTTGTCTGCGCTTTCGTAGCGCGCGGTGACCGAGTCGGGCAGGAGCAGGCCGATCTTGGCGCTTGAAGCCTTGTCGGTGGACCCGCTGTTGCCGTTCTCTGCCGCGTTCGAACACGCGGTGAGTGAACCGGCAGTGAGCAGGATCGCCGCCGTGGCGACAACCGCTCTAATGCTAGCGATTTTCATGGATTAACCTCCGAGTAGGGCCGCCCGATCATAGGTGGCTGGCACGAGCATGACAGTTCGCCATATTGGCGTCAAGTCTTGAACACAACGATTTGGCCTCACTTTTTTGGCTGGGCTCTAACCTAGTGCTGTTTGTCCGAATTTGACCTGGTCCATTGCATAAGACATCGCGCCGAGAGTTGCCGCCTTGACTCCGAGCTGGCCCTGGACGACATCCGGCATCGATTCCTCGTCGACGATCACCGAGCGCTCCAGTGCGTAGCGCAACGGGCCGAGCAGGATTTCACCCGCGCGGGCCAGTTCGCCCCCGATGACCAGTCGCTCGGGATCGAGAAGGTTGCAGAGATTGGCCGCGGCAATTCCGATGTGCTTGCCGGCATCCGCTATTGCCCTGATGCAGGCGTCGTCGCCGGCCATCGCAGCGATGACGAGGTCGTTCAATTTGAGCGAGCCGCGGCTTGGTCTCAGGCTTTCGAGGATCGCCGGCCCCCCGACGATCGCCTCCAGGCAGCCACGGTTTCCGCACCGACACAGCGGCCCGTTTTCGCGGATCACCGTGTGCCCGAATTCTCCCGCACTGCCGTTATGCCCCCGCAGGACCCGGCCATTGAGGATCAGGCCGGCGCCGACGCCGTCACCGATCTCGAGGTAGACCGCGTTCTCCTTTCCGCGAGCCGCACCCATCCGTAGCTCGGCCAGGGCGGACAGATTCGCCGCATTGTCGATGAATACCGGGCGATTCAGGCGCCGTTGCATGACCTCCGCGACGGGGATCGCATCCCATCCGCGCAGGATTCCGCTGCGCGCGATGATCCCGGTCCGACGTTTCAGCGGGGCTGGAATCGCTATGCCGACCGCCAGCACCTCGCTCATGCCGGAATCGACCCGTTCGAGCATGTCGGCGATCAGCAGCGCGGTTCGATCCAGCTCGTTGTCGGCCCGGTGGTCCTTGGCCAGCGGCATGTGATTTTCGGCGAGCACGGCGTGCGCGACATCGGAGATCGCCACGCGCAGGTGCCGGGTGGAAAAGTGCACTCCGACGACCAGTCCGAGCGCGTGGGCCAGCGTGACGTATTGGGCCCGTCGCCCGCTGCGGGTACTCGGCGTGGTGTGCAAGAGCCCGGATCCGGCGAGCTCTTTGACAATGTTCGACACCGTCGCGGCCGACAAACCCGTCGAACCGGCGAGTTCGACCTGCGTCAGGCCACCGTAAACCTTCACCGCGTTCACGATTCTCGCGCGGTTGGCTTCACGAAGTGAAGTCTGGGAGCCGGGAGTCCGCCGCTGGGTAGCCACGAGATCACGATACAGCCCAGCCGCCGGATGGCGACAGAGTGTTCGGAACGCAGCCGTGAAGCGTTGCGAGTTTGTGAGCTTCCGCTAAGGCGTTTCACCGGGGCAAAGGGCAGACTGGAGGTATGGCTGGCCTTCGCGTGTATCCCGATCGACTTGAGATCCAGTTGACGATGGCTGAAAAGGTGCTCGCGCTGCATCGGGAGGATCTGATCGTGTCTCGCGACAGCATCCGCTCGGTCGCGATCACCGCTGATCCGTGGATCTGGATCCGCGGTATTCGTGCGCCGGGCACCGCGGTGCCGCTGGCTCTTGCCGTCGGAACCTGGAAATTTCACGGTGGTCAGGACTTCCTTTTGATCAAGGGAAAGCAGCGCTCGGCGGTCGTGATCGATCTCGATCCGGATGCGGAGTCAGGCGGTCATCCCCGGTACTCGCGGATCATCATTTCCACCCCGCACGCCGCTCGCCTGGTTGAGACGTTGCGTGACGACAGCCGCGACGAGGTCGCCCCCGGCGGCGAGCGCATCGACTGATCCCCTCAGCCCCGTCAGGTGCCCCATTCCCGTGAGGTGCGATATTTCCGTGAGGTGCAAACTTCGGTCAGTGCATGGCGGTCGCAACTAGCCGAAGTTTGCACCTCAGCGGGGGAAATCAGGGCGAGAGCAGGGGGAGATCAGGCGCGGACGTCGACGGCCAGGCGGCCGCGGACACGTCCGGCGAGGATGTCGGTGGCGGCATCGATGACGTCGGCCAGCCGGATCGTTCTGGTCAGCTGGGCGAACAGAGCAAGATCGAGGTCGGCGGCCAGCCGTGCCCACGCCCGCTCCCGCAATGCGAGTGGGGCGTCCACGGAATTGATGCCGACCAGGGTGACCGCCCGCAGGATGAATGGCAGCACTGTGCCGGAGAGGTCCGCGCCCTGGGCGAGTCCGCACGCGGTGACGGTTCCGCCGTATTGAGTCTGGGCCAGCGCATTGACCAGCGTGTGACTGCCGACGCAATCCACGGCCGCCGCCCAGCGCTTGCTTTGCAGGGGCCTACCCGGTTCGGAGAGTTCTGTCCGGTCGATGAGGCTGCTCGCGCCGAGCTCACGGAGGTATTCCGCCTGCTCCTGGGCGCGGCCGCTGGATGCCGTCACGGTGTACCCGAGTCGGGCCAGCACCGCTGTCGCCACCGATCCGACGCCGCCGGCGGCGCCGGTGACCAAAACCGCTCCCGCGTCGGGGGTGACGCCTTGCCGCTCCAGCGCGAGGACCGAGAGCATCGCGGTGAATCCGGCCGTTCCGATAGCCGCCGCCTGTTCCGCGGTCAGCCCGGCGGGTAGCCGTACCAACTGGTCACCGTCGACGCGAGCTCGCTCGGCCAGGCCACCATGGTGGATCTCACCGATTCCGGCACCATTGAGAATGACCCGGTCTCCCGGCGCCCACCGTGGATTATCGGACGCCTCGACGGTGCCGACCAGGTCGATACCCGGGATCAGCGGTGAGCCCTTGACCACCCCCGGTTTGCCCGCGACGGCGAGGCCGTCCTTGAAGTTGACGCTGGAGAACTCGACGGCGACGGTGACGTCTCCGGGCATCAGGATGCTGTCATCGACCGTGCGGAGCTCGGCTGAGTGGTCGGTGATCCGGCCATCGGTCAGGCGCTGCTCGATCACGATCGCACGGAAGTCGCTCATGAACCCAGCCTACGCGGGCGTGCTTCGACGAGCCCAGGCGTATGGCCGGTGCGGCCGGAGCTACCGCATCGCTTCTTCACTCGGTGCAGGTCTACGATCCCAAATATGCGGCGACAATTCGGGGGTCCGACACGAGTTCGGCTGCAGTTCCCTCTATGGTCGTACGGCCGTTCTCCAACACGTATCCGCGGTGAGTCACCTTCAGAGCGGCACGAGCATTCTGCTCAACCAGTAGCACGGTAGTCCCTTGTTCGTTGACTTCCTTCACGACTTGCATGATCTGAGCCACGACTAGAGGAGCCAGGCCCATGGAGGGTTCGTCGAGCATGAGCGTCTTTGGGCCCGCTACCAGAGCTCGGCCTATCGCGAGCATCTGCTGTTCTCCACCGGACAGCGTGCCACCTTGTTGCGATCTCCGTTGAGCCAGAAGAGGCAGCAACTCGTAGACATGCGCAATCCGCTTCGCGACAAGTCCGCGATCCTTCACAAGGTATCCGCCGATCTGAAGGTTTTCCAGCACGGTGAGCGTGCTGAATATGCGTCGTCCCTCCGGTACATGCGTCAGGCCCGCCTTGACTACCTCCCAGGGATTGGCCTTTGTTATGTCTTTTCCTTGGAAGCTGACTTTGCCTGCATGGGCCCTCACTATTGCCGACGCGGTACACAGCGTCGTCGACTTCCCTGCGCCGTTGTTGCCCAGAAGTGCGACAATTTCTCCCTCTTCGACCCTCAGCGAGATTCCCCTGAGCGCCTGTACCTTCCCGTAGTAGACCTCGACGCCTTCAAACTCGATCATTGCCATGGGCTGCTCCCACCTTCTGCGCTGAATTCACCGGTCTGAGGCGTTTCAGTCGAATCGGGCGTTTCGTCGCGGATTGCGTCCTTGGGCAGCTGAGGCGATGGGTCATCTTCCTTGCCGAGATATGCCTCAATAACTTCAGGGTTCGCCTTCACTTCGGCGGGGGTTCCATCAGCGATCTCCTTACCGAAGTTCATGACTACGATTCGTTCAGACACCTCCATAACCAATCCCATATCGTGCTCAATCAAAATCAGGGCCGTTCCCAACTCTCGAATCTTGCGGCATAGCTGGAGCAGGTCCTGCTTTTCGGAGTGATTAAGTCCTGCACCCGGTTCATCCAGCAGCATGAGCTTGGTCTTTCGCGCGAGTGCTCGTGCGATCTCGACCTGTCTCTGTTGTCCGTACGCCAGGTTGCGCACGGGGACGCCACGGGAACCTGCGAAACCTACGAAGTCGAGCCACCGGTGAGCCTCTTCTGTGAAGCTGAGTTCGCTTCGTTTGTAGCGTGGAGTGTGGAAGATCGCATCGAGAACACTTTGCCCGCCATAGAGGTGCATGCCGGCGCGGACGTTGTCTAGCACGGTCAAATCTGGGAACAGTCGCAAGTTCTGGAAGGTTCGGGTCACTCCTGCAGCGGCGATCCGGGCCGGGCGTAATCCGGTGATGTCATTCCCATCGAAGATCACTTTGCCAGCGGTTGGTTTGTAGAACCCGGTAATGCAGTTGAACGCAGAGGTCTTTCCCGCACCGTTTGGACCGATGACGGAAATGATTTCCTTCGCATTTGCCGTAAAGGAGAGCCCATCTACTGCCTTGATTCCGCCGAACGAGATGTGAAGGTCACGAACCTCGAGGATGCCAGTCATGGACATTTCCTTTCCGGGTTGCTCTACGCGACTTTTGGTCCGTGATACCTCGCTCTGGCTCACTTGCTCGGATCGGCCAAAAGCCTTGCGGCCGGAACACCATAACTACGACCAGCACGATGCCGAACGCGAGGTATCGATAATCCGCGAAATCTCGGAGCAGCTCCGGCAGCACGCTGATCGCAATAGCGCCGAGGACGACCCCACGGATGTTTCCCATCCCGCCCAAGACGACAGCCATCAAAAGGAGCGCGGAATTGAGGAATACGAAGGTCTGCGGTGAAACCGCGGAAAGGTGTGCGGCAAAGAGCACGCCGGCCATCCCGCCCCACACTGCACCAAAGATGTAGGCCATGAGCTTTGCTTGGTAGGTGTGGATACCCATGGCTTCAGCGGCGTCTTCGTCTTCGCGGACGAATCGCCACGCTCGACCGATACGCGATTTGCCGAGTCGGGCCGCCGCAAGGACGAAAAGCGAGACCACGACAACGCTGATGTAGTAGAAGGGAACCGGTTGTTGCAGGTCAACACCAAATATTTCGAGTCCGGGAATGCCGAAGATCCCCGATGTACCTCCGGTAATGTCCAGATTGTTCGCGGTTATGCGAATAATTTCGCCGAACCCGAGCGTAACGATGGCCAGATAGTCGCTCCGGAGTCGCAACGTAGGAGCACCGATAATCAGGCCTGCGAGCACGGTCATGACCACGACAGCGGGGATAGTGAAAATGAGAGGGAGTTCAAAGCTTTTGGCAAGAATGCCCGCCGTGTAGGCGCCGACAGCCATGAACGCCATATATCCGAGATCGAGCAGACCACAGTATCCGACGACAATATTCAGGCCGGATGCGAGCATCACGAAAATCGCAGCGTTCGTCATGACGTTCAGCGAATAAGGTGTCGCAATGATGAACGGCGTCAGTATCGCGATTCCGAATGCCACCCAGCCGAGCTTCCTGCTTTCGAACAGGCGCGATAGTTTGCTCTGCGGTTTGCCGATCAAACGGGGCGCCATCGTGGTGTCGGTGTTGTCGGTCATTAGACACGCTCCGTCACTCGGCCGCCGAGTATCCCAGTTGGCCTGAGCGTCAGGATAAGGATGAGGACACTAAAGGAGAACACATCTCTCCACTGACCTCCGAACCACTCGGATCCAAACGCTTCCAACAGGCCGAGTAGAAGCCCGCCTAGCATGGCGCCTCGGATATTCCCGATACCGCCGATGACCGCTGCAGTGAACGCTTTGAGGCCGATGATGAATCCCATGAGGAAGTTGATATTGCCGTAGTAAGCGCCTGCCATCACTCCGGCCGCACCCGCGAGGGCAGAGCCAATGAAAAATGTGCGAGTGATGACGGAATCGACGTTGATACCCATCAGAAGTGACGCCTTGGTGTCCAGCGCTATTGACCGCATCGCCCGACCCGTTGATGTCCCTTGTACAAATGCGTTTAGCCCGATCATGAGCAATATTGCGATCAGCATGAGCATGAGCTGCGAATAGGAGACGTGCGCGCCCAGTAGGTTCGCCCCGTCGTTGGAAAGCCGAACCGGGAACACTCGGGGGTTGGGCCCAAAGATCGCGCTGACTCCGTACTCAAGCGAAAAGGAAACACCGACTGCGGTGATGAGTACAGCCAGGCGTGGGGCTGATCTGAGGGGACGATAAGCGACTCGCTCAATCAATACCCCTGCGAACCCTGTCAAGACCATGCTGAGCAGCATCACGATGAGAAGCACGATCAGGGACATCGACCCTGGGATCGATCCAAAGCTGCCTAGAGCAACGAAGCCTATGAAGGCGCCAAGCATGTAAATATCGCCGTGGGCAAAGTTAAGGAGCTTAATGATCCCGTAAACCATCGTGTAGCCGATAGCGATTAAGGCGTAAAACGAGCCGACGAAGAGGCCGTTCCAGATGAGTTGGCTCATGAACTAGTTCACCGTCTCCTAGAGCGCGAGAAGGTGCCGCCAGACCGCGGCACCTTCTCGATCCGCTACTTTAATGAGTCCTTGAGCGTGAACTCGCCGTCCTTGACGACGAGGATGACGTAGCCTCCGCTCTTGAGGGTCTGCTCCGGCGTGAATTCGAGCGTTCCCGTGAAGAGCTGGAATCCCTTGATCGTCTTCAACGCTTTGATGACGGCGGGTCCGTCGGTGGTTTTGGCGTTGGTAATGACCTGCGCAGCAAGGCGCACGGCGTCATATGCCTGCGTGGAAAAGGGGCCGGGTGCGATATTGAACTTTTTGGTGTAGTTCGCTACCCAGTTTTTAGCATTCGGCAGGGTGTCGGGCGTGGGGGGACTGGTAGCGAAGACGCCCTCCGCGTTAGCGACGCCGGCGATCTTGATCAGGGCGGGGTCAACGCTGCCATCCCCGACCATGATCTTTCCGGTGAACCCGGCAGCCCTCAACTGATTGATGATCAGCCCGCCCTCTTGGTAGTAGGCCGTGAAATACAGCATGTCTGGGTTTGCCGAAACAATGCTGTGGACGATCGAAGAGTAGTCACTCTCGCCGGCGGTTATGGACGTGTTGAGGAGAACCTTGACCGAGCCATCCTTTTCGAGGTCCTTTGCTGTGCCAGTTGTGATGTCTTTAGAGAACTGAGTGTTGTCATCGACGAGAGCGACGCTCTTGACTCCCTCTTTCTTCATAAACTTGACCGCGGATTCTGCCTGCTGTACTCCCGTCCCATTGATCAGGAACGCATTAGGGCTCTTTGCATCTGGGAGGACCTGGGAATCTGCGGCAGCAAGAATCATCGGAATGTGTGCCTTGTTGAAGATAGGCAGGGTTGGTAGCGCGGCTCCGGAGCAATAGTTGCCGACAGACATCACGTCGCCATTGCTGATCGCTTTGTTCGCTGCGGAGACGGCCTGTTGCGGGTCGCACGCACCATCAAGCACGTCGAGCTTAAGCTTGCGGTTGAGGACACCACCCTTCGCGTTGATCTCGTCGACGGCCATTTGAGCGCCGTTTTTCATCGTGAGACCCGATGGTGCGAGACTCCCCGAGATAGGCACGATGTCTGCAAGCATGATCGGCCCGGTGTCGTTCGTAGGATCAGAGCCGCCGCCACTTAGGACGCCGCTGCAACCTGAGGTCGCCAGTACCGCTGCTGTTGCGATGGTCGCGAGAACCACCTTGTATCCGATTTTGTTCAACGTCTACCTCTTCGTTGATGGTGACTGGATGAGAGCCTTGCCCGGCAACCGAACTCATCAGAACTGTCGGAGTCTCCCTCCCGAACTATATAGCAAGACGGCGCCTGGCAACCCCGGCATGCACGACTGATATATGAAGCTAACCGGTTCAGATCACGGCCCCATCGACACGTCAGCCGAGCGGGAACATCGTCGTATTTCTCGTCTTGATGCTTCACACTGGTTTCTGTGCGATAACTATTCCTGGCACGAGAGGGGACAGCGCATGGATGCCGTCAACGACACCATCCTCTCCTTGGCCGGATCGCCGTGGATCTATTTCGTCGCCCTGGCGCTGGTAATCATCGACGGCTTCTTCCCGCCGGTCCCTAGCGAGTCGGTGATTGTGGCACTCTCGTCACTTGGGATAGCGACCGGCTCGCCGAACCTGATCGCGGTCGTGGTGATCGCCGCGTTCGGCGCAATGATCGGCGACAACATCGCCTATGCTCTCGGTCGCTGGGTGGGAGTGGAGCGCTTCGCCTGGATGCGGCGGCCTCGGGTGGCCCGCGCCTTTCAGCGTGCGGGGCGAGGGCTGGCTAAGCGCACGGCGACGCTCGTACTGACCGCGCGGTACGTGCCAGTCGGACGCGTCGCCGTGAACATGACGGCCGGGGCGACGCACCTGCCTCGGCGCAGGTTCATTCCGCTCACCGTGCTTTCTGGTGTGACCTGGGCGCTGTATTCCGTGCTAATCGGCGTGTTGGTCGGGGCGTGGATGCATGGACATCCGGTGCTTGGCGCGGCCATCGCCATCGTTTTCGCCTTAGCGCTGGGCTTTGCGGTCGACGCAATACTCAATCGAATCGCCATCCGACGCGATGCCGCGACGGCTCGTGCCACCTCGGTCGGGACCCCCGACTAGTCCAGTGCGATCGACGCCCCCAACTCTCATCGGCGCAGGTGCGTCGCGATGGCAGCTCGGCTCAGGTCACGTCTTTGCGCCACGAGGTGAAGTACCCGGCGAGCGTAAACGCCACGGCGTATCCGGCGAGCACGAGACCGCCCTGCCACCAATCCAGAACTCCGGATGCCGGTGACGAGATCGTGAAGAAGCTCGAACCGACCAGCCCATCGCTGGCTGCGCCCGGAAGAAACTTCCCGAGGGCCGCCGTCACATCGGTGAAGGAGGACGCCAGCCGAAGCAGCGGCTCGACGAACTGGGTGAACGCGAGGACGATGATTATGGTCGCGACCTGGTTGGGCACCAGGGTGCCGAGCCCAACTCCGATCAGCGCCCACAACGCCATCGCGAGGATCGACCGCCCGACCAGGGCCCAGGTCGTACCCTCACCAAGTGCCGTGTCGATACCCATCGCACTGAGCACGATCGCACCGATCCCAACGGCGGCAACCAGCGCTACGACGCCGTACGCGGCACCGACCACCAGGGTCGAGGCGGTCTTGGCTCCGAGCACCTGTCCGCGGCGCGGGTTCGTCAAGAAGGTCGGGGTCAGGGTCTGGTGGCGGAATTCCCCGGTGGTAGCCAGCGCGCCGAGCAGCAGCGGGAAGACATAGCCGACCGAGGTCGCGAAGCTGTACACCAGCGGTGCCAGGTTCTGGAACGCTGCGGCACCACCGGCGCCGCCCGCACCGCCCGCGCCGCGGCTGCTGGCCAACGCTCCGGTAGAGATCGCGCCGAACAGCGCGCCGAGTCCGCCGGCGAGCACACCGATGTACAGAAACAACACGATGGCCAGCAGCCACCACAACCGGGTGGTCAGCACCTTGGTGAATTCGGCGCGGATGCCGGCGAGGAGATTTGTCACAGTGAGTTCCCCTCCCCGACCAGGGAGAGAAACGAGTCTTCGATCCCGGATCGCTTTCGGTGTAGGGCGCTCAACTCGACACCGGCCGTGAAGGCGAGGTGTCCGAGCTCGGCCGGTTCGGCATCCGACACCAGCAGGCCGCCGCGCAACTCGTCGAACTGTAGGCCCGCTGCGGTCAGCGCGGCCGCCAGAGAGGCACGGTCGGGCGAGTCGATGACCACACGGACGGTGGTTGAGGTGTCCAGGCTGGACAGCGAGCCCCGGTGCACCAGGGCACCCTTGGCGATGATGACAACCTCGTCAACGCTCTGCTGCACCTCGGAAAGCAGGTGCGAGGAGACCAGAACGGTGCGCCCTTCGTCCGCCATTTCGCGCAGGAAGGTGCGGATCCACTTGATGCCCTCCGGGTCGAGCCCATTGATCGGCTCGTCGAGGACCAGCACGCCGGGGTCGCCGAGTAGGGCGAACGCGAGACCGAGTCGCTGCCGCATCCCCAGCGAATATCCGCCAACTCGGCGGTCGGCGTAGTCGGTGAGTCCGACCTTGCGCAGCGCGGTCGGGATGGTCTCGCGGTTCAGCCGCGCGGCCTGGGCATAGACCAAGAGGTGGTGTCTGGCGCTTCGTCCGGGGTGAAAGCTCGCGGCTTCCAGGGCCGCGCCGACCGAGGACAGGGGATCGGGTAGATCGCGGTAGGCGACTCCGCCGAAGGTTGCGGTTCCAGACGTCGGGGTGACCAGGCCAAGCAGCATCCGCAATGTGGTTGTTTTACCCGCGCCGTTTGGCCCGAGGAACCCGGTGACGCGCCCCGGCTCGACGGTAAAGGAGAGGTTGTTCACCGCGACAATCTGGCCGAAATTCTTCGTGACACCCGAGACTTCGATGGGAACGCCGGTTGGCATCGCACTCCTCTCGAGCAGGCGGGATTCCTCGTGCCGTTGCCAGCATAGGCGAAGGTTCTGGCGCCGGCACGGCGGTGCTCGGCGCGCCCCCGCCCCGGCGCGCAGGCGAATGATGTGGGGATCATGGCTCGTTCATAGCGACCCTAGCTACTCTCGGCAACATGTTCGGTACTTATCTGCGTCGTGAACTCGTCAACCGCCGCAAACAGACGGTGATCATCGCGATCGGTATGGCCCTCGCCATCGCTCTGGTGATCGTGGTGAACGCGGTCGCGGCCGGCGTCGGTGCCGCACAGGCCCAGGTGCTGCGTTCGGTGTACGGGGTCGGCACCGATATCACGATCAGTACGCCGGCCACTGCGGGCGGTGCCGTGGCAGTTCCCGGTACCCGCGGCCCCAGATTCGATTTCGGTGCCGGTGCAGGTACCGACTCCGGGGGCAGCCGAACGATCCACGAATCCCGGCTGAGTGTCGGACGGACCGCGACCACGATGAGCAGCGCGACGCTCGCGAGCGCAAAGCAGGTCAAGAACGTCACGGCGGCAGCGGGCATCCTGGCGCTGACGAATACGACTTTCGACGGCACGCTGCCAGATTTCGCGGCTCGGGGCAACGGCGGCAAGGGTGCGGCGAATCCGCCCAGCGGCGGGGCCGACGGGTCGGGCGGCAGCTCGTTCACCACCTCATCGTTCAGCGTGCTCGGGCTCGACCCGGCCGGCGCCGCGATCGGCCCGCTGTCCGCGGCGAAGAACGTCGCAGGTAGGAGCTTCACCTCGGCCGACGCCGGCAAGGATGTTGTGCTGTTGGACACCGGATATGCCAAAACCGCCTCTCTGGCCGTCGGTGACACGACCACGATCGGGGCAACCAGCTTCACCGTGATCGGACTGGTCGCTCCAACCGGTTCGGATGCCGAAACGGCCGCGAACGCGTATATCCCTCTTGACACCGCCCAGGCGCTGTCCGGGGAGAGCGGCAAGGTCAGCAGCGTCTATGTGCAAGCCGCGTCCTCGGGCGCCATCCCCCAGGTCAAGGCCGATCTGCAGCAGGCGCTGCCAGCGCAGACGATCAGTACTCAAGCCGATCTCGCCGCGACGGTATCCGGGTCGCTCGGCACGGCGGCCGAGCTGATCGGGAACCTCGGCACCGTGCTGTCCCTTGTGGTGTTGGCCGCCGCATTCCTGATTGCCATTCTGTTCACTATCGCCGGAGTAACCCGGCGGACCCGGGAGTTCGGCACTCTCAAAGCGAT
>JBDTDV010000042.1:0-44335 GCA_039922875.1 Microbacteriaceae bacterium
ACGGCTACTCGGCCGCGGCGCGCCAGCTGCACCTCGGGCAGCCAACGGTGTCGCATCACGTTCATGAGCTGCAAAAGACAGTACAGGCCGAGCTCCTGCGCTATGAACAGGGCTCCATCCATCTGACGGCCGCCGGCCACGAGGTGTACCGCTCGGCTTTGCTCATGCTCACCGAGCAGGAGTCGCTGGAAAATACGTTGGATGATCTCAAACACGGCCGGGGCGGCCGGATCCGGGTCGGTGCGAGCCTCGCGTTCGAGCAGGAGTATTTTCTGCGGCAGGCCGTTGCGCCGTTCCTGCGATCGCACCCGCACACGATGCTTTCCCTCCGATTCGGGCACAGCGGGCCGACGGCTCAGGCCGTCCTCGATCGGCAATTAGATCTCGCCTATGTGATTAAGTGGCACATGCCGCCCGAGGCCCGCTTTCAACCGCTGCATTCAGCCGAGCTCACCTTCTTCGTGCCCCGCGGCCATCCGCTGGCCGCAAGGGCCACAGTGACCCCTGCCGAGATCGCCGAGGTCGGCCTGATCACCGCTCCGGCGACGAGCATCGAATCCGTGTATTACCGCGAGGTGCTGCGGCAGAGCGGGCTGACCGGCGAACACTCCGTCTTGGAGATCGACGGTTTGCAAGCCAGGGTTCTCGCAGCCGAAGCTGGTCTTGGAGTGGTCGCCACGTTCATCCCGAAGTATGCCGGGACGGTGCTGGCCGACCCGCTAGTCGCTGTTCGGCTGGACAGGCCCGCCGCCCAGGCGGAGATCGGGCTCGTCCAGCGCGATGGCGACGGCACCCCGGAAGTCGTCGAGACGTTTGCGCGCTGGCTTCGAGAACTGACTTCGCATGATCCCGCGCTAGCCGACCGGTGACTAGCGAATTCGTTTGGCGTTCCGGGGGCGCTGGCCACCTCCAACGGTATCTCGCGCCGTGAACGTCGGCTTTTACTGTTGAAGGGTGGCCGTGGATGCCAAAGACTCAAGTTGCACGGCCCCAGCGGAGCGCGGCGCAACCAACGGTCGGCGAACTGTCGAAATCCATCAGGAAGTCCATTGTCGACGGGGAATACGCGCCGAATCAACGCCTCATTGAGACCGACCTGAGCACTTCGCTCGGCGCGAGCCGCGCCGCGATCCGCGCCGCGCTGCTGGAGCTGGCCAGCGAGGGCCTGATCGATCGGATGCCGAATCGTGGCTCCCGGGTGCGGGCGATCTCGGTGGCAGATGCGATAAAAATTCTCGAGGTGCGGATTGGAATCGAGGGACTTTGTGCAGCCAAGGCTGCCGAGTCGGTGACCGACGAAGAAATCCGCGAACTCCGGCAATTGCGCGAGGATATCCTCGAGTCGGTGCACTCCGGGAACCTTGTCGAATATTCTCGGCTCAACCAGTTGCTGGACCGGCGTATTCGCGAAATCAGCAATCATTCCGTCGCGGTGGAGATTTTGGAGAGACTGCAGGCTCAGAGCGTCCGCCACCAGTTCAAGCTGTCCTTTCAGCCCGGACGCGCCAGGGTATCGGCGCCGGAGCACGCGGCGATCATCGATGCAATCACCGCTCGCGACCCCCTGGCTGCGCAAGAGGCGACCAAGGTGCATTTGCTCAGCGTCATTGACGCTTTGCAGGCCAGTTGACTTTGCAGGCCAGTTAGACGTGCAAGCCAGTTAGCTGCCGGCGCGGGAGAACGGGCGCGAGGCGGTCAGGTCAGCGCTGATCTGTTCGGCGGCCAGTTGCAGCGGCGGCAACAGGTTCTTCTGAATCGACTCCAGGGTATGGCTGGTCGCGGTGGTGGAAACATTGATGGCGGCGATGATCGTGCCGGAGCTGTGTCGGATCGGCACGGCGATTGACCGGAGCCCGGCTTCGAGCTCCTGATCGACCACGGCCCAGCCCTGGCGGCGTACCTTCTCGAGTTCCTTTTTGAGCCCCGCCCTGGAGGTGATGGTGTGCGAGGTGAATCCCTGGAACTCCGCGCTGGTCAAATGCGCGTCGAGCTCGGCGTCGGTGAGCTCGGAGAGCAGGACCCGCCCCATTGACGTGGCGTACGCCCGGAATCGGGTTCCGATGTTGATCCGCACGCTCATGATCCGCCGGGTGGGCACCCGAGCGACGTAGACGATGTCGGTGCCATCAAGGACCGATGCCGAGGTCGACTCGTGGATGCTCGAGGCTAGGTGCTCCAGATGCGGTTGCGCAATTTCCGGCAGCGACAGCGCCGAAAGATAGCCGAACCCCAACTCCAGGACCTTTGCGGTCAGGGTGAACATGCGATCGTCGGACTTGACATAGCCCAACTCGGCGAGCGTGAGCAAAAAGCGCCTGCTGGTTGCCCGGGTGAGGCCGGTGCGACGGGCAATGTCGCTCAGGGTCATTTCGGAGTGCTCGGCGTCAAATGCCTTGATGACGCTGAGGCCACGGGCGAGGGATTGCACGTATTGGCCGCTCGGATCGTGGCTCTCCGGGCTCGAGGCGGTGTTGGCAGCGGTCGTAGCAGCGGTCTGAACCATCCACCTATCCTCTCTCGTAGTCCTCGACTTCTTCGCGCAGAACCGGTTATCGTTCGAGAACGACCGCCAAGCCCTGTCCGACGCCGATGCAGATTGCAGCGACGCCGATGCCTCCGCCGCGCCGCTTGAGCTCGTGCGCGAGATGGCCGACGATGCGACCTCCGGATGCCCCGAGCGGATGTCCCATCGCGATCGCGCCGCCATGGATATTCACTGTGGCCGGATCGAGCTCCGGCCACAGCTTCAGGCAGGCCAGGCTCTGCGAGGCGAAAGCTTCGTTGAGTTCGACCACATCCACCTCCGACCAGGATTTTCCGGCTCGTTCCAGGGCCCGGTTCGCCGCATCGACCGGTGCGATCCCGAAGACGTCGGGGTCGACTCCGGCCGCCGCGCGTGAGACGATCCGGGCCAGTGGCTCGGCGTCGATGGACGCGTTCTCGCCACCGACGATCAACGCCGCGGCGCCGTCGTTGAGGGGGGAGGAGTTACCGGCGGTGACGGTGCCCTCCGTGCGGAAGGCAGGCTTCAGTGCAGCCAGGGACTGAAGCGTCGAGTCCGGGCGGATGCCTTCATCTCGCACCAGATCGACGCCGGGTACCGGGATCACCTCGCCGTCGTACACGCCGGCATTCCAAGCCGCGTCGGCCTTCTGATGACTCGCCAGGGCGAATTCGTCTTGAGCCTCACGGGAGATGTCGTAGCGCTCGGCCAGGATCTCCGCGGTCTCGCCCAGCGACACCGTCCACTTTGTCGGCATGGCGGGGTTCACCATTCGCCAGCCGAGGGTCGAGGAGTACAGCGTTTCGTGGCCGGCCGGGTAGGCCCGTGCCGGCTTCAGCAACACCCACGGCGCGCGACTCATCGACTCGACGCCGCCGGCGAGGACCAGCCGCGCGTCGCCGGACTCGACGGCACGGCTGGCCTGGATGACGGCTTCCAGGCTCGACCCGCACAATCGATTGACCGTCGTGCCGGTTACCGAGGTGGGGAAGCCGGCCAGGAGCGCGCCCATTCTCGCGACGTTCCGGTTATCCTCCCCGGCCTGATTCGCGTCTCCGAAGATTACGTCGTCCAGGCGGGCAGGGTCCAGCTCTGGATGCCGGGCCAGCACGGTTTTCATCACCTGCGCGGCGAGGTCATCGGGGCGCACTCCGGCCAGGGCTTTGCCGAACCTGCCGAACGGCGTGCGTATTGCGTCATAGATGAAGCTTCCAGGCATGCGACTCTCAATCATCCTGTGTGCGCATAGTGAACGTGTGTTCTCATTTTGAGCGTAACATGGAGTGTCATCACCGGCAATATTCTCGACGCGGAGAAGGTAGACGATATGTCAGAAGACCCAAGACCGGGCGGAGCGGCCACAGCGCTGTCGACCCAGGTTGTCATCGTCGGCGGAGGTCCGGCCGGGCTGCTGTTGGCCCATTTGTTGCGGCTGGCCGGGATCGACAGTGTCGTGCTCGAGGCGCGAGATCTCGACTACACCATTCAGCGGGTCCGGGCCGGGGTACTGGAGCACGACGCGGTGCAACTGCTCACCGAGGCGGGCCTGGGGGACCGATTGCTGGCCGAGGGGATGCAGCACCACGGGATCAACCTGCAGTACGACGGTCAGCGGCACAACGTGTCCTTCCACAACCTAATCGGACGTTCGGTGTGGGTGTATGGGCAGCAGCAGGTCGTCAAGGACCTGGTCGCCGCGCACGATGCGGCCGGAACACCAGCCAGGTACAGCGTGTCCGACGTGTGCATCGAGGACATCACGGATTCCCCGAAAGTGCATTTCAGCCAGGGCGGCAGGCAGTATGAGCTGCGTGGCGACTTCGTCGTCGGGGCGGATGGGGCACACGGGGTGTGTCGGCCGAGCATCCCCGACGGGCAGAAGAAGAGTTATCACCGCGACTACCCGTTCGGCTGGCTCGGCATCCTCGCGCAGGTGCACCCGTCGACGGACGAGCTGATCTACGCGTTGCACGAGCGAGGCTTCGCGATGCACAGCATGCGCAGCGAGACGGTCAGCCGCCTCTACCTGCAGGTCGACCCGCACGAAGACATCGCGAACTGGTCTGACGACCGGATCTGGGACGAGCTCGACGACCGGCTGGGCATCCCAGGGTGGACGCTGCAGCACGGGCCGATCCTCGACAAGGGAATCACCCCGATGCACAGTTTCGTCAGCGACCCGATGCGGTACGGTCGGTTGTTCCTGGCGGGGGACTGCGCGCACATCGTTCCGCCGACCGGCGCGAAAGGTCTCAATCTGGCGCTGGCCGATGCCGCCTACCTGCACGAGGTCCTGACCGATTTTTACCGGACCGGAAGCGAGACCGGCCTGAGCGAGTACTCGCCGCGCTCCCTGCGCCGCGTCTGGCAGATTCAGCACTTCTCCCGGTGGATGACCCGGATGCTGCACCGATTCACTGAATCCGCCGACCCCGCGCATCCGGAAAACGTCGATTACGACTACCAGGTTCAGCTCGGCCAGCTCAGCCTGCTCACTTCGTCCCAGCACGCGATGGCCCACCTGGCCGAGGCCTACACCGGCCTGCCGATGCTGCACGATCGGCCGTAGCCGGCAGAGCTGTCGGGTCAGCCGGCCTTGGCGAACACCTGCTGGGCCACCCGGAATGCCGAGTTCGCGGCCGGTACCCCGCAGTAGACGCCGCTCTGCAGGATGATTTCTTTGACCTCATCCTGACTGAGACCGTTGGTGATCGCCGCGCGGATGTGCATCGCCAACTCATCGAAGTGCCCGTGCGCCACCAGCGCCGTGATCGTGACCGCGCTGCGGATCCGCCGGTCGAGCCCCGGTCGAGACCAGATGTCGCCCCAGGCGTAGCGGGTGATGAAGTCTTGGAAATCGTCGGTGAACTCGGTCTTGGCCGCATTGGCCCGATCGACGTGTTCATCCCCGAGCACCGCGCGGCGCACGCGCATCCCATTCTCGTACCGCTCTGTATCGTCCATCAGTCTGTATCGTCCATCAGTTTGTATCGTCCATCAGTCTGTATCGTCCACCCCACTTATTTCCCGCCGGTCGTGAAGAACTCGCTCAGCAGACCAGCGACGCGGGCCGGCTGTTCGGCCGGCGCCAGGTGGCCGGCGTTCTCGACCGTCACCGAGCGGCCTGCCAGGGTTCGTGCCGCCATGGCCGCGACGGCGTCCGGTGGAGCGACTTGGTCGTATTCTCCGGCGAGGGCGAGCAGCGGGGTATCGATCGAACCAAGCCGCGCACGCACGTCATACCCCCCGAGGGCGTCACAGCACAGCGCGTAGCTTTCGTCATCGGCCCCACTCAGGGCGTGCAGCAGCGCGCTGGAGACCCGGTGATTGGTCGCGATGAAATCCGGGCCGAACCAGCGTCCGGCCGAGGGTACGATCAGCGCGGCGGTCGACTGCGCCCGCACCAGTTCGCCGCGCTGGAACCAGCCGGAGGGCTCGCCGAACCGGGCCAGCGCGCAGATCGTCGAGAATGCCTTAAGGCGCTCCGGATGCCGCAGCGCCAGTTCCAGTCCGACGGCGCCCCCGAGCGAGACCCCGGCGTAGTAGAACCGCGTGCTGCCGTGGGGTGCGCCCTGATCGTCTACGAGCTGGAGCACGGCATCGGCCAAGTCGGCCACACTGAACGGCTCGGTCGCCGCGCGGGAGCGTCCGTGGCCCGGCAGATCCCAACTGAGCAGCGCGAAGTCTTCGCCCAACAGGTCGGACGCCTCGCTCCACAACGGGGCGGCGGTGCCTAGCGATGGGCCGAGGACCAGCAACGGCGCACCGCCGGTGGTCCTACCGCTTCGTACCGCTGTTATCGCGGGAACGCTCATGATCTGCCTCTCGCGTGGTTGACGGCCCGGTCGATCAGATGATCGTTTGCGCCGAGGTAGTTTTCAGGGTCCAGCAGCTGGCGTACCCGTTCGTCTGTCCAGTCCGGCAGCGCGGCTCGGAGCATGTCGTACAGAGTGTCCGGACGCTCGGCGGCCTGCCGGACGAGCTGTTTCACTCGATCCCGGCCGAGTACCGGGCCGGCCTGTAGCATGACCCGTTCACTGACGATCAATGGGCCGGTGATCGCGAGGTTCTCCCGCATCCGGTCGGCGTCAACGGCGAGCGCGGGCAACAGTTCGGCGGCGAGCGCGGCTGCTCCACCCACCTGACGCAGCAGCTCGCGCAGGGTCTGCCATTCCGCGTGCCAGGCACCGTCCGGCCGCTCATCGACCGCTATCGCGCTGCGGTGCAGTTCCGCCGCGAGACCCGGGGCGGTTCGAGCCGCGGAGTTGATCAGCACGCTGAGTACCGGGTTGTGCTTTTGCGGCATAGCGGAGGAACCGCCGGTGCCCGCGCCGCCGACCTCGCGCAACTCGGCGATCTCGGTGCGAGAGAGCATGGCGATGTCGGCGGCGATCTTCCCGAGCGCGTCGCCGACGCCGACCAGGGCGTCACCCAGGTCGGTGACCGGGGCGCGGTGGGTATGCCATGGGAACCGCGGCGAGCGGAGGTCGAGCTCGCGAGCGAACGCGTCGACGAGGCTGAGTTCGGCGCCAGGCGCCTGAGCGTTCTGCGCGATCTGGGTGAAGGATGCCAGTGTTCCGGCGGCGCCGCCGAGCTGTACGGGCAGGCTCACGCCGGCGTGCTCCAGCGCCGCGGCCGCATCGACCAGCCCGATCAGCCAGCCCGCGGCTTTCAGTCCGAACGTGGTCGGCACGCTGTGCTGGGTGAGGGTTCGAGCCGCCATCGCAGAGCGCCGATTCTGGTCTGCGAGACGGATCAGCGCATCGACGCTGGCGCGGAGGTCGCGCACCACGATGCGGAGGCTGCGGCGGGCGACGAGCATCATCGCGGTGTCCAGGATGTCTTGGCTGGTAGCACCATAGTGCAGGTGGTCGGCGGCATCCTGATCGGCCAAGGCGACGGCGGCGCGAAGCGCGGCAAGCACCGGAATGACCGGGTTGCCTCCTCCACGAGCGTGGCCGGCGACATCCGGAAGGTCGATCGTGAACGTCGAGGCGACATCCCGGATCACGTTAGCGGTCGGCGATGGAATCAGTCCGAGTTGCGCTTGGCCTGCGGCCAGGCCGACCTCCGCGTCAAGGATGCCCCGCAACACGGCCGGGTCGCTCGTCTCCACCGCCACCGGACTGCCCGCCCAGACGGGGCAGAGCAGTCCGTAATCGGCGAACGCGGCGCCCTGGTCAGCCGAAGTCAAGAAAGACCGTCTCCTCCTCGCCCTGAAGGTGGATGTCGTGGTGCAACGACCCGTCGGGCACCCGGGTCGCAATCAGGCTAGCCTGCTCTGCCGCAGACAGTGTAGATAGCAACGGGTCGGTGGCAAGCGGGCTTTGCGCCGCGTCAGGTGCCGCGGGCAGGTAAATCCGGCTGTGCAACTTGTCAGTCAGCCCGCGGGCGAACACGATGAGAGAGAAGAACGGTGCCGAGGCGCTTCCGGTCAGAGTTCCCGGCGTGAGCGTCCAGAACTGGTAGCGGCCGTCCGGGTCGGTCGCGCAGCGACCGAATCCGCTGAAGCTGTGCCCGTCCCGGCGCAGCGATCCGCGTTGCTGTGGGATGTCGCCGTTCTCGTCCGGTTGCCAGATCTCGACCAGGGCATCCGGAACCGGTTCACCGGCCCCGTCGTATACGGTGCCGGTCAGGAGCACGGCTCGCGGGTGATACGGCGGGACGAGTTCGGGCCCGTCGGCATAGGGCAGCGAGAAGCCATAGAACGGGCCGAGAGTCTGGCCGGCGGTGGGGATCAGTTCCGGGCTCATTTGTCGTCTTCTTCCGGCTCGAACCAGGTGGCTTGCGGTCCGGTGAGCACGATGTCCCAGCGAAAACCGAGCGCCCACTCCGGGGAGGTCAGCTCGTGATCGTAATTCGCCACGAGCCGGTCGCGAGCCCGCGGGTCCACGATCGAGTTGTAGATCGGATCCAGCGGGAATAGCGGATCACCCGGGAAGTACATCTGGGTGACGATCCGCTGGGTGAACGCATTGCCGAACAGGGAGAAGTGGATGTGCGCCGGCCGCCACGCGTTCGTGTGGTTGCGCCACGGGTAGGCGCCGGGCTTGATAGTGATGAACTGGTACCTGCCATCGTCATCGGTGATGGTGCGGCCGGCCCCGGTGAAGTTCGGGTCGATGGGGGCGGGATGCTGATCGCGCTGGTGGATATAGCGCCCGGCCGAGTTCGCCTGCCAGACCTCGACCAGCTGGTTGCGCACCGGGCGGCCGTTGCCGTCGAGTACCCGGCCGGCGACCACAATCCTGGCGCCGAGCGGTTCACCGGAATGCTGGATGGTGAGGTCGCTCTCGACCTCACCGACGTCGCGGTGCCCGAATGCGGGCGAGACCAACTCGATCGTCTCCGGGTCGACGTGGCGCAGGTCCTTGGTCGGATGTCGCAGGATACTGCTGCGATACGGTGCGTAATCGAGCGTCGTGCGATGGTCCACCGCCGCACCGCCATCGATCGCGCGCTGGAAATCGGCGCTACGAGCACTGATCTCCGCGGTGATCTCGTTCTGAGTGCTGAGCCTGACAGCCGCCTGTTGAATTGCCGGCACGGAATTCCTCTTCCTTGAAGTTTCGTCATGAGCCGATGGTCGCGGGCTGGTCTCGCCGCGCCTTCCGCGCATTGACAGTGACAGGTTCTGCGGTGCGAAACAATGCATGAGTTCCGCTCAGCGGAAAGTATGAGTCCCGTGCCGGTCCATCAACTCGAACAATCCCGCCGAGATCCCTGTCGCGGCGCGGTGCAATACCGGAACCAGCCGAGAGACGTCGGCCTGCACGGTGTGGGTGACCAGACCGACCGCTGCCAGCGGCCGGCTGTCCCGACCGAACACGGCGACCGCGAGCGAGGTGTTTCCGAGGCTCTGTTCCTGGTGTGTTTCGCTATATCCGCGCTCGCGGATCTCGCGCAACTGCGCGCGGATCCGCGCCTGGCTGGTCAGAGAGAACTTGGTCGGCCGCTCCAAGCGCCTGGCGAAGTACCCGCTGAGGAAAGCCTCGTCCTGGTAGGCCAGTAGTGCCTTGCCGACGCCGGTGGTGTGCAGCGGCAGCCGGCCGCCCATCCTGCTGATCGTCGGTACCGCGTACGGCCCGACCAGCCGCGCCACGTACAACGCCTGGAAGCCGTCCAGGATGGCGAAGTGCACGTTTTCGGCGGTCGCTTCGTAGAGGGTAAGCAGCCACGGCAGCGCCGACTCGCGCAACTCGATGCTGATCGGGCTCAGTTCGCCTAGTTCCCACAGGCGTAATCCGACGGTGTAGTGCCCGCCGTCGTCTTTGGCGAGCAAGCCGGCACGCACCAGCTCGGCCAGCATCCGGTGGGCGGTGGTGGTGGCCAGTCCGGACCGGGCCGCGAGCTCGGTAAGGGTGAGTCGGTGGTGCTCCTCGTCGAATCCGGCGAGCAACCGGGCGGCGCGGGCCAGGACGGAGTCACCGGCGGCACTGGTGTTTCCCGCCATGAGTCAATCCTACGGAGCCTCGCTAGCCGGCGTGCTCAGTCATCCAGGCGTATGGGTCGATCGCGGTGCCGTTGATGTGGATCTCAAGGTGAAGATGTGGCGCGGTGCTGGCTCCGGTGCTGCCGACCAGGCCGACGACCTGGCCACCGGTCACCGTATCGCCGACGGACAAGGTGAGCGATCCGTACTCCATGTGCGCATATAGGCTGCTGACCCGTTGCCCGTCGATCTCGTGGTCGATCTTCACGTACACTCCCCACCCGCTGGCTGGGTTTCCGATTGCGCTCACCACGCCGCCGGCGATCGCGTGGATCGGGGTTCCGGCGCCGGGGTTGAGGTCAAGGCCCTGGTGATCAGAAGAGCAGCCGCTACAGGGTGAGTCGCGGTAACCGAAGCCGCTGCTGATCCGTACCGGCATCGGGAACGGCCACTGGACCGCGGCGCCGCTTGCGGGGGCGGCCTCGTACCCTTCCGCCGTGGGCGGGGGCGCTGGCGGAGGTGGGGGAGGTGCGGCGGTGACGGTGTAACCGTCGCGTACCACGGCGTCCCCCGGGCCGGTTGAGACCGGCAGCACCTGTGCGGCGGCGGCAACGATCGGACTCTGGGCATAAGTCGAGTGTGTCGGCCGCGCGTTTGCCGGAAGGGCGTAGGTAGCGATCAGGGTCATCGCGAACCCGAGGCCGATCAGGGTGGACCGTCGACCTGGAGGCCGTACGGCGACTCGTCGCACCGCTGCGGGGGACGTTTGTGGCTTTCGCGGTCGCCGCGCCGCGCTGGTGCGGCCCCGGTCGCCGTTGCGCTGCCGTGTTTCGGCCTCGTGGCGGGCTCGTCGCGAGGGATATACCGGCTCGGTGTTTAGCGGCTCCGCGGTAGCTCGGGGGTCGGCGGTTGGGGCGGGCGCAGGGCCCGCAGGGAAGTGAGCGTCGACGCGCTCAGCCATTAATGCTTGCTCGGGTGCGGTACATGCCGGTCGCCATTCGGGTGTCGGGGGTTGGGGGTTCGGGGCGTGCGTGGGCTTTGAATATTCCGAACACCATACCGGGTTACGCTGAATAGGCAATCAATTCTGTAAATCTCAGTTCGCATTGCGGTGAATCAAGCGCGACAGCACTATCGCACTACGGGTGTGGTCGACGTTCGGCGCCAGGCGTACCCGTTCCAGTGCGGCCTCGAGGCTGCTGATGTTGCGCGAGCGAATGTGCACGATCGCATCGGCACTGCCGGTGACCGTGCCGGCATCCACCACCTCGGGCACGCTGGAAAGGATCCGAAGCAGCTCCTCCGGAGCCACCGTACCCCGGCAAAACAGCTCGACGTACGCCTCGGTGTTCATCCCGTCCACGGAGGGATCCACCTGGATCGTGAAGCCGCGGATCACCCCATCGCCGACCAGCCGGTCGACACGACGTTTAACCGCGGATGGGGACAGGCCCACGCGGGAACCGATTTCTCCATAGCCGGCGCGCGCATTTCGGCGAAGGAGATCTAGAATATTACGGTCCAGGTTGTCCATTCGGCTACCCTATGCCTGTTCTTTGCGTAAGACAACGCAATCACGCTGGAAAGCCGCGCAACACAGCGAGAAACACCGGATATGTGCGTGTGACACTGGAGGTATGTCTAACACCATGCTCGACGAACAACCTTCCGCTACCTCCCGTACGGCCACCGCGCGCAGCTATCTGATGTGCCGCCCGGAGTACTTCACGGTCAGCTACCGGATCAATCCGTGGATGCATCCCCAGGAGCCCACCGACACCGCGTTGGCGGTTCGGCAGTGGGAAGAGCTGTACCGCACATTTACCGGGCTGGGCCACGAGGTTCTGCTGATCGACCCGATTGAGGGTTTGCCCGACATGGTTTACTCGGCCAACGGCGGATTCATCGTGGACGGCATCGCCTACGGGGCTAGCTTCACCTACGCCGAGCGTCAGCCGGAGGGTCCGGCCTACATGGACTGGTTCCGAGCCAACGGTTTTAGGGTGGCCGGGCCGGCCAATGTCAACGAGGGCGAGGGCGACTTCATGCTCGTCGGCGACACGATCCTCGCCGGCACCGGCTTCCGCACGACGGCCGAAAGCCACCAGGAGGTAGCCAGCACCTTCGATCGCGAGGTGGTCAGCCTGAGTCTGGTCGACCCGCGCTTCTACCACCTTGACACCGCGATCTCGGTGCTGGACCCGTTGACCGGCGACAAGCAGGCCAACATTGCCTACCTGCCGTCGGCTTTCGACGAGCCGAGCCGCCGAATTCTTGCTGAGCGGTATCCGAACGCAATCCACGTCAGCGATACGGATGCCACCGTGCTCGGCCTGAACTCGATCAGCGACGGACTCAACGTGGTGATCGCCTCCCGTGCCACCGGGTTCGAGGCCCAATTGCGCGAGCGCGGCTACAATCCGATAGGCGTCGACCTCTCCGAATTGCTGCTCGGCGGTGGCGGGGTCAAGTGCTGCACCTTGGAGTTAAGGCGATGACCGCCAACGGCGTCGCAGCCGTGACGAGTCCGGCTAGCGCTGGCAGCCTCACCCCGGACACGGCTTCGGCCCTCGACCGGGAGGAGCTGCATGTCGCGCACAACTACCATCCGCTACCGGTGGTCGTCGAGTCCGGCGATGGCGCGTGGGTCACCGACATCGATGGCCGCCGATACCTGGACTGCCTCGCGGCATATTCGGCAATCAACTTCGGCCACTCGAACCCGGTGCTGCTGGATGCCGCGCGCAGCCAGCTGAGCAAGATCACCTTGACCTCTCGCGCGTTCTACAACGACCAGCTTGGCCCGTTCGCCGAGGCGTTGGCCACGCTCTGCGGCAAGGACATGGTGTTGCCGATGAACACCGGCGCCGAAGCCGTCGAGTCGGGCATCAAGGTTGCCCGCGCCTGGGGCTACCGGGTCAAGGGGGTGGCCGCCAACCAGGCCAACATCATCGTGGCAGCCGGAAACTTCCATGGCCGGACCACGACGATCGTGGGCTTTTCCGACGACCCGACTGCGCGCGACGACTTCGGCCCTTTCACTCCGGGATTCCGCACCGTCCCGTACGGCGATGCGACGGCGCTCGCCTCAGCCATTGATGCGAACACCGTCGCCGTACTGATCGAGCCGATTCAGGGGGAGGCGGGTATCCTGGTGCCGCCAGCGGAGTATCTGCCCGCCGTTCGCGATATCTGCAGTCGAGAGAATGTGCTCTTCATCGCCGACGAGATCCAGTCCGGACTCGGTCGCACCGGTGCGACGTTTGCCTGCGATCTGGTCGGCGTGGTCCCCGACCTGTATTTGCTCGGCAAGGCTTTGGGTGGCGGCATCGTTGCGCTTTCGGCCGTGGTCGGGAACGCGGATGTTCTGGGAGTGCTACGCCCGGGTGAGCACGGCTCCACCTTCGGCGGTAATCCGCTGGCCACGGCGGTGGGCCGCGCGGTGGTTGAGATGCTGTCGACGGGGAAGTACCAGGAGCGCGCCCGGGTGCTCGGTATCCGGCTGCACAATGGTCTTCGCGCGTTGATCGGTCATGGTGTCCTCGAGGTGCGCGGCGCAGGGCTCTGGGCCGGGATCGATGTCGACCCGGCACTGGCCACCGGACGCGAGGTGTGTGAGCGGCTTGCGCAACGCGGTCTATTGGCCAAGGACACGCACGGCTCGACGATCCGGCTCGCGCCGCCCATTGTGATCGAGCCGTCCGAAGTGGACTGGGCGGTGCAACAACTGGAGGCCGTCCTGCTCGATCTGCGGTCCTGAACCACCCGACCGTTTGGGCAGTGGGGTCTGGGGTCAGCGAGCGGAAACGGGCGCGACCGGCAGTGGGCGCGGGGACAGCCGCTCAAGCTGGGTCACGTGCGCAGGGTTCAACTCGTCGAGGCTCGCGACACCGAGCAGTCGCATCGTGCGTTCGACTTGGCTGGTGAGAATCTCGATTGCACGGTCGACCCCCTCCCGTCCGCCGGCCATCAGGCCGTACAGGTAGGCCCGCCCGACCAGGGTGAATCGGGCGCCAAGGGCGATCGCCGCGACGATGTCGGCGCCGCTCATGATCCCGGTGTCCAGCAGGATCTCGGTATCGGCGCCCACCTCGCGGACGACCTCCGGCAGCAGATGGAACGGGATCGGCGCCCGGTCGAGTTGACGGCCGCCGTGGTTGGAGAGCACGATGCCGTCCACGCCCATCGCGGCGAGCTTGCGCGCATCATCGACGTTCTGCACACCCTTCACGACCAGCTTTCCCGGCCACTGGCCCTTGATCCAGGCCAGGTCCTCGAAGGTGACCGTCGGGTCGAACATGGAGTCGATCATCGCCGCCACGGTTCCCGACCATCGGTCCAGGGAGGCGAAGGCCAAAGGCTCGGTGGTCAGGAAGTTGAACCACCACTCTGGGCGCGGGAGCGCGTTGAGCACGGTTTTCGGGGTCAGGGTCGGCGGAATGGTCATCCCGTTGCGGACGTCGCGCAGCCGTGCACCCGCCACTGGAACATCCACCGTCACCAGCAGCGTGTCGAATCCGGCCGCCGCGGCACGATTGACCAGCGCCATCGACCGATCCCGGTCCTTCCACATGTACAGCTGGAACCAGTTGCGCCCGTTAGGGTTCGCGGTCTGAACGTCTTCGATCGCGGAGGTCCCCATCGTGGACAGTGAGAACGGAATGCCGGCGGCCCCTGCCGCTGCGGCCCCGGCGATCTCGCCCTCGGTCTGCATCATCCGGGTGAAACCGGTCGGTGCGATGCCGAACGGCAGCGCTACCGGCCCCCCGAGTACTTCGCGGGTGGTATCGACGTGGGAGACGTCTCGCAGGATGGCCGGGTGAAACCGAATATCCTCGAAGGCCTGCCTGGCGCGGGCAATCGACAGCTCTGCTTCGGCCGCTCCATCCGTGTAATCGAACGCGGCAGTGGGGGTGCGCCGCTTGGCGATGGTGCGCAAATCGTAGATCGTGAGGGCGGCATCCAGACGGCGTTTCTTGGCGTTGAATTCCGGCCTCTTGAACTTCATCAGCGGTGCGAGGTCGTGAACGCTTGGAAATCGTCGTGCAACCATGGGTGCTCCTCCGCCGTCTTTGTGGTCTGACCACAGGGTACGCGGTTCGGCACTCCGGTGCCAACCGCAAACCGGCGCCAATCGCTACACTGACGGAACGGGGAGGCATCGTGCCAGCTCAGACCAGCCCACAGCAGCGCACCTTCATCGACGCGCACGGGGTGACCATTCACTTCTACGCCTGGCGGGTCGAGAACCCACGAGCCGAGAACCCACGAGCCATTGTGCAGTTGGAACACGGTATCGGCGAGTATGCGCTGCGCTATCAGCAACTCGCGGATCGCCTGAACGACGCCGGCTATGCGGTGTACGCCGACGATCATCGCGGCCACGGCGCGACCGGCATGGAGCAAACCCACGGTGATCACTCAAAGCTCGGAAGGCTTGGACCCGGCGGGTTGCGTGCGGTAGTCGTTGACGTTCAGCAGTTGACCGGCATCATCGCGGCGGAGAACCCCGGGGTGCCGATCGTGCTCTTGGGGCACAGCCTCGGCTCGTTGCTGGCCCAGAAGGTGATCAACCGGGATTCCGGAAGTTATGCGGCAGCCGTGCTCACCGGGACCGCATACCGGATGCCCGGTTCGATGGAGGCCGGTGACCTCAACAAGCGCCACAAACACCTCGGCACGACCGGCCACGAGTGGCTCAGCCGGGACCCCGCCGTGCCTGCGGCGTTTGCGGCCGATCCGCTCACCTTCGACGCCGACATCCTCAAACTTTTCGGCATCGCCGATAGCCTTCGCCTCTTCGGCCGGCCGGCCAGGCGGCTGCCGAACGACCTTCCGCTGCTCATTCAGATCGGCAGCGACGATTCTCTCGGTGGTGAGGCGAGCGTGCTGCGGTTGGCCGAAAGCTATTTGCATCGCTCCGGGCTCAGCGATATTCAGGCCATCGTGTACCCGGGCGCCCGCCACGAGGTTTTCAACGAGACTAACCGCGCCGAGGTGATGGATGACCTGGTCCAGTGGCTGAATTCCCGGTTCCCATCGCCGGGAACGAGCTCCCCTACGCGGCGGCTTTGAAGGCGTCCGGTAGTGCGGTCTGATCGAACCGGAAGACGGTGCTCAGATCCTTGCCGCGGATGGTGGAACTCGAGAAATATGCGATCCCCCACTCGTCGATGAACGACTGATCAGCGAAAACGCACGGTGCGATGGTGGTGTCCTCATGGTCGGTCGTGTCGACCAGCCCGCCGTTGCTGCCGGTGCCGTAGTCGGATGCCCCGCCCAGCTTGGCGCACAGGACCGCCGCCGGGTTGGCACCGCCCTTGCTCTGCTCCAGTGGCGTCTTCGACAAGTAGGCAAGCGCCGCGAGCGTCGGCTGCTGTGAGTAGAGCGAGACCAGATCGACGAAGATTCGGGATTTCGTGTCGTCTTTGGCCTGGAACCGGCACAGGTTCACCGGGGCCCCGAGCTTGACCCAACTGGCCGGATCGCCGTTCGTGCCATAGCTGGGCTGGCGGGATTGCACGGTGCCGCCCTTGTCGGTGCAGTACGCATCGGCGGCCGCGAGGTCGAAGGAGCCGGGGGTGGCCGATGCGGATGTCACGGGAGTTGCGCTTTGCGATGCGGCGGGTGCCGTGCCACCGGAGGCACACGCAGTGGTGACCAGGATCAACGCCAGGCAGACGCCGGTGAGGCCGACAGTGCGGCGCCAGCGCGCGGTACGGAGTGTATTTGACGTCACAGGTTTCACCTTCGTGCGTTCGGGGATAATGGGCAACCCAAAGGGTACCGCCTCGCCCGATCGCCGTGCGGGCGGCCGCGGAAATCCGTGACGGTCGGGCTGGAATAGGCTTGCCGCATGCACGGTGAATATAAGGTGCCCGGTGGGAAGTTGGTCGTCGTCGACCTCGACGTGGTCGACGGCTTGATCGCGAACTTCCATTTGTCCGGCGACTTCTTCCTCGAACCCGATACCGCCCTTGAGGCCATTGACGCGGCCGTCACCGGCCTTCCGGAGAAATCCGATGCCGCCACTATCGCTGCCGCGGTACGCGAGGCACTACCCGACGACGCTGCCTTGCTCGGTTTCAGCCCGGAGTCTGTCGCGGTAGCCGTCCGGCGCTCGTTGGCCCGCGCGACGGGTTGGCGGGATTACCAGTGGCAGCTGGTCCATTCCAAGGCGGTGCCCCCGCTGATGCAGATGGCGCTGGATGAGGTGCTGGCTGTCGAAGTCGGGGAGGGCAGGCGTAAACCCACCCTGCGGATCTGGGAGTGGGACGAACCGGCGGTGGTTATCGGCAGCTTCCAGTCGCTGAAGAACGAGGTCGACCCGGTCAACGCCGAGAAGTACGGCTTCAGCGTGGTTCGCCGGATCTCCGGCGGCGGCGCGATGTTCATGGAGGCGGGATCGGTGATCACCTACTCGATTTACGCCCCGGCCGACCTGGTGGTCGGCATGACGTTCGCCGATAGCTATGCGTTTTTGGATGAATGGGTGATCACCGCACTCAAGTCGCTTGGCATCGACGCGTTTTATCGCCCTCTGAACGACATCACCTCTCCGTCCGGCAAGATCGGCGGTGCGGCTCAGAAGCGGCTGGGCAGCGGTGCGGTGCTGCACCACGTCACGATGAGCTATGACATGGACGGCCAGAAGATGGTCGAGGTGCTCCGGATCGGTCGGGAGAAGATCAGTGACAAGGGCATCACCAGTGCGGTCAAGCGAGTCGACCCGCTGCGCAGTCAGACCGGCCTCTCCCGCGCCGAGATCATCAACACCATGAAGGACACCTTCACGACTCTCTACGGTGCGACCCAGGGCGATATCACCCCGGAGGAGTACGCCAAGGCCGAACGTTTGGTAGCGGAAAAGTTCAGCACACCGGAGTGGATCGGCCGCGTCCCCTGACACGGGCCCGTCGGTGGTCCGGAGCAGCGGGCCGGCGGTTCCGGGTCAGCGGTTCCGGGTCAGCGGGATCGCAGATCCTGGTATTCCGGATGCCGGCCGAGCCAGGCCGAAACGTATGAGCAGAGCGGGATCAGACGCAAGTCGGTCGTGGTGCGGACGTCCTCCAAGGCCTCGTGAACGAGTTGGGCGGCCAGTCCCTGGCCTTGATATTCCGGGTCGACCTCGGTGTGAGTGAACAGGATGACATTTCCCTGCACCTCATAATCGGCAAAACCGATCGTCTCGCCGTCGCGGACCAGAGCATACCGGCTGTTTTCCGGCTCTCGCCGGACTTCTGCCTCCATCCCCCCACACTACGCTCCGCTCCCCCTTTCGCGAGTCCGGGCTTTTTGTGGGTTTCGGCCGCCCGGACCCACAAAAAGCCCGGACTCGCGGAAGAGAGAGGGAGGTGGGAGGTGGATGGATGGGGGGACTGGGGAGCGGCTGACAGAATGAGAGGATGCCGCACCCGTGGGCTTGGACGCCCGATTCCGCCGACAGCGTCGTCCACGGTGACAATCTGCTGGTGTTGCCCGGGCTGCCGGCGGGAGCCTTCACGCTGATCTATCTGGACCCGCCGTTCAACACCGGCCGATCCCAACGCCGCCAGAGCACGACGGCGGTGCGCAGCATCGGCGGACCCGGCACGGTTGTCGGGTTCAAGGGACAGAGCTATCAGCGGATCAGGGGCGACCTGCTTCGCTACGACGACGAGTTCGAGGACTATTGGCAGTTTCTTCAGCCGCGGCTGATCGAGGCCTGGCGGTTGCTCACCGACGATGGAACCTTATATCTGCACCTGGATTACCGTGAGGCGCACTACGCGAAGGTGCTGCTGGACGCCCTGTTCGGCCGGGCGGCATTCTTGAACGAGATCATCTGGGCGTACGACTACGGCGCGAAGTCCAAGAGCCGCTGGCCGACCAAGCACGACACGATCCTGGTCTATGTGAAGAATCCGACTGGATACTGGTTCGATTCGACAGCGGTCGATCGGGAACCGTACATGGCACCGGGACTGGTGACCGCCGAGAAGGCGGCCAGGGGCAAGCTACCGACGGATGTCTGGTGGCACACGATCGTGTCGCCGACGGGCAAGGAGAAGACCGGTTATCCGACCCAGAAACCGGTTGGGATTCTGCGCCGGATCATCCAGGCTTCCAGCCGGCCTGGCGACTGGATACTGGATTTTTTCGCCGGCAGCGGCACAACCGGCGCGGTGGCGGCTTCTCTGGGACGAAAGTTCCTGCTCATCGATCAGAATCCGGAGGCGATCGAGGTAATGCGCACCCGGTTCGCCGCATCGCCCGGCGTTGAGTTCGTCGCCGAGCAGGCCAGCTGATTCGCCGGGGTCCCCGTTTAGCATCCGGGCTCAGCCGAGCAGCTCCGGCCGCTTCCACGGCGCCCCGTGGACATGCTGGTCGAGGAAGGCGAATACCGTCTGATACCAAAGGATCGCATTCTGCGGCTTGAGCACCCAATGGTTCTCGTCCGGGAAGTACAGGAACTTGTGCTCGGTCGTGCCATCCGGCCCGGCGTGGTGCTCGGCGAGTTCGGACCACAGCCGCAGGCTTTCTCCGATCGGCACCCGGTAATCGTGGTCGCCATGGATCAGGAGCATCGGGGTCACGATGTTCGCCACACTGTGCTGCGGCGAGTTGTCAATCATGCCCTGTCGTGAGAACGTGCTCTGCCAGTAGTTGGAATCATCCGTCGTGCCAGTGAACTGATCCAGTGACCACAGGCCGGCATGGCTGACGATCGCCTCGAACCGATCGGTGTGCCCGGCAACCCAGTTGGCCATGTAACCGCCGAACGAGCCGCCCATCGCGGCCGTCTTCGTGGCGTCGATGTCTGAGCGGGTCTGGGCGGCATCCGTGATCGACATCAGATCGGTGAACGGCTTTCCACCCCAGGCATCCCAGCCCCTGGCGATGAACTCGAGCCCGTACCCGGTCGACAACGCCGGGTCGGGTAGCAGCACCGCGTAGCCTCGCGCCACCGCCAGCAGCGGGTTCCAGCGCCAACTCCACGCGTTCCAGCTGTTCAACGGGCCGCCGTGGATCCACAACAGCAACGGCGTCGGATGCTGCGCCGAGACCCCCTCTGGCAGCAGCAGCCAGGCGCGCACTCGGGAGCCGTCCCGCGCGTTGGTTTCGATCTCGGTGATCGTTCCCGGTACTTCGGGCAGCGGCGCCGGGGTGGCCAGTGGCGTGATCCGGCCCGACCGGCTGATTCGCACCGGGTGCGGCGGGGCGGTCCACGACGAACGCAGCGCGAGGAGGTCGCCGGTGACCGGGTTCACCGCGATGTTCGTGTAGCTGAACTCATCCGTGGTCAGCTGCTCGGGTGCATTGCCATTCAGCGGGATGCGGAACACCGGGCTGCGGCCATCCTGGTCGGCGGTCGCGATGAGTGCGTTATCGTCGGCGTCGAACGCGATGCCGGTCGGCCAGCGGTCCCAGCCTCCGGCAAGCCGGCGCGGATTACCGCCGTCGATTTCGGCGGTCCAGAGCTCTTGGTCGGCTGGGCCGTCCGGAGTGCTGAATGCCGAACGCAGGTAGGCGAGCCGGCGCCCGTCGTGGCTGATCACCGGGCTCTCGAAGTGGGTATGCGACCGGTCGAACAAGCTGGTGCGCTCGCCGGTTGCGATATCGATGGATGTCAGTACGTACCGGCCGCCCCGCTGCTCCGGCACGCGCAGCGCGGCGATCAAGGTTCGCCCGTCCGGGGTCAACGCCTGACCGGCGGTGTCCGCCGAGCGGCCCGGGCGTGGGGTGAGATCGTTCGGCCGCGGCAACTGCACCGGGTACGGCCTCTTGGCATTCGGATCTTCGTCGGAATCGGCAGCCCTTTCGGGCGCGGGTGCCACGGGATCCTGAAGATCAGCGAGGTCCAGCGCGAGCAGATGCGGTTGCGCTGGCCCGAGGTCGTGGTCCCAGAATCGTACCGGATAGCTCTCGTGCAGGATCGCGGCGACCTTCTTCTCCCGGCGCCGCGCGCGACCGGTCGCATCCGACTCCGGGTCGGTTGCACCCGGCAGCAGCTCGGCGGTGATCACGACCACGTCAGAACCGGTGGCGGTGGCTGCGATCGAGGAAACTCCGCCGGCAAGCCGGCTGATCGCGCGGGCCTCACCACCGGTCGCCGGCAGCAGCCAGAGTTGGTTGAGGTCGTTGTCATCGTCCGTCGAGGCATCCGGGCGGCCGGAGACGAACAGGATGTCGCCGGCACCGGTGAACGCGGCACCGGATTCACCGGTGGCGGACCGGGTGAGCCGGGTCGGCTTGCCTGAGCCGTCTGACGGCAGCGACCAGATCGCCCTCCGGTACCCGGTGCGTTCGTGATCGAGGGTAGCGACCGTGAGAGCGACCCGGGTGCCATCCGGGGAGAGGGCGAGGCTTTCCACCCGAGGCAGGGCGATGTACTCGTCAAGGTCAGAAAACGCTGTCGGCCGAGCTTCTGGGGTCATGGCTTAACGCTAACCACCGTCCACGGGCTCCCGCAGGCTTCGGCCGCAACGGAGTTCACTGAGGGGCAGCTCGAGACGGATGTGGTCGGAGACTAGGGCTCGCCGCCTAGGCTCGATGCTGTGCAACTCAGAGGTCGTCATGCTGCGCAAGCGGAAGGTCGTCACGCTGCGCAAGCGGGAGGTCGTCATGCTGCGCAAGCCGGGGCACGTCGTGCCAGGCAGGATGTGGGTCGTCATGCTGGCCGGACCAGGGATCGTCGCGTCGCCGCGCTCGCGGTGATCGCGATGGCCGCAGCCGGTGTGCTCGCAGTTACCGTGATCGGCGTGACATCCGCACCGGGACCTACGCCTGGCACCGCATCCGGCCCGCCGTCCGCAGTTACTCCTGCGCCAACCACGACGACGCCCGGGTCCGCCGCGCCGTCGCCCGCCCCGCCGGTGTTCGATAAAGCGGCAAGATCAATCGATGATCCGGCCAGCATCTGGGTTGTCGTCAACAAGCGCCGACCGCTGAATCCACTGGACTATGCGCCGGCCGATCTGGTGTTCCCGGACGTCCCCGACGTCGACCGGCAACCGCTTCGCCAGGAGGCGGCTAACGCGATCACCGCGATGTTCGCCGCGGGCGGCACCGAAACCGGGCTCGCGTTCCAGGTGCAGAGCGCATATCGCGATTACGGCACCCAGGTGAATGTCCACAACGGCTGGGTGGATCGGCTCGGCCAGGCCGCGGCAGACAGGACCAGCGCCCGACCGGGTGTCAGTGAGCACCAGACCGGCCTCGCGGTGGATATCAGTTCGGTCCCTGCCGTCTGCCCGCTACAGATTTGTTTCGCGGAGACCGGCCAGGCGGTCTGGCTGGCGGCGAACGCCTGGCGATTCGGTTTCATCCTGCGGTACCCCGCGGACAAGACGGCCATCACCGGATACGAGTTCGAACCGTATCACTTTCGGTATGTCGGGCCGGAACTCGCGGCGGAACTGCACGCGGCCGGTGTGACGACGCTCGAGGAGTTCTTCGGTCTGCCCCCTGCCCCCGAGTACGGCTAACTTCGGCCCCCGACTACGGCTAAGCCGGGCTATCGAGCCGCGGGCTCCTCGCCGCCGCCCAGGGCGGCGTCGACGATCGCCTTCGCCTCGGCCTGCACACGCTGCAGGTGCTCTGCACCCAAGAACGATTCGGCGTAGATCTTATACACGTCCTCGGTGCCGCTTGGCCGGGCCGCGAACCAGGCGTTCTCGGTGGCCACCTTGACCCCGCCGATCGCGGCGTTGTTTCCCGGGGCATGGCTGAGCTTGGCGGAGATCGGTTCGCCGGCAAGCTCCGAGGCCGAAATGGCGTCCCCGTCGAGCTTGGCCAGCGCGGCCTTCTGCGGCTTCGTGGCCGCGGCATCCACCCGCTGGTAGGCGGGGTCACCGAATCGCTCGGTCAACTCCCGGTACAGCGCGCTCGGAGTCTTGCCGGTCACCGCCAGGATCTCGCTGGCCAGCAAGGCGAGCAGAATGCCGTCTTTGTCAGTGGTCCACACCGTGCCGTCAAAGCGCAGGAAGCTGGCCCCGGCGCTCTCCTCACCGCCGAACCCCACCGATCCGTCGATCAGCCCGGGCACGAACCATTTAAAACCGACCGGCACCTCCCAGAGTCGCCTACCGAGTGACTTGGCGACCCGGTCAATGATCGAGGATGAGACCAGCGTCTTGCCGACCGCCGCATCTGAGCGCCAGCCCGGGCGGTTCTGGTACAGATAGTCGATCGCCACGGCGAGGTAGTGATTCGGGTTCATCAGGCCGCCGTCCGGTGTGACGATGCCGTGCCGGTCGGCATCCGCGTCGTTTCCGGTGAGAATGTCGTAGTCGTCTTTGTGGCTGAGCACGGATGCCATCGCCGACGCACTGGATGGATCCATCCGGATCTTGCCGTCCCAGTCCAGCGTCATGAAGCCCCATTGCGGGTCGACCAGTGGATTGACCACGGTGAGGTCGAGGCCGTAGTGGTCCCGGATCGCGGCCCAGTATTCGACGCTGGCACCGCCGAGCGGGTCGGCTCCGATGCGGATTCCGGCCTTCTTGATTGCGGCGATGTCGACGATGTTCTCCAGGTCGTCGACGTAATGCGCCAGGAAATCGTAGGTCTCCACCGCACTGGGCTCGGACATCCGCACCCCACGCAGGCCGTCGGCGATCAACTCGTTCGCCCGGTTGGCGATCCAGGCGGTCGCGTCGCTGTCGGCCGGTCCGCCGTGTGGCGGGTTGTACTTGAAGCCGCCGTCAGCCGGCGGGTTGTGGCTGGGGGTGACGACGATGCCATCGGCGAGTCCCCTGGTGGCACCTGACCCTGCTTGTCCAGAAGAGCCCGCCCGGTCCCGGTTGTAGCGCAGGATCGCATGGCTGACCGCGGGGGTCGGCGTGAAACCGTCGTGTTCGTCAACCAGCACGCGCACACCGTTGCCCACCAGCACCTCAAGTGCCGTGGTCTGCGCCGGGCGGCTGAGTGCGTGGGTGTCCATCCCGATGAACAGCGGCCCGGTGATGCCCTGGCCGGTGCGGTATTCAACGATCGCCTGGGTGCAGGCCGCGATGTGGCTTTCGTTGAACGCCGTGTTGAACGAGCTGCCGCGGTGGCCCGAGGTGCCGAACGCGACGCGCTGATCCGGCTTGGTGGGATCGGGCTTCAACGAGTAGTAGGCGTGCACCAGCGCCTCGACGTCGACGAGGTCGGTGAGTTGGGCCGGGGTCCCTGCGCGATCGTTCATGTGCTCAGTCTGGCACCGCGCCACGTGAAGCCATAGGTCCGAACAGGGGTGCTCTAGGCTCGTGAGGGTGAGCCACACAGCCGATGAACCAGCACAGCGGCAACCGGGGCCGGCCGACGGGTACAGCTTTCTCGGACCAGCCGGAACCTTCACCGAGGCGGCACTCGCCCAGGTTCCTGAAGCCGACGGCCAACCCTGGCACGCGGTCAACAACGTCGGCGAAGCGCTAGACGATGTCGTCGCCGGTCGTAGTTTCGCGGCGATGGTCGCGATCGAAAACTCCATCGACGGTGGCGTCTCCGTCGCTCAGGACGCGCTGGCTACCATCCCTGACCTGCGTATCCAGGGTGAGTACATCGTGCCGGTCAACTTCGATCTGGTCGCCCGGCCTGGCGCGACGCTGACCGACGTGAGCGTGATCAATGCGCATCCGGTCGCGTATGCACAGTGCCACAGCTGGCTGGATGCCCGGCTGCCGCGGCACACCCACCTGACGGCATCCAGTAATGTCGCGGCCGCCGCTTCGCTGCTTGACGGGAGCGAGGCGGATGCCGCCATCGCGCCACCGGGAATTATTCGGCACCACGACCTCTCGGTGCTCGCCAGGAACATCGGGGACAACCCCAACGCCGCCACCCGGTTCGTATTGGTCACCCGGGCCCGGAGTCTGCCGAGGCCAACCGGAGCAGACAAGACCAGTGTGATCGCCGAATTGCCCGACGACCGGCCCGGCTCGCTGTTGGATCTGCTTGAGCAGTTCTCCACCAGGGGCGTGAACTTGAGTCTGATCGAGTCCCGGCCGATCGGCGACGCGATGGGTCGCTATCGGTTTGTCATCGATGTCGACGGCCACATCCTGGACGAGCGGGTCGCCGACGCACTGCTTGGCCTGCGCCGGTTCTGCCCGCGGGTGATCTTCCTCGGTTCCTACCCCCGGGCTGACCGGGAACAGATCGTGTACGACCATCGCTACGACGATGGGGTCTTCGTCGAGGCGCGGAACTGGCTTCAGGCGCTGTTGGCCAGCGGCGGGTCGTAACAGCAGGATTCGCCTCCGGCCGCCACACCTTTTCTGGGGGTGGCACGCAACTTCCGGTGCTCTTTCTTGACGGAGTAGTCTGCCGATCGGCGCCCAAATGCCGGGATAGGCTTCGCGCGATGAATCGCACTTCTATGAGACGACAACGGACATCTTTCCTTCGCATGTGCAGGACACCTCTGTTCGCGTTCATCGGCGTTTTGGCTTTGGTCTTCGGCGTGCTTGGCGCGTTGGCCCCAACTTCCGCAGTGCGGGCAGCGGCTGCGGTGACTCCTGCCGCTGCCGTTGCCGGCTCGTCTGACGCCGCATCCGTCTTTCCTGACGTCGAGTCGGCCGTGTCGGCGGCGAGGGCCGGCGCCAGCGACCCGTCGTCCGGGCATCAGGTTTTCGTCAGCGGCCAGATCTCGATCGACGCGTTCTACTGCTCGGCCAGCGACCCGACGCAGACGTTTACGGTGCCCGACAAGGTGCACAAGCTCTATCTGGAGGCGGTCGGTGGGCAGGGCCAGACTCCTGATCCGAGCAACACGGGTCTTGGCGGGCTCGGTGGGCAGGTCACCGGCGGCCTCTCGGTCACGGCTGGGCAGGAGCTCACCGTGCAGGTCGGATGCCATGGGACATCGGAGGGAGGCGCGTCCGCGTACGCGGCGGGAGGAGCGCGCGGGGTCGGTTGGACCAACCTCAATCCCGAGTTGACGATCTACTCGTACGGCTACGACGGTGGCGGTGGCGGCGGCGCCACCGCAGTGCTTGGCAACACCGGCCCGATTGCTATCGCGGGCGGCGGCGGTGGCGCGGCCGGCAGCGCGCCCGATTGTTATAACGCCCGAATCGGGCAAGCCTGGTTCTTCTATTGCGGTGGCAACGCGCAGCAGCAGGGCGGTAATGGTGGTGACGGTGCCGGCAACGACACCACGGGAACCGTCGGCGAGAACAACACCGCCCCCGCCACCGCAGACGGCAGTACCTGCGATGGCGGCAACGCCGGTGCGAAGGGGCACGATTTCAACCAGACCGGTGGTGGCGGCGCCGGTGGTGGCGGTGGCGGTGGCTATGGTGGCGGCTGCGGCGGTGTGGCTGGTCAGGGCATGAACATCAATACTCCAAACCATTACATCGTCTCCGGTAATGCCGGCAACGGTGGCGGCGGAGGCCAGTCCTTCGTTGATGACTCGGTCGACCAATCCAACCTCGCCCGCTCCGATTCCTCTGGCGACGGATACGTGCTCTTTCTGACCTCTGCCGACGGCGTGAGCAGCACGACGTTCGACTACGAAGACGGCACCCCGAAGGCGTACTGCGTGCCAGACGGGGTCAACGAAATTTTCGTCGACGCTCTCGGTGGTGCCGGCGCCGGAGGGGATGACCGGTTTAAAGGGGTTGCCATGGGTGGAACCGGAGGGGGAGTCCAAGCTGTTGTGCCGGTCAAAGAGCGCACTCAATTGCAGGTGACCGTCGGACAATTCGGCTGGGCGCATGGCGGCCGAGGCGACGGCCACGGTGGCGACCGGGGGACGGCTTCCTCCGCCGCCGCCGACGATGGGGCCGGTGGCGGAGGCTCGAGCGCGGTCGAGCAGAGCGGCACCCCGTGCGGCGAGTCGCCGCTGACCGATCTCCACTATCTGGTGGTCGGCGGTGGTGGCGGCGGTGGCGGCGGCGATGGCGCATTCTCTGGAGGCGGTGGCGGTGGGGACGCCGGCATCCCGGGAAATGACGGCCGGACCGGCGGCGATCCGAATGGCGGTGGTGGTGGTTGTGGTGGTGCGCCAGCCGGCCAGAGCTGCAACTCCGGAATCCATGGTGGCGCCGGCACGCACAGCACGACGGGCGGTGGCGGTGGCGGTGGCGGTGGCGGCTACTCCGGCGGTGGTAGCGGGCATGGCGTTCTCGATGGAGAAGACGGCGGTGGCGGTGGCGGTGGCGGTGGCGGCGGCGCCTCCTATGTGACGCCCAAGAGTCCACAGGCCGTGCACACCTACCCAGGTCCACATGGCAGCAACGGTCAGGTCCAGTTGATCGTCCCGATTCCCTCTACACGCAGCCAGATCCAGATCGTCTCAGGCAACAAGCAGAGCGCCGATCCCGGGCAGAAATTCTCGGAACCGATCGTGTTGCGTTACGTCGATGCGCTTTCAACGGGCAAAGTCGAAGGCATCCCGATCGACGTCTCGGTGGTTCCCCAAACCGACCCACCGGCGACTCTCCTGGGTCCAGCTAGCAGCGGCCGCAATATCAGGCTGACCACCGATTCGACCGGCACGGTGACCTTCAACGCGATCTCGGCCGAGAACCGGGCACCTGGCCAGTTCGCGGTGACCGCATCGGTTGCCGACGCCGATAAAGAGCTGATCAAAAGCTCCTCGATCAGCCTGTTCAGCACCCAATTCATGACGAACATAAAGCTGACCTCATCACAGGCAGAGTCCAGCGACGGGAAGCCGGTAACGTTCACGGCGGATCTGAGCTCTCTCAGATCGGGCAGCCCTGCCGTGACCTCGGGGACCGTGCAGTTCGCGATTGACGGCACCGCGTTCGGCACTCCGATTTCTGTGGTCAATGGACACGCTGTCAGCCCGACGATCGACACCCTGGCCCCGGGTCCGCACCACGTTCAAGCAACGTACACGGATGTGACCGGCGGGGTCAACGGGCCGTCGTTCGCGAATCTCGCCCAGTTCGTTAATGTTGCCGGCACGTCACCAGGGCAGGAGAGGCCCCCCGATGCCGCCGGCGGGTCGTCGGGACCCGGCGGTTCCGGGCACACCGCCGGTGGTGGTGCCGGATCGGATCTGGCTGGTACCGGCTCGAACCTTTCAGAACTGGGCCCCACCGGCGTGGTTCTCCTCGCCCTCGGTGCCCTATTGGTTGGCGCCATGGCGTCCAGAACGCGGCGTCGCGCCGGGCGTAGGCACGAGCGCGGGTAATCCGCGGTAAGGGCCTTTGTTCTTTTCGCCCAGATGAAACATACTGATCGGGCGAGCGTGGGCCACAGGCGGTGACACAAACCACGCATAATCCGGTTGAGCGACGAGTGCGGGCTGAATGATGCATAGATATGTGCTCGGCGTAGACGCCGGGCAGACCTCGATCAAAGCCGTCGTGCACGACGAGAACCTGCGCCCGGTATCGGTGGCCAGACGGGTGAGCCCGCTAGACACTTCGATGCCGCGACATGCGCAGCGCTCGCAGGACGCGCTCTGGGCGGCGAGCGCCGATGCGATCGGTGCCGCGGTCGCCCAGGCCGGGATCGATCCGCGCGACGTTGCTGCGGTCGGGATCGCGGGCCACGGCGACGGATTGCATTTGGTCGATGCGGCAGGCGGCGCGGTCGGGCCGGCGATCACGGCGCTGGACAGCCGCGCCCATCGGGAAGCCGAGGAAGTGCTCGCCGACCCCGATCGTGCGGGCACCATTCTGAACCTTTCCGGGCAGGTGCCGGCTGCGGGTTCGCCCGGCCCGTTGCTGAGCTGGGTGGCCCGCAACCGGCCGGAGTTGATCGAGCGCGCTGATGCGATGGTGTCCTGCAAAGACATGATCCGCTCCCGGCTGACCGGGCAGATCTGCACAGATCTCTCCGACGCGTCCGCGTCGTTTCTCGATACCCGGCGGGCGCGCTGGAGTTCGGCGATTCTCGAGGCGTACGGCCTCGGCGGCCTGGAACGGTTGCTGCCGGAGTTGTATTGCGCCGGCGACCTGGCCGGCACCGTGCGGCCGGAGGCTGCGGAGCGCACCGGGCTCGCGCCTGGCACCCCGGTCGTCGCGGGGGCACACGACGTGCAGGCCGCGTCCATCGGAATGGGGGCGCTGATCCCGGACCGGCTGGCGCTGGTCGCCGGCTCGTTCAACACCAACGGGGTGACCACAACGCGCGACGACGTCGACCCGCGATGGCAATCGCGGCTGTCCATCCGGCCGGGGCTGCGGATCGCGATGTCCACCTCGCCGACCGCGTCGCCGGCGCTGGATTGGCTGCTGCGACTGCTGGGTATCACCGATTCCACCGGACGCGATGCTCTGTTTGCGGAGGCCGCCGCACTCGACCCGAGCGTGCCGGTGCCCCTGATTCTGCCGTTCCTCTACGGCTCGCCGGTCGGCGCCGACGCGTCGGCGGTGCTGGCCGGGGTGCGCGGTTGGCATTCTCGGGCGCACATCCTGCGAGGGATGCTGGAAGGCATCGCACTCATGCACCTGTGGCACACTCGCGCCCTAGGTGAACGGTTCAGCTGGGACGAGACGGTGGTGCTGGGCGGCGGACTCTCGCACTCCGACCTGTACGTTCAGTTGGTCGCCAATGCGTTGCGTACTCCGATCCAGGTGGTGCATAACGAGGAGGCCGGTGCGTTCGGCGCGGCCGCCCTCGCGGCCGTCTCGCAGTCGCTTTTTCCCTCGGTCCTGGCCGCCCAGGAGCACGTCGCGCGTGCTCCGGTCCGGGAACCGACGCGCGCATCGGCCGATTATTGGGCGGCGGTCTCCACGGCGTTCGACCGGTTGCTGGCGTCCGGCACCGCGCCGGAACGGCTTTCCGCGCCCGATCGCGCGGCTGGCACGACACCATGAGGGGGATCGTAACGGTCACCCCCGCCGCGGCCGTCGACCACACCTACTTGCTGCCGCAACTGCGGCTCGGCCAGCTCAATCGGGTTGCCGGCGTGCATTCCGAGCTGAGCGGCAAGGGCGTCAACGTCGGCCATGCCATCGCGTTGGCCGGGCATCCGGTGACCGCCGTGCTCACCCTCGCAACGGCGGACCTCGGTCTGGCCGAGCGGGCGGGTTCCGGACTTCGACTGCGCGTGCTGGAGGTACCAGGTCGCACCAGGATCAACACCACAATCCTCGAGGAAGGCGGCCGCACGACCAAGGTCAATCAGGCGCCGATTCCGTTGACCGATGAACAGTGGCGGGGTCTGCAGCTGGCCGCGCTTGAAGAGGTCGAACGCATCGACGCGGCATGGTTGGTGCTGTGCGGAAGTATCCCCACCCGCGTGGGATCCGACCAGATGGTGCCATTCACCCAACTGCTGCGGGATGCCGCGGCCCGCGGCGTCAGGGTTGCCTTGGACACCAGCGGAGCGGCGCTCCATCGCGCGGAACCGGAATTTGGCTCGATCAGCCTGATCAAGCCGAACACCCACGAACTCGCCGACTTGGTCCAGCGGGACCTTCGCACCATCGCGGAGGTGGCGTCCGCGGCCGCCGAACTGCGCCGGCTGGGTGTCGAGCTGGTCTTCGTCAGCATGGGCGAAGACGGCGCGCTGCTGGTGGCGGAGAACGCGCTCTGGTGGGCCAGGGCGAGGGCGGACGCTCCGATCAACTCGGCCGGGGCCGGGGACGCATCGCTTGCTGGATTCCTCGTCGGCCTCGGTGCGCAGTCGTCGGAGTCCGCGTTGCCTCGCGCTCTGGCGACCGCAGCCTCCTGGGGCGCCCTGGCGGTCACCCAGTCGACTACGCTGCTCACCAGCCTCGACGGCGCAACGCCGGCCACGGTGCTGCGTGACCCGGATCCGAGCACCCTTCTGCGTGACCCGGCCCTGCTCAGGCACTGAACCGCCGTCGAAACCAGAAGCTGGCGGTTCCGCTGGCCGCCACCGCGCGGGCACGATAATGTCTACTGTTGTCACTATGACCCAAGAGCATCCGCTTTTCGACGGCTTCAGAGGCAGCACCGCGGTGATCACCGGCGGAGCGCGTGGCCTCGGGTATTCGCTGGCGACGGCGTTCGCGGCGCGCGGGTCGAAGGTTGGTCTGATCGACCTGCTTCCCGAGGTGACCGAGTCCGCCCGGCTGATCGCCGAGAGGTTCGGCGTGGCCACGTACGCGACCGTGGCGGATGTCACCAGTCCGAATGCCGTCGATGGTGCGTTTGAGGAGCTCGCCGCGCGGCTGGGCACACCGACGATCCTGCTTACGGCCGCCGGGATCACCGCTTGGAATGACAGCGTGGACGTGCCGACCGAGGAATGGCGCCAGGTATTCCGGGTCAATGTGGACGGCACCTTCTTCGCCTGTCAGGCCTTCGCGCGTCGTCTCCTGGCCGAGGGTCGCGGGGGATCGGCGGTGCTGGTGTCCTCGATGTCGGGATCCGTTGTCAACGTGCCACAGCACCAGGCCTCGTACAACGCTTCCAAGGCGGCGGTGAGCCAGCTGGGCAAGTCGCTCGCCGTCGAATGGGCGTCGGCCGGGATCCGGGTCAACGCGATTGCGCCTGGTTATTTCCTCTCCGACATGACCCGCCAGTTCACTCAAGAGAATCCGGAACTCGCGGCGGAGTGGATTCGGCGGATCCCGGCGGGGCGGATGGGTGAACCGGAAGATCTGCACGGACTCGTCGTCTATCTCGCCTCGGACTCGTCGTCGTATCTGACCGGGCAGACCATCGTGATCGACGGCGGCTACACCGCCGTCTGACCCCGCAAGAGTAGGGCTCTGCCCAAGAACGGGCACTTCAGAGACGAGGATGTGATGTCTGGTACCGACTTCACCGGTAAGGTGGCGATCATCACCGGCGCCAGTTCCGGCATCGGCCGCTCGTACGCCCGCGCCCTGGGTGCATCCGGAGCCAAACTGGTCCTGGTCGCGCGAGATGCCGCCCCGCTCGACGCGGTCGCCGGCGAATTCGAGAACGCCATAGCGGTTGCCGCGGATGTCTCCCAGCCGGCTTCGGCGGACCGTATCGTCGCTACCGCCATCCAGGAGTACGGCACGGTCGACATCGTGCTCTCGAACGCTGGCGTTTATCTGGCCGGCGAGTTTGCCCAGGTCGACCCGGTGGCTTTACAGCGGATTGTGTCGGTGAACGTCTTCGGCGCGCTGGCGGTGGTTCGTGCGGCGCTGCCGGTCCTTCTTGCCAACCGTGACGGTGACGTGATCGTGACGAGTTCGGTCTCCGGCCACCAGGCAATCCACTGGGAGCCGGTGTATTCGGCGACGAAACACGCGGTGCAGGCGTTCGTGCACGGGGTGCGGCGGCAGCTGGTCGGCACCGGGGTGCGGATCGGTGAAATCGCCCCCGGCGTTGTGCTCAACGAACTCTGGGGCTTCGACGAATTGGCAGAGACCGCCCCGCAGCTCGCCGCCGCCACCGGCATCCGTTCCGAGGATGTCGCCGATGCCGTGCTCTACATGCTCTCCCGGCCTCGGCACGTCAACATCCGGGATCTGGTCATCCTGCCGACATCCCAGGACATCTAAGGGATGCCGCCGAGCGGTGGCAGCCGACCGGCATCCGCAGAATCAGCGGCAGGTGTACCCGCCGTCGATCGGTAGGCACACTCCGGTGATCAACGCCGACGCATCGCTGAGCAGGAAGACGATTGGGCCGGCCACATCGTCGACCGTCGCCCAGCGGCCCAGCGGCATCTGTTTCAGGAATGGGTCACCGATCTCGGGGCGACCCCAATAGAAGTTCGACATCTCGGTCATCACCACGGTGGGGTTCACGCTGTTCACCCGGACGTTGTACTGGCCCAGTTCCAGCGCGGAGACGCGGGTGATGTTATCCAACGCCGCCTTAGAGGAGCCATACGAGATGTGTCCGTTCAATGCCACCAGACTGGCCTGGCTGGAGACGTTGACGATCGAACCACCGTTGCCCAGCCGGATCAGCGTTCGCGCCGCGTATTTGATCACCAGGAGTGCACCGCGGGCGTTGATGCTGATCACCCGGTCGAAGACGTCGATGTCGGTCTCTTGTGGTGTCGCGATCTCCCCGCCGAAGCCCCCGCAATTGACCACCCCCCACAGATCGAGGCCATCCACGGCTGCCCTGACGCTGTCTTCGGAGGTGAGATCGAAAGTGAGCGCCCGGGCGCCGGTGTCAGCCACCAGCTCGGCCAGAGCAGCTTCGGTGCGAGCCGCGGCGATCACGTCGGCACCGCGGGCAACGAGCTGGCGCACCGTGGCACCGCCGATCCCGCCACTGGCGCCGGTAACGAGAATCGTGCGTCCGGTCAAGTCCGTCATGGTGTTCCGCTTTCTGTGAGAACCCGGCTGAGGGTGCCTGGCTCGGTTCGGGACGGCTTTGGGTAGGGTGCCGACGACGCCCGCTCGATGAGGTCGACGGGCAGCACGTTCCGGCGCTTGAGCCGACGATTCGGGTGATCCAACCGGGCGAACAGCCGCTCGATGGCCACAAGCCCGAGCCGTTCCGGATCTTGATCGAGTACCGTCACCGATGGTTGCAGAGCCGCCGCCATCGGAAAGTCACCGAAGCTGACCAGGCCGATGTCTGTCCTACCCAGCTTTTGCAGCGCCGGAACGACGCCCAGGGACAGCCTCGGGTTCGAGGAGAAGATCGCCGTCGGCGGAGCGGGCAGGGAAAGCAGCTGGTGCACGAGGCGCTCGGTGTCGGCGGGCGCGAGCGCGTGCGCCACGAGGTCGGTGTCGGCCTCAATCCCGGCGTCGGCGAGAGCGTCGCGGTAACCCTGCAGGCGCAGCCGGGTCGTGATGATGCCGTCGGAATCTCCGATGAACGCGATCCGTCGGTGGCCACGCTGATGCAGGTGCAACGTCGCCGCCCGAGCGCCGCCATGATCGTCTTCGACGAAGCTATCGGCTGAAAGCCGGACCGGTTCGCGGTCGATGAACACCAGGGGCATGTGCACCAGCCAGCGGGCCAGGTACGACTGGTCGGTGTCGATCGGGGCGACGATCAGGCCGTTGACCTGTCGGCGCAGCAGCGTCTCCACGATCGAGCGCTCCCTGGATGGGTCCAGGCCGAGGCTGGTCACGACGATCGCCATGCCGCGTTCGCGTGCGGCACCGTCCACCGCGCGGATGATGGCGGCGAAAAACGGGTCGCCGATGTCGGGAACGGCGATGCCGACGACGGATGCCCGGCCGGCCCGAAACGTGCGGGCGAGCATGTTCGGAACGTAGTTGAGTTCCTTCATCGCCGCGCGAACCCGCACCCGGGTCTCCTCGGTCACGTGCTGGTCGTCGTTGAAGACCCGTGAGACAGTCTTTGAGCTCACCCCGGCCCGCGCGGCCACGTCCTGCATTGTTGTCACGAACCCACACCTTACTGTGTCATCGGTCAGGTAATCGCCGAGTATACGCGTTGCTTGACATCGATGACATGACCAGTTATCTTCGGTCTAAGCGGTGGCTGCCCAATCGATTTCATGCCATCTCGACGCATGACTGAGCGCTTCATTGACGCAGCGATTACCTGTTGCTTTTGGCGCTCCTGAAGGAATCCAGGGGAGACGACGTGCGGGTACCAGGCAGCGGATCGGCGGACGACGCGTGAGCGCCGTGGCCGCCGTGGGCGCGGGTGCCAACAATGCCGAAGTGACCGCGGTCAGCGCGAGTACCCAGGAGCTCGTTGCGCGGGCCCGGCTGATGATCGTGCCAGGACAACGGCGCATTCTCGGGATTACCGGCGCACCAGGCTCAGGGAAGTCGACGCTGGCCGCTGCCCTCGTCACGGCGCTCGACCCGCACGCTGCCCTGGTCGGCATGGACGGGTTCCACCTCTCGAACGATGTCCTGACCGCTTTAGGCCGCCGCGATCGCAAGGGCGCGCCGGATACCTTCGATCCGGCCGGATACCGGGCACTGCTGTGCCGGCTCCGGTCCAAAGTGCCAGGAATCGTCTATGCGCCGGTCTTCGACCGTGAGATCGAGGAGTCGATCGCGAACGCCGTGGCAGTTCCGGCAACCACGCCGCTGGTGGTGACCGAGGGCAACTACCTGCTGCTGGAGGCAGGCGGGTGGCCGGGCGTTCGCGATCAGCTCGACGAAGTCTGGTACCTGGATGCGCCGGATCAGCTCCGCCTGGACCGACTCGTGCGCCGCCACGAGGCATTCGGCAAAAGCCATGCGGATGCCGTGCGCTGGGCCGGCGGCAGCGACCAAGATAACGCGAACGTCACGTTCGCGTCACGATATCGTGCCGATTTGATCGTCTCGCTCGTTGACGATGGGCCTCGCGCCGGGACTCGAACAGACTGTCCGGTGACCGCAATGACACCTGGGGACAGCAATGACACCCAGGGACAGCAAGGACAGCCGGTGACCGGGATGACAGAAGGAAGCGACGTGAGATGACTATCGGTGAGACGACGAACAGGACGCCGATCCTCCAGGCCACGGGCATCACCCGCAGCTTCGGCAACGTGCGCGCGCTGGACGATGTGGACTTCGAGGTCTACCCCGGAGAGGTGGTCGCTCTGATCGGCGACAACGGAGCGGGCAAGTCAACGTTGGTCAAGGCGCTTTCCGGGAGCTTGTCATTGGACTCCGGAAAGATCCTGTTCGCCGGCACCGAGGTGACGCTGGCGACGCCGTCCGAGGCCAGTGCCCTCGGTATCGAAACCGTCTATCAAGACCTTGCGCTTGCCCCGCACCTGAACCCGGTGCAGAACATGTTTCTCGGCCGGGAGATCCCCAAGCACGGGTTCCAGGGCAAATTGGGCTTTCTGGACAATAAGACGATGCGTACGCGTTCTCGAATCGCGTTCGACGATCTGGGCGCCACGGTACGCAACCTCTCCGATCCAGTCGGCAGCATGTCCGGTGGCCAGCGCCAGGCGATAGCGATCGCCCGAGCCGTTGCCTGGGCCAAGGGGGTCGTGTTCCTCGACGAGCCGACGGCCGCACTTGGCGTCGTGCAGACCAAGAACGTTTTGGAGACGATCCGCCGGGTCAGGGACAAGGGCGTCGGCATCGTCTTCATCAGCCACTCGATGCCCCACGTCATGGAGGTATCCGATCGGATCCAGGTGCTCAGGCTGGGCCGGAACGTCACCACCTACCGGGCCAGTGATACCTCGATGGAAGAACTTGTCGGAGCCATGACCGGTGCGATTGGCGGGACGAAGTGATGACCACCGAATTGAAATCGACCCCGGACCACGACACCGGCGAGGCAGCCAGCATCTTCGGCCCGGATGGCCCGGTCGGCAGGATCGTGCGCGTGCAGGCGTTCCAGATCCTCCTGGTCCTGATCGCCATCTTCTTGGCCTTCTCCGCCTTCGCGCCGACGGTGTTCCCGGCCTGGGGGAACGTGCGCCTGATCATCCAGAACATGTCGATTCTTGCGATCCTCGGAATCGGGATGACATTCGTCATCGTCACCGCCGGTATCGATCTGTCCGTCGGCTCGATCCTGGTGTTCTCCGGGGTCGTCTCGGCGATGTCGATGCGCGCGATGGGGGGTGACGGATTAGCGACCGCAGCCGTCGGGTTTCTGACCGCCACCCTCAGCGGCCTGGCCTGGGGCTGGCTGAATGGCGTACTGGTCGCCAAGGCCAAGGTTCCCTCGCTGATCGTCACCCTCGGTACCTTCGGCGGCGCCCTTGGGCTCGCGCTGGTGTTGACCGGCGGCGTCGACATCCGCGACGTGCCCTCGATCCTTTCGGACAATATCGGCTACGGCAATCTGCCCGGCACCACCTTGCCGCTGATCTCTCTGATCGCGCTGGTGTTTCTGGTGATCTTCGGAATCATCCTGCACAAGACCCGGTTCGGTCTGTACACCTTCGCCATCGGCTCGAACGAAGAGGCGGTGCGTCGGGTCGGTGTCAAGGTCGATCGGCATTTGATCTCCATCTACATGCTGGCCGGCGGGCTCTCCGGTTTTGCCGGCATCCTGTCGCTGTCGCAGTACGGCACCACGGCGATCGCCGGCCAATCTCAGACCAACCTGAACGTGATCGCCGCGGTCGTCATCGGAGGCACCAGCCTCTTCGGTGGCATCGGCACCATTTTCGGCACGGTGATCGGGTTGTTCATCCCCGCGGTGCTGCAGAACGGCTTCGTCATCGTTGGGGTGCAACCGTTCTGGCAACAGGTTGCGGTCGGCGCCGTGCTGATTATTGCGGTCTATATCGACCAGCGCCGGAGGGCAGCCGCGACCCGGGGCTCGGGCGCCAAGCGAAGGGCCGCCAAAGCCAAACTCAAGAGCGGAGGGGAGTGATAGCGCCGTCTTTGCATCGATATTCCGCATGAAAAAGCACCAAACAGGTTCCGTCCTAAGAACGAAACACATTCCGTCCTAAGAACACAGAGGAGCATCATCATGAAGTCGAAGAGTCATTTCGCCTCACTTCTTGCCGTCGGCGCGGTCGCCGCGCTCACGCTGACCGCCTGCGCGTCAGGCGGTGGAGGTTCCAGCAGTAGCGACTCCGCGAAGGCGGGCAATTACAAGCTGGCATTCATCCAGGGGGTCGCCGGCGATGAGTTTTACATCACTATGGAGTGCGGCATCCAGGCTGAGGCGAAGAAGGAGGGTGTCACCGTCAACACGCAGGGTCCTGCGAAGTTCGACCCGACCCTGCAGAAGCCGATCGTCGACTCGGTTGTCGCGTCTAAGCCGGACGCCATCCTGGTCGCCCCCACCGACGTCACCGCCATGGAGGCGCCGCTGAAGGCGGCCGCGGCCGCCGGCATCAAGGTCGTCCTGGTGGACACCACCGTCAGCGATCCGTCATTCGCCGTCTCACAGATCTCATCCGACAACAAGGGCGGCGGCGCCGAGGCGTTCAAGGCCATCAAGGAGCAGCACCCCGATGGCGGCAAGGTGCTGGTGATCTCGGTTGACCCCGGCATCTCCACCACAGACGCCCGGGTCGATGGCTTCAAAGAGGCCGCCGCCGCCGACTCCAAGTTCAACTACCTCGGCGTGCAGTACAGCCACAACGACCCGGCCGTAGCGGCCGGATTGGTCACGGCCGCGCTGTCGAAGGACCCCGACATCATCGGCATCTTCGCGACGAACCTCTTCGCCGCCGAAGGTACAGCGACCGGTGTGCGGCAGGCTGGCGACCAGGGCAAGCTCTCCATCGTCGGATTCGATGCCGGGCCCGCTCAGGTGAAGCAATTGCAGGAAGGCACCGTTCAGGCCCTGGTTGCGCAGCAGCCGGCATTGATCGGCACCGACGGCGTGCAACAGGCCGTCGCCGCGCTCAAGGGCACCGAGGTGAAGAAGAAGATCCAGACCGGATTCCAGGTCATCACCAAGGACAACCTGGACACCACCGGCAAGGACTACGTTTACAAGTCCAGCTGCTAGGTGATCTCATCCCACGGTGGCCCCGGCTGATCCTGGCCGGGGCCATCACCGGTTTCCGCTGACGACGTGAGAGGACAGCATGGTCCGGTTGAGCACCTCGACCCTTGATCGACTCCCGGAGGCGATAGCCGTTCCCGGTTACGATCGGTCCGGCATCCGCACGGGTATCGTCCATTTCGGCGTCGGAGGGTTCCACCGCTCGCACCAGGCGATGTTCATCGATCGGCTCCTGACCGCGGGGCTCGGCGACGGCTGGGGCATCTGCGGCGTCGGGATCCTGCCAGGCGACGCCGCGATGCGCGACGTGCTCACCGAACAGGACAACCTCTACACGCTGTTGGTCACGCATCCCGACGGTCGCGTCGATGCACGGGTGATCGGGTCGATCGTTCGATATCTCTTCGCGCCGGATGATCCGCAGGCGGTGATCGAGGCCCTCGCCGACCCGGACACTCGGATCGTGTCACTCACAATCACCGAGGGCGGCTACGGCGTCAACGACGCGACCGGGGAGTTCGAGGCCGACAGCCCGGGCACCGTGCACGACCTTGAACCGGGTGCTGTTCCGGAAACCGTGTTCGGCCTGATCACCGAAGGTCTACGCGTGCGTCGCGATCGCGGTATCCCCGCGTTCACAGTGATGTCGTGCGACAACATCCAGGGCAACGGGGCGATCGCCAGGGTGGCCTTGAGGTCCTACGCCGCGTTGAAAGACCCCGAACTGGAGCGTTGGATCGCCGCGCAGGTGGCGTTCCCGAATTCGATGGTCGACCGGATCACCCCGGTGACCACCGACCAGGGCCGGGCCGAGGTGACGCGGCGGCTGGGCGTCGTCGACGAGTGGCCGGTCGTCTCCGAATCTTTTGTGCAGTGGGTGCTGGAAGACACGTTCACCCTGGGCCGGCCACCGCTGGAGCAGGTCGGCGTGCAGTTGGTGGCCGACGTCGAGCCGTATGAGCTGATGAAGTTGCGCCTGCTGAATGCTTCGCACCAGGCCATCGGCCATCTCGGCCTGCTCGCCGGCTTCGACTACGTGCACGAGGTGTGCCAGGATCCGTTGTTCAGCGCATTCCTCTTGCGGTATATGGCTGAGGAGGCCGCGCCGACGCTAGGCCCCGTGCCGGGCATCGACCTCGCCGAGTACCAACAGCAGCTCCTGCAACGTTTTGCCAGCACGGTGATTCAGGACACCCTCGCCCGGCTGGTGGTCGATGGATCGGAGCGGATCCCGAAATTCCTGCTCCCGGTGATTCGGGCGCAGCTGGCCGGCACCGGAGCAATTCGGCTCTCGGCGCTGATCGTCGCGGCCTACTCTCGATTCATCGAGGGAACCGACGACAATGGCGCCGCGTTGGCTATTCAGGACGTGCGCCGGGACCGGTTGCGGGACGCGGTGAGCCGGGAAGCCACCGATCCCGGCAGCTTCCTGAGGCTGCGCGAGGTCTTCGGAGACCTGGGCGATGACGACCGGTTCCTGGCCGCTTACCTGGAGGCCAGGCGCGCGCTAGCCGTGGACGGCGTGGTCGCCACCATCCGCCGCTATCTGAGTGTTGCTGACCCTCCGGTGGTCGACGGGCCCGCGTCTTAACTCCTGCCGTCCGCGGCCCCCGAGAGTTCGATCGCGGTGTGCTCGCGGTTCGACCGGATCGCCGCGGCGAAGATGCTGTGCGTCGCCGCCGCCTCGGCCGGCCGCGCGCAGCCGAACCGGTCGCCGAGAAGGCCCTCGCGCTCGGCGAGGTAGGCGGCCCACATCTGCAGGATCGAATCGGAGAAGCCCGCCTCGAAATTCGCACCGGTGACCGTCGGCCACAGCGACTGGCTGCCGGCATCCAACTGCTGCCAGGTCTGCTCCCGACCGATGCCGGGTACGTCCGCCGTGGCGAAGACCTCGACCCGCTTCGGATTCTTGGTCGAGAACCGCACGCCGCCGTCCAGGCCGATCGCCTCGAATTCCCAGGTGTTCTTCTGACCGGGGTCGATGCGTTTCATCTCGGTGCTGAGTGGGAACTCCACGCCCTGGTGCCGCGCCCAGGAATGGATGACGGCGTTGTCCCAGGTGTCGCACGGCAACAAAGCGCCGTCCGGCCCGGGTCGTTCGGTGACGATGTTTTGCAGAACGCCGTATACCCGCTCCGGTGCCCAACCCAGCCTCAGCGGCACGTGCCAGACGTGCAGCCCGAGATCGTTCATCACTCCGGCTTCGCCGCAGTAGCGATTCTGTCGTTTCCAGTTCAGCGGCTTGCGGAGGTCCAGATCGCTAGAGTGCAAGAACGCGTTTCGCGCCTGGATGATCCGGCCGAGGGAACCGGATAGCACGTAGTCGATCGCCCACTGCGCTCCCGGAAAGAACGGCATCTCGCTGGAGCATCGCACGAAGCTCTCCGGGTGCGCCCGCACCGCGGCCAGGATCGCGTCGGCGGCGTTGCTATCGATTCCGAACGGTTTCTCGGCCAGCAGGCCCTTCCCCGCTTCGATGGTGTCAATGTAGAGGCGCTCGTGCAGGTCGTGTCTGACGGCGATGTAGAGCACGTCGATGCTGTCATCGGCCAGCAGCTCGCGGTAGTCGGTGACCTTGGTGACCACGGTGTCGATCTGATCGAACCAGTCCAGGGCCTCGGGATTGATGTCGCAGACCGCGGTCAGGCGCGGCCGCACCGGGTGGTCGATCAGGGCCGGCCAGCGCTGAATCGCCGCGGCGACCTCGCGACCCATCAACCCGCCGCCGACAATGGCAATGTTGACCTCTCTGGCGCTCATTTCGCACTGTCCTCAACGATCGCGAGTGCGGCATCTACCGACGCGCCGTCGTGCAGCAACGCCATCAGCGCCCGGGTGATCCCGACCGGCTTGTCGTGCTGAATGACATTGCGGCCGTAGACGATGCCGCGGGCACCCTGGGCCAGTACGTCCCAGGTGCGCTGCAGGAGGGTGCGGTCATCGACCCGGCCGCCGCCGCGGACCAGTAACGGGGTATCACCGGCGACCTCGATCACCCGATGATAATCGGCGATATTGTCGGTTGGATCCGCCTTGATCAGGTCGGCCCCCAGCTCCCTGGCCTGGCGGACCAAGGCGACGATCTTGTCGGTGTCACCGTCGACCATGTAGCCACCGGCTTCGGCGTTGTCCCGCATCACCAGCGGCTCGATCATCAGCGGCATCCCATATTTCGTGGCCTCGGCGCGCAGCGCCATGATCGACAGGATGCAGGACTCCCGGATCTCCGGACGGCCCGGAAGATGCATCAAATTCGCGCACACCGCCACCGCATCCAGTCGCACCGCTTCCTCGATCGCATTCGGGACATGGTGGCTGAAAATATGCGCATCAAGCGGGTTGCCATATACGTTGGCCACATCGCTGCGCAGCACCAGGGCCGGCTTGGCCTTGCCGGCAATCGACTGCAACAACGGTGCCTGACCGAGCGTCAGCTGCACGGCATCCGGGCCGGCGGTTACCAAGGCCTCGACCACGGAGCGCATGTTCTCGATACCCTTCACGAACGCGGGCTCCCCGAAAAAGCCGTGATCGACGGCCACATCGAGGGCGCGCCCGGACTGCGAATTGAAGAGCCTGTTCAGGCGATACAGCGACACGGTGATTCCTTTTCTTCGGGGACCATCGGGGAACCTTCGGGACAGTATTCCCCTGAAGCCCGACTCGTGCCAGACTAGCGACCACGAGACAACGTTGTCTAGGTTGTTGTTTCGCCACTTCTCGTCTCGACGCACGCGTCGACATCGATTTCGTAGTTATCAATTTCGCACCTAAGGAGGAACCGGGTGGGTCACATCGTCGTCTCCGGTCATGTCTGCGTCGACATCCTGCCCTCGCTTCCGCCGGAGATCGCGATGCAGCCGGGCGAACTCATCGAAATCGGTCCGGCCGCCATGACAATCGGTGGTTGTGTCGGCAACACCGGCGGAGACCTGGCCGACCTGGGCGCCCCGGTGCGCCTGGTGGCCACCGTCGCAGACGACCAGCTCGGCTCGGTGGTCCGGAACGTGTTCCAGCGCCGAGGGCTCAATACCGACGGATTGACCATGGCACAGGACGCGGCCACCTCCTACAGCCTGGTTCTTGAGCCGGGCGGGGCGGACCGCACGCTCTGGCACCACCCCGGCGCGAACGTCGAGTTCGACGGCACCGGTGTCGAACTCGATGGAGCCGCGCTGCTGCATCTGGGCTACCCGCCGCTGTTGGCTCGGATGCTCACCGAGAACGGGCTGCCGATGAGCCGCCTCTTCGGCCGCGCGCGGGATGCCGGCGTCACCACCTCGCTCGACCTCGCGGTCGTCGACCCGCGCTCCGACGTCGCAGCGCTGGACTGGGCGGCAATTTTCGCCGCGGTGCTTCCCCTGGTCGATATCTTCACGCCGAGTTTTGACGATTTGCGATCGGTGCTGGGTTTCACGCAGGGCTTTTCGACCGAGCTCGTCGAGCGCCTGGCCGAGGACTTCATCGCCGCCGGCGTCGCCGTCGTGGCAATCTCCGCCGGCGCAGCCGGCATGTACCTGCGCACCGCGGGCGCAGACCGGCTCTCGGCCGGGGGTGCAGTGCTGGCCGGACTGCCCGGGTCCTGGGCCGATCGCCGGCTGTGGCAGCAGCCGATGCTCGTCGCCGAGGCCGTCACGACAAATGGTGCCGGCGACGCGGCAACCGCCGGACTGATCTACGGTCTCTGGCTGGCACTGAACCCGGATGAGACGATGAGACTCGCCGGTGCCTGCGCCGCTGCCCTGATCGCCGGACGATCGACCACGCTGGAGGCGGTTTCGTCGATCGACTCTGAGCTCGGTGCCCGCATCGCCCGGCTGGCGCCGGCCGCGGACCAACCTGTGACGAGAACGACCAAACGAGAGAGAGGGACAGTTATGGAGCCCATCGTGTTGCCGGCTAACCAGCCTGCAGACCGGTTCTACCTCGGCGGGAGCCGGATCGCGCAGTTCCGCGGCCAGCCGAGCACGAGCGATCGGGTGCCGGAGGACTGGATCGCCTCGACCACGACCATGGCCGGGCATCCGGAGCTCGGCCTCACCGCGTTGCCGACCGGTCGCCTGCTGCGGGATGAGATCGCGGCTGACCCGGTGTCCTGGCTGGGCGCGGAACACGTGGATCGGTACGGCACGGATACCAAGTTGCTGGTGAAACTGCTGCACGCCGGTCAACGGCTGCCGGTTCATGCCCATCCAGACAGCGAGTTTGCGCTTCGGCTGCTGGCGCGCCCGCATGGAAAGGCGGAGGCCTGGTACATCCTGAACGGCGGCGACGTGTACCTGGGCCTGAAAGAAGACATCGACCCGGTACGGCTGCTGGCGCTGGTCGAAAGTCAGGACATCGAGACGCTTCTGTCGCTGCTGCACCGCCGTCGGGTGGAACCCGGCGACACCGTGTACGTTCCAGCCGGAGTGCTGCACGCCATCGGCGAGGACACCTTCGTCGCCGAGGTGCAGGAGCCGGAAGACCTGTCGATCCTGCTGGAATGGCGCGATTTCGAGCTCGACGGCCGAGCCGACGGGCATCTTGGACTGGGCTTTGAGACCGCCCTCGGCGCGGTCGAGGTGCGCGGCCGTTCCGAGGCGATGATCTCGGCACTGATCACCTCGGGCGGACACGGTGAATCGGTGTTGGCGCCCACCTCGGCCGACTATTTCCGGCTCGGGCGCTATCGGGTTTCCGGGCAGAGTGAGCTGGGACGGGGCTTTGCGGTGGCCATAGTCACCGAGGGTCCGCTTCAACTCGAGTCCGCCTCGGGGCGCGTGCTCGAGGTGGACCGGGGCGCCACGATCGTGGTGCCGTACGCGGCGGGCCTGCTGAGCACATCCGGTCAGGGTGAAATCCTGCTCTGCCGTCCGCCAGCCCTGTAACGAGGGGATGGTGCGCATCCACGATGCCGGCCGGCCGACGATGAATGACGTCGCGGCAGACGCCGGTGTCAGCCTGAAAACCGTCTCTCGGGTGGTGAACGACGTCAGCACCGTCGACCCTGCCCTGGCCGAGAAGGTGTTCGCCTCGATCCATAAGCTCGGCTTCCGTCGCAACGGTGTCGCGGCGAGCTTGCGGGCAGGTGGGCCGACCAGGACCATCGGGCTGATCACCGCCGACCTGACGAACTCGTTCTACATGGCTCTGGCCAGCGCCGTTGCCGCGGTGGCCAGGACGCGCGGATTCCAGGTGAT
>JBDTDV010000043.1:0-11519 GCA_039922875.1 Microbacteriaceae bacterium
CGGCCCAGCAGCGTGCGCACCACGGAGTCGACGTTGACCGCGCGGATCGCGGCGATCGAACCGCGGCTGATCGGCTGCTTGTAGGCGATCACGGCGAGGGTCTCCAGCGCGGCCTGTGACAACCGGGTCGGGTTCTGATCCAGCACGAAGTCGGACACCACCCGGTCATAGGCTTCCCGCACGTAGATGCGCCAGCCTCCCCCGGTCTCACGCAGTTCAAAGCCGCGCCGGATGCCGCCATCGACGCCGTCATAATCGGCGACCAGGCGCTCCAGGCTTTGTCGCACCGCCGGCACCGGCACCCCCAGCGCACTGGCCAGCGCGACCAGGGACTGCGGCTCGTCGGCGACCATCAGAATGGCCTCGATGGCGCGTTCGGTGGAAATCGTCGCCGTCTCAGATGTCGCAGTTTCAGATGTCATAGTCCGCTCCTAGATTAGCCAGGCTCTCCGACGACCAGTTCTGCGCACTCCAGCGCACGGTCAGCTCGCCCAGCGGTTCAAGTTGGTCAAACGACACGGCCGAACGGCGGTACAGCTCCAGCACGGCCAGGAACCGGGCGACCACGATGCCCTTCTGCGTGGAACCGGCGATCAGCTGTCGAAAGCTCAGCGACCGGCCCGAGCGCAACAGGCTGACCACGATCGCCGCCTGCTCCCGGATGCTGACCAGCGGCGCGTGCAAGTGCTCCAGCCCCACGGTCGGGATTTCCCGCGGCGCCAACGCCAGGGCGGCGAGCGCGGCGAAGTCGCCCGGGGTGGTCGTCCAGACCAGATCGGGCGTGCGTTTTCGGTACTTGTCCTCCAGGCGCACCGACCGAGGATGCCGGGCCGCCTCGGCCTGCAATCGGCCCCGGAACCAGGCGGCGGACTCCTTGAACGCCCGGTATTGCAGCAGCCGGGCGAACAGCAGGTCGCGCGCCTCCAACAGGGCGACATCCTCCGCGTCGACGAGTTCGCCCTGCGGCAGCAAGCCGACGATTTTCAGATCCAACAAGGTGGCGGCCACGACCAGGAACTCGGTGGCAGTTTCGAGCTCATCCGCGGATTCCAAGGCACCCAGATAGGCGATGAATTCGTCTGTCACGGTGCTCAGGGAGATCTCGGTGATATCGAGTTCGTGTTTGCCAATCAAGCTGAGCAGCAGGTCGAATGGACCCTGGAAATTTCCGAGGTCGACCGAGAAGGCGGTCGGCACGTCGCCGAGCCCGGCGACCGAGGCTGCGGCATCAGCCTCAGGGCGGCCGTTACGCGACGGCACCACGGGCGATCAGTTCCCTGGCCAGCTGCCGGTACGCCTCCGCCGCCGGATGCTCTGGTGCGAACTGGGTGATCGGAACCCCGGAGACGCTGGCATCCGGGAACTTCACCGTGCGGGAGATGACCGTCTCCAGCACCGTGTCGCCGAACGCGTCGACAACCCGCTCGAGCACCTCGCGGGAGTGCAGGGTACGCGAGTCGTACATGGTCGCCACGATCCCGTCCAATGCGATTGCCGGGTTCAGCCGTTCGCGCACCTTGTCGATGGTCTCGATCAGCAACGCCACACCGCGCAACGCGAAGAACTCGCATTCCAGCGGGATCAGCACACCGTGGCTGGCGGTGAGCGCGTTGACGGTCAGGATGCCAAGAGACGGTTGGCAATCGATCAGGATGACGTCGTAGTCTGCGCTGACCTTCCGCAGCACGTGCGACAGGATCTGCTCCCTGGCCACCTCGTTCACCAGGTGCACTTCGGCGGCGGAGAGATCGATGTTCGCCGGGATCACGTCAAGCCCGGGCACCTTGGTGTGTTGGATCGCCTCGGCCGGATCTGTTCGGCCGGAGAGCAACAGGTCATAAATGGTCGGCACATCGTGAGTCTGGATGCCCAGGCCAGCCGAGAGAGCACCCTGCGGATCGAAGTCGACGGCCAGCACCCGCCGGCCGTAGTCGGCCAACGTTGCGCCGAGGCTGATGCTGGTGGTGGTCTTACCGACTCCGCCCTTTTGGTTGCACAGCGCGATGATCCGGGCCGGCCCATGTGACTTGAGTTTCTTGGGTTGCGGGAAGGCACGTATCGGTCGGCCGGTCGGTCCCAACCGTACCGTGTCGTCGAAGCCGGGGAGTTCTGCGATATCGATCTTCTTGCGCGTCACGGGCGAATTCCTCGCTCCCTTTCCTCGGTGCCGTGTCGAGTCTATCGATCACGTCACGCTCAACCCCACCGCACCGCCGCAACTGCCCGCAGTGGGCTCGTCATGGCGCCGAATCCGGCTCGGAGTCGGCCGCGGCCGAAGGATATCGGGCACGCGGGTGCGCGGTGGTGTACATGTCCCGCAGGGTGTCTGCGGTGACCAGGGTGTAGATCTGGGTCGTTGCGACGGAGGAATGCCCCAGCAGTTCCTGAACCACGCGAACATCTGCGCCGCCGGCCAACAGGTGCGTGGCGAAGGAGTGCCGCAGGGTGTGCGGCGATATATCGATGCCGAGTTTCGCCTTGTCGGCTGCGGCTCGGATGATCAGCCAGGCGTTCTGCCTTGAGACCCGCTGGCCGCGTAACCCCAGGAACAGGGCCGGCGTGGCCTTTGCGCGCGGGGACAGTTTCGGCCGCACCCGCACGAGGTACGCGTCGATCGCACGCCTGGCGTAGCTGCCGAGCGGCACCATCCGCTGCTTGCCGCCCTTGCCCATCAGACGAATCATCTCGGCGTCGATGACATCGTCGACGTTGAGTCCGACTGCCTCGCTCACCCTGGCGCCGGTGGCATAGAGCAGTTCCAGCAGCGCCTTGTCTCGGATCGACCGGTCATCGTCGCCGTCGGTTGCGGCCAGTAACGCGTTCACCTGCTGGATCGAAATCGCCTTGGGCAGCCGGCTGCCGAGCTTCGGCGGCGCGATGTCGTGAGCCACGTCCGCCGATACGATCCCCTCCTCCAAGAGGAAACGGTGCCAGCCGCGCACGGTGGACAGCATCCGGGCCAGCGAGGATGCCGTCAGCCGGCCCTGCGCGCCGTCGGCCGCGGCCTCTCCGACCGGGTAGTCCGCGGCCAGATACCGCACGAACTCCACCACGTGCTGCCGGGTGATCCCGGCAGGATCCGGCCCGACCCGGTCGGCCAGCCAGGCGCTGTAGACGCACAGATCGCGCCGGTACGCGGCAACCGTGTTGGCGGCCAAGCCACGCTCAAGAGACACATGCCGAAGGTAGGAATCCACAGCCGTCTGGATCGTCATGGCGGCGGCGCCGAGGTCAGGCCTGTTGACCGGCGCGGGGTCGGCTGGCCCAGGGCTCGTCTGCGGCGCCGAGACTGGCGAAGCCGCCCCGTCGCGCGGCCTGGGCGGCGAGGACTCCGATGGCCAGGGACGGATTCTGCAGGGTACGGGCCAGGACGGCGTCCACGACCTCGTCCAGCGGTGCCCACTTCACCTGGATACCGGCTTCTTCCTCCTGCCGGGCGAACGGCGCATCGGTGGCGTGCAGTCCGCGGGCCAGATAGACCCGGATCGCTTCGCTGCTACCGCCGGGCGAGGTATAGAAGTCGACCAGGACATTCCACTGCTGGGCAGTCAGGTCGGCTTCCTCGGCCAGTTCCCGCTTTGCGGCGGCAAGTGGGTCCTCGTCGACCACGTCGAGCAGCCCGGCCGGGATCTCCCAATCGCGTCGGCGCACCGGATGCCGGTACTGCTTGATCAGCAGCACCTGGCCGTTGGCGTCGAGCGCGAGAATGGCGACGGCGCCGGTGTGGTCGACATACTCGCGGACGATGCTTTCGTCGCCGTAGCGGAACTCTTCGCGCACGATGTCCCACACCTTGCCGTCGAATACCCGCTCGTGGGCCAGCACCGGGACCTCGTGCGGGTCGTCGGCCAGTCCCTTCGGCTCAGTCATCCTCTTTCACCTCGAACAGGCGGCTGGCCTCCTGGCGGTCCAGAGCCGCCGACACCAGGCCGCGGAACAACGGATGCGAGCGATTCGGCCGCGAGCGCAGCTCCGGGTGCGCCTGGGTGCCGACGTAATACGGGTGCTGATCCCTGGGCAGCTCGACGAATTCCACCAGCCGGCCATCCGGCGACAGTCCGGAGAACAGCATCCCGGAGTCGGCGACCCGCTTCCGGTAGGTGTTGTTCACCTCGTACCGGTGCCGGTGCCGCTCGGAGATCTCGCTGCTCTGATACAGCTCGGCGATCAGCGAGCCGGCAGCCAGCTCGGCCGGGTACAGGCCGAGCCGCATCGTTCCGCCCAGGTCGCCGCCGGCGATGATCTCCACTTGCTCGGCCATGGTGGCGATCACCGGGTAGACGGTGTCCGGGTCGAACTCCGAGGACGACGCCCCGTCCAGTCCGGTTACGTTCCTGGCGTACTCGATCACCATGCACTGCAACCCCAAGCACAGGCCAAGGGTGGGGATGCCGTTCTCGCGGGCGAACCGTAGCGCGCCGACTTTGCCCTCGATTCCGCGGACCCCGAATCCGCCGGGGACGCAGATCCCGTCAACGTCCGAGAGTTCCCTGGCGGCGCCGGCCTCGGTCGCGCAGTCGTCTGAGGTGATCCATTTCAGGGTGACCTTGGCGTGATTGGCGAAGCCTCCAGCCCGCAGCGCCTCGGTAACCGAGAGGTACGCGTCGGGTAGATCGACGTATTTGCCGACTAAGCCGATGGTCACCTCGTGCTTCGGGTCGCGCACCGACGCGAGAAGTTCCTGCCAGCCGGACCAGTCGACCGGTCCGGCCGGCAAGCCGAGCTGATCGATGATGTAGCTGTCGAGCTTCTGCTCGTGCAACATGGTGGGGATCTCGTAAATGCTCGGTACGTCCACGGCATTGACAACAGCCGATTCCTGCACGTCGCACATCAGCGCGACCTTGTGCTTGTTGGATTCGGAGACCGGCCGATCGCTGCGCAGCACCAGCGCATCGGGCTGGATGCCGATGGAGCGCAGCGCCGCAACCGAATGCTGGGTCGGTTTGGTCTTCTGCTCCCCCGATGCGTTCATGTACGGCACCAAGGAGACATGCACGAAGAAGCAGTTGTCCCGGCCCAGCTCGTGCCGCACCTGCCTGGCCGCCTCCAGAAACGGCTGGGATTCGATGTCGCCGACGGTGCCACCGATTTCGGTGATGATCACATCCGGCCTCGGGTCGGCCTCGGCCTGCAGGCGCATCCGGTGCTTGATCTCGTCGGTGATGTGTGGAATGACCTGCACGGTGTCGCCCAGATATTCGCCGCGGCGCTCCTTGGCGATCACCGTCGAATAGATCTGGCCGGTGGTGACGTTGGCGGCTTGATCCAGGTTGATGTCCAGAAACCGCTCGTAGTGGCCGATATCCAGATCGGTCTCAGCACCATCATCCGTGACGAAGACCTCGCCATGCTGGAACGGGTTCATGGTGCCGGGGTCCACGTTCAGATACGGGTCGAGTTTCTGCATCACCACATGCAGTCCGCGGGCGGTCAGAAGGTTGCCGAGGCTAGCGGCGGTCAGTCCCTTGCCTAGCGAGGAAACGACACCACCGGTCACAAAGATGTGTTTTGAGCTGTTCGACCTGTCCGTGTTATTTACTGTGACCACGGGCTTTCACCCTATCATCCCGATGTGCCATTTCGATGAGTTCCCTGGCGTGAGCAAGTCCGCTTGCCGAATCGGGCAGCCCAGACAGGAGCCTGGCCATTTCGGCGACCCGGTCCGGACCGTGCAGCTGACGCACGCTGGAGGCGGTCACCGCTCCGTCGCTGTCCTTGACCACGCTGAGGTGGTTGGTGGCGAATGCGGCCACCTGCGCCAGGTGGGTGACCACGATAACCTGCGCGCTCTGGGCCAGCCGGGACAGTCGCCGCCCGATCTCGATGGCCGCTGCCCCGCCGACTCCGGCGTCGATCTCATCGAAGACGAAAGTCGGCACCGGATCACCCGCGGCGATCACCACCTCGATCGCGAGCATCACCCGGGAGAGCTCGCCGCCGGAGGCGCCGCGGCCAAGCGGTCGGGGTTCCGCTGCGGCGTGCGGTTGCAGTTGGAAGGCCACCTGGTCGCTGCCAGACGCCGTGTACTCGCCGCGGTCGGTGACCTCGACGATCACCCGGGCATCGGGCATGGCGAGCGCGGCAAGTTCCGCGGTCACCGCGGCGCCGAGGCGCTGCCCGGCTTCCCGACGGAGTTTCGATACGGATGCCGCCAGTGCGGCCACCTCACGCGCGTCGTCCTCGATAGCGAGCGTGAGGTAATCGATCCGATCGCTGTCCCCGTCAAGCTCCAGCAGCCGGGCGCCGCCGCTGGCGAACCGCCCCAGCACCTCGTCCAGGGTGGGACCGTATTTTCTGGTCAGGGTACCCAGCTCTGCCCGGCGCTCCTGCAGGCGCTCCAGCTCCCTGGCGCCGTCCGCGTCCAGTCCGGCCAGATAGCTGGACAGGCTGCCCGCGGCATCCGCTACCAGATAGCCGGCCTCGGCCAGAGTCTGCCCGATCTCGACCAGGGCCTGGTCGTGTTCTCCCGCGCGCTCCAGGAGCCGGCGGGCGGTCTCCAGGAGCGCGATCACGTCGTGGGCGTCGGCTTGCTCCGCGGAAACCAGTTCGCGCGCCTCGGCTGCGGCCAGCCGGAGCTCCTCCAGGTTGGTCAGTCGTTCCGCCCGCACCGTGAGAGCCTCGTCCTCGCCCGGCTGCGGGTCAGCCGCCTCGATCTCGGCCATCGCCTCGCGTAAATCCTCTGCTTCGCGCCGGCGCCGGTCCCGGTCGTCGCTGAGTTCGGCCAACTCGGCCCGATGCTCGCGCCACTGCCGGTACCGCGCACCGTACTCGGCTAGCGCCTGTTCCAGCTCCGGCCCGGCATACCGGTCCAGCGCCTCTCCCTGCGCTGTGGACGACCGCAATCTGGTCTGCTCGGACTGCCCGTGCACGACCACAAGGTGGCGGCCCAGTTCGCCCAGTACCCCGACCGGGGCACCGCGCCCGCCGACGACCGCTCGGCTGCGCCCCTCCGCCGAGACCGATCTACTCAGCAGCAGCTCGCCCTCGTCAAGTTCACCGCCGGCGTCCCTGACCCGCTCGGCGACCGGTCCGTTCTCGGGGACCCGCCAGCGGCCCTCCACCCAGGCCTGCCGGTTGCCCTGGCGAACGCTGCCGGCGTCTGCTCGTTCGCCAAGCAGCAGCCCGAGCGCGGAGACGACCATGGTCTTGCCGGCGCCGGTCTCCCCGGTCAGCGCGGTGAATCCGGGGCCGAGCACCAGGGTGGCTTCGGCGATCACGCCGAGGTCGCGGATGGCGATCTCCTCGATCACTGCCTCTTCGGCAACGGCATCCCGGACCGTAGAGGTCACTCCACGCCCTCCGGGCCGCGCCAGCCGTTGACCGGGAGCTGGAATTTGCGCACCAATCGGTCGGTGAACGGCCCGGTGTGCAGTCTGGCCAGCCGCACCGGGACCGGGGACCGGCGTACGATCACCCGCGCCCCCGGGGGCAGGTCGTGCGCGCGGCGACCGTCACACCACAGGATTCCGGACCCACCGGCGCGGTCGAGCACCTCGACGGCGAGCGACGATTCCGGACCGACCACCAGCGGGCGGGCGAACAGGGCATGCGCGCTCAGCGGCACCAGAAGCAGTGCGTCAAGGCTCGGCCAGACGATCGGCCCGCCGGCTGAGAATGAATATGCGGTGGAACCGGTCGGGGTGGACATCACCACTCCGTCGCAGCCGAACGAGGACAGCGGTCGGGCGTCGACCTCGATGACGACCTCGAGCATCCGTTCGCGGCTGGCCTTTTCGACGGTGGCCTCGTTCAGCGCCCAGGATTCGTAGACCACGTGGGAGTCCACCTTGACCCGCACGGACAGGGTCATCCGCTCTTCCACCACGTAGTCGCGCTCCAGCACCCGGCCGACCGCAGCCGGGAGGTCGTCCCGCTCGCTCTCGGCGAGGAATCCGACGTGACCGAGGTTCACCCCCAGCAGCGGGGCGGAGCAGCCCCGGACGAGCTCGGCGGCGCGCAGGATGGTGCCGTCCCCGCCGACCACGATGACCAGTTCCAGGGCGGACGTGGCGACGTCTTCGCCCAGGATGGCGACGGCCCCGAGGGTCGGCGCGTAGGCCAGGAGGTCCAGACGCTCGTCCGCGCTGAGCACGGGGGTGGCGCCGGCCTCGATCAGCTGGGTACACACCGCAACACCGGCGGCCAAGGAGTCCTCGCGCCCGGTGTGCGCGACGACAAGAATGTAACGCGGAAGGGCAGCCATGCGCGTCACGCTCCAACCATTGTGGTGATCCGGTCTCTCCATTGTGTCGGATCCGTGCCACCGTCTGCGCTCAACCAGACCAAATACTCCTGATTCCCATGCGTGCCGACGATCGGTGAGGCACACATTCCGGCGGTTCCAAGGTGCAGATCCCAGGCGGCCCAGACCACAGAGGAGACGGCATCGGCGCGCAAGACGGGTGAGTGCACCACTCCCTCGCCCACCCGGGTTCGGCCCACCTCGAACTGCGGTTTGACCAGCAGGATGACATCGGCCCCCGCCGGCGCGACCGCGCGGATGGCCGGGAGCACGGTGATCAACGAGATGAAGGAGAGATCTCCCACCACCAGGGTGGGGCAGACGTCGACGCCGGATGCCGCAGTCAGCGACGCCCGGGTCATATAGCGAACGTTGAACCCCTCGATCGAAATCAGCCGCGGTTCGCCGACCAGCGTGGAACTCAGCTGCCCGTGCCCGACGTCGACCGCTATCACTCGCGCCGCACCACGCTCCAGGAGCACCTGGCTGAAGCCGCCGGTCGACGCACCGAGATCCAGTGCGAGCACGCCGTCGGTCGGCACGGGGAAGGCGTCCAGCGCCGCGATCAGCTTGTGGGCGGCGCGGCTGACGTACCGATCGCCGGCCGTGACGACCAATTGCTGGTCGTCGCGTACCCGCTGCGAGGGTTTGAGCACCTGCGTGCCAGCCTCGCTGACCACCCCTTCGGCGATCAACCGGGCTGCGACTCTCCTGGAGCGCGCCAGCCCGCGCTCGACGAGGGCGGTATCGACACGGGTGGTGCCGGCCCGCTTGTCGTTCACGATGGGTCTGCGCCCTCCAGCCGGCTCTGCAGATCCTGGTACAGCAGCCCGTACGCGCTGGCCCGGTCGGCCAGCGGCTGCTCTTGGATCACGCGCAGGCGGGAGACGAGTTCGCCGTCCTCGGCGTGATCAATCGGCTGATCAACACTTTCCTCGACATCCATGCGGCCTAAGCTACCCGAATCCTCATTCGAAGAGCCGCTCTGGCACGGTCAGAGCGTAAATCTGCTTGCCGGATGCCCAGATCGCCGCGCACGCGGCGCGCAGCAGATCGATGCCGCCCTCGCCCTCCCGAGCGATCTCCACGGCGTTTGCGGTGATCCTAACCGCCGAGCGGCCCACCGTCGCCGTACCACGGTCGCGGGAGAACCCGGTATCCGGATACCGATGGTGCAGCCCGCGCAGATCCTCGAGGATGTACCGAGGGCGCGACTCGGCGTTGGCCGCCAGCAATTGCTTGGCCCCGTCCACACCGGTCAAGACCATCGCGGCAGCCATGCCTGCCCTGTTGGCGCCGAGGATGTCGGTGTCCAGCCGGTCGCCGATGAAGAGCGGACTGCTGGCGCCGAATCGGCTGCGGGCCTCGTCGAAAATCGCTGCTTCCGGCTTTCCCGCTACGACCGGGAGCCGGCCGACGGCGCTGTGCACGGCCGAGACCAGGGTGCCGGCACCCGGTGCGATGCCGCGCTCCACCGGGAGCGTCCAGTCGGTGTTTGTGGCTACCCAGGGGATACCGGCTGGGTTCGTGCGCTGTGCGAACTGCAGCGCGAACGCCGCCTCGGCTAAGTCGCGCCAGCCGATATCCGGCGAGAACCCCTGCACCAGGGCGGCGGGCCCGTCATCGGCCGAACGGGTGACCGGGTAGCCGGCTTTGTGCAATTCCTCGACCAGACCCTCCCCGCCCAGCACGAAGATCAGCGACTCTGGTGCGACCAGCCCCGAAAGCAGTCGTACTGCGGCCTGGGGTGAGCTGACGATCTCCGCCGGTCGCACCCGAAGGCCGAAGGCACGCAGTTGCGCTGCCACCGTGTCCACGGTGCGGGACGCGTTGTTGGTGAGGTAGCCGACCGGTATCGACTCGGCGACCTGGTTCAGACTCTCCACGGCATGCGGAATAGCCAGCCGGCCCCGGTAAACGACACCGTCCAGGTCGGCCAGGACCAGGTCGGCACCATCCAGCGGCGTCTCACCGTGCCTGGTCATCATCCTCCTCGACGATTTCCATCACGTCGTCCTCGATCGCGGTGCCCAGAGCGTGCTCTGCGCGTACCGCCCGGTCGCGCCAGAGTGCCGCGTCGGCGGCACGGTCGAGCTCATCCAACACCTCGGCGTAGGCGTAGAAAAGGTCGGGGCTCCAGTCAAAGGCGCGATCCGGGTCCAGCTGCGGGATCTCCAGTTCCGCCAGGGCAGCATCGGGCTGACCGAGGTCCAATCTGGCCCCCGACATCGCGATGGCCAGGGCGACCTGCACGGCCGGCGACAGCGTGGAGTGCGGTACCGAGCGACCCAACTCCAGCGCGCGGTCCGGCCGGCCGACGCCGCGCTCGCTGTCCACCATCAGCGGAAGCTGGTCGTCGTGCCCGGAGATCCGTCGATAGGTGCGCAACTCCCGCAGCGCCAGGGCGAAATCGCCGATGCGATAGGCGGTGATCGCCAGCGTCTCCCGAACGATCGCGATCCGACCGGCCCTGCGGGCTGCCGACAACGCGTGCCGGTGCGCGAGGTCGGGGTCTTCGTCGATCAGCCGCGCCGCCATCACCAGATGCTGGGCGACCCCCTCGGCATTGTCTTTGCTCAGCGTCTTCAGCTCGTTACGGGCGACCCGGTCCAGCTCGCTCGCCTGGACGTCGTCGGGGATCTCCGGATCGTCGTGTCGCGGACGAACCGAGCGCAATTCGTGAGCCAGTTTCTCCGCCTCGGTCAGCTCCCGCTCAACGCGGTGCGCGTCCCGGTCCCCCCTGGCAGGCTGGCCGGCGCGCGTCCAGAGCTTCTTCTCGGGTTGCGGTCGCCGGTTAGCCCCGGCCCGCGGGGCATGGGAGCGCTTCTGGTTCCGATCGAAGCGGTCACCCCGGGACGGAGTGGATCCGGATGGTGGTGTGCCCACGGCTGCTTCTCCTGCTCCGGCTGCTGTTGTAAAAACGTGCTCAGCTCGTATGTAAATGTGCTCAGCGCACGACGCGCTTAACGCGAAATGGCCACCCAAAGCTGGGTGGCCATTTCGTAAAAGAAGTCCGGCGGTGTCCTACTCTCCCACAGGGTCCCCCCTGCAGTACCATCGGCGCAGAGAGTCTTAGCTTCCGGGTTCGGAATGTGACCGGGCGTTTCCCTCTCGCTATGGCCGCCGAAACACTTTTGATCTGTATCACAAGGTTTCAAACAATCATGGTGATTGTTTGGTTCCCGACCGTAGATCGAGAACCACATAGTGGACGCAAGCATTCTCACGGTGTTTCACCGTGTCCCCTGATACCAGCCTTACAACATGTATCAGG
>JBDTDV010000044.1:0-31824 GCA_039922875.1 Microbacteriaceae bacterium
CGGCGTATGTTGCGTTCCCACTGATGTCGTTGCGCAGCTGCTTGAGCTGGGCAACGGTGAGACCGCGATACTCGGTCAGCAGAACGGCGGTCGAGCTCTGGAATTTCTCCGTAAGCTCGGCGACCGCAGCTTCCTTGTTCGCCATGGCACTCCTTACATTTCGTAGTGCGATACGGATGCATCGCACTGCCAGAGCCGCCGGCAAGCATGAAAAAAGCTCCGGCACAAGGCACGGAGCGTATCTCGACAAGCTCGATCATCGAATCGCCTGTCAACATGAAACTTCATACCTGCGCCGGCCGTTCTCCTGCGAGAACCTTCGATGCACTGCTCGTTTCCGGGCAACGCAACAACCGGCGGTCTGTGGCTTCTTTGAGGCTACGGCATCGGCCCGTGCACCCGCAAATCGTGGATGCGACGATACGGCAGGTCGACCATGCCGCTCACCGACCGGCGGTGAGGAACCCGGCGAGGTCCGCGCGGAACCTGGCGCCAACCGCGATCTGGTGGTGCTTGCGGTATGGATAGAGGATCCTGCGCCCATCACGCACCCCATCTGCGGTGATCTGGGTCAGCTCCGGAGGGTAGAACACATCCCGACCTCCCCCGATGACAAGCGTTTGCGCGGTGACCTCGGCCAGCCGGGGGGTCAGATCGAAACGATCTTCGGCATCCAGCATGACAACCAGACCGTGTGAGTCCGGGGCGGCCGGGGTACTGGCGAGCATGACCGACACCACCCATCGCGACAGTTTGGACCGGTATACCTGCGGCACCATCTCGCTCGCGGCGGCCCGGTCCCCGCGAATCAGCCGCCTGGTATAGCGCGACTGCATCCGGCGGCCGGTCTCGCTCAGCCGGGCAGCACCGGCGATCACGACCAGTCTCTCCACCACCTCGGGGTGGTCGGCCGCGAGTTGCAGCGCGATGGCGCCGCTCGTGGACCAGCCGATAACGGGCACGGCCATGCCGAAATGGTCCTGGATGGCGCCGGCGTACTGCGCGGCGAAATCGGCCATGGACAGCTGGTCGGGCAATTCCCCGCTGCGTCCGAGCGCATATACAGAGTGCGTGCGGGCCGCCGATTTGAGCATCCGCCGCTCCGCCCAAGCCCGCAGACCGCGTGGATTCTGCCAGGACGGCGTCAAGGTGCGAATGAACACCAGCGGTGGTCCGTTTCCGGTGCGCAGGAACGGGATGCCACCGACCATGACCCCGGCCATCGCACCGCGACCCGTGGTTCGTTTCGGAGTACGCGATCCCGGTCCTTCTCGAAACACCCGCGCTGCTCCTCCACCATCGCCCTACCCGCTGCTGCAACCATACGACTGCGGCACCGGCCGAGGCTATGAACAAGCTATCCGGACACTGAGAACTTCGGCAGCGGCCACCCATCTACCCGGGCGGTACCCGCGATACCGAGCTTGGCTATTTGGTTGACGAACATCCACCACTATATTATGGTTGACGTTTATCAACTACTGCGATCTCTGAACTATCCAGCGATCGCTGAACTACCGCGCGCTTGAGCTTCCGCTCCTCTTATATTCTGCGCACCAAGGAGCACTACCGGATGACAACCGCGGGTCCCGCCGTCGAGAACAACCAAACCGCATCGAACCCAGCTGCGCCCGACGCACGCACCGCGGGTGCCACGGAAAGCACGGCGACGCGAGCGCCCATCGTGAAGATGACGAAACGGCAGGTGCTCGAGTCGCTCTCGGGGCTGCTGCTGGGCATGTTTGTCGCCATCCTGGCCGGCACCGTCGTCTCCACCTCGCTGCCCCGGATCATCGCGGACCTCGGCGGTGACCAGGCCGCATACACCTGGGTGGTCACCTCCACGCTGCTGGCCACAACGGTCTCGACACCGCTATGGGGCAAGCTTGCCGACCTGGTCAGCCGCAAGATCCTGATCCAGCTGTCGCTGGTGGTCTTCGTGCTCGGCTCCGCTCTGGCCGGCTTCTCTCAGGACACCAGCACCCTGATCTGGTTCCGGGTGCTACAAGGTCTGGGCGCGGGCGGCCTCGCCGCTCTGAGCCAGATCATCATGGCCGATATCATCAGCCCTCGCGAGCGCGGCCGGTACATGGGCCTGTTCGGCGCCATCATGGCGCTTGGAATGGTCGGCGGCCCACTGATCGGCGGTGTGCTCACCGACACGCTCGGCTGGCGCTGGAACTTCTTCGTCGCGGTGCCGTTCGCGGTCCTGGCGATTCTGCTGCTGCAAAAGACCCTCAAACTGCCTAAGCTCGGCAGGCGCCGGGTACGAATCGACTACGCAGGGGCGATCCTGCTGAGCGCCGGGGTCTCCCTGTTGCTGATCTGGGTCACCATGGCCGGCAACCAGTTCGACTGGATCAGCTGGAACACGCTGTATATGGTCGGCGCAGCGGTTCTGCTGCTGGCCGCGATGGTTCTGGTCGAATTCAAGGTCTCCGAGCCGATCATTCCGATGAGCCTGTTCAGGAACCGCACCTTCACGCTCGCCGTGATCGCCAGCATCTCGGTGGGCATCGCGATGTACGGCGCGTCGGTGTTCCTCGCCCAGTACATGCAGCTGGCCAGGGGTGCGACGCCAACCCAGTCCGGCCTGCTGACCCTCCCCATGGTGGTCGGGCTGCTCGCCTCCTCCATCGTGGTCGGAAACCTGATCAGCCGCTACGGCAAATGGAAGGGCTACATCGTCGGCGGCTCCGTCCTGACCGTGCTCGGGCTGCTGCTGTTGGGCACCATCGATTACCACACCAGCTTCGTGCTGCTGTCGATTTACATGTTCGCCCTCGGTGCCGGCGTCGGTGTTGTGATGCAGAACATGGTCCTGATCGTGCAAAATGCGGTCTCGCCGACACAGCTGGGCACATCCAGCTCAGGCGTCACCTTCTTCCGCAGCCTCGGCGGAACGGTCGGGGTCTCGGTGATGGGTTCCGTGCTGGCCAACGGAGTGACCAACATGATGGCGAGCAAAGCGGATGCCATCATGATGGCCATCAAGCACCTCGGTCCCTCAGGCGCGCAGGTTGCCGCCACCTTGCAAAGCGGCGATATCCCCCGACTCGACCAATTGCCCCAGAGCATTCGCACCATCATCGAATCCGTGTACGGACAATCCATCGCGACGGTCTTTCTGGTCGCCGCACCGATGGCGATCGTCACGGTTCTGGCGGTCATTTTCCTGCCTAACAAGGCACTCGGCACCCAAACGGCGGTCGAAGCGCTCGACGAGAAGGAGCGATTGGAGGCCGTTTCGCTAGAGGCGGCCGGACTATGATCCATGCCATGACGCCTACCAGCCGACCCGCAGCGGATCAGGCGATCGCCTCGGTGGAGGAACAGTTCGCCATCATGTTCACCCGGGTCAAGGCGAACATGCGCAAACGAGCAATCCGCGTGCACCCAGAGCTACAGACCGGCGGCTATGTCCTGCTGAACACCCTGGTGCACTCCGGTCGGGCCCACGCCGGCGCGTTGGCCGAGATCCTCGACATGGACAAGAGTGCGATCAGCAGGCAGGTCCGGCTGCTGTCCCAGCTCGGGCTGATCCAGCGCGAGGCCGACCCGGCCGATGGCCGCGCGACCTACCTTGCGGCGACGCCGGCGGCAATCCAGAAGGTCACAGAGGTTCGGCTGGCCGACCAGTCGCACCTGCACTCCCGGCTCCGTGACTGGGAGATCGCCGATCTGCAGAAACTCTCAGAGCTGTTGGTCAAGATCAACGACGTCGTCGCACCGTAGGTCGCCTGGTAAGGCCGTCGCCTCTGGTAACGCCGGAGCCTCGGGGCCACCCGGCAGGCGCACCCGGAACACGGTGCGCGCGAGCGCGCTTTCGACCTCGACCGACCCTCCATGCGCCTGCACCACGGCCTGCACGATCGCCAGCCCCAACCCGGTGCTGCCGGCCTGGCGCGAGCGCGATCGGTCGCCACGGACGAACCGTTCGAACAGGGTGGGCAACAGCGCCGCTTCGATCCCCGGACCATCGTCGGTGACCGTGATCACGGCCGCGCCCCGGTCGCCCACATCCAGCGCCGCGGTCACCGCTGTCCCGGCCGGAGTGTGCGTGCGGGCATTGGCCAGCAGATTTACGACCACCTGGTGCAGCCGATCCAGGTCCCCGAGCACGAAGACCGGCTCCTCGGGCAGGCGAAGCGACCAGCGATGATCCGGTCCGGCCGCGTGTGCGTCACTGACGGCATCCACCAGCATTGCCGACAGATCCACCTGCTCCCTATCCAGGTCGCGGCCGGAATCCAACCGGGCGAGCAGAAGCAGATCCTCTACCAGGGAGGTCATCCGTTTCGCCTCGGATTCGATTCTGCCCAGCGCGTGGCTGACATCCTCCGGCAGCTGATAACCACCCCGGCGGGTGAGTTCGGCGTACCCCCGGATCGAGGCAAGCGGCGTGCGGAGCTCGTGGCTGGCATCCGCCACAAACTGCCTGAGCTGCTTCTCACTGGCCTGACGTGCCCCAAATGCCGAAGCGACATGGCCCAGCATTCCGTTCAGTGCGCGTCCTACGCGACCCACCTCGGTGTGCGGATCAGTGTCGGCCTCCGGCACGCGAACTGCCAGCGCCACTTCACCACGGTCCAGCGGAAGCCTGGCGACATCGGCTGCCGTGGCGGCAACCCGATCCAGCGGCCGCAACGCCAGGCGGACGATCACCAGGCCGGCCACCACGGCGAGAGCGAGCCCGGTCAGCGCCACGATCGCTATCACCAGAATGAGTTGGTCGACGGTCGAGTCCACTTCCGCCGTGGGCAGGCCGATCAGCAGATCGCTGCCGTCGTGGGTTTCTGCCCGAGCCGAGGACGCGGCATCCTGCACCGGCGTCACCATCACCCGATAGCGGCCGAGCTCACCGCCGAGGTCCACCGTGCGGGGGTGCCCGTCCGCTGGTACCGACAGCAGGGCGTCCTCCTGGCCCGCAGAGATTCCGCGGGTGGTCACCGAGGCGTCAAGCACGCCGGCGACCACGACGCCGTCCTGGATCAGCGCGCCCATCGTCCCCGGGGTTTGGCCGAGACCGAGAAACGCCGGCAGTGCTGCCGGCCCCGCCTCCCCGACCGGGCCGTGGGCCCGATCGATCATCGCCCGGGATCGTTGGGTCGCTGAGGCCAATTGATGGTCGAGCCGATTCATCAAATTGCCCTGCAGGGAGAGCACGCTGACCACCCCGACTGCAATGCTGACCACGGCGAGCAACGCGACGACGGCCAGGACCAACCTGCTGCGCAGCGTCCAGGATTTGACCGGACGCACCCCGCTGACGAGGCGGCGGAGCCGGGAACCGATGCTCTGCTGCCGAAATACCGCCTCGTGCGGACCGGGAGCGCGGTTGTGCGGTTCCGCACCCCGCGCGGAGGTCATAGGGCGGCCTTGACCATGTACCCTGCCCCGCGAACGGTGTGGATCATCGGCGCACGGCCGGCGTCGACCTTTTTGCGGAGATACGAGATATACAGCTCCACCACGCTGGCCTGGCCGCCGAAGTCATAGCTCCAGACCCGGTCCAGAATTTGTGATTTGCTGAGCACCCGGCGCGGATTGCGCATCAGAAACCGCAACAACTCGAACTCGGTGGCAGTCAGCTCGATCGACTCCCCCGCCCGGAAGACCTCGTAGCTGTCTTCGTCCAGCACCAGGTCGCCGACGGTGACCCGCGGATCCGGCGAGTCGGCCGCGATCCGAGTGGAGCGGCGAATCAATCCGCGCAGCCGAGCGACCAGTTCCTCAAGGCTGAACGGTTTCGTCACGTAGTCGTCGCCGCCCGCGGTGAGACCGGCGATCCGGTCTTCGACGGAGTCCTTCGCGGTCAGGAACAGTACCGGCGTTTCCGAACCATCGCCGCGCATCCGATTCATCACGGTCAGACCGTCCAAATCTGGCAGCATCACGTCCAGGACCACGACATCCGGACGAAATTCTCGAGCCACAGTCAGCGCCTGTCGGCCGGTACCGGCGCACTGAACGTCCCAGCCCTCGTACCGCAACGCCATCCGAAGCAGATCGGTGAGCGTCGGCTCGTCATCGACGACGAGAACGCGGATGGCGCCGCCATCGGCGTGGCGCATCGCGGGGTGCGGCTGGGTGGCGGCCGTGCCGGTCGCGCGGCCGGCCGATGCGTGGGCCCTGCTCACCGCAGCGCCGGTCGCTGTGCCTGTTTTCGCTCGATCCGCTGGATTCCTGGTAATCGTCACAGGGGAACTTTAGGCTCCGTGTCCTATGCGTAAGCTGTGGGCATCCTGTGATTTCGTGATCACTTTCCGCGAACCTGCAGTCGTGGTTCGAAAATCCGGCAAATTCGAACCACGACTGCAGGTTCGCGTGATCTCGGCGGCTCCGGTGCAGAATGGACGTGTGACCGACACGATGCTGCCCTTTCCGTGGGCATCGCTCGGCCTAGGGGCCGCTCCAGGGGCGGCGCGATCCGCGAGCGGCGGCGCGGGCACGAAACGCGCCAGGCGGCGCAGCACGATCACCGCCGGCATCCCCGCGCATCTTGCCCGAATCGTAGCCGACTCGACAGACCGGGTGACCTGGTTGAGCGCCCGCAGACACGGAGTAACCGCCACCGACGTCGCCCGACTCACCTCGGTTGGCTCGGTCGCCGCCGTCGCCAGGGACAAACTCCTCGGCGCAGGGTTTGCCGGCAACGCATTCACCGAACACGGCCTCGCCCGGGAGCCGGTGATCGCGCGCTGGGTGCAGAGCGAGTACGGCATCCGACACAGCACCTCGCTCTTTCACGCCACCGCCGAGCCGCAGCATCTCGCCACTCCGGATGGGGTCCTTGTGGCGGCGGACGGCGCGCTGCTGCTTGCCGAAATCAAGACCACGAACCGGCCGTGGCGCTGCATTCCGCGAAGCTATCTGCGACAGGTGTGGTGGCAGCAGTACGTGCTCGGCGCGGAGCGCACTCTGGTGGTCTGGGAAGAGCACCACGAATTCGTTCCGGTGCGGGAGAAGCCGCGGTGCCGATGGGTGGACCGCGACGAGAACGAGATCGCTCAACTGGTCAGCCTGGCGGACCGGGTGCTGAAAATTATGAACGGACCCGGCCGAGGCTGACCCCGAAACCAACCAGCCAACCGAGGGCGAGGGTCGCTCCGCCGAGCTCCAGCCACGCGCCGAAATCCACCGCCACCTTCAGGATGGCAAGAACCCCGCCGGCGATCGTGATCGCCGCAACCGACAGGCAGCACGCTGCCGAAACGCGTGCGGTCATCCGACTTCGCTGGGCGAACGCGACCTGCAGCATCGCGAAGCAGGCAGCCGCAAATCCCGCGACCGCGGTGACTGTATGCACCAGATCCTGCATGGTGGATGCCGGATCGATCAGCGGCACCGGGCATCCCGCCGTGCAGGTGGCCCAGGAAGCCGCCGCAAAACAGCATCCGGCGAAGAGCAGGGTCGCTGCTGGTGGCCAGGTTGCCAGCCAGCGAAACCGGGGGCGGACCCCGGTGCTGCGCGAGGCGATCAACCCCGCTCCAGCCGCGATACTCAGCAAAGCGAACGCGAATCCGCCGGAGGTGGGCATCCCATCGGCGCCCAACCCGCTGACGTAAACGGTGTAGGGAATCGTCATGCGGGCTACCCAGATGACGGTGAGGCCGGTGCCGGTGGCCGAGGCCCCGATGCCCAGGATGACCCGCGCCACCTCCGGGGAACGCCAGAGTGCGAGAAGAGTCCTCACGTGACATCCTCGGTTCGCGGGGTGCGGGGCCGACTCCCGCACGCTGACCTGCATGGTAGCCCCAGTTCGACGCCGCCGACAGAGGAATTTCACTTCTGTAGCGCGCCGGACGCGTGGCCCAGGCAGAATGGACTCATGACCCAGACTGAATCCTCGACAGCTTCCTCGACAGCCCGGCCGGCCACGCCGCAGAGTGACGTCATGCGCGCGATGGTCATCGACCAAACCGGTAGCGCCGACGTGTTCCGCGCGGCCCGGCTGCCCATCCCGACCCCGATCATTTCCGAGTTGCTGGTCAAGGTGAGCGCGGCCGGAATCAACCCGATCGACGCGAAGACCCGCGCGGGTGGCGGGGTCTCCTCGGTGATCCACCGGTATCCGTGCATTCTGGGCAACGACTTCAGCGGCGTCGTGGTGCGCTCACCCTATCCGGCGCACGAGTTACAGCCCGGCGACGAGGTGTACGGCATGGTGATGGTGCCGCGGTACGACGGGGCGTATGCCGAATACCTCACCGTTCCGACGATGAGCGTCGCCAAGAAGCCGCGCAATCTTTCGGCTGCCGAGGCGGCCGGTGTTCCGTTGGCCGCGCTGACCGCGTGGGGAATGGTCGTCGAGGTCGCAGCAGCACACCAGGGACAGCGGATTCTGATCCACGCCGGCAGCGGCGGCGTCGGGCATTTCGCGGTGCAGTTCGCCGCGCACTTCGGCGCGCACGTGATCAGCACCGCATCCACCGCAAATCTTCAGTGGCTGACTGAATTGGGCGCCGCCCAGGCGGTGGACTACACCACGACGCGATTCGAAGACGTGGTCGACAAGGTGGATGTGGTCATCGACTTGATCGGAAACGTGCATGACGACACCGGCAGCCGGTCACTCGGGGTGCTGCGCCCCGGCGGCCTGATCATCAATGCGCCGACCGGCAGCTGGCCCAGCTTTCTCGCGGATACCGAGAAGGCGGGCGTCCGCGGTACCACCTTCAAGGTCTCCCCCGAAGGGCGAACCCTGCGGGAGATCACGGCGCTCCTGGAGTCCGGTGAGGTTCGGGTCGATATCGAAAAGGTCTTCGACCTGACCGATGTCGCCAACGCGCACCGCGCCATCGAGACCGGCCACACCCGCGGCAAGCTGGTGCTCACCGTCTGACCCCCACCCTGAGCCGCATGCCGAGATCCACGTGAGGTGCACGATTCTGCTAGTCGTCACGCATCGGGACTAGCAGAAGTTCGCCCCTCAGCAGGAACCCTCAGCAGGAACCCTCAGGGGAACCCTCAGCCGGAGTTGAGGGGGATCAGTACCAGTTGGACGAGACGGAGTGCGCCCAGGCGGAGCACGGCGTGCCGTAGCCACGAGCGATATAGCCCAGACCCCAGTTGATCTGGGTGGTCGCATTGGTCTGCCAATCCGCGCCGGTAGTGGCCATCTTGCTGCCGGGCAACGCCTGCGGGATGCCGGTGGCCCCGCTGGCATTGCTGGCGGTATACGACCAGCCGGATTCCTTCTGCCAGAGCTTGTCTAAGCACTGGTACTGGTCATCGCCCCAGCCGAACTGGGCGGATGCGATGCTACGCGCGGTCTCGCGCGCGGCATCTGGCGAATTGCTTTGGATCCGCTGCTGCTCGGCCTGCGCTGCCGCCTGCGCTGCGGACTGCGCTGCGGACTGTCTGAAGGCGGCGACGGCCTGGGCCAGTTGCTCGACATGCGCTTTAATGCGGCTGGTCAGCACGCTGACCGTGGCGGAATCCAGGTTCTGATAGGCGCCGAGCCTAGCGACGTCTGCAGTGACGCTGCTCGCGTCGACCGTATTGGCGGCCTGCGCGAGAACGGCATCAGCAGCCTGCAGCTGGGCTGCTGCCGCGGCATCCACCCGGTCTCGCATGATGACCGGATAGATCGACAGTTGTTCGTGGTGGATGCCGGTTGACTCCGACAATGCGGTGGTCGCGGCGACCGCCTCCGAATGCTGGGTGTTGACCTGCGCGATGGCGGGGGCAAGCAGAGTGAAGCAGGCGGCCGCGAAGCCAGAGAGCCGTCGGGCGGTCTGTCTGATGGCGGCCGCGGAAATCGATAATCGCACACAGTTCCAATGGTTGGCGAACAGGGCACCGGGCGACTGATCGGCACAGCATCAACAACGCCATGCAAAGCACAAAGCGGATTCGAAACGCGGATGCGCGCCTGGAAAAACCGGAGCCCGGGACGGTCATGAACCAATTCGATCGCTCCCCTGCTCACTGGCGGCGCAGGGGATGTACCGGGCAACGGTGCCGCAGGCAGGTCGCTCAGGAAGCGGACCCCGCTGCTGGGGTTCATGACACGAAGTGGCCACCGTAACAAGCCAGTCTGAGCGAAAGGTGAGCGCTACTGCCCGATGGCCGAAAGCCCGGTACTGGTTACTCTGGGCACATGGCACCCGGATCGGCACGAGATGCGGCTCACCGAGTTTCACGCCTGGCGCACGGGAACCGGGCGTTGCAGATCGCCGCGCGCGCCGGCTCCGCGGTCAACGGGGTGCTGCATGGGATTATCGGGGTGATCGCGATCGGCATCGCGATCGGAGCCGGCGATCACGAGGCTGATCAGTCCGGTGCGCTCAACGCCCTGTCGGATACTCCGGGGGGCACCATCGGACTGTGGCTGATCGTGGTCGGCTTAGGCGCACTGGGTTTGTGGCAGATTATCGAGGGGGTCCTCGTGCCCGCTCCGGATCCGGCGCGCAAGTGGGCGAAACGCGCCGCCGACTTCGGGAAGGCAGTGGTGTACCTGGCAGTCGCGATCAGCGCGCTGAGTTTCGCGGTGGGCCAATCGGCGAGTTCGTCCGAGACCAGCAAGGACCTCAGCGCCACGCTGCTTGGAGTCGCGGGAGGCGTCTACGTCCTCGTCGCCGTCGGACTGGCAGTGTTCGCAGTCGGAGCATTCTTCTGCTTCCGTGGTGCATCGCGGGGCTTTACGCGCGACATCGCCATCCCCACCGGCAACAGCGCCGTGCTTGTCATTGTGCTGGGCATGGTCGGCTACATTTCGAAGGGAATCCTGCTCTGCGTCGTCGGAGTGCTCTTCGTCGTCGCGGCGCTCACCTTCGACCCTGACCATGCCAGAGGCCTAGACAGTGCCTTGAAGTCCCTGTTCGCGCTGCCGTTTGGCGCCGTGATCCTGGCCGCGGCGGGCGTAGGCCTGATCGCTTACGGTCTGTACTGCATCGCGCGCGGCAAACTAGCGCGATTGTGACGGTGCCCGCTGACTGTCACAACACGCACTCCATGACGAAGTCATCCTCTAGCCGGCCCCCGACGCGGAAGTGCTTGGTCCCGATGACCTCGAATCCATGCTTGCGATAGAACCGGGAGGCACGTGCGTTCTCGTTGTTCACGCCCAGCCATGCGCCTCGCGCATGGCTGGCGCGAGCTGCAGACAAGCTTGTGCTCATCAGCTTTCCGGCGATACCGGTGCCGTGGTACCCGGGCGAAACGTAGAGCTTGCTGATCTCTGCAGTCGGATGCAGTCGGATCGCCGCCGCCGCGTCCGGGTCGGCCGGTTCGCCGAAGATCACCATGGCGAATCCGACCAGCGCACCCGTTGAGTCCGGGTCACCTGATGAGTCGCCGTCTCCCAGTGAGTCGCGGTCGCCGGAACCATCTTCAGCCACGAAAAGCTGTCTCCGGCGGTCCCGCAGATAGTCTGCGAACCGTTCCATCGACAAGACCTCAGCGATGAATGCGGCCTTCGCCGCATCCGTGGTGTGCGCAGGGCAGGCCAGCGGGAATGTGGCCGCGGCCAACTCTGCCAAGCCGGCGGCGTCGGCCGCTGTCGCCTGTCGAATACCGATTACCATCCGCCTACTGTAGCGGCTGGCCCGGTAGCGGCTGGCCCGGTAGCGGCCGACGTTTAGTCGCCGGGGTAGATCCTGCCGTCTTCCGGCACGGGAATCTCGGGGATGGGTCGATGTGCGGGTCGTTCGGTCATGGTGTCCTCCTCAAGATGCCAGCCGGGAAGTTCCGGATAACTCCAACTCTGCGGCCCGGAGCGGCAAAGTTCCCAAAAAGGATCACAGAAGAATACGTGAACTTCTGTTTGCGAGAAGAAACGACCTATGTGAAGATGAGGCATGACCATTCTCCGATCTCCCGCTCGGATGCCGGCGCCCGCGGCACCGGCGGACCAACCGGCGGTGGACCGGCTCACCCTGGGCAGGAGGATCCGCCAACGGCGCACGGCTCGCTCGATGACCCTCGACGACCTGGCCCGGGCCGTGGGCCGCGCGCCATCCCAGGTGTCGATGATCGAGAACGGCAAACGCGAACCGCGATTGTCGATGCTGCACACCATCGCGCACGCGCTGAACACCACCGTCGACGAACTCCTGGACCCGGAAGCGCCCACCGAACGAGCTGCCCTGGAGATTGCCGTCGAACGCGCTCAGCGCGGCCCGGTGTTCACGGCGCTCGGACTGCCCCGGTTCCGTGTCGGCAAGGGGCAGAGCGACGACACGCTCCAGGCGATCTTGACTCTGCACAACGAGATCGAGCGACTGCACCGGGAGCGGGCGGCCACACCGGAGGAGGCCAGGCGAGCCAATGCTCAACTGCGGGCCACCATGCGGGCTCGGGACAATTACTTCCCCGAGCTGGAGGCTCAGGCGCTTGAGCTGCTGCAGGCGGTCGGCCATTCCGGCGGTCCGGTGTCGCACCAGACCGTTTCGGACATGGCCAGTCATCTGGGATTTTCGCTGCACTACGTCGGCGATTTGCCGCATTCGACTCGGTCGGTGACCGACAAACGCAACGGCCGGATTTATCTACCGACCGAGCAATCCGCGTCCCGGGATTCGCGCTCTCCAATCCTCCAGGCGTTCGCGAGCCTGTTGTGCGGACACGACGAGCCAAGAAATTATGCAGATTTTCTGCGCCAGCGGGTCGAGACGAACTATCTGACCGCAGCCATCCTGCTGCCCGAGCAGGCGACGGTGCAACTGCTCACCGAGGCGAAGAACCTGCGCCGGATCTCCATGGAGGACCTTCGCGACGCGTTCGCGGTCTCTTATGAGACCGCCGCGCACCGGTTCACCAACCTCGCCACCGCGAGGCTCGACATTCCCGTGCACTTCATGAAGGTGCACGAGTCTGGCACCATTATCAAGGCTTACGAGAACGACGCGGTGCGGTTTCCCTCGGACGCGCTCGGCGCGATAGAGGGAACCACCGTGTGCCGGCAGTGGACGGCCAGGACCGTGTTCGACGTCGAGGACCGGTTCAGCCCCTGGTACCAGTACACCGACACCCCGTCCGGCACCTACTGGTGCACGGCCCGCATCGAGAAGGCCAGGGAGGGCGACTACTCGGTGAGTGTCGGCGTGCCGTTCGCCGACGTGAAGTGGTTCCGCGGGAGGGAGACGCTCAATCGTGCGGTATCCCGCTGCCCAGACGAGTCCTGCTGCCGTCTGGCACCGAACGAATTGGCCGACCGGTGGGTCGGTCAGTCCTGGCCGGCCGCGCGAACCCCAACCAGCCTGCTGGCCGCGCTGCCCACCGGAACATTCCCCGGAGTGGACCAGACCGAGGTTTACCAGTTTCTCGAGTCGCACGCGCCGCACTGAACCGAAGAAGCACAGAACCGAAGAAGCACAGGGGCCCGTCTGGCGACGGGCCCCTGTGCAATCCTTCGATAGGACTAGATGCTGTTCACGTCCAGCGGGATGCCTGGGCCAAACGTGGTGGACACCGCACCCTTTTGGATGTAACGGCCCTTGGACGAATTCGGCTTGAGCCGGACGATCTCTTCCAGTGCGGTCCGCACGTTCTCGTCGAGCTGCTCCGCGGTGAAGCCGGCCTTGCCGACCACGAAGTGCACGTTGGAGTGCTTGTCGACGCGGAACTCGATCTTGCCGCCCTTGATGTCGGAAACCGCCTTGGCGACATCCGGAGTCACCGTACCGGTCTTCGGGTTCGGCATCAGGCCGCGCGGGCCGAGCACCTTGCCGAGCCGGCCGACCTGCCCCATCAGCTCCGGCGTCGAGACGGCCGAATCGAACGAGGTGTATCCGGCCGCGACCTTTTCGATCAGCTCCGATCCGCCGACCTCATCGGCACCGGCGGCGATGGCCGCTTCGGCGGCCGGGCCGGTCGCGAACACGATCACGCGGGCGGTCTTGCCGGTTCCGTGCGGCAGGATCACCGTGCCGCGGACCATCTGATCCGCCTTGCGCGGGTCGACGCCGAGCTTAAGAGCGACCTCGACGGTCGAATTGAACTTCGTCGAGCCGGTCTCGCGGGCGAGGGCCACCGCCTCGGTTGGCGTGTAGTATTTTCCGGCTTCGATCTTATCCGCCGACGCCCGGTAGGCCTTTGATTTCTGTGCCATTGTCTATCTCCTGATTCGAGAGTGTGGTGTCGTGAGCCTGGCTGGCTCTTCCACGTATTTCTGGTTCGTCGGAGGTTACGCCTCGACGGTGATGCCCATGCTGCGGGCCGTGCCGGCAATGATCTTTGACGCCGCTTCGAGGTCGTTCGCGTTGAGATCGGCCATCTTGGTCTCGGCGATCTTGCGCACCTGGTCCTTGGTCAGGTTTGCGACCTTGACGGTGTGCGGTGTGCCGGAGCCCTTGGCGACTCCCGCCGCCTTCTTGATCAGCTCTGCGGCCGGCGGCGTCTTCAGGATGAAGGTGAACGAACGATCGTCGTACACGGTGATCTCCACGGGGATCACATTGCCGCGCTGCGACTCGGTCGCGGCGTTATACGCCTTGCAGAACTCCATGATGTTCACGCCATGCTGGCCGAGCGCGGGGCCGATCGGCGGTGCCGGATTCGCGGCGCCGGCGTTGATCTGAAGTTTGATCAGACCAGTCGGCTTCTTCTTCGGTGCCATGTTTCTTCCTTTTCTCTTCGAACGACGGATGCGCGTAGCATCCGTCTGCTCTCCCGTCGACCCAGCCGGGTCGCGGTGGTCTACAGCTTGGTGACCTGGTCGAAGCTGAGCTCGACCGGGGTTTCGCGCTCGAACAGGGAGACCAGCACGGTGAGCTTGCCGCTCTCCGGCTTGATCTCGCTGATCGTGCCGGGAAGGCCGGCGAACGAGCCTTCCTTGATGGTGATCGTCTCGCCGATCTCGAAGTCGATCTCAGCCGGGATCACGCGCTGAGCGGCCCGTCCGCCCTTGCCGCCTGCGGTCTTGGCGACCGGAACATCCTGAATCTGAACCAGGCTCTTCAACATCGAGAACGCCTCTTCGAAGCGCAGTGGCGTCGGGTTGTGCGAGTTGCCGACGAAGCCGGTCACACCCGGCGTGTGCCGGATAACCGACCAGCTGTCCTCATTGAGGTCCATCCGGACCAGGACATACCCCGGGATGCGGACCCGGTTGACCATCTTGCGTTGGCCATTCTTGATCTCGACAACGTCTTCCATCGGAACCTCGACCTGGAAGATGAAATCCTCCATCGTCAAAGACACCATCCGGTTCTCGATGTTGGATTTCACCCGGCGCTCGAAGCCTGCGTAGGAGTGGATCACGTACCACTTGCCTGGCTTTGCGCGCAGCTCGGCGCGGAATTCGTCGTAGGGGTCGGCGGGCGCCTCATCCTCTGCCGGCTCTGGGTCGGCTCCGGCACTGCCGTCCGATGCCTCCTGGTCCGCGATCGCCTGGGCGGCATCGGCCGGCTCCATCTCGGCGGTGGCGTCCTCGTCCTCTACGGCCTCCTCGGCGGCTTCGGCCTCATCGGCAGAATCCACCTCGAGCGCGTCATCCACGGCCGCATCGGCTTCTGGGTCACGCGCTTGTGCCATCGCATCGAGTGCAGCTTCGAGGTCCAACTCTGATGACTCGGTGTCGGTTAGATGCACGGCCTGCTGCTCCGCGGCGTCGACGGAGTCCTCTTCGTGCTCAAGGACGTTTCCCTCCTGCGTCTCGTCCTCTTCCGAGGACTGCTCGGCAGCGGTCGCCCAATCGACGTCGTTGCGCTCTGAATCAGACACTGAATTCCATTCCATTTCGTTTGTTCGTTAGCGCAGCTCCACCGGCCGTCGCGTCGCGCAGCCACACGGCTGCTACCCACTATCCGGTAGGCGTACCGAAGGCCCACACCACGACCCAGCTGAACACCCAGTCGAAGCCCGAAATCAGCGCCATCATGATTCCGACGAAGACCAACACGACCGCGGTGTACGTCACCAACTCCTTGCGAGTTGGGGTGACGACCTTCTTCAGCTCGGCGACAACCTGCCGAAGAAACAGCGCGATCCGAGCGAAGGGTCCGCGCTTCTCCTCGCGTTCCTGCTTCGCGTTGACGACGACTGAATCATTCGGTTCGTCGATAACTTTTCGGGCCACCTGAATACACCTTTCGTGGGCCGCTGGATTACCACCGGCTTGCAGGGCGGACAGGACTCGAACCTGCAACCTGCGGTTTTGGAGACCGCTGCTCTACCAATTGAGCCACCACCCTAGGGAAGAAATCGCGCCGCTTGAACGCGCTCTCCGGCGGCGTCTACCAACGGTGCCTACCAATACAAATGGGCGCAAAAAAGCTTGGCAGATTTCAACTACCTCGATCAAGTGTAGGCGACCGATACGGCCTAAGTAAAGTTGAGTCCGATGCCCGCCGGACCAGCGGATGCTGCCGCACGGGTGCGGTGCCGCCCTATCCTTTAAGTGTGACACACGAACTCAAAAGAATTTCCACCCGGATCGGCTCGATCGGCGAGTCCGCCACCCTGAAGGTCGACGCGAAAGCCAAGGCCCTGCAGGCGCAAGGACGCCCGGTGATCAGTTACGCGGCGGGCGAACCCGACTTCGTCACCCCGGACTATATTGTCGAAGCCGCCGCAATTGCGGTTCGCGAGCCGCGCAATTACCGATACACCCCCGCCGCCGGACTGCCCGAACTCCGGGAGGCGATCGCGGCGAAGACACTGCGCGATTCCGGGCTGGAGATCCCGGCATCCCGGGTGATCGTCACCAACGGCGGCAAGCAAGCGGTGTACCAGTCGTTCGCGACCATTGTGGACCCGGGCGACGAGGTACTGGTGCCCACCCCGTATTGGACCACCTACCCTGAGTCGATCGCTTTGGCCGGCGGCGTGCAGGTCGACGTCTTCGCCGGTGCCGAGCAGAACTACCTGGTCACCGTTGAACAGTTGGAGGCAGCGCGTACCGAGCGCACCAAGGTGCTGCTATTCGTCTCGCCGTCAAACCCGACCGGCGCCGTCTACTCCCCCGAGCAGACCAGGGCCATCGGTCAGTGGGCCCAGGAGCACGGGCTCTGGGTGGTCACGGACGAAATCTATCAGAACCTCACGTACACCCCGATCGGAGGCGGCGAGCGGGTGCGGGCGGTCTCGATCGTCGAGGCCGTTCCCGAGTTGGCCGATCGCACCATCCTGGTGAACGGCGTTGCGAAGAGCTATGCCATGACCGGCTGGCGGCTGGGTTGGATGATCGGCCCGGCCGATGCCATCAAAGCGGCAGCCAACCTGCAATCGCACCTGTCTTCCAACGTGTCGAACATCTCGCAGCGCGCCGCGATTGCCGCGCTGACCGGCCCGCAGGACGAGGTCGAGATCATGCGTCAAGCCTTTCAGCGGCGGCGCAATACGATCGTCGCCGAGTTGAACCGGATTCCGGGGGTGCACACCCCGATGCCGGATGGCGCCTTCTATGCGTACCCGGATGTCTCCGGCCTCCTCGGCCGCACCTGGGGCGGCGTGACCCCGACTACATCGCTCGAGCTGGCCGCATTGATTCTGGACCAGGCGGAAGTTGCTACCGTTCCCGGCGAAGCGTTTGGTCCAAGCGGATACCTGCGGCTGTCCTATGCCCTCGGCGACGACGCCCTGCGTGAGGGCGTGCGGCGGCTGCAGCAGCTCTTCGGGTAGTCCCGCCCGTGCGGTAGCTCTCAGAGGGTCAGGCCGACCAGAACGGGCTCGGGTTGCAGGCCGATGCCGAAGTCTGAAAGCACCCGGTTGCGGATGAACCGGGCGAGTTCGGCTACCTGCTCCCCGGTCGCGCCGCCGGTGTTGGTCAGCGCGAGCGTGTGTTTGCTCGAGACGGCCGCGGCGGAACCGGGCAGCCGGAACCCGCGCGGGATACCGGCATGCTCGATCAGCCAGGCGGCGCTGAGCTTCACCATGGCGCTGTCGCTGGTGGCGTAGAGGTCGCGGCCGGCAAGCGCCTCGGCGAGCTCAGGTATCGAACCGGACACGCCGTAGGCGGAGGTGGCAGACGCGGCGTCCAGCGGAACCACGACGGACTCGTCGTTGAGTTCGTCCAGCGGCCACCTCGGCGCGTCCGGCGGCAGCGTGCGCGAAAACGCCTCATCCACGATCGGGTTGGTGAAGAACGAGCCGGCGCTGGCGGTGTCCGGATCGGCGGCATCCAGGACCATGCCCTTGGCCGCGCGCAGCCCCAGCACCGTGCTGCGCACCCGAGCCAGCGGGACCCGGGTGCCCAGCTGAACGCCGAGTGCGTCGGCGAGCTGGGGATAGCGCGCGGGTTCGCCATGCGCTTGGCCGTCGCCACCCTCTGCGACGGTCAAGTCGAGATCGATGGAGAGCGTCAGGCCACGCAGCCCTCGTTTGAGCGCCGAGGTGCGATAGCCCAGGTCGAGTTCAGCGGCCAGCAGCCGCCTCACCTCGCCGCTGTCGTAATCCAAGAACTCGATCGAGGACAGGGTGCCAGACAATTCCTGGCCGTAGGCACCGATATTTTGCACCGGCGCCGCACCGACGGAGCCCGGGATGCCGGACAGCGCCTCGATGCCGGCCCAACCGCGCTGCACGGTGTGCGCGACCACGTCGTCCCACCGCTCCCCGGCCTGAATCCGCAACCGCACCACCGGAGCCGCCACCGCGTCATCCTGTTCAACCGCCACATGCTCCAGCCCGCGGGTGCCGATCCTGATCACGGTGCCCTCGAAACCGGCTTCGCTTGCGACGGTATTCGATCCGCCACCAAGCAAAAGCCACGGCTCATCCGACGCCCACACCGCCCGGGCAACCGCGACAAGATCCTCCCGGGTCTTCGGCTCGATCAGGCGATCCGGCGCGCCGCCGACCCCGATCGTGGTCAGGGTAGACAGCGCAGCGGTAGGCATCGACTACGCCAGGCTCACTGTGGCACGCGCCTTGCCGAGCACTGTGACGCCATCGCAACTGACCGTGAGATCGATCCGGGCGATCTGCGCGTCCAGGTCGAGGTGCCCGACCGTGGCGACGACGGCGAGCTCCGCGCCGGCGGTCGCATCCACCACCACCGGACGGGTGAACCGAACCTCGTAGTCCAGAATCCGAGCCGGGTCTCCCACCCAGTCTGCAACCGGCTGGATCGCCATCCCCATGGTGAGCATTCCGTGCGCCAGCACGCCGGGCAGCCCGGCTGAGGCGGCGATGTCGTCCCGGTAATGGATCGGATTGAAGTCCCCGGATGCCCCGGCGTAACGCGCCAGGGAATCCCGGGTCAGTCCAAAGCTGGTTTCGGCGACCACCTCACCGATGCTCAACGACCGGATGTCGACGCCGCTCATGCGTCACCCCTGACCACCAGAGTGGAGGTGGCGGTGACCACGTGTGCACCGGATGCGTCCTCGACCACGGTCTCGGCGGTCACCATGGAATGCCCGCCAAGAGATCTGACGCCGACAACGGTCAGGGTTGCCGTGAGCTCGTCGCCCGCCACGATCGGCCGGCTGAAGCTGAACCTCTGATCGCCATGTACGACCCGCGCGAAGTCGATGCCGGCGTCTTCAGCGGCGAGCAGCTGAGCCAGGGTCTGTTCCTGCACGATGACGGGGAAGGTCGGCGGTGCGACCAGGTCGGAGTGACCGGCAGCCCGCGCCGCGTCCACGTCGAGGCTGATCCGATTGGTCGCAAAGACGGCGCGAGCGAACTCCCGGATCTTTTCCCGCCCGACGAGGTAGGGAGCGGTCGGCGGGAAGACCCTGCCCTGGAGGCCAGGATTAACAGACATGCCCTCATTCTATTTGGCCGCGAGTGTCCGAGCCGGAACGCAGGCTCATCCACTGCGGCAGGCTCATCCGTGGTGGGTTCTATGCGGTGGGTTCTATGCGGTGGGTTAAATGCGAAACCCCGGTGCACCTTCGCGGTGGGCCGGGGGTGACGCGTACTACGCGCGGTCTGCGCAGCGCCTACTGGCAGCTGTCACACTGCAGAAAATCCATCGGGTCAACGGGAACTGCGTAACCGCCTACAGTGTCGTTGTCGTACTCCATTATGGCCTCCCCAGAAGTCTTGTTCTTCGGATCGATCTGCGGCTGGCTGTTTGCCCAACCAGTCGCTGTCGGTTCTTCCGCTTGTGCGGTCTCACCACTATATAACGGTAATCACACGGTTGTCATTCCACTACATGTAGTGTTTTGCACTTTTTTTCTTATTTCTCAAGGCTAGGCGTGGCCACCGACATCCCGGGCGACTAGCGGAGGCCGGCAGGCTAGACGAATTGCGTATTGTTGAGCACAGCGGCACGCCACGAGGTTCGCCACGACGGGAGCGGGAATGACAGAGGCGGCGCGCGCGAAGTCGAAGCGGGTGAGCCTATGGAGTGCCATCGGCATCTTCCTGATCGCTGCCAATCTGCGTCCGGCGATCGTTGCCGTTTCGCCACTGCTGGCGCAAATTCGCGCCGACCTTGGGCTGAACGGCACCGTGGCCGGACTGCTGACCACCGTGCCCGTGCTCTGCTTCGGAATCCTTTCGCCGCTGGCCCCCGCGGCATCCCGACGCCTGGGCATAGAACGCGTCTTGTTCCTCTCCATGGCCTTTCTCTGCATCGGTATTGCTATCCGGCTATTGCCTGGCGTCATTCCGCTGTTCGCCGGCACGATTCTGGTCGGGGCGGCGATAGCATTCGGCAACGTACTCCTGCCCGGTTTGATCAAACGCGACTTCGCGGGCCAGATCGGTTTGATGACCGGCCTCTACACCATGGCGCTGTCGGCCGGCGCGTCGCTGTCGGCCGGAATCACCATCCCGATCCAACAAGCTGCGAATCTGGACTGGCGCTATAGCCTGGCGGTGTGGGGTCTGCTGGTGATCGCCGGGATGATCGTGTGGTTTCCGCAGCTGAAGAAGCGGCACGGCCTCAGCCCACGTATCCGACGTATCTCACTCAACCTGTGGCACAGCAAGCTTGCCTGGTACATCACCGGATTCGTCGGCCTGCAATCCTTCAATTACTACGCGATCACCGCGTGGCTGCCGGCATTCTTCATCGACGGCGGATCCGACCCTGCCACCGCAGGGTGGATGCTGTCGCTGGCCAATATGGTCGGCCTGGTCGCCTCCCTTGTGTCCGGCATCGTCGCCGGACAGATGAAGAGACAACGCGCTCTCGGTCTGATTATCGCCGCCCTCGTCGGGGTCGGCGTGCTCGGCTTGATCCTCGCCCCTGGCGCCGCCTATCTGTGGGTGGTGATGATCGGCATTTCCCAGGGGTCGGCGATCACTGTGGTGCTCACGCTGATGGCGCTGCGATCTCCGGATGCCGCCCACGCCGCAGAGCTCTCCGGAATGTCTCAGGGCGTGGGTTACGTCGTCGCCGCCGCGGGACCGATCGCCGTCGGCGCGCTCCACGACATCACGCTCAGCTGGACACCAGCCCTGCTCTTGATTGTGCTCAGCGCCGTGCCTCAGGCGTTTTGCGCGTGGGGTGCCGGCAAGGATGCGCATGTGGTGAGCCGGTAGCACGCCGCCCAGCGCACCTCGCGCTGCGAGGAGCCCACTACCCAAAAATGTCTGCCACGTCCGCGGCAACATCCACAACGCGAATCTGGCGACCCTGCATCCACGAATGGAGCAGCCGCAGCGGGTCATCATCGCTACGAAGATGCGTGAATCGTGACTCTGTCCTCCGGTTGAACAGTCTTGTCAGCGGTTCGATTTGGCTTCTTCACGAGGCGACCGGACTTTGCCGAACGCATAGCTGCGGCCGAGGTGGGCTTGTGTGTTCTTACACAGGGCAGCAAGAAGGGTGCCAGCGTCAGACCGTGACAGAAACCGTCGGCAGATTATGAGTTCATCGCCTAGCGTCATTTTCGAGAGATGATGCGCTGGATGCCTGGCCCATGAGCGACCGCGACCGCCTATAGAACGTCGCGCGGGACATTCCCAGATCCCGGGCAACCTGCGCAGCCGGCTCACCGCGTCCATCAAATGGATAGAACTGCAAATCTGGCTGTCCGTGATACGGCGGGGGCGCCCTCCAAGGCCCGTCCCCTCCTCACGACGCTTGCTGATCGAGTCAACGACCCGGGTTCAGCACGCGAAGATCGGCGAAGATCGGACGGGCATGGGGGGTTGTCCATGCGGCGACTCTAGGGATCGCCCACACGACCAGGAGAATCACAATTACGGTCCACATGCTCGCAACCGACTCGCGCCGAGCCCAGTCAGCCAGGGGCTTTCGCCGCCATGTTGGTCTGGCATACTGCTTCACCGGCGGCGGCGGCGTGGCGGCGGGCTAGGGGCGGCGCAGCCGGTGCCATCAGCAGCCCGTGCCATCACAGATCAGCACTGGTCTGGTCCTAGGACGTGCACAATCCGAACAGTGTCGGCCCACTGTGGTGGCGGGTGCAGTCCTAATTTCCACCTTCGAACGGGCTATTTCCTTGACGGGCCGGGCGTTCTCGACTAAGAAGGAGATACCTGATAGTGATCGTTCTCCCTAGTCCTCGGAGCACGCATCGTGGGGAATTCACTTGAATTCTACAGATGTGGAGCAGAGGAATGAGGTGCACAATGAGTTCACCAGTATCAACGGACACGCACAGAGCCAGCGCAGTTTCGCGAATAACTTCAGCGCAATCAGAAGTGACACTCTTGCCAGGGCAAGTACCCAGGTGCTACGCGAATGGCTCGACGTCGATACTACGGATGAGCATCCATTGGTAGGTGTTTCGTCATGACTCGTGACTCCGTGACCGGCGCGGAAGCCGAAACTTCGAGTACCGCGACGGAGACGACTAAGTGACCCTCTGGCCACTCAGCCCATCGATATCAGCGCGCTGCTGAGTCAGCCAACACAAAATCAACGATAGGAAGAGAGAACTTCTCATGACAACCGCACCAGTTTCTCCCACGACAACCGCTGCAAGCGACGGTAAGACCGTGATCGTTGACGGCGTGATCGCGAAGGTCGCCGCGCTGGCGGTCCTTGAGGTTCCCGGCGTGTACGCGCTTGGCGGCACGATGGAGCGGATGGTGGGCGCGGTCCGCGGTGCGTTCGGCGACACGGAGCACGGCCAGGGTGTCAGCGTCGAAGTCGGTGAGACTCAGGTCGCAGCCGATGTGTCCCTGGTCGCTGACTATCCGGTCCCATTGCAGAAAGTCGCCGACGATGTTCGGGCTGCCGTGTACAAGGTCATTCAGGAACTGGTGGGCATGCAGGTCACCGAAGTGAACGTGACGATCACCGACGTGCACACCGGGGCGGATGACGCAGACGCCGATGCCGATAAGGCATCCCGAGTCCAATAATGATCACCTCGACAAAGGCGGGGATCCTCATCGGCGCAGTCCTGGCGTTGGTGTGGGTCACGCTCGGGTTCTGGGCGTTCTTCTTCGTCGCGGTCGCGATGATCATCGGCGCGATCATCGGCCGGATCATCGATGGGAAACTGGACCTGCGGTTACTCGTCGACGCGGTTCGAGGCAAGCGCTCCTCGTCATGACGGTGGTTCCCGACCGCATGGCACGCACCGGCACAGCTACCGGCACCGGCGCACCAGAGGCCGGGCTGCAACGCGGCAGGACTACTGTCACGCCGCGGGCGCTGAGTTCACTGGTGTGTGCACTGACCGCAGACATATTCGGTGTCGCTGCCCGGGCCGTGCGGGTGGACTTGTCCGACCAGCAGGGGCTGCTTGCCCTGACCATCCGCACGCCCGTGCGGGTTGCCGCACTCACCTCACTCCAGCACAGCCCAAGGGTGGCCGGTGCAAGCGGTGGCACGCTGGTCCAACAGACAGCCCGCGCGCACGCGCTGATCCGTGGGCGGGTAACCGAACTGAGCGGCGCCCAAATCGGCCACATCACCATCCGGTTGAGCGGGATCCACGCGGAGGAAGGAAGCCGGGTCAGGTGAGCACCGCGGACATATACCACCGTATCCTTCGCCGGGAGTTGCACTCTCCGCGCTCGGTCCTGGCGATCACCGTGTCCGTGGTCCTGATCCTGCTGTGTGTTTACCTTGGTGCCGAAATTGTCCTTGCGATGCTGGGCTACCGGGCGTTGCTCGCCACCCCGCAAGACATGCTCACCGCGCTGGGCACGCTCGGATCTGCCCCGGTCACAATGCCGATCATCGTGGGTATCGTCCTGATGATCCTAGGCATCATGGTGCTGATCCCCGCATTGACTCCCGGCCGTCGCGCCCGACACCAACTGGCCGGCACCCGTGCTGCGGTCGTGGTCGATGACGAAGTCATCGCTTCCGCGTTGGCCCGGCACGCAGCGCACGCCGGCAACGCACACCCCGATAACACGGTCGTCAGCATCTCAGCACATCGCGCGATCGTGCGTGTGACACCCACCAGCGGAATACTCGTACGGGAAGAAGCGGTCTCCGATGCGGTACAGGAACAATTGGCGGCTTTCGAGCCGACGCCGAGCCTGCGCTCCACCATCCTGGTCGCCTCAGCGGGGAAGGTCGGTGGATGAACGACACCAACCGGGCCCTGAACCGCGCCCTTACAGCCGTGGTCGGGGTGCTGGCCCTGCTGGTCGGCGCCGCCCTGATCGCCATTGGGACGGTACCGGCCATCGCGGCCGGCTACCGTAGCACGGCCCCGGCCATCCACGACGCCATCACCGGATGGTTGAAGACTCTTCCTCTGTTTGACACCGGCACCAGTTGGGGCTGGATCCTCATCCTCGCCGTCCTGGTGCTTTTCGTGATTCTGCTGCTGAGCTTCATCTTCCGCCAGGGCCGCGGCCAGGAACCGATACTGCTGCGCGAAGACCCCACACCGGCCGGAACAACCATCATCGACTCCGACGTTGCCAAACAGGCAATCCAAGACACCCTCGACGGGCGCCCGGAATTCATCGCGTCCCGAGTATCCACATACCGCGTCCACAACACGCCAGTGTTGAAGATCTCCGTCACCTGCCGTCGCGGGGTCTCCCCACGAGAGGTGACCTCCCTGATCCAAAACACACTGACCGCATTCGACGCCCTACTCGGACGCGAAATTCCCGCACTGATCCAAATAAGCGGCGGCTTCCGATCCCGGATGACCCGAACCACCCGCACCCAATAACCCACAACCCAGCTACAAGCCACAATCCCGAGCGTCCAACCCGGGCCGAGAGGCCAGTCTGCCAGAACGTCGTGATCGCTCCCCGCGGCGCATCCGGCGGCCACTGCACGATCGCGAGACCGACACGAGGATCAACAGGCTCAACACGGTTCATCCCTCAAACATTGAGGGCAACTGTCAGCACCAAACCCCACCGAAACGTCAGAACTCTATTGATGCACTTTCGTCAGAGATGTCCTGATGGATCACAAGGTTCGCGAAATTGTAGCGCACCTCGCGCAGCGAGGAGCGCTACCCAAAACAAGAGGATGGCCCTGCCGCATCAACCGAGCCGTGCCGCTCCAACGTCAGGTAATCAGGGCACAGCCAGGCCCAACGATGGCCCGATTCGGGTCAGTTTTCGGGATAGAGCACGGTCGTTTCTTTCGCCGTGTTGAGTCTCCGAAAGCGCAGAACGACGATTGCGTACAGGTATGTGATCACCACGGCCCCCGCGACTACGCTCACCCGGTGCTCGGGGAAGAGCCACCAGGCGGCCGTGACGAGAATCGTGCGTGCGATCGTGTGAATGATTCCCACCGGGTGTTGGATGATCCACGAGAACACGATCCAGTGAAGACCGAGACTGATCCCGAGGGTGAGGGAGATCAGAGTCGGTGCGATGTACAGCAGGGTGATGTGCACCGCCCACAAGAGATTCACCATCAGGACACACATCCCCATGAGCTTGGCGAGGGGGTTGGTGTTGTTGAGGAGCCTCTCGCCAAGGAGGACGGCCAGGAGTAGGCCGATGGGGAAGATCGCGCCCGTCCCGATGATGAGCACGAAGGTTGAAATCCTCGGCGTCAGGAACAGCGCTGCAATACCGACAACGGCCCACACAATTGCGCCGGCCAGTGGGAGCGCGAGCGATCTTCCCGCTTGAACGTCAAAATCAGCGCGAAGCTGAACCAGAGGATCGGCCATATCTGAAGGGTCCTTGTTGAGCGGTCGACGTGGGGCGCAATTGAAGCTGGCCACACTAAATCTCTCCACCCTATCTTGCGCCACTCGGGACACCTCGAAGGTGCCGTCTTGTGTGCTTTCGCGGCAGCGTGTGCCTGAGCAGGTTGTCATTTCCCACGCCGACGCGCATCCAGAAAACCCAGGAATTCCAGTTGTCTGATTTTGTCAATCTGTCCGAACTGCATTGTCACGTGACAACCACCTGTAATGTGCCAGGCTAGTTCGGACTTTTGCCACCTAGTTAGGACAGCCCGCTGGTCGCTGAGATCGATCGGTACCAATTCGCGACTGTGGGGTGAGCGATCGCGAGGCTCGGGTGCCGTACGGTGAACCCTCAACGGACAAATCCGGCTTGCACCCGGCCGCTTTGGCCAGTTCATTCTCGACACGGTCGCCAAACGCAATGTGATCACCGCGGAGCAGGGGTTCGGTTAGCGAATCGCTGCGTTCAGTGCTGAAGTCACGGAGTCGGCGGATCAGGTACATTCCCTTCCCGACCCATCGTCCGTTCGACAAAAGCATGAGTTCAGCGAGCTTCTCGAATAGCGTGAACGCGATCATGAAACTCTCGACCGGATCTGTGGCATCGCGCAGGTCGTCGAGCAGGTCCGTGACCGCGTAACGTTTGCGGCGAGGCTTGCGGAGCCGTCGGTGAACAGGTCTCACCGACGAGGAGCAGATCGATGTCGCCAGTCACCGTTCGCGTCCCCATCGGTGTACTACCGGCGACAATTGCCACGGCGGCGTCAGGGAACTTCTCGGCGACGAACCGGCCACTGATCTTGAGATAGTCCATTCAACGATGGTAGAAGTTCACGCGATGAAACCCGACGCGCCCGCAACCGGATCCCTTGGTGAGAAAATGCGGTTTCAGCGAGCCTGGGGTCCGGCGGTGTTCTCAGAGGGTTCGGGCCGCACCAAGAGCTGGGCTTCGAGTGACCTGCAGAGCCAGTCCGCAAAATCGCTGCGCGTCCACTCGCATTCGATGACGAACAGACGGTACACCTGCGGGGCCGTCATCGACCAGAGGATATCCGCTGCACGATCGCCGTGGAGGCCGCGCCTGAGGATGCCACGCTGAGACCAGTCAGCGACTATGGGAGCCTGTGCCATGCGCCGAAATGACTCGCCGGTTCGTTCGAGCTCCGCAATGTCAGGGTCGGCGTCCGCTGCGGCGTGGACCATCCCGAGCACATCCGCACCGTCTTGGTAATACTGTACGAGGAAATCGATGGCAATCCTCAGTTGAGCGTGAGCGTCGCCGGCAGCCTTAGCGAGTGCGACCTCAAACTCGAGCTGCGAAAGCGGTGCCATCCTGCCGAGCAGTGCCATCAGCAGATCCTTCTTGGTGCTGAAGGTGTCGTAAACGGTACGGCGGCTGACGCGTGCGTCGGTGGCAATGGCGGCGACGGAGGTCCCGGCGTACCCGTCCTCGACGAAACGACGGCGCGCCGCTGAGATGATCCGCTCTTTTGCTTGGGCGGCACGCTGAGCGCGCACGGGGGAGTTGTACGAACGGGCGAACTTCTGCTCTGGAGTCTTCATTTCATTGCACAGTATGTGCAATGATTAAGGCAAAAGCCAGCATCAACGTCGGTGTGGCGGAAAGCAAACGTCATGAAAACCTCAACTAGGCGCATGCAGACATGCAGCCTTGTCGTGTTGATTGTCATCGTCATCGAAGCAGTGCTCTCGCTGATCGCGCGGTGGCCGTATCAGTTCGGCGGCCCGGGAAACCCGGACGCAGTGTGGTCTGACTTCATCTCTCACGGCACCGCACTCTCGCCGCCCATGTTTCTGATTGTTGTGCTCGCTGTGCTCACCCTCGGCGTTCGGCTACGGGGTTGGGTGCAGCTGATCTCAGGCATCCTTCTGGCAGTTCTGTCACTCGCGATGACGATCGGCGCCGCCGGAGAGCTACTCTCGCCCACGAGTGCGGATGTTCCCTGGGTCATTCAGTTCGTCGGCAGCGCGATCAACGCCGTGCTTGCGGTCGCGCTGTTGGCTATCACCGCCATGTGGCTGGTCACGCGATGGCGAGCGAGAGGACAGCAACGTACCGTGAGATCGGACCTGGCGTCGGCAGCGTCCACGCTCACGCGAGACGATCTGACCTAAGCTCGGCCGGCACCGCGCAAGCTGCTCTTTCGGTCCAGCGATAGCGGGTGCCTTCTTCAAGGCCGGCGGCCACCTAGGCTTGGTGGAAGCGGCATTCGCGATCCGTCGCGGCATCCCGAATCGCAGCCTACGCGATAGAGACATGCTGCACACTCTTTCGACAGCGACTTCGTGCCCAGAGGGCGCACCATCCGAAAAAGCCAGAGCAGGTGAGGTCCTGGGTGCACTGTCCACGCGGAGAGTCGTCAGCCAGCATGTTGCTTCGTTCGGCGTAATCCAGACCAAATAGGGACCTAGGCCCATGGTTGCCGACGTCGATCGGTGGGACGATCAGAGTCGTCAGGAGGGTATACCAACGCGGTTCAGGAGAGCCGTGGCTTAGATGGTCCACACTGTGGGAGATGTCTATGTCAACGACGGAGGTCGACTGTTCCTTCTCCAGAACGACGTCGCCAACTTCCCGGATACAAGTGACTGAGCGGGTGCGCCGGGCATTGGCCCGGAGCGCTCTTTTGAAGGAAGATTCACCATGCTGTTGAGCACGTCCATTCGTCTTACCGCCCTCGTCGCAGTTGCGCTCGTCAGCATGACAGCATGCACCTCGCAGCCAGCCAGCGACCAGTCATCTACCTCCGGATCGGGAAAGCTGACCAGCGTCCCCGGCCTCAATCAGGCGGCCCTCGATGTTATGAACAAACCGGCCTATGCCAATGGCGAATGGGCCATCTCGGTGCGGGATCTGGACTCGGGCAAACAGATCGTCTCGCTGAATGCCAACACCTTCTTCGAACCAGGATCGGTCGCGAAAACGTACAGCATTGGCGCGGCTTGGCTGAAGTTCGGACCGAAGTCGACGGTCGCGACACCGGTGAAGTCCACCGGTTCCGTCGTCAACGGCACGCTGAACGGCAACCTCATCCTGGTGGGCGCGGGCGACCTGACCATGGACGGTCGAACCAAAGCCGATGGAACTGTGGACTATACGAATCTCGACCACAACGATGCGAACGGCGTGCCTGGTGCGACGCTAACCACGGAGGATCCGCTCAGCGGCCTCAACAAGCTCGCCACGCAGGTCAAAGCAGCCGGGATCCACACGGTGTCCGGTGACATCATCGTCGATGATCGTCTCTGGGATCCCGCTGAGCTGGACGACCAGCCGGTGACCCCGATCATCATCAACCAGAACGTCATCGACCTGACGACGACTCCGGGCACAGTGGGTCAGAACGCCACTGCCGCGATGAGCCCCCTGGTCGCACCGTGGACCATCGACAACCGGGTAAAGACCGTCGCCGCCGGTGAAACGACCGCAATCCGGGCTTCTTCACCAGATCAGAAAACGATCGTGCTCACGGGCACCATCGCAGCGGATGCAGGGCCAACCGTTAATGTTTTCGCTCTCAAGGACCCGGCGACCTTCGCGCGCACCGCCTATATCGAGGCCCTCCAACGTGCCGGTGTGACGGTCACCGCTGATCCGACGGCAACCAATCCCGCCGCCGAGCTGCCACCTTCGGACGACGTCGGCGCGCTTCCGTCCGTGGCCAAACTGACCAGCCTCCCGCTTCTTCAAGAAGCCACGTACACGATGAAGATCAGTTACAACAGGGGCGCGCAGACACTCATCTGCCGGCTCGCCGCGGCCAACGGCAGCACAGACTGTTCCGACGGGCTGGCTGATGCGGGGAAACTGTGGAAAGCGGCCGGTCTCACCACTTCACATGCTGTGTTCATCGATGGATCGGGGCTGCCCGGCAACAAAATTACCGCCGACAATCAGGTGCAGCTGCAGAGAATCATGGCGAAGCGGGCCGACGCTGCCCAGTGGCGCTCGACGATGCCGATACTCGGAGTCGATGGATCGCTCGCCAATGTCCAAAAAGACAAACCCGCCGCAACTAAAGTGATCGGCAAGACCGGCACGCTTGCCTCCCAGGATGGTTTCAACAATCGGTACTACCTCCCGACGAAAGCGCTAGGTGGCTACATAACCACCAAGAGCGGGCGGCACTTCGCCTTCGCGATCATGGCGAACAGCAGCGTGTTCAAGGACGCGGCCGGTATCTTCGCGGCCAACGAAGACGTCGGCAAAGTCGCTGCGTCGATCCAGCAGGCCTACTGAAAAGCGCAATCGTGAAACGGTCGATGCCTGTCTGAATACTTATCGCCCACAGGTGGCGGACTTCGAAAAACTGAACTCTCCGGAGGTGCAGAAAACACCGGCCGGTGCCGAAAACCTGAATTTGGAGGCGACCCTCGCCCAGTTGCGCACGGCTACGGCCCCCACCGTGCCGGTGACTGTGCTGAGCGCAGACATCTGGCAGATCACAGCCCAGGCCATGGAGTCAGTCGGTCTGCCCGGTTCCCTGTCGGCGGCACTGTGGTCCGCGCAAGGCAAGGCGCAAGCCCGGCTCGCCGCCCTGTTCCCCGGTGACACCTGGGTCACCAAGACCAACGCCAGTCACTACATTCACCTCGACCAACCTCAACTGGTCACCAACTCGGCGGGGAAGCGAGGCGCAAGCCGGACGGTGAAGGGGCGGCCTATCAGTCGGCTCACTAGAGGCGGATTTGAGGTCGAGTAGCGCTTCAAGGGGTGCCCGCAGGGGAACGTCTTGCGGGACCTGTCCCCGAGACCGGCAGTAGGAGCGATAGACCTATGTCGTCTCCGGCCTATCGAGCTACATCCACGCGCGAAGACTGCCCACTGCGAGAATGCGCGCCATCGGCAAGAAATGCGCGCCGATGACCAAGACCACCAACGGCATAACCCACCGAGCCTGTCCGACGATGAGCAACGCAACTGTTCCCAACATCCAGACCGGGTGCGTCACGCTGTTCAAGATTCCCATCGCTTTAGCGATACGGGTGTCTTCGGGCGAACTCACCACGTCAAACTGCGTCGAGTGTCGAATCTGCTGCACACCTCGGACGATGAAGAGGATGGAGAGACCGACGACCAGAACGAATGAGATAAGGCCGGGAACTTCCAAGAATGTAGTGTGACGTCGTGGATTCCGAGAGTCACCGTGGGTGTTATGCACCGGGCGGCGCCGGCGCACACCGTATCGTCGAGGTGATGCCCGCCGGCACGGCCCCATTGAGGGCATGACGATGATCGCCGAATAGCCCGCCGAGCCTGTGCGGCATGGCTAAGCCAACAGGGTCGCAGTCAGCGTCGCGGCCACCCAGCTCTCGAATTCGTCGGGCGAGTAACTCGCGTGATGCACAAGCAGTTCGTAGAGGTCGGGGCTCGCGATCGCCCAGGCCGTGTCGATGGCAGACTCCGGGGTGAGATCAGAGCGCAGAGCACTCACAGGAATGTTGCGGAGGATCGCCGCAAAGGTTCCGCGGCGAAGCCGCTGAAGTTCGGCCCAGTCTTCAGCGATCTCCGGATCAGTCGCGGCCGCGTCCCGGTAGAGCTTCCAACCGATGGCCGATCGGCCCGCGACTGTGCCGACCAACGCGGCCACCGCTTCGAGAACTTCGCGCGGCGACATTCCGGCAAATCGATCACCGACCTGGTCGTGTGGTCCGGTATTGCTCTCCAGCGTCGAGTTCATATAGGCACGAAGCAGCGCCCGTTTGCTTCCCCAAGCCAGGTAGAGAGTCTGCACCGTGACGCCGGCGCGCGCCGCGATTCTGATCACCGTCGCGTTCGCGTATCCGTTCTCGGCAAACTCGGCGCCGGCCGCCTCACGCAGGCGCTGCTGGGTCTTGCGACGGGATGCGG
>JBDTDV010000045.1:0-6466 GCA_039922875.1 Microbacteriaceae bacterium
CGCGGGTAGATCTGGTAAATTACCGCATCCCGCCACCAGCCGTCGATCATGTCGACCAGCCTACTTAGTCGAACCGGCCAGCAGCGCGGTGACGAAGTAGCGTTGGAAGGCGAAGAAGACGATCAACGGGATCACCATGGACAAGAAGGCGCCTGAGGACAGCACGTCGATGTTGGCGCCGAACTGCCGCAGCTGACCCTGGATCGCGACCGTGATCGGTTGCGAAGACGCATTGGTGAAGATCAGCGCGATCAGCAGGTCGTTCCAGACCCAGAGGAACTGAAAGATTCCAAGCGAGGCGATCGCCGGCATTCCCAGCGGCAGGATGATCGTGGTGAAGATCCGCCACTCGCTGGCTCCGTCCAGCCGGGCTGCCTCCATCAACTCACCGGGCACCTGGGTGAAGAAGTTCCGCAGCAGAAAGATGGCGAACGGCAGTCCGAACGCGGCGTGGAACAGCACGACGCCCACAATCGAGCCGAACAGCCCAAGACTGCCGTAGAGCTTTGCAATCGGGATCAGCGCGACCTGGGTCGGTACGGCCAGCAGCACTATCACCCCGACCAGCAGCCAGTCCCGGCCGGGGAATCTCACCCAGGCGAATGCGTAGCCGGCCAACGATCCGACGATGATCACCAGCAGGGTAGCCGGTACGGTGATCGCGATCGTGTTCCAGAACGACCCCATGAACTGCGAGTTCTGCAGCAGGTTCGCGTAGTTGTCGATGGTGAGCTGCGCCGGCGCGGTGAATACGGTCCACCATCCGGTCGAGCTGTTGTCGGTGCTGTTGCGCAGCGACGAGATGAAGAGACCGATGGTCGGCACCAGCCAAAAGATCGCGATCACGATCAGGACGATGTTGACGACGCCCTTGCCGAAGAAGTCGAGGATACGCCCGGCGGCCGAGCGCTTCGGCTTGACCAGCGTGAGGCCGGTCATTGTTCGCGCTCCATCCGGAATCGGCGCACATTGATGATCATGAACGGCAACACGAGGACGAGCAGCAGGATCGCCAGGGCGCTGCCGAGGCCCTGGTTGTTGCCACCACCGAAGGAGACCGTCCACATTTGAACCGCGATCACCGTGGCATCCGGTAACGACGATGGCGGAGGAATGACATAGACCAGGTCGAAGATCTTGAGCACGTTGACGATCAGTGTCACGAAGACTACGATCAGCACCGGCGACAGGAGCGGTGCGGTGATCCGCCGGAACACCTGCCACTCGTTCGCCCCGTCCATCCGCGCGGCTTCCTGCAGGTTGCGGTCCATCGCCGACAACCCGGATGCGATCATCACCATGGCGAAGCCGGCCCAGATCCAGATATAGCTGAGGATCACCACTGCCGTCACCAGGCTCGGCCCGAGCCACGACACCCCGGCGAAGTGTGCGGTGAAGTTCTCCGCCGGCAGCGCGACGGTGTAGTTCCCGTTCGGCACCGACGGAATCGTGTAGGTTCCATCGTCGGCTGTGGTGCCGGTGGCGACGACCGTCCCGCCGGAGTCGATAGCGTTCACGGTGACACCCGGCAGGCCCTTCTTTTCGTCCCCGACCTTGCCGTTGGTTCCTCCCCCGCCGCGGACGAAGTCCAACCAGACGGTTCCGGTGATCGAGTCCGCCGCCGGCTTCGGCGCGGTCACGGCGTTTTTGGCGCTTGCGGGCACGTCCGCCGGCTTGATCGCGACCAGCGGGAAGTTCTGCTGATCTCCCGGAGCCACGGAGTCCTTCGAGTCGACGGCACCGCCTTTGAGCGTGGTGCCGGTGTCCTCCCTGGGGCGGGCGTTAGGATACGCGGACCCGCCGCCGAAGATGTTGTTGACCCCGACAATTGCCGCATTCACCACGCCGAGCTGGGGGCTCTCCTGGAACGTGGTTCGAAAGATCACGCCAGCAGCCACCATCGAGATGGCCATCGGCATGAAGACAATCAGCTTGAACGCGATCGACCATTTGATCTTGTCCATCAGCACGGCGAAGATCAGACCGAGAATGGTGACCGTCACCGGCACGATGACGACCCAGATCACGTTGTTCCGGATCGCGGTGAAGGTCGCCGGATCGGTGAACATCTCGATGTAGTTGCCGAGTCCGAGAAAATTAGCGCCGGCCGCGTCGTAGAGCGAGCGCCAGATCGAGTAGATCACCGGATAGGCGACCAGCACCCCGAGGAGGACCAGTGCCGGAGCGAGGAAGCCCAACGCGATTCCGGTGTTCCAACCTCTGGCCCGCCTGCGAGGAGGGTGTTTTCTATCACCCTCCCCGCGCGGTTCGGCCGCCGTTACGAGCCCCGTGACTGTCATGTGATGGTCATCCCCTCGCTCCAAACCGCGACGGCCGCGTGTGTTTCAGCTGCTCTCTTTTGCCGCGTCGACTACTTCCAGGCCTCGGCCGCGGCGGCCTCAAGTTTCGCCTGAGTTCCCGCGATATCTGTCGGGTTGTTGAAGAAGTCGATCAGGATCTGCCACTCGCCCTGACCCTTGGTCCCACCGAAGGCGCTGGGAGCTTGATCGGACATATCGAACCGGAATGTTTTGGCGTTCAACACCGCCTCGGCAATCTGCCTGCTCGTGTCATCCGGGTAGGCAGAGGTGTCGACCTTCTTGTTAGGCGAGGTAAAACCACCCAGCTTCACCCAGATCGTGGCGGCCTCGGGGGTGGCCAGGTACTTCATCAGTTCGGCGGCACCCTTTTTCTTGGTCAGCTGAATGGCAGCGTTGCCGCCGCCAACCACTGCACTGCCAGAACTGTCGATGGACGGGAAGTCGTAGAACTTGGCGGTCTTGCCGACAACTGCCTTGGTATCGCTTGCGATGTTGCCCGCGACGAAGTCACCCTCATAGACCGTGCCGGCTTTCGGCGGGTCGCCGAACACCGCTGTCACGGAGTCACCGAAAGTCCGCTGCGCGGTTCCAGGCTGGATGAGCGCGGTGTCGCCCCAGAGCTGACCGAGGATCGTCAGCGCCTTGGTAACCGAGGGGTCGGTCCAGGGGATCTCGTGGTTCGTGAGCTTGTCGTACATGGCACCCCCGGCCGAGCGCAGATACACGTTCTCGAACCAGTCGGTCAACGGCCAGCCGGCGTCCGCACCGATTGACAGGCCGGGTGTTCCGGAGTCCGAGATGACCTTCAACTGCTTCAGGAAGTCGTCCCAGGTCTTCGGCACGGTCGCTCCTGCTGCGTCGTACACGTCTGCGTTGTACCAGACGGTGGACTTGTTGGCACCCTTGAACCAGACGCCATAGACCTTGTCCTGATAGGAGCCGAGCTTGATCCAGTCTGGCGAGTAGTTCGCTTTCACCTCGGAGAGCGTGGCGCTGTCCAGCGGAATCAGGCTCCCCGCCTTTGCCAGGGAATTCAGCAATCCTGGTTGGGGGACGACCGCGACATCCGGTGGATTCCCGCCGGAGATCTTGGTGTCCAGCGTGGTGGCGACGTCGCTGCCGTAGCTTTGGTAGTTCACTTTCGCTCCGGTGTCCTTGGTGAACTGCGCGAGGACCGCCTCAAAGTTCTTCTGTTCGGCGCCGGACCAGTCGGATGCCACGCTGAGGGTGACCCCGGCAAGATCGCCGGACGAGGCGGTGGGACTGGAGCCCCCTGATGAACAACCGGCTAGAGTCATCGCCGCGATACCCGTGGCGGCGATGATCGGAATCATTCGACGACGATTTTTGATAGTCATCTGCGTTCTCCTCATTCCTGATTCGGTTTTCGGCTCGAGGAGCATGCTGCCCGCAGGACAAACGACGCTCACACGGAGGGAGAGACTTCCGTCACGAAGCGACCCCCTTTTGACACCCTAGTAATGGGTCGCCGCGGGCGCCGCAGAGGTACATTGCAAATCAGCAACTTTTTTGCGTCCGATGCAAATAACGCCAAACTCACGCGTCGGCGACGGTGAGCACCTCGGCCTCTTCGAGCGGACCCTCTTCACCGAGGTCCACCCGCCGCAGCGCGCGATGACCGGCGATCACGATCAGCACGGCTACCAGCACCGAACCCGCACCGACGTAGTACGGCGTTTCCGGCAGATACGTCGCGGCCAGCCAGGTGGCCACGGGCGGGGCGAGCGCGCCGCCCAGGAACCGTACTCCGGAGTACGCCGACGATGCGACGCCACGCGGTAGATCCGTCGCGCCCATCACCGCTTCGGTGAGCACCGTGTTCAGCACACCGAGGACGAGTCCGCCGAGGATGACAACGACCACGAGCCCCAGTGGGGAGCCAATGAAGATCCCCGCCGCGAGCAGATCGAGTGCCAGCAGCGGTAGCGCGATCCAGAGTACGCGGGTCCGCGGCATCCGTTTTGTCAGGATCGGGGCCACGAAGACAGAGGTCACTGCCAGCCCGATACCCCAGCCGAAAAAGGTGAGGCCGAGGCCCATGGCATCGAAGCCGAGCGGGAACGGGGTGTAGGCCAGGAGTATGAAGAAGCCGATGTTGTAGAAGAGTGCGGCAGCGGCGAGCACTCCGAGGGCCGGGATGCGCAGCGCGCGCAGCGGCGCGGACAGGCTGGATGGTGCCGGCTGCTCCGGATCGCTTTTGAGCAGCACCACGATCGCAATGAACCCGATGGCCATCAGCGCTCCGGTGCCGAAGAACGGCCCCCGCCAGCTGATGCTGCCCAGGAGTCCGCCAAGCAGGGGGCCGATCGCGATGCCGACGCCCAGGGCCGCCTCGTACAGGATGATCGCCGAGGAGGTGCCGCCGCTTGCCGCTCCGACGATCGTCGCCAGTGCGGTCGAGATGAACAGGGCGTTGCCAAGCCCCCAACCGGCGCGGAATCCGATCACGGACTCGACGTTCTGGCTCAGACCGGCGGCCAGTGCGAACACCACGATCAGCGCGAGCCCGATCAGAAGGGTCTTCTTCGCGCCGATCCGGCTGGAGAGCCAGCTGGTGAAGAACATCATCACGCCGGTGACCAGCAGGTAGCTGGTGAACAGCATCTCGGTTTGGGTCGGGGTGGCCTCCAGGCCGTGGGCGATCGAGGGCAGGATCGGGTCGACCAGTCCGATCCCCATGAAGGCGATGACCGCGGCGAAGGCGACCGCCCAGACTGATTTCGGCTGGTGCAGGATGTCGCGGATTCCACCGGTGTCATGTGGGATGGCAGCCTGTGTGCTCGGCGCGTTGCCGAGGTTTGTTGCGCGATTCCCGGCCATCAGGCGTGATCGCTCTCGCGGATGACGGCGGCGGTGGCTTCGGTGAGTTCCACCCGATTCGAGACGATTTCCACTGCACGACGCATGGCCTCGACATCCCCGGCGTGCAGCCCTTCGAAGAGCGGCAGCAAAGCGGATGCCAGCTGGTCGCGCCAGGCCATCAGCGCGCTATGACCTTTCGCGGTGAGCGCGATCTGCCACGCGCGGGCGTCGTCGGTGTCGGCGATCCGCTTCACCCACTCGGTCTCGACTAGGTTTCGCACGATCTTCGTCATGGTCGGCTGGGAGACTCGGCTGTGCGCGGCGAGTTCACCCAGGCGCAGCGGCCCGGTACTCTTCAAGACCGACAGCGTGCGCCAGGTCGCCGGAGACTCTTGGTTTCCGGTCAGCCGCGCGGCAAGCCGGGTCAGCCGATGTGTGGCCTGAACGAGGTCTCCCAGGATCTCATGGAGTTCTGTGGTTTCCGTAACAGTAGGCATCCGTCAATTATACATAGCCTGCCTATGTATTTCCCAATCGGGTACGCCGCCGCCACGGGTACGCGGCACGCGCCACGCGCCACGGGCGGGTTGATCCCGCGCACACGGCGAAGGGCGCCGCCTACCCCTGGTAGACGGCGCCCTTCGCGCAAGCCGGCACTCGAAACGCTCCTGCGGACTCTTTCAGGAGTTCAGAAGCTTTTTCGGGTGCAGCGCTTCGAACTACTTCAGGGTGACCGTGGCGCCGGCTGCTTCCAGCTGAGCCTTGGCCTTTTCGGCGGTCTCCTTGTTCGCACCCTCGAGAACTGCCTTCGGGGCGCCATCAACGACCGCCTTCGCCTCGCCCAAGCCGAGGCTGGTGAGCGCGCGCACCTCCTTGATGACCTGGATCTTCTTCTCACCGGCAGCCTCCAGGATGACGTCGAAGGAATCCTTCTCCTCGACCTCTTCCGGTGCTGCTGCGGCGCCACCGGCCGCGGCGACCGCGACAGGGGCAGCCGCGGTGACCTCGAAGGTCTCCTCGAATGCCTTGACGAACTCGCTGAGTTCAATCAGCGTGAGGCCCTTGAACTGCTCGAGCAGATCTTCCGTTGAAAGCTTTGCCATGATTTTCTCCTTAGTTGTTGTCGTTACTCAGCGCGATCTCGACGATTGCCCTGCCGCATCAAGCCGCCGTTCGCTGCGTGCGAAGCAGCTGAAGGGCGGCGGCGTGGGCCGGTCGCCTAGCTCGCGGAATCCTGCTTCTCACGCAGTGCATCGATGGTGCGAACAGCCTTCGACAACGGTGCGTTGAACAGATATGCGGCTCCGAACAGCGAGGCCTTG
>JBDTDV010000046.1:0-15012 GCA_039922875.1 Microbacteriaceae bacterium
CCGGCCGAAAGGTGTGACGGGCCCTGAAAGTCGAAGGCGAAGAATCTGATTCGTCGTTGGTCCATGAAAAGTGCCTCCAAGGCCTAGTGCAACTTCGTTGTTTCACTCTATGATCGATTAGATCACGTAATGAACGCTTTATTTGTAACAGCTATCCGCGTGATGGTCAAGCGAGAGAAAGGCACTGCGGCCCAAATGAGATCCGAATTAGCAATCGAGGGCATCTTCGTTGCGCTGGCCACCCCGTTCACCCCTGACGGAAGCGCGATCGACGAGGACAGGTTGCGCGCGCACCTGAACCGGCTCATCGACGCTGGCGTGCACGGAATCGTCCCCGCCGGGACCACCGGCGAATTCACCACCCTCACCCTCGCGGAGCGAAAGCGGCTCACCGAGGTCTGCGTCCAGGTCGTCGCGGGCCGGGTTCCGGTCATCCCGGGAACGGGGGCGTTGTCGACCGCGGATGCGATCGATCTCAGCGTCCACGCGGCCAAGGCCGGAGCCGATGCCGTCTTGGTCATCCCGCCGTACTACGACGGAATGAGCCTGCGAGCGCTGCACACCTACCTTCGGCGCATCGCCGAGGCCATCGATATCCCGATCGGCTACTACAACATTCCGAGCTGCAGCGGCGTCACGCTGACGCCGGGGGAGCTCAGCGACCTCGGTCAGATCGAGGGCGTGGAGTTCATCAAAGACACCTCCGGCGACGCGGCCTCCCTGGGTGCTTTGTTGATGACGCAGCAGACCACGGGAATCGCCGCCTTCAACGGCTGGGATGCGCTGACCCTGTTCGCGCTGGCCAACGGCGCCAAGGCCACCATCTGGGGCGCGGCGAATCTGATCCCCGAACTCACCGTCGAGCTCTGGTCGGCAGTGGCCGAGCGCGCAGACCTGGCCGAGGGACGCAGAGTATGGGAGAAGATCTGGCCGGTCTGCAACTTTCTCGAGGGCCACAACTACGTGGCCGGGGTCAAGTGTGGCCTCTCGCTGACCGGCAACTCGGTCGGGCCGAGCCGCGAGCCGGTGTTGGCCTTCGACGACGCCGAAGAGCGCGAGCTCGCCGCAGTGCTCCAGGCCGCCGGACTGACCGTCAGCGCGACCCGCTGACGGTCCGCATTGCTTGACAGCGATCTTTTTCGCTGCTACACAAGTCCTATTCGATCAATGAACTAACTGACCACAGAGTGAACTTATGAACCGCAGGAGCCACCCATGGAACTGACCAATCTCGTTCAAAGCGTTCGGCGCAGCACGAACCGTGATTCGTTGCCGCCGATTGCATTACCCCCGCTTGGTCATTTCATCGGCGGCGAGTTCACCGAATCAACCGACTCGGGCCAGATGGCGATCATCAACCCGGCCGACGGCAGCGTGATCTGCCACACCCCCGAGGGCACCGCGGCCGATGTCGATCGCGCCGTCGTGGCGGCGACCCAGGCGCAGCAGGCCTGGGGCCGCACGACGCCGAAGAATCGCTCGGAGATCTTGCACGCGATCGCGAACCGGCTCGAAGACAACGCCGAGCTGTTGGCGAGCCTGGAGTCCCTGAACACCGGCAAGCCCCCGATGACCGCTCAGGATGACATCGCCGGGTCGATCGACACCTTCCGCTTCATGGCCGGCGCCTGCCGGTCGTTGACCTCCCTCGCCGCCGGCGATTACGCCGAAGATCACACCTCGGTGATTCTGCGCGAGCCGATCGGCGTGGTCGGAGTGATCACACCCTGGAATTACCCGTTGCTGATGGCGGCGTGGAAGATTGCCCCGATTCTGGCCGCCGGCAACAGCCTGGTGCTGAAGCCCTCGGAGCAGACCCCGCTCACCACACTCAAGTTCGCCGAGTTGGTGGCCGATTTGCTGCCGGCGGGTGTGCTCAACATTGTCACCGGGTTCGGGCCGACGGTGGGAGCTCGCTTGGCGGAGCATCCCGACATCAACCTGGTGGCCCTGACCGGCAGCGTCCGCAGCGGCAAGTCGGTGGCGACCGCCGCCGGAGACTCGCTGAAGCGGGTGCACCTCGAACTCGGCGGAAAAGCACCGGTGGTCGTCTTTGCCGACGCAGATTTGCCGATGGTCGCATCGTCGCTGCGGGTGGCTGGGTTCTGGAACTCCGGCCAGGAGTGCGGCGCCGCGTGCCGCGTGCTGGTCCACGAGTCCGTTGCGAGCGAGCTCACCGAGCTGCTGGTTAAAGAGGTAAGCACCTTCGTGATCGGCGACCCGCTCGCCGGCGACGACGTAGAGATCGGCCCGCTCATTTCGAAGGCGCAGTTCGACCGGGTATCGGGTTTCCTGGCGCGGGCGAGCGAGGCGGGCATCACCGCCGCAATCGGTGGCGGCGCCCTGGACGGACCCGGCTACTACATTGCGCCCACCGTGCTGGTGAACGTGCCAGAGGGCGCCGAAGTCGCCCGCACCGAGATCTTCGGCCCGGTCATCTCGGTCGAGACCTTCCACGATGAAGCCGAGGCGATCGCGCGCGCGAACGACGGCGCGCACGGTCTCGCCGCCTCGGTCTGGACGACCGACGCCGCTCGAAGCCTCGACGTTCCGCGCGAACTCGACTTCGGCACCGTCTGGGTGAACTCGCACCTGGTCCTGGCCAACGAGGTGCCGTGGGGCGGATTCAAGGGATCCGGCTACGGCAGGGACCTCTCTCTTTACGCACTGGAGGACTTCTCCCGGACCAAGCATGTGATGCTGAACCACGGGCGCTAATTCGTAATGCCTGTTGTTTGACCCAACAAAAGGGGGTACAGCCAACTCTCAAATCGCTCTCGGTGGTTTGCTGCGAAAAATACAGTTGACTGATAGTCAGCGACATCAATGCCCAAATGGGCGGTCTCCCGGGGAAGCACGATCGAAAACACACACCGGCGCGCGTTCTGGCATCGTTTTGCCGCGCCACGCGACTGGCGCAACGCCTACTCGTGGCGGCTGGCAATCACCGACCTGCTGGTTCTCATCTGGGTCGTCTTCGGCGTGCAGATCGCATGGTTCGGGCTGGAGACGACCGGCGTATCTTTCCGCAATGAATTGCGCGATACCGCGCTCAGCGGCCGCTGCGACCGTCATCGCCACCCTCGAGGCGACGCTCGGCGCGGCCTTGCGTGAGCGCCCCGACCCGGTCTCGGGCCCGGCGTATCTGACCCCCACCATGATCGACGGCGGCCTCGCGCCCAACATCGTGCCCGACCGCTGCGAGATCCTGTTCGACCGCCGGCTCTCCCCGAAGGAGACCCCGGAGACCGCGCTGGCCGACCTCGCCCGGGTGCTACGCGAGCTGCACGCCTCGCACGGGATCGACGCCGAGCTGGAGAAACCGATCGTGGCCCTCGCCGGGCTCGACACGGCACCGGAGAGCCCCGTTGTCGTCGCCGCGGAACACGCGGTGACCGCGGTGCTCGGCCGCGACATCCGTGCCGGCGGCGTGACGTACTCGACGGATGCCTGCTACCTCGCCGGCACCGGCGGCCTGCCTTGCGTGGTGCTCGGCCCCGGCTCCATCGATCAGGCGCACGCGGCAGTCGAATGGGTGGAGCTCGACGAGGTCGTCGCCAGCGCCGACATCTACCTCCAGCTGGCGCTGGAATTCGATCGGCTCAGCCGGGGCGACTAGCAGCCAGGGACCCAACGGTGATCATCGACTTCCACACCCATGTGGACGAGGCGCCCGCCTTCGGCTGGATCGACCCGCCGGAGAAGATCCTCGCGCTGCTGGATGCCGCCGGCATCGACCGTGCGGTCATCATGACCTACACCGACCTGCCGGGCAGCAACCCCGAGGCGCTTGAGTACATCCTGGATTGCGCCGCGCGGTACCCCGACCGGCTGATCCCGTTCGTGCGACTGGACCCGAACTACGCCCGGAAGATGCCGGAGCTGCTGGCCCTCGCGCTCTCGCGCGGCATCCGCGGAGTGAAACTGCACCCCACCACGACGCTCGCACACCCGGCCGCCGAGAACACCGTCGCTCTGTTGCGCCTGTGCGGGGAGGCGGGTCTCCCCGCGCTTTTCCACTGCGGTGACGACCCGTACACCACCCCGCAGGCGATCGGGCTGGCCGCCGAGGCGGCTCCGGAGTGCGCCGTGGTGTTGGCGCACATGGGTGGATATTTTCACCCGCGGGATGCCATCGAGGCGGCCAGCCAGCATCCGAATATCTACCTGGAGACCTCGGCCATGCCCTACCCCTGGCCGATCACCGAAGCCGTGCGGCAGCTCGGCGCCGACCGGGTGCTCTTCGGCAGCGACGGGCCCGGCTGCAATCCACGGCTCGAACTCGCCAAGGTCACCGGGCTCGGCCTGAGCGCGGCCGAGCTGGAGCTCGTCACCGGGGGAAACGCCGCGCGGCTGCTGGGCGGCATCGGATGAGGGTTAGCTCTCCCGCCTGCCCACATGGTTCGTACACTTGACTACTTTATCGTAGTCGTGTAGCTTGATTACGATAACGTAGTCAAGCGAGGGTAAAATGGTACTACAGGGCGAGATCGACAGCGCCGAGGCGCTTGGTGGGATCCTTCAGCAGGGCCGTCTGCTCTCCGGCATGACTCAGCGCGAGCTGGCCAAGAGGCTCGGAATGAGTCAGCGATACATCTGGGAGATCGAGAGCGGAAAGCCGTCGGTATTGATGTCTCGCCTATTCGCGGTGATGCGCGAGACAGGTGTGAGGCTCTTCGCGGAGCTTGACGACGAGAGAGATTCCGTCGATGGGTGACCTGCGAGTGGAGCTGTATGGCGTCCACGTGGGCGACATCGTCGGCACCGATTCACGAACGTTTGATTTCGTCACGAGCCGCGATGCGTTCACCGTGTTCCCACTGGGCAGCAGAGTGCTGTCAGAATCTGTACCCCTTGTGCCGATCCAGAACCGTGGCCGCGCCGCCCGGCGACGCAACTTCTTCGCTGAACTACTGCCGGAGGGAAACCTTCTGGAGTACCTGGCCAATCAAGCGGGCTTGCCTCCGTACGACGTGGTTCAGCTGCTGTCCGTATACGGGCGTGATGTTGCCGGCGCAGTTCAGATATACGACCCGAACGGCCCAAACGAGCCGCGTATCCCATATAGCACCAGGGTAGACGACTCGCAGATAGCCCAGATGCTTCCCGACGTTCGAACCTATCCGCTCGGTAACGTAAAGGGGTCGGGAAAAACGTCGCTGGCGGGCGTTCAGGCAAAGATTGCTCTTGCACGCAAAGGTGGCAACTGGCACCAGGCACGTGACGGCTATCCGTCGACGCACATCCTCAAACCGCAGACCCTCGATTACCCAACAATGATCTTCGATGAGGAATATGGTTCGCGACTCGCCCGCGGCCTCGGCCTCGCATCGCACGACACGAGAGTCAACGTCTTCAACGGCGTGAACACTTTGGTGATCGAAAGGTACGACCGCTCACCCGACAGTCCCAATGGCCGAATACATCAGGAGGACATGAACCAAGTCTTGGGCGCGCACGGCATCGAAAAATATCAGAGTAGAGGCGGGAAGGTCTCCCTCAAGCGTATTGCGAGGGTGTTTCTCGCTCGCGGACAGACGGAGTCGGCACATCGACTGTTGCAGCTCACAACAATGTCGGTCGCCGTCGGTAATCTCGACCTGCACGCCAAGAATCTCTCTATTCTGCACCCGTTCGATGGCCCAGTCGCCCTAGCTCCTGCGTACGACATCGTGCCTCAGACCCACTTCGCGAATGACGGTGAAACGGCATTAGCCATCAACGGCAAGTACGTGCACACCCTAATCACGACTGACGATCTCGTAGCCGAAGCTGAATCGTGGGGATTGGCTAGTGCGGAAGGGATCGTGCGCGACACTTTAGTAACGCTCACCGAGATCGCGATCGCTGAGAAGCCGCTGCGGGGGAGCTACGAGCACATCCGAGACGACGTGCTGCGATTCTGTGAGAACTTGATCGCGGGGCGTGCCGCTGGTGCCGAGTCCTAGCATTTGTCTTGTCACACCGGCACACTGGAAGTGTGACTACCTTGACCGAACCGCAGACCTGGGCCCATTGAGCGCAACCGGCCTCGTCACCGTGGCAACGCCGCCACTTCGCCGGGCGGCATCCGATGAGAGTTGATTCGCTGCTTATTCTCGGGCCAAGCCTGGTCGGTGACTCACTGAGCGTGGCCGACGCGGTGCGGATCGGGGGCGAGAGCGGCGTCGACGCGTTCGTCGCCGCGCCGGCTAAGCCCCGGGAGTACCTGCTGTCGATCGCCAACGACGCGCTCGCCGCGGCGGCCGCAGGAAAGCCCAACCTGCACCGCCTCGCCCGCGTGGACCCGAACCAGGGTGCCGGCGCGATCGCCGAACTGCGCCGCTGCGTTGACGAACTCGGATGTGTCGGGCTCTTCCTCAACCCTGATGAAGAGCTTTTCCGGGCCCAGGACGCGGCTCCGGTCGTGCGCGCCGCCCGCGACCTCGGCATCCCCACCGTGATCTCGGCTGGGATGCCCGCACGCTCGGAGCCGCTGCAGATCCTCGAGCTGGCCCGCGAGGTACCGGATGCCACGATCGTGCTGACCTCGGGCGGCCAGCTCAACATTTCGGGCCTCAGCATGGTGGACGCCTGGGTCGCGCTGACCGCACACGACAACCTGTACGTGCTGTCCGACGGCGAGTACCGCCAGAATTACCTGGAGCGCATCGTGCGCGAGCTCGGAGCCGAGCGCCTGCTCTTCGCATCATCCGCGCCGCGCTTCGACCAGCGCTTCGAGTTGGCGCGGATCACGAACCTCGCCCTGTCCCCCGCCGAGCGGGCCCTGGTCGAGGGCGAGAACGCCGCGCGGTTGTTCGTGCTCTAAGCGGCCGCGCCGCGAATCACCCGCTCGGCGTGCGTCAGCCCTAGTGCCAGGCCACGCCCGCGTTATCCGAACGCACCAGCGCGTCGCCGGCCCAAAGCCAGAGCGTGCCACCGCCACCGGCCAGCGCCACCGCACCTGCAGCGGGCGCGGGAACCGACGCGCAGCCCCCGGTCGCCACCGGGGACGTGCCGGCATCCAGCGTCGCGATCGCGACCCCCGGGCAGGTGCGCAGCCCCGTGACGGCGATCGCATACCCGTTGCCGGCCGAGGCGAGGGCCACCGACCCCGGAACATCGGTCGCGGTGCCCCAGCTGGCACCGGCATCGGCTGTACGGAAAACGGTGTGATTACTGCAGAGCACCGCCGCCGAGGTGTTGTCGCGCTCGGCGAGATCTACCACCGACGGGCACGGCGCGGTCTTGTCGCCCTGTGGGCTGTGCACCACCGCCCGGTTCGCCGGGTTCACAAACCAGGCGCCACCGGTCTGGTCGGGATAGGCGGCCCAGTTGTCGCCGCCCACGTAGGTCTGCACGAACAGCGGCGCGCAGTTGGCGCCGGATAGCGCCACCAGGCTCGCGCGCTCCGTGGTGAGCGCGTGCAGGGCGATGATCGCGGTTGCGTTGGTCGGGCCCGCGACATTCGAAGGCTTCCAGGTCGCCCCGCCGTCGGAGCTCGACTCCGGGGTGACCGGCGCCCCCGGGCAGGAGCCGACACTGGACCGCCACGCGAACGTGCCGTCGAGCGCCGCCAGCACGCGGGCCGGAGGCACCGCATCCGGTTGCGGCACGGATGTCGGGGTCGGGGTCTGGGACGGAGCCGGGGACTTCGACGGAGCCAGCGTGGCCGAACCGGTCGCGGAGCTTTGCATACCGGCCGGCTCCCCCGACGGTGTGCGGTGCGCCATGACCGCCCAGCCGACCAGCAGCACGTCGACCGCGAGAAAGACGATCAGCCCGATGATCGCCAGCCTGCGCCGGGTGGATGGCACACTCCAGAAACCCGTACGACTGACCTTCCTTGCGGCAGCCACGGCTAATCGCGCCGGACCGTCGCCGCGCGACGCAAGAACAACGCGCTCGCCCGGGCCGCCGGAACCAGCTGCTCGGCGGAGAGGTCATACAGGGACTGGTCGCCGCGGTACGGGTCGATGACGTCATCGTCCTCCGGCCGCGCGGGGCGCTCTAAACCACGTCGGGATGCCGCCACCTCGACAGCCGCCCGCCACCGGCCGATCACATCGTCGGCCGGCAACGCCGCGATCTCGTCGAAATCCTCGTCGGGAGCGCCGGCTGCCAGCCGGGCAAACTCCCGCAGGGTGAAGACCGAACGGCTCGACGAGGGCACCAGCTGCACCACCTCGCGCCGGTGGCTACGGGCCATCCCGAGCACCAGGTCCGCGGTGCGGATCTGCGCCTGAACCAGCGGGCTTGCCCGGTGCCCAGACGGATCGCCACCGTACCGCACCGAGAGCGCCGCGGCTTCGCGGGGCATGGCGTCCCCTGCGATGGCGAAGGTGCCCGCGCTGCGGATCTCAACCTTCGGCCACTCCGCGAGGCCGACGCGCAGCAACTGTTCCGCAAGCGGCGACCTGCAGATGTTGCCGGAACAGACCGTGAGAATCGCGAATGCCGCCACTATCCAGCCGATCTCCGCGACCGATGCTCGACCGGCCTAAGCGATGACCGGGCCGCATGGTCGTCTTCTTCCTCGATCTCGCCGTGCACCACGCCGTAGCCATACGCGCCGTAGGCGTAGGCATCCGGGCCCTTCGTCGGAAGCATCGAGACCACCACGCCGAGAAGGCGCCCACCGACGTTGGCCAAAGCGCGCGTCGCCGCAGCCAACTCGTTGCGCTTGGTGCTGCCGGATGCGGTGATCAAGATGGCGCCGGTGGCGAACGTGCTGAGGATCGCAGCATCCGTCACCAGCAGCAGCGGCGGGGAGTCGATCAGCACATAGTCGAACTTCTCGTTGAGCCTGGCCAGCAGGGTCGACATCGCCTTGGAGCCGAGCAGCTCGCTGGGGTTAAGTGGAACCCGGCCGCTCGGCAACACATAGAGCTGGCCGCGCCCCCACTTTTGCAACACATCGGCCAACTCGACCCGGCCGATCAGCGTCTCGGCGAGGCCCACCCCACCCTCGATGCCCATGTAGTCGGCGACCTTCGGCAGGCGCAGGTCACCGTCGATGAGCGCGACCCGTGCGCCGGTTTCGGCCAGGGCGATCGCGAGGTTGCACGTCGTCGTGCTTTTGCCCTCCCCAGGCACGGAACTCGTGATCACGAAACAGCGGGGGCTCCCCTCGATGGTAAGGAACTGCAAATTGGTGCGCAGGCTCCGGAAGGCCTCGGCACGTGGATTTCGCGGGTCGAATTGCACGACCAGTCGTCGCTTAGCGATCTCCGGGTCGAAGCTGGTGCCGCCCAGAATCGGCGCCACGGCGATCTGCTCGATGTCGGCTGAGGTGCGCACTCGGGTATCCAGCAGGCTGCGCATCACCGCGGCGCCGATCTCGATGGCCAGGCCCACGAGGAGCCTGAGGGCGATGTTCAGCGGAACGTTGGGGCTGGACGGCTTCGCAGGAGCAAGTGCCGGCTGAATCGTCTCGATCTTGACCAGGCTCTCACCGCCGCCGGTGGGCTTCTCGAGATTGTCCACGACAACGCTCTGGAAGTTCTTGCCGATCGAGTTCGCGATCGTGGCCGCGGTCTTCGGGTTGTCGTCCGTCACCGTGATCTCGATCAGCACGGTGTTCAGCGGATTGGTCGCGGTCACGCTCTTGGCCAGAGTCGCCGCGGTCGTGGGGAGCTTCAGATCGGCGATGACCTTGTCGAGCACGCTCGCACTGCTGACCACATCGACATAGGAGGAGACCGCCTGCCGGGCGAAGTTCGTACCCTGCACAAGATCGTTGGTGATCGCGGCGTCGCTGGCCCGCACCGACACGTACAGCTTGGTCATCGCCTGGTATTTCGGCGTGATCGTAATCGTGTACGCCGCCGCCGCGCCCACGCCCAGGAGCAGGCACGCGACAATCAGAATCCAACTCTTGCGCAGTATTCTCAGGTAGTCGCGCAGCTCCACGCCGCTCCCCTCACCAGTGTCTGACGCCCAGCAATGTGCGCGGTCCGCCGTGAATGCCCGACCCCCTAATGCGTGCCAGTGGTGCGGGGGCGGACATTTCAGCATAATCGCTGCCCTCTCGATTCGCTATTTGATCCCGGGGCGGCGGGGCGAGGTGGTCGAGGCGCCGGGGCGCACCGTCGACCGTCGACCCGCCGTGGGGTCGAGTCGCCGGGGCGCCTTAGCCGTTACGGCTGATACGTGTCGAGGGTGTCGGTCTGGAATGCCTTCTTGAGCACGGCGAGCTTGTCCCAGTTGACGTTGACGATGGACTGCCCGTCATCCGAGGTTCCGGTGCCGGACGTGGGAGCGCTGAAGAAGGAGATGTCCTTGGCACGGACGTTGCGCATTTCGACGGCGAGACCGGCGAGATACCCGGCGTTGAAGCCGCTGTCGACCGCAAGGTACGGAGCGACGGTGTTGATCATCTTGCTCACTCGTCCCGGATCGCTGAGCGTGTTCACGCTCAGCGCGCTGTCCATCACGGCCTTCAGGAAGATCTGCTGATCCTTGACCCGTTGGAAATCGCCGTCGGGGAATGCGTAGCGCTCCCGCACGAAGTCGAGCGCCTGGCTGCCGTTGATGTGCTGCGGCCCGGCGGGAAAAGTCTCGCCCTTGGTGAACGAGGACGAAAACGCGATCGGGTTATTGATGGTCACCCCGCCCAACGCGTTGGTCAGGCCCTTGAACGCTTCGAAGTCGATGAGTGCGACGTGGTCGATGCGCGCTCCCAGCATCCCCTCGATGGTTTGCACCGCCAGCGGCACCCCACCGTAGGAGAGAGCGGCATTGACCTTCGCCTGCCCGTGCCCGGCGATATCGACCCAGCTGTCGCGCATGATCGAGACGACGTAGACATGCTGGCGATTGGCCGGAATGTGCATCACCATGATCGTGTCGGACCGCTGGGCGCTGATGTTGGACAGCGACCCGTTGACCGAGCCGCGGGTATCCGAGCCCATCAGCAGGATGTTCTGCGCCTGGGCAGCCGCGCCCGTCGGCGACGGCGGACGCGCCGTCTCGCTCGGAAACACCTTCGCGATCTTATGCGTCTTCGTGTCGAAGGAGTGCCCGAGGTTCCAGGCGTACAGCGCCACGCCCCCCGCGGCGAGCAGCGCGAGCACCACGACCGCGATCAGCGCGATCAGCCATGGCCTGCGCTTGCGCCTGGGCGTGGGGGTGTGCCCCGGTGGCAGCAACGCATCCGCACTCATAGTCGACCTCCCATGCTGCAGTGAGCATACCCAACCCAACCCCACTGTTTGCTGAGCCCCCCTCACTTCCCCCCTCTCACACGCCCTGCCCCCCCCTTCCCCACCCCCCTCTGCACTACCCCGTGCCGCGAGTCCCGAGTTTTTGTGGGTGAATCGCGCGTGCACCCACAACAAGGCCGGACTCGCGGGGGGACTTCTCTTTACTCGCGGGGGGACTTCTCTTTTTAAGGGTGTGGATAAGTAGGGGTGGGGGAAAAGTGCTGTGCAAAGCGCCAACTGCGCGAGCACACCGTCGATCATGTTCGGATGTCTCGAATCACAACTCTGCCGGCCCACCTCACCGGCGCCTTCTCCTATCGGGAGGCCCTGACTGCGGGGGTGAGCAAGGGCCGCCTGCGCGCCGACGATCTGACCCATCCGTACCAGGGGGTGCGGGTTCGCGGGCCGCTGGACGGCACCCCGCTGGCGCAACTGGCTGCCTACCGAGCCCGCATGGACGGCAACGAATTCTTCAGCCACAGCTCGGCTGCGCTGCTCTTCGGGATGCCGCTGCCTCGGCGCCTGGAGAGCGCGACGCCGCTGCACGTATCGGTTCTCGAGCCCGGGAAGCCGCCCGAGGCATCCGGAATCGTCGGCCACCAGCTATCCGACGTGGTGGTCCTCGTGCACAACGGATTCCGGGTGTCGTCTCCGGTGGACACCTGGTGCCGGCTGGGCTCGATGCTCTCGATCGGCGATCTCGTGGCGGTCGGCGACTACATCGTGACCGGTCCGGATCCGTTTCACGGTATGCCGGCCCTCGCCCCACTTTCTGCGCTGCGCGCGGGAGTCGACCGCTTCGCCGGACGGCGCGGCGTGCGGCGGCTCCGTGCCGCCTGCCCGTTGGTGCGGATCGGGGTGCTCTCCCGCAAGGAAACCCAGGTTCGGCTGCTGATCACCAACGCCGGCCTGCCCGAGCCGGTTCTCAACTACCGGGTTCCCGAGTGCGAAGATGTCTGGACCGTGGTCGACCTCGCGTATCCCGCATACCGTCTCGGGCTCGAATACGAGGGGGACTGGCACCGGACGGATCTTCGGAAGTTCAGGGACGATATCGGCCGCAGGGAACGTCTGCTGGATGTCGGCTGGGAGATCATCCGGATCACCGACGACGACCTGGCCCGGCCGGATGCGCTGATCGCCCGGATCCGCAAGCGCCTCCGGGCCCGTGGCGCGCTCGCGAGTCCCGCCCTTTTGTGGGTCTAGCCCCCCAGCACCCACAAAAAGCCCGCACTCGCGCCAGCACCTCGCCGCGAGTCCGGGCAAATTGTGGGTGCTGGGGCAGAACACCCACAAAAAGCCCGGACTCGCGGAGCGGGGGTGCGCGGGCAGGGACTCGCGGAGCGGGGGATGCGCGGGGCAGGGACTCGCGGAGGGCGCGGGTAAGCTCGGCAGGGTGCGACTCGTCATTGCCAATTGCGCCGTCGACTATGCGGGTCGGCTGAGCGCACACCTACCGCTGGCGACCCGGCTGTTGATGCTGAAATCGGACGGCAGCGTGCTGGTGCATTCCGACGGCGGGTCGTATAAGCCGCTGAACTGGATGAGCCCACCCTGCACGTTGCGCACCCTCGAGCCCGACAGCGAGCAGGCGGATGCCGGCATCACCGAGATCTGGCGGGTCACCCAGAAGAAGACCGACGACACCCTGATCGTCTCGATCCACGAGATCCTGCACGACTCGGCGCACGAGCTCGGCATCGACCCCGGCCTGGTCAAGGACGGCGTCGAGGCGCATTTGCAGAAGCTGCTCGCCGAACAAATCGGCCTTCTTGGCGACGGTCACACCCTGGTGCGCCGGGAGTACATGACGGCGATCGGCCCGGTGGACATCCTCGCCCGGGATGCCGCCGGTGCGGCAGTCGCGGTGGAACTGAAACGTCGCGGCGACATCGACGGTGTCGAGCAGCTGACCCGCTACCTGGAGCTGATGAACCGCGATCCGCGGCTCGCCCCGGTCCACGGCGTGTTCGCCGCGCAGGAGATCAAGCCGCAAGCGCGCACGCTGGCCGAGGACCGCGGCATCCGGTGCCTGGTACTCGACTACGACGCCATGCGCGGCCTGGACGACTCGGAGTCGCGACTGTTCTGACCGAGCCCGCCGGCGCAATCCTTTAGCCTGGATCCATGACTGTCAGGCGGTTTCCGGCCAGCTATCAGAACACCCCGGTGCGCGAGGCCCTCGCGGTGCTGGCCGAGCAGCCCAGCCTGGCCGGGCTCGAGGCCCTGCTGGCGGCATCGGTCCGGGGTGGCCTGGCCGTCGATCTCACCGGATCCACGCCCGAATCCGGAACCCGGGTGCGCACCATTGTCTCCACCGACGGGCGACCGGTGCTGCCACTGTTCACCTCGATCGCCGAGGTCAAGCTGGCCGTCGCGATGACGCAGCCGGACGACGGCGGAACAGGCAAGCCCGGCTCACGCGGAGCGACCGGGATCGCGGCGCAGGCAGCGATCCTCCCCGCAATCGACGCGCTGGCCCTGATCCGCTCGGACGAGTTCGTCGCGGTGCAGTTTGACCCGGGTAGCACCGCGCAAGTGGTGGCCCGGGCACACATCGAGACCGCCCTGGAGCGCGCCGCCGGTTGAGCGACGTCATCGCGTCCCTGCGTGTGCGGCCGAGCTGTACGTTGAGATGCGGCACCCGGGTGCTGCGATGATGCTCTCGGTAGTTGCCTATGATAGGGAGGTTATGACAATTCCGACGCCGACCGTCACACGAACCTGGACCTGCATCCTTTTCGACCTTGACGGCACCATTACTGATTCCGCTGGCGGCATTACCAAAACGCTGGTCAGCGCGTTCATCGAGCTTGGCATCCCGGTGCCAGACGCCGACCAGCTGCTCAGCTACGTCGGGCCGCCGATCCTCGACGCATTCCGCGACATCAATGGGCTCAACCCCGAGCAGGCACTCGAGGCCCTCGCGGTCTACCGGGTGCACTACCAGCGCGACGGCGAACTCGACAGCGCGGTCTTCCCCGGCATCGCCGGGCTGATCAAAGACCTGCACCGCGCTGGCATCCCGCTGGCCGTAGCGACCAGCAAACCCGAACTCGCGGCCCGACGGATTCTCGACCACTTCGGGCTCGCCCAGTACTTCGACGTCATTTCGGGCGCCTCGGAGGACGAGAGCCTCAGCGCGAAGGCCGACGTGATCACGCAGGCGCTGGAACGATTGGGCGAAGCCGGCACCGATCTGACCCACGTCGTGATGGTCGGCGACCGCGGCCACGACATCGTCGGGGCAGCCGCCAGCGACATTCCGACCATCATGGTCGAGTGGGGGTACGGATCCCCTGCCGAATCAAAGGGTGCCCTGGCCATCGTGCACTCCGTGGACCAACTTCGCTCGCTGCTGCTGAGCTGAGCCGGGCCGAGCTGGGCTGAGCTGAGCTGGGCCGAGCCGAGCCTGGCCGGGCCGTTCGCGCGCCGGCTGCGTTAAGCTTGCGGTATGACCGCCGAACCGATTGACCTGAAACAACCCGCCGCAACACCCGTCCACGAGGATGGAACCGCGTGCACCTGCGGTGAGTCGTCACCGTCCACGCTGGTGCTCGACACCCGGCAGATCCCGCACGCGATCCGGCACGCGACGATCTTCGGCGCTCTGGATGCCCTCGCGGTCGGAATCTCGCTGGACATCGTCGCCAGCCACATGCCCGCACCACTTCTGGCTCAGCTGGAGCAGCGCAACCCCGGCGCATTCCTGAGCACCGTCATCGACAACGGGCCGGAGGCCTGGAAGATTCGTCTCACCCGCGTCGGCCAGTAGCAGCTAGCCGACGACCTTAAAGACGCCCGTCGCTCCGCGCTCGGCGTCGGTCAT
>JBDTDV010000047.1:0-16892 GCA_039922875.1 Microbacteriaceae bacterium
GGCCGGAATGAATTGCACCCCGGCATCCCCAGCGGCAAGCGCTTCGCCACCTGTGATATCGATGTCGACAACCACCACGCTCGCACCGGCGGCACGAAGCTCGGTGACCACGCCGATGCCGACCAGCGTTGCGCCACCGGTTACCAGGGCCACCCGTCCATCAAGCCGATGGCCCCCGCCCGCAGTTGCGCGTTCGGTTCCCAACCCATCGATGCCTGGCATTGCGCTCCCTACGTCGTCGTCATTTGCCCAACACACCGTGATTCATGTCACAATTAGCGTGCGTGGTCCGAACGTAACGAATTGGCACACCGGCGTGCTATCCGCAATGCGCATGGACTATCCCAATCGCGAAGTATGACACGCCGGCGATCCGAGGGCACGATGCTGTGGGCTCACTTGACTGACATCCGATCGGACCGACCATGCCTGTAATCCCAGCCGCGGGCCCGCTTCTCGCGCCGCTGGTTCTCGACCGACAACGCACGATCGCGACCCGCGACCCGGACGAGGCCCATTCCCGGATCAGCGAACTCTTTTGCGCCCATTCACTTTCCGTTCTTCAGAGGGACCGGCAGGTGAACATGACCCTGCGATCCAAGCATGACGCGAGCGTCGGACTTGATCTTCTGGATTATGGGGCGACGGTCCGGATCTCGCCGAGGGCGCTGCAGGATTTCGTGCTGGTTCAGATTCCCTTGCGGGGCAGGGCTGAGATCGAAGTAGCCGGGACGACGTATTACTCCGATCCGGATACCGCCTCATTGCCGCCGATCGATCAGGACTGTTCCATGGTCTGGTACCGGGGAACGCCGCAACTTGTCGTCTACGTGCGCCGCGAGGAAGTCGAGCGCGTGGCCATAGCCCTCTACGGATCCGAACACGCACACGGCCTGGACCTCGGCTACACCCTCAAACTGACCAGCCCGGCGGGTGTCGCATTTCTAGACTTCGTGCGCAACTATCTGAACGACGTGAATACCGAAAGCGAAGCGGCTCGCAACGACTTCTCGCAACGGCTTCTGCACGAGATGCTGATCATGCGACTTCTGCTCGCTGCCGAGAATCCGATTCTTGGCGCGCCGATCGTGAGTCAGACGAGCAACTCACGCTTGGTCCGGCGATTCCGAACCGTGATCGCCGATCATGGCACGGAGGAGATCAGCGTGCTCGACATCGCCGAGACACTGGGCGTATCGCTGCGTAGCCTCCAACACAGCGTACGGGACGTCTTGGGTACGACGCCCTCTGCACTCCTTCGACAGGCGCGCCTGGCCGAGGCGCGGTCCCTCCTCCTGGCCGGCGAGGATCCGGCGGCAACGGTCACCGACATCGCCATCCGGGCGGGTTTCACCCACCTGGGGCGGTTCGCCAGCAGCTATCGCGCGGCCTTCGGGGAGAGCCCGTCAGCCACGCTGCGCCGCTAGCTTCACGCTCGTGATCGGATCCGTTTCAGGGTAGTGGATGGCGATTCCTGATACTTCTGGGCGTAATATGCCGAGAATCTCCCCAAATGCAGAAATCCGACCTCCGCCGCAACGCTCGCGACGGTGACAGGCAATGCTGGCTGGCTTTGTTCCAGCACCCGGCGAGCTGCCCCTAATCGAATGTCACGAAGCAATTGAACGGGAGTGGCATCCAAGTGTTCTTGAAATGCCGCCTCCAACTGGCGCAAACTGATCCCGGCCCATGTCGCGGCCTGTTCAACACTTACGTTCTCGCGGTAGTGTTCTCTTAGAAATTCGAGTGCCGCATGAACATACTCAGGTCCGATACTCTTCGTACCCGGTTCGAGCACATTTTCAACATGTGGCGACAGGCCGGTGAGGATTGAGGTCACGAGCATACTTGAGAGTCCTCGTTCCAAGAGCGGATCGACAGGCGCGCAGCCTGAGGCTTCGACTTGACTCACCACCCCTAGCCAGGTCGACGTTACCAGCCCGGGCGCAACAAGTCGCAGCGGTGTCTCTCCGCTCAGGAGAAGAGGCCTTGCCAGATCCTTACCGTACATTGTCGTCAATTGGAACTCTAGGGTTCCTGCGTCCACAGCCGCTATTAGGCATCCGTGAGGTCCGTCTGGCACCATGCGCGTTGCACGCTCGGAGTGCAGAGCGAACGGCGCATCGGCTAGCCAGAGATTCTCGCCGCACTCCACGCCCATTGGACCGAGCGGCATGACAATGAGTAGTCGTCGCCCCGATGGCGGGCTGATTACCTCAACGGTGGTTCCATAGGCGACGTACACCAGGGAGACGTCGCCGATACGAAGCCCGTTGACCGTTCCGTCCACGCCATCGTGAATGTTCGCCATGAGACAATGCTCGTCCTGAGTTAGATCGTTGACGCCGTCCCTGACCTCGCGCACACTATCGCTCATCACGAGACTGTGCGAGCGTAGTGGAGCAGTGCGTCCTCGCGCCGACGCTCTAACCGCTAATTCTTTGTCGACCACTGCGCCACCTCATTCACATAAGGAAGTCAGAAAGTAGCGAGAACCCGCTTTGGTTTTCTGACGCCAAGGGCTTCAAGTCGTGGTATAACTTCCTGTGCGAAATAATCCAATCCTGTCACATAGTCGACAAAGGAGAGGGTGAGGCCGGCAAATCCAGCGTCGTAGTACCTCTTAATCTCTCGTGCAACGTCGTCCGGTGTACCAACGAGAGGCACTCCGCCATGTCCAGCCGCAAACCGTGGACGGAACGTGTCAAGCATCTCTTTCGTAAACGACTGGGCGTGGAGTCCCTGAAGCTTCATCAAATAGTCCACAGCTTCCCAATCAGCGTTCTCTTCCGCGTAATAGCGCAGATAATCCTCCGCCTCCTTCTTAGTTGAGCGGCAAACCACGAAACTGAACGTGAGCACGCCCATCTTTCTGTCGTAATTGCTTCGCGCCTGCTGCTTCAGGCCCTCGACAACTCCCTTACCATCCTCCGGTCCTATGACACTGGTAAACACAAAATCAGAGTTGCGTGCCGCGAAATCTCTGCCCTGCACAGACGATCCGGCATTAAGAATGGGCAATATTCCCTCCACAGGTTTAGGCAGGCTCTCAATATGTTGCAGATCGTAGTATGCACCGTGATGGTCGAAGATCTCGGGGTCCGTCCACGCTCGCCTGACGACATCCCACCATTCCTGCGCCAATGCGTATCGCTCATCGTGGCCCGCTGGCAAGTCAAGGCCGAACGTCTCGTACTCCGGCTGGTTCCAACCCGCAACAATGTTCAAACCTGCACGGCCTCCCCCAATCTGATCCACCGTGGCGAGCTGTTTCGCGACCGCAATGGGATGGTTGAACGCCGTGTGAACGGTAGCAAAGACCGAGATATCCTTAGTCGCCGCAAGCAGACCGGTTGCCCAGGCAACCGGATCGAGCACGCTCCCATGAAAGTTCGTCTCCCCCTTGTAACCGATCCAACGAGCGATGGGTAGGAGGAAATCGATCCCCACCTCATCGGCCAACCGAGCAAGTTTCAAGTTGTCTTCCCAGCTTGCGGACCACCGCTCCGGGATCTTGGTTACGGCCATGCCGCCTGAACAGTTGGCGGAGAACAAGCCAAGCTTGAACTGGTCGGATGCGATGAACGGACGCGTCATTATTGCTTTCCTTAGTATCGGAATTTGTTAAGAGATGAAGGATCCCAGCGGAATTCTCAGTTCGGGTAAAGAGTGCGGTTGGTAAGCGGGTCAAAATCGCCCCGCTGGACAGTCCCGATTACCAAACCAACGATGATGACGTGATCACCGGCCTGGTGTCGAGACCACACTGAACAGTCGAGCCGAAGCATTCTGTCGTCGATGACTGGAGATCCGCAAGTGCCAGGCTGCCAATCGATGCCGGAGAATTTGCCTTGGCCCTTTTGAGCGAAGCGGGCAACGAATGCGCGGTCGGCCTCGCCGAGGACGTGAACCGCAAAGTTATCCGTATGCAGCCACAGTTCCAGACTGGAGGACCGAGTATCGACGCACCAGGACACCAATGGGGGTTCAAGGCTGACAGACGTAAAGCTGTTGCTGACGAGCCCCGCCAAAACACCCTCGAAGCACGTGGTGATGACGGATATCCCAGTGGTCCACCTGCCCATAACCTTCCGGAATTCTGGCGTAAGGACTCCACTAACCACGCTAGCGTCCAGCTTGTCGGCCATCATGCCGATCGGCAGCATCACCACCAGCTCCTTCCCATGCGATTGGCCGATGGCTTGGCACCATCGCTACCTCAAGTGTCTTAGATGCACAGAACCGAGGCTATCCAAATCCCGCTGTCGCGTATCCATTTCCCGCTTGGCATGAACGTTGGTGTGCGACCAGTTGGATAGAGTTGGCTGGTTGTGGCGAACATCGAACATCGACGCATCGATGGTGGGGGCGGCGGCTGGCCGCATACCCTTTCCGACGTCATCGCCGCGATCGTCGCTGTCCGCCGGGACCGCCCAGGTCACGCCACGCGGCCCTCGGTGGCTGTCGGCCACTCTGCTGGCGGCCAGCTCGCCATCCTTGGCGCAGTCGCCGCCCGGTTGACGGCCGTTGCGGCGCTCGCACCCATCACCGATCCGGCGTGGTACGCTTGCGAGGCTTTGGGTGAAGGTGCCACAGAATCGTTTATGCTGGCCGATCCGCAGCATGCTTCACGGAACCACCTGGACGCCTCCCCGATCACGGCGCTAACCGCCGCTGGCGTGCACCTGATCGCCCACGGCGGCGACCTTGACGCGCGCGTCCCGGTCGAACACAGCCGGGACCACGTGCGTGCAGTACGCGCCGCCGGAATGGCTGTGAACTTTCAGGAGATCGCGGAAGCCGATCACTTCCAGCTCAGCGCCGCCTGGACGCGAGCTCGTTCCTGGATCAACGCACCAGCCTAGACGGACACCGCTGACTTAGCCACCGGCCGCTCGGCATGCGGCTGCCAGCGCAGGTGGGCACCCTCTTCGAGGGGGGCATCGGGGCGCACCAGCTCCAGCCGGGGTCGGACAGAATCGGTACGAGCCGAAGGCGGCTTACGGTTGCCCGCCTTGAACGGCATCGGCCAGGCCGCGCCGTCGCCCAGGTACCCCTGCTCGGCCGCGGCATGCAGAGTCCATTGCGGATCGTACAAATGCGCGCGACCGACGGCGCACAGGTCCGCCCGGCCGGCAAGGATCAGGGAGTTCACGTCGTCATAAGAGGAGATCGCGCCCACGGCGATCACCGCGGCTCCCCTTTCGTGCGCGACCACGTTGCGGATCCGATCGGCAAACGGGGTCTGATAGCTGCGCCCGAAGGCCGGTTTCTCCTCGCCGGAGACCTGGCCGCTGGAGACATCGATGCCGTCGGCGCCGTGATCGATGAAGGCGGTGGCGATCCGCACCGCGTCGTCCACGGTGTTGCCTCCCTCCACCCAGTCGGTAGCCGAAATCCGCACCAGCACGGGCTTGTCCGCCGGCCACACCGCCCGCACCGCGTCGAAGACCTCTAGCGGATACCGCAGCCGGTTCTGCGCCGAGCCGCCGTACTCGTCGGTGCGAGTGTTGGCCAACGGCGACAAGAACGAGGAAAGCAGATAGCCGTGCGCACAGTGCAGCTCGAGGAGGTCGAAGTCGGCGTCGGCCGCGCGGCGCGCTGCGGCAACGAACTGTTCGGTGATCTCGACCATTTCCGCCCGGCTGAGTTCGCGAGGCATCAGACTTTCGGAAGAGTACGGCAGGGCGGATGGCCCGACGACATCCCAACCGCCGACCGGCAGCGGCTCGTCCATGCCCTCCCACATCAGCTTGGTGGACCCCTTGCGCCCGCTGTGTCCGAGCTGCACGCCGATTTTCGCAGTGGTACCGTGCACAAAGTCGGTGACGCGACGCCAGCTCTCCCGTTGTTCGTCGGTGTACAGCCCGCTGCAGCCCGGCGTGATCCGTCCCGCCGCGGAGACGCAGACCATCTCCGTCATCACCAGACCCGCGCCGCCGAGGGCCTTGGATCCCAGGTGCACCAGATGGAAGTCGCCGGGGATGCCGTCGACGGCGGAGTACATATCCATCGAGGAGACCACGACCCGGTTCTTCAATTCCAACTCGCCGACGCGGTACGGCTGGAACATGGCCGGAGCGGGCTCCGGTAGCCCCTGCCCGGCGGCGAATTGCTCGTCGACCCGCGCGGCGAACTCCGGATCGCGCAGTTTCAGATTGTCGTAGGTGATCCGGCGGCTGCGAGTGAGCAGATTGAAGCAGAACTGCACAGGCTCCTGCTGAACATACTGGCCGATGTTCTCGAACCACTCCAGGCTGGCCTGGGCAGCCCGCTGGGTGGATTCAACAACCGGTCGGCGCTCGATCTCGTAGGCTTCCAGCGCCTCGTCCATGCCGTCGTGTTCCGCCAGGCACGCCGCCAAGGCGAGCGAATCCTCCATCGCGAGCTTGGTTCCAGACCCGATCGAGAAGTGCGCGGTGTGCGCCGCGTCGCCGAGAAGAACCACATTGCCGTGCCGCCACCTTTCATTGCGCACCGTGGTGAAGTTCAGCCATTTGGAGTTGTTGGCCAACACCTGGTACCCGCCCAGCTCTTCGGCGAAAATCTCGCGGATCTTCGCGATCGACTCCTCGTCGTTCTCCCCGGGCGAGTACGTCTTGCTCAGGCTCGCGTCGAACCCGGCGCGCGCCCAGACATCCGGGTGCATCTCTACGATGAAGGTGCTGCCCTGATCCGAATACGGGTAGCCATGAATCTGCATGACGCCGTACTCGGTCTCTTTGACGAAGAACTTGAACGCCTCGAACACCTGGTCGGTACCCAGCCACATGAACTTCGACGCCCGCGTGTCCAAGGTCGGCTTGAATGTATCGGCATAGCGGGCCCGAATCGCGGAGTTCGATCCGTCGGAGGCAAGCACGAGATCGTAGTCTCGGCTCAAGTCGTCCACATCCGGCGCGAGGGTGCTGAACCGCACGTCGACCCCTAACGCGAGGCAGCGCCGCTGCAGCAGCTTCAGCAGTTCCTTGCGGCTCATCGCCGCAAAGCCCTGGCCGCCGATCGTGTGCATCTCGCCGCGGAAGTGCACGTCGATATCCGTCCACCTGGCAAACTGCCTGGTCATTTCCGCGGAGATCTCGGTGTCGGCGTTCTCGATGCCGCCGAGCGTCTCATCGCTGAACACGACCCCGAACCCGAAGGTGTCTTCGGCCGCGTTGCGCTCCCAGACCGTGATCTCGTGGCGCGGGTCCAGCTGCTTCATTAGAGCCGAGAAGTACAGGCCTCCCGGGCCTCCTCCGACAACGGCGATACGCATGGAGATTCCTTTCGATGCCGACGGCTCAGTTGCTCGCGACAGACGGCGCCGGCAGAAACTCGGCTAAGCGGAAGTGCTGCAGCTTGCCGCTGGGGTTGCGGGGCAGCTGGTCGATGAACTGGATCATCCGCGGGTACTTGTACGGGGCGACGGTAGCCTTCACGAAATCCTGAATCTCCTTGCGCTTCGCGTCGTCTCCGACCACGCCCTCACGCAACACCACGAAGGAGCAGATGATGCTCCCGCGATCCAGGTCGGGAACACCGATCACCGCGTTCTCAACGACGTCGGGATGCCGGGCGACCGCTTCCTCGACCTCTGGGGCGCCCACGTTGTAGCCGGAGGTGACGATCATGTCGTCCGAACGGGCCTGGTACCAGAAGTAACCGTCCTCATCCCTCGTGAAGGTGTCGCCGGTGACATTCCAGCCGTTGCAGACGTAACGGTGTTGGCGCTCGTCATGCATGTAACGGCATCCGGTAGGGCCGATAATGGCCAGTCGACCGGGCTGCCCGGTCGGCGCCTCCTCGCCATCCTCATCCAGAATCGTCGCCCGATAGCCGGGAACCGCGACGCCGGTAGCGCCGGGATGGATGTCGTCGTCGGCGGCCGAGACGAACACATGCAGCATTTCGGTGGATCCGATGCCGTCGATCAGCTTCAGCCCGGTTGCCTCGAACAGATCCTGCCAGACGTCCTTAGGCAGGTGCTCGCCCGCGGATGCGGCCCGGCGCAGGGTGGCCAGCAGGTCGGCGCGGCCGGCTCGGAGGATCGCGCGGTACGCCGTGGGGGCGGTGAACAAGATGGTGGCTCCGGCGTCGTGGCTCAGCTGCGCCAGCTCCAAGGGGGTGGTGCGTTCGGTCAACAGGGTCGCGGCACCGAACCGTAACGGGAACACCACCAGCCCACCGAGGCCGAACGTGAACGCGAGCGGCGGCGACCCGGCGAACACATCCTCGGCGGTCGGCTTGAGGATGTACCGGGCAAAGGTATCGGCGTTGGCCAGAATGTCACGGTGGAAGTGCATGGTGATCTTGGGGGTACCGGTGGTGCCCGAGGTCGGCCCGAGCAGCGCGACATCATCGGATGCCGTCGGCACGTTGGTGAACTCGCCGGACTTCTGCGCGCACCGGTCGACCAGATCACCGGATTCACCCGCACCGTAGGCAATGATCTTCAGGCTGTCTGGAGCAACCGCGTCAAGGTCTGCGCGGAACCGGGCATCCGTGATGGCCACGCTCGGCTGGGTGAGCTCGAGCAGGGTGGTCACTTCGTGGCCGCGCAACACCGGCATGGTGGTCACGACAACGCCTCCTGCTTTCAGGACGCCGAGCCAGCTCGCGACCAGCCATGGGTTATTCGGCGCCCGCAGGAGTACCCGATTGCCGGGGACCAGCCCGAAGTCCTCGGTCAGCACCTGCGCGACTTGGTTGGAACGGTGCAGCAACTCGCCATAGGTCCACCGCTCGCCGCTTGGTGTCAGCAGACAGAGCTTGTCGGGTCCGAACTTCGCAACCGATTCATCGATGAGCACCTCGGCCGCATTGAGCTGCGCCGGGTACTGCAGTTCCGGCAGGGTGAATTCCAGCGTGGGCCACTGATCGCGAGGCGGCAGATTGTCGCGAGTGAACGTGTCCAAATGAGCACTGATACTGGGTTCCGTCATTGGATCCTCCATGTGACCGCGTTAATGTGGCGCGTGCTGAAAGCTGCGGCTCATCCGCAGGCGACCGCGCCACAGTTTTGATAGGTACGTCTCTTTGATAGGTACGTCTCGAAGTGTGCGCCTCGATATGTACTATATCTGACGAAGATCACAATTGCACGATATTCCCAGAAAAATGGGACGAGAAAGCCCCTGGACTAGGCGGGCGACTTTCGGATCATGCCCTCCTGGGCGACACTGGCCAGCAGAGTGCCCTCGGAATCGTAGAACCGGCCCTGCGCGAGCCCCCGCCCGCCCTGAGCGGATACCGCCTCCTGCACGTAGACGACCCAGCGATCCATCCGACCACTGCGGTGGAACCAGAGCGAATGATCCAAACTCGCGGTCACCAGGCCCTGATCAGCCCAGGCGTAGCCGTGCGCCCGGAGGACAGGTTCCAAAATCGTGTAGTCGCAGACGTAGGCCAGCGCCGCCCGGTGTACGTTCTCGTCATCCGGCAGCTCCTGAAACGCCTTGATCCACACCGCCTGGTGCGCGACCGGTTCCCCGTCAACGCTCAGATACACCGGCGACGGCACATGACGCATATCGAAACTGCGGCCGTGGGACCAATACTCTGCCGCCGCCGAGTCCACGCCGGCGAGAACCTGCGCCGAACTGGGCAGGGACTCGGGATCCGGTAGCCCCGAAGGTTGCGGCATCCACTGCTGCGCCCCGGTCTCGGAAATATGGAACGAGACAGTGCCGACGAAGATCGGCTTCTCGTATTGGTAGGCGCGAATGCTTCGGGTGGAGAACGACCGCCCGTCCCGCAACACCTCGACCTCGTAGCGCACCGGATCGGCCGGGTCGGATGGCCGCAGGAAGTAGCCGTGCATGGAGTGGATGACCCGATCTTCCGGTGCCGTCCGGATCGCGGATACCGCCGCCTGCGCGACCGTGTCGCCACCGTACGCCTTGGCCCACGGCACCGGCTGGGGCATGGCGAGAAAAGCCCGATCGAACACCTGCGCGTCCGTCTCGGTCAGCTCGATCGCCTTGAGGAACGAGGCAGAGGTTTCCATCAGGCTCGGCGGAATCCGACCAGGGTGGAATCATCGACTTCCGGCAGATTGATCACGATGTTCTCCGGGGTGCGGGTGGTGAGCCAGATCAGTTCCTCGGTCGTGCTCATATTGGCTTCGACGTGCGGCATGAACGGCGGCACGAAGACGAAGTCGCCCTCGGTCATGTCCAGATATTCGGAGTAGTTCTCACCGAAGTAGATCCGGCCTTTCCCGGTCAGAACATAGCCGCCGGTCTCCGCCTCTCCGTGATGATGCGGAAAGGAACGATAGCCGGGTTCGTTGAATACCTTGCCGAACCACAGCTTGGTGGCCGGGGTGTGCTGCACGCTGACTCCCGAGACCCGCACCGCGCCGCCGGACTGCCCGGTGTCTTGATACTCATGCCCCTTGCGGGTGACGACGGGGACTACCCGTTCCGTTGTCTTCTGTTCTTGAGCCATCTGCTCTTCCTCATCTCTGTGCGATTACCATCTCTCTGCGACTACCCGAAAACTAGCACAGGATTCCGCTTAGAGGAATAGAATGCTAGCCTCTCCCTACATACGGAAACCTGCATACGGAAAGCACTGGGGAGGACATCGTGGCAGATACCCTCCAGTCTGTACGGCAGGCCTTGAGAATCCTGAATCTGCTGCAGGCCCACGAACAGCTTGGCGTATCGGAAGTCTCCCTGAAGCTGGATATCGGGCCATCCTCAGCCCACCGCATCCTGGCGACCCTACACGAAGCGAACTTCGTCAGGCAGAACCTGCCCTCGCGCAAGTACCGGCTCGGCCCGGCCATGACCGGGTCCAGAAATGCTGCGGCGATCGAGCACTGTTCGGAAGTCGCCGAGCCGTACCTGGCTGACCTGCGGGACATCACCGGAGAAACCGTGCATCTGGCGGCCAGAAGCGGAATAACCACCAAATTCGTGGCGGTGTTCGAATCGAACCACGTGATGCGGGTCACCAGCCGGATGGGAACCGCGCTGCCGGCCCACACCACCTCGGCTGGGAAGGTGCTGCTCGCCGAGCTTCCCGACGCCGAGCTCGACGCCCTATACCCGATCGAGGCGCTCCCGAAGGCGACGGCGCAAACCCTGCCAACCCGGTCCGCACTGAAGGCCGAGCTCAAACAGATCAACACCCTCGGATACGCGACCAATCGTGCCGAATCCGAGCCTGACGTTGTCGCGCTGGCCATGCCGGTTTCCCGGCCCGCCGGCGCCCGGATCTGCGCCGTCACCGTCACCGGTCCGGCATCCAGAATGAACCCGGACCGCAGTCGCCCGGTCTGTGCTCAAGAGCGCGACATCCTCGATGCCATGCGGGAACACATCGACCGTATCCAAGCCAAACTTTCCTATTGAACCGATTCGTCCTCAGACGGCGACCACCAGAAGGAGCGTCATGACCCACGCCCAGATCAACCCGAGTTCGTTGGCTAAGCCATCCGGCTACGCACACGGAGTCGCCGCCGGAAACACCATCTACCTCGGTGGCCAGACCGCGCTGGACATCGACGGCAAGATCGTCGCCGGCGGCCTCGTCGAGCAGTTCCGCCAAGCGTTTGGAAACGTTCTGGCGACCCTGGCCGAAGCCGGTGGGACGCCATCCGACCTCGTGTCGGTGACCATCTACCTCACCGATGTGGACGACTACCAAGCGAAGGGGCGCGAGATCGGCCGGATTTGGCGCGAGATGGCCGGAAAGGTCTATCCCGCGATGGCCGGGATCGGCGTGACCCGGCTCTGGCAGAAGGAAGCCTTGATCGAGATCCAGGGTGTGGCAGTCATTTCGGGTGAATGATTCCGTGTACGTGTTCCCGCGCGAGCGGGCCGAGAATGCCATGCAGATCGGAGAAAAGACCCTCCGCGATCAATCCGTCCCAGTTCTTCGGCAGGAACTCCAGCGGTAGTCCCGGGTCGAGGAACGGCATCCTGCGCCATTGGGTGAACATCGGGATGTAATCGCCGAACGCCTTGGCCCGCAACTGCGCGTCGGGTTGCTTCTGCGCGTCGGGGTGGGCCGCCGCTTCGGAGGACTCCTGCCACGCAGCGCGCATCGGCTGATACTGCCGCACGAATTGCTGGTACAACTCCTCGAGCGAGGAAAGATCCCACCATTGTCCGATCTTTTCGGCCAGTTGCTCCGGAGCCAGACGGTCCACGGTGAAGAGGTCGACGTATGCGGAGAGCTTCAGTCGCGTCAACCGGTTCCGGGTCTCCGCAACCAGGCCTTCCGGCGCGACCCAGACACCGGGGGCCACGGCACCGAAGCCCATCCGGGTCAGCTGGGAGCGCAGGGTATGGCGCTTGCCGCGCTCGGCTTCGGGGACGGAGAAGACCAGCAGCAACCAGCGGTCGGTGGATTTCGCCCGTTGCCTGGAGTAGATCCGCGCATCACCCTCAATAATCAGCTCGAGGCTTTGCGCGGAGAGCGCATAGGTGGCGACGCCGTTCTCACGACGGCTCTCCAGGATTCCGCGGCGCTTCATCCGGGACACCGACGAGCGGACGCCGGCGTCCTCCACCCCCAGATCACCCAGCATTTTGACCAGCGAGGCGACCGGTAGCGAGCCACCCTCGTCTCTGGCGTACAGCCCGTAAATCGTCATGATCAGCTGTTGGTGCCTCGGCTGACCGGCGAGATGCTCAGACACCTGCCGCCTCAGCTCGCACCTGCGACCAGTGGAGCTGCGCTGTGCGTAGAGTCATGGAACAAGGGTATAGCGCTGGTAACGACATCCGGGCAAGTCTCGACATCCGCTTACGATCGTCATAGGCTCTCTATATTAACTTTTGTGTGGAGCGTTTTCACTGCACCGCCGCAGGAAGGAGCGAGTATGCCCGCCTCGCCTGCTCCGACGGATGCACGCCGGTGGCCTGCCGCGACGATTCAACGACGAGTCGAGTGGGTGGATACCGACGCGGCGGGTCATCAGCACAACTCGGCGATCTTACGCTGGGTCGAGGCCTGCGAGGCAGAACTTTTTCGCAATCTCGGGATTCAGGACTACGTCCCGTCGGCTCCACGAGTGCAGCAGCTGGTCAACTTCACTGCCCGGCTGTTCTTCGCCCAGGTCGTCACGACGAACGTGCGCATCGAGAAGGTCGGACGGACCTCGTTGACCATCGCGTTCGAGGTGTTCGGCGAACCGTTCCACGGCGCCGAGCGGGTTTCTGCGGCCAACGGCCACGTCATCACCGCGCACGTCTCGGATACCGGCAGGGCCACGCCCTGGCCGCAGTCCTTCCTCGACGCCATCCGACCTGAAAAATCCAGTTCCAGCAGCACTGAAATTCCATCCCCATCACTACCCAAGGAGCACCACTGATGTCCACCGCCCTGAACGCTCTACTCGCCGGTCTCGTCTCCAGCGAGGTTGAGGTGATCGACCTGACCGCGCCGCTGAGTGCGTCGACGCCGATTCTCGCGTTGCCCACACCGTTCGCGAACACGATCCCGCTGTCGATGGACACGGTTTCCGAGTTCGATGACGACGGTCCGCTCTGGCAATGGCACAACATCCATCTCGGCGAGCACACCGGCACCCATCTCGATGCCCCGTCGCACTGGATCAGCGGGCGCGACGGCGCCACCGTCGACCAGATCCCGCCGGCCCGGCTGATCGGCCCGATCGTCGTCATCGACAAAAGCGCCGAGACCGCCGCCGACCCCGACTTCCTGCTCGAGCCGGAGCACCTGGAGCAATGGCAGCAGGACAACGGGCCGATCCCGCAGAATGCCTGGGTGATTCTCAAAACCGGCTGGAGCTCGCGGTCCGGCGAGACCGCCCCGTTCCTGAACGTGGACGAGGCCGGTTCGCATACCCCGGGCGTTTCGGTCCAGGGCGCGCGGTGGATGGCCGACAACGCGTCGATCAGCGGCTTCGGGGTCGAGACGGTCGGCATCGACGCGGGCGGCGCCGGCGGATTCGATCCGATCTTCCCGGCGCACAACTTCCTCCTGGGCGCCGGAAAGTTCGGGCTGACCCAATTGCAGAACGTGGACAAGCTGCCGGCCACCGGAGCGGTCATCGTGGTCGCCCCATTGCCGATCGTCGGCGGCACTGGTTCCCCGGCCCGCGCCTACGCGCTGGTGGAGAAGCCAGGCAGTGCAACGCAGGCACCGGGAGTGTCGGCGTGAATGTCGCCGAACTCGTCGGCCGCACACTGGCTCAACTCGGCGTCGGGCACGCTTTCGGCGTGGTGGGCAGCGGCAATCTGGTGGTCACGAACGCGCTGCGCAGTAATGGGGTGCCGTTCACCGCGGCCCGGCACGAGGGCGGCGCCGCCAGCATGGCCGACGCCTACTCCCGGATGTCGAACACCCTCGCGGTGCTTTCCACCCATCAGGGTTGCGGTCTGACCAATGCCATGACCGGGATCGGGGAGGCGGCCAAGAGCCGCACCCCGATGCTCGTCCTGGCCGCGGAGAGCGCCGGCGCCGCCGTACAGTCCAATTTTCGGGTGGATCAGGATGCCCTGGCCACCAGCGTCGGCGCCGTCGCGGAGCGGGTGTACTCGGCGGCAAGTGCGCTTGCCGACACGATCCGCGCCTACCGCACGGCCGTGAACCAGCGACGCGTGGTCGTGCTCAGTCTTCCGATCGACGTGCAGGAGCATCAGGTTCCCGCCTCGACACCGGAAGTCGTGGCGGGACCCGCCAGGTCTTTGGCGATCCGACCGAACCAGGCCGCGGTGCTCGCTCTGGCCGACCGGATTCGAGCTGCCAAGCGTCCGGTCTTCGTCGCCGGTCGCGGCGGACGCGCGGCCCGCTCGGAGCTACTGGCCCTCGCCGAGCAGGCCGGAGCGCTGGTGGCGACCTCTGCCGTGGCGAATGGGCTGTTCGAGGGCGAAGCGTTCTCGCTGGGAATCTCCGGCGGCTTCTCCTCTCCGACCTCGGCCGAACTCATCAAAAGCGCGGACCTGATCGTCGGGTGGGGCTGCGCACTGAACATGTGGACCATGCGGCACGGCCGGCTGATCGGGGCGCAGACCGTCGTGGTCCAGGTCGATGTCGAGGAGGAAGCGCTTGGCGCGAACCGCCCGGTCGACCTCGGCGTGGTCGGCGACGTGGCCGAAACCGCGAGCGCGGTGCTGGCCGAGCTGGGCCGCCCCGGCGGCAGCGGCAGCCCCAGCGGCAGCGGCAGCAGCAGCAGCGGCAGCGGCAGCGGCGCCTCCGCGCACCCCGTCGAGGGCTATCGAACGGATGCCGTGGCGCAACGGATCGCCGCGGGCGCGCGTTGGCGGGATGTCGAGACCGAGGACCTTTCCAGCGCGGAGCGGATCGACCCGCGACTACTCAGCGCGAAGCTGGACGAGCTGCTGCCCAGCAACCGAATCGTCTCGATCGACTCCGGCAACTTCATGGGCTATCCCAGCGCGTACCTCGCGGTGCCGGACGAGTTCGGGTTTTGCTTCACCCAGGCGTTCCAGTCGATCGGCCTCGGCCTGGGTACCGCGATCGGCGCAGCGCTGGCACAACCCGACCGGCTTCCGGTGCTCGGCGCGGGCGACGGCGGATTCCTGATGAGCATCTCCGAACTGGAGACCGCGGTCAGGCTGAAGCTGCCGTTGGTCGCCATCATCTACAACGACAACGCCTACGGCGCCGAGGTGCACCACTTCACCTCGGGAGACGACGATCTGAGCACTGTGCAGTTCCCCGACACCGACATCGCCGCCATCGCTCGCGGCTATGGCGCCACCGGGGTCACGGTTCGCACGGTCGAGGACTTGGCCGCCGTTTCCGATTGGCTGGCCGGGCCGCGCACCGCCCCGCTGGTGATCGACGCCAAAATCGCCGACGACGGCGGATCCTGGTGGCTGGCCGAGGCGTTCGGGCACTGATGAAGCTCGCCACGCTCCGAACGAATACCGGCACCACAGCGGTCCTGGTCACCGGCGACGAGGCCGTCGAGATCGACGGGGTGCCGGATGTCGGGGTGCTCTTGACGCGGGAGAGCTGGATGTCGCTGGCCGCGGCGGCGTCCGGCTCCCGGCATCCGCTGAGCTCAATCGACCCGTCGCGCTGGGCTCCGGTTATCCCGGCACCGGGCAAGATCCTCTGCGCGGGCCTGAATTACCGCAAGCACATTCTGGAGATGGGACGCGACCTCCCCGAGTACCCGACATTCTTCGCCAAATATCCGGAGTCCCTGATCGGTGCCTCTGACGACATCGAGCTGGCAGCGGTTTCGGATGCCGTGGACTGGGAAGGCGAGCTGGCGGTCGTGATCGGTAAGCCAGCGCGCCGGCTCACCGCGGATGCCGCCGCCAATGTGATCGCCGGCTACGCCGTCTTCAACGACGTGACCATGCGCGATTATCAATACCGAACCCTGCAGTGGCTGCAGGGGAAAACCTTCGAGCACACCTCGCCATTCGGCCCCTACCTGGTCACGCCGGATGAGTGGACGCCGGGGCCGAACTTGATCACGCGGGTGGACGGCGAAACCGTGCAGGAGGCATCCACCGGTGATCTGGTCTTCGATCCCGCGGCGCTGATCGCCTACGCGTCCGAGATCCTGACGCTGAACCCCGGCGACGTCATCGCCACCGGCACTCCCGGCGGCGTCGGCCACGCCCACACCCCGCCCCGCTACCTGACCGCGGGCGCCGTGCTCGAGACCTCCATCCATGGCCTCGGCACCCAGCACAACCGAGCCGCACCCCCCACCTAGCCCCCCTTTCCTAACCCCCCCCCACCCCCCAGCCCCCACCCCCCACCCCCCATGCCCCCCTCGCCGAGTCCGGGCTTTTTGTGGGTGCGCGCGCCGAACACCCGCAAAAACTCCGGACTCGCGCCGGGGCTGGTATCGGAGAGCGGGCGATCGGCGATAACCTGCGACCGTGAGCAACGAGCCCGGAAGTGTAACAACCACCCCTGCTAGTGGAAACGATCCCGTTCCAGAG
>JBDTDV010000048.1:0-25883 GCA_039922875.1 Microbacteriaceae bacterium
GGCGCGGGTAGCCGAGCTCGGCGGGAACGTCCTTGGCGACGTCCAGGCGGCCGAAGGCATTGGCCGCTGGGTGGTCGCCGTCGATCCGCAAGGCGCCGCATTCTCGTTGCTGCAATCGGCCTGACGAGCACTAGGTCTTACGAGTGGTTGGTCAGGCTTGACCAGACCAGAGGTACTCTTTACGATCGGAAGTATGGCTGAAACCGTCAACGTGTACGAGGCAAAGACTCACTTGTCGGCTCTGATCGCTCGTGTGGAGTCGGGTGAGGAGATCACCCTGTCTCGCAATGGTCGCGCCGTCGCCCGCATCGTCCCGCTCGTCGCGCATCCACAGCGCCGGGAACCTGGCATCTGGAGATCACGCGTGACGATCGCGGACGATTTCGACGAGTTCACCGAGGCCGATGAGCGCGAATGGTATTCGGCGTGAGTTTCCTCATCGACACGCATGTCCTACTTTGGTGGCTTGTCGACGACCCGAGCCTCACCCCTGTTCACCGGGACCTCATCGCCGACGGAACCGCAGAGGTATACGTCTCCTCGATCACGATCGCCGAGATTTCGATCAAAGTGTCGATCGGTAAACTCTCGATACCCGAGGGTCTTAACGATGCTATTATCGCAACCGGCTTTCAGGAGCTACCATTCACTTTTCGTCACGCGGCCCAACTCCGGAATCTGCCATGGCATCACCGTGATCCATTCGATCGGATGCTGGTCAGCCAAGCGATGGTCGACGGCCTCGTGTTTCTGACTGCCGATCCCCGGTGCCGGGAGTACGACGTCGTCGTCAGGTAGCCCGGCCGGCGTCTCTGGTTACCGCTACCCTCGTTGACGGAGCTCTATGCGTTCCTACGTGAGCATGAGGATCATGTCGTCTTGCACAAACTCCGAGTCGGCCGCCAACTGACTGCGACCGACCTGGCGGAACTGGAGCGCATCCTTGTGGCCAGCGGCGAGTTCACCGACGAGGAGATCGCCCGCGGCGCGCGCGAGGCGCATGGCCTTGGCCTCTTCATCCGCTCTATCGTCGGGATGGATCGCGCGGCGGTGATGGATGCCTTGGCTGAGTTTGTCAGCGACACCACCTTGAGCGGAAATCAGTTCGCCTTCATCGACCTGACGTTGTCACCCTAAACGCTCGTTGCACAACCGACCACAGCGCTACAGGGAGTCAACGATCTTGAGTCGTTTCTCAGAGCGCGGGATGGGGCCGTGCTGGTGGACTCCGAATCCGCCTACCTCAAAGACACCTTCAGCTCGATACAACGGTCTGGATGGATGGCAGCAATTGCGGCAGCACGGTCCGTATCCGGCGCAGAAAGTCCATCCATGGGATCTCCACGTGTCTCAGGCGCCTCGACGTGGCCCGCGTGGCTTTCTGCGCAAGACGCACTGGCCGGCTCGTTGAAAGCCTCGCACCTCAGCAACACGAACAGCGCTCACGGCATTCAGATCGAACAGCCGGCACTGGTATCCAAGGCAATCCTCGGTGTGCTCCACGTCGCCGATGCAATGTCGGTGGTCGGGTATTGACTATTGGCATGGACGAGGAAGCGGTAGTGATCGACCAGGAATGCATCGATGAGCGCTGGGTCGATGAAGGGTACCGTGCCGCGGATGCCGGCTGGCTCGACGATCCTGCACCGGCGACCACGCAGCGTCGGATCGATCGGGCAATCACCCGGATCGAGGAGGCGGCGTGCCGTCGACTCGGGAGATGGCGGCCCAGTTGGCGGCGATCGACGACCTGTTGGCCGAAGCGCAGCGCAGCCCACAGGTGTTCGCGGGCCCGGCGTGTACGCCGGGCGCGGAAACGGCTGAATTCGCCAGGCGGGCGGCGGTGTGTGAACTTGCGGTGACGCTAGGGGTGTCCGAGTCGACGGTGCACATTTGGGCGGCGACCGCGGCGATGTTGCGCGGCTGGTTGCCGGCGGTGTGGCGGGCTTTCCAGGATGGCGAGATCTCCTACCCGAAGGTGCGGATCATGGTGGAAGCTGCCGCAAGCCTGCCGTTGGATGCCGAGCTGTTGGCCCGATTCGATGCGATCCTGTGTGCGGCCGCGGTGCCGTTGACGCCGTCGAAGCTGCGTCTGAAGGCTCGCGGCACGCTGGAGCTGCTGCATCCGGCATCGGCAGAGGTGCGGCACGTGGCGGCCAGAGCTGACCGCCGGTTCTGGGTGGAACCGGCCGAGAACGGAATGGCCTGGTGCTCCCGGCGGATGCCGCGATGCGCGCCAAGGCCCGCATCGAGGCGAACGCCAGGCATCTGGCCGGCCAGCACGACGAGCCGCGTACCCTGGCCCAGCTTCGGGCGGACGTCGCGGCGCCCTGCTCACCGGTGACGGCACCCCGAAAGAGGTCAGAGCTACCGTGATGGTCGCCGTCCCGGTGGTCACCCTACTGGGCACCACGATGCCCGATACCGGCGGGGCGGCGGCGCCCGCCGCCGGCAAGCCAGCCGTCAGGCCGGCCGATTACCGGGCGAATCCCGCCGTGTTGAATGGGTTCGGGCCGATCGATGCCGATACCGCCCGCCGGTTGTCCGCGAAGGCGCCGAGCCTGTTCCGGCTGCTGACCGACCCGATCGACGGGGCGATCCTTACCGTCGACCGCAAGCGCCATCGGCCGCCGGCCGATCTGAAACGGCTGGTCCACGCTTTGCGACCGACCTGCTCATTCCCCGGCTGCAACCGGCTGGCCGAGGACTGCGATATCGATCATTCCCTGGACTGGGTCCTCGACGGTCGCACCGCCTTGCACAACTTGGCACCAGCCTGCCGACATCACCATCGGATCAAACACAAGACCCGATGGCGCATGACCCGCGACCCGAACACCAGCGACATCACCTGGATCTCCTCACGAGGCACCAACCACGAAACCGACCCACCGCCCTTCTAGGCCCCGACCTCGGCCGGGCCGGGAGTCGGCTCTGGCCCGACGCCGATTGATTGACTTCCTCTAAGCGCTGGGCAACACTTATGTCAATTCATAGTTTGTTTTATTGGATTGAGCGCCTCGATGAGGAGGTAGTAATGCAGATTCCAGCAGCATTCGACTATGTGCGTGCAAGTGACGTGGACGACGCGATCGCGCTCCTTGACCGGCACGGCCCCGAATCGCGGGTTGTCGCGGGCGGTCACAGCCTGCTGCCGATGATGAAGCTGCGACTCGCCCAGCCAGAGCTTCTCGTCGACATCAACGAACTGTCCGAACTCGCCTACATCCGGCGCGAGGGTGACCAGCTGCGAATCGGAGCGATGACCCGGCACACCGAACTGCTCGAATCCGGCGAGGTCGCAGCACTTTTCCCCATCGTCAGCGACGCCGAGCGGGTGATCGCCGACCCGGTGGTGCGTAATCGAGGCACGATCGGTGGGTCCCTCTGCCAGGGTGATCCAGCCGAAGACCTGACCACCGTGTGCGACGTGCTGCGGGCGGAGCTCGTGATCCGTGGGCCAGGCGGCGAACGCGTGCTGCCGATCAGTGAGTTTCATCGGGGACCGTACGAGACCGCACTCGAGCCGAACGAGTTGCTTTGCGAGGTGCGAATCCCGATTCGCGCTCACTCCGCAAGCGCATACGAGAAGGTAGAGCGCCGGGCCGGTGACTGGGCGGTCACCGCGGCCGGAGCGTCGGTCACCCTGAATGCCGACGGCAGCATCGGCGACGCGGCGATCGGCCTCACCGCGGTGAACCTCGACGGCACCATAGCCGAAGCCGAGGCGGTGCTCGTCGGACAACAACCCAGCGAAGAACTTTATGAAGAGGCCGGTCGCATTGCCTCGGCCGCCTGCCGGCCCACGGCGGATCAGCGCGGACCGGTCGACTACAAGCGGCACCTTGCCGACGAACTCACGCGCCGGGTACTGCGGCGAGCGGTTGTACGCGCCCAGGAAACACCGCAATCATAGGAAGGCTGGAGACGATGCAAGTCACCATGACGGTCAACGGCGACCAAGTTACCCGCGAGATCGAGCCCCGCGTACTTCTCGTGCATTTCATTCGCGAGAACCTTGGACTCACCGGCACGCACTGGGGGTGTGACACCTCCAATTGCGGCACCTGCGTCGTGCTGATGGACGGGCAACCGGTGAAATCCTGTACCGTACTCGCGGCAATGGCCGACGGGCACGAGATCCGCACCGTGGAAGGTCTCGCCTCCGGTGCGACGCTCGATCCGATTCAGCACGGTTTCATGGAGGAGCACGGACTGCAATGCGGATTTTGCACTCCGGGAATGATGCTCACCTCCCGCGCACTGCTCGATAAGAACCCGAACCCGAGTGACGACGAGATCCGCGAGGCGATCTCCGGGCAGATGTGCCGATGCACCGGCTACGCCACCATCGTCCGTTCGGTGCAGTGGGCGGCCCATCATCCTGAAGGCGACGCGACGATAGTAGAGGAAGACGTGACGGCATGACCATCATTCAGGATCATCCAGCCAACCCGGCGGCGGATTCTGCGCAGCGGCCGATCGGATATGGCCGGCTGCAGCGGAAAGAAGACCCGCGATTCGTCCGCGGGAAGGGCCGTTACGTCGACGACATCGTGCTGCCAGGCATGCTGCACGGAGCCATCCTGCGCTCCTCGGTGGCACACGCCCGCCTGATCTCCATCGATACCACCGACGCATTGGCGCAGCCCGGGGTGGTCGCGGTGATCACCGGCAAGGATCTTCAGGCACTGAACCTCGCCTGGGCACCGACGCTGTCCGCCGACGTGCAGGCGGTGCTGGTGACCGACAAAGTCCGCTTTCAGGGCCAGGAGGTCGCCTTTGTCGTGGCAGAGAGCCGGTACGCCGCCCGCGACGCGCTGGAGCACATCGACGTCGAGTACGACATCCTGCCTCCAGTGGTCGACGCCCGCAAGGCGATGGATCCCGATGCCCCGGTCATCCGGGACGATATCGAGGGCCGCACCGACAACCACATCTTCGACTGGGAGGCCGGCGACAAAGCCGAGACTGACGCGGTATTCGACTCGGCCGACGTCATCGTCACCCAGGACATGGTCTACCCTCGGGTGCATCCGGCACCAATGGAGACCTGCGGCGCGGTGGCGGACTTCGAACCGGTCAGCGGAAAGCTGACCCTCTACGAGACTTCGCAGGCGCCGCACGCGCACCGGACTCTGTTCGCACTGGTCGCAGGCATCCCGGAGCACAAGATCCACATCATTTCTCCGGATATCGGCGGCGGGTTCGGCAACAAGGTCGGAATCTACCCCGGCTATATCCTTGCCGTGGTGGGGTCGATCGTCACCGGTAAGCCCGTCAAGTGGGTCGAGGACCGGGCAGAGAATTTGATGTCCACCTCGTTCGCCCGCGACTACATCATGCACGGCGAAATCGCGGCCACCAAAGACGGCAAGATTCTGGCCTTGCGCTCGACAGTGCTCGCTGACCACGGCGCATTCAACGCGACCGCGCAGCCGAGCAAGTACCCGGCCGGCTTCTTCCACATCTTCACCGGAAGTTACGACCTGAAAGCCGCGCACTGCAGCGTTACCGGCGTTTACACCAACAAGGCACCGGGCGGTGTGGCCTACGCCTGCTCTTTCCGGGTGACCGAGGCGGTGTATCTGGTGGAGCGGATGGTCGACATCCTCGCCAGGAAACTGGAAATGGACCCGGCCGAGTTGCGCCTGAAGAACTTCATCAAGCCGGAACAGTTCCCTTACGCCAACAAGACCGGCTGGGAATACGACTCCGGGAACTACGAGCGCGCAATGCGGCTGTCGATGGAGATTGCCGGCTACGACGACCTCCGACGGGAGCAGGAAGAAAAGCGCGCCCGCGGCGAGGTGATGGGCATCGGCATCTCGTTCTTCACCGAGACGGTCGGCGCCGGACCGCGCAAGCACATGGATATCGTCGGACTGGGCATGGCCGACGGTGCGGAGCTTCGGGTGCATCCGACCGGCAAGGCGGTGGTGCGTATCTCGGTACAGTCGCAGGGCCAGGGCCACGAGACGACCTTCGCCCAGATCGTCGCGGAAGAACTCGGCATCCCGCCAGAGGATATCGACGTCGTCCACGGTGATACAGATCAGACCCCGTTCGGCCTGGGCACCTACGGCAGCCGCTCGACACCGGTCAGCGGCGCGGCGGTTGCTCTGGTCTCCCGAAAGGTGCGCGAGAAGGCGAAGTTCATCGCTGCCGCGATGCTGGAAACCAGGCCGGAGGACCTTGAGTGGGAGAAGGGCCGCTGGTTCGTCAAGGGCGACCCGAGCGTCGGTAAGACGATCGCGGAGATCTCGATGGGTGCGCACGGCACGGTTGCGTTGCCCGAGGGTATCGACGGGAACCTGGATGCCGAGGTCACCTATGACCCGCCGAACCTGACCTTCCCATTCGGCGCCTACATTTGCGTCACGGACATAGATCCCGGCACCGGACACGTCAAGGTCCGGCGCTTCATCGCAGTCGACGATTGCGGCACCCGGATCAACCCGATGATCATCGAGGGTCAGGTGCACGGCGGCCTCACCGACGGTGTCGGGATGGCGCTAATGCAGATGATCGAGTTCGACGAGGACGGCAACTGCCTGGGCGGATCATTCATGGACTATCTGATCCCAACCGCTCTTGAGGTGCCGAATTGGGAGACCGGTCACACGGTCACCCCGTCACCGCACCACCCGATCGGAGCCAAAGGTATCGGCGAGTCGGCCACCGTCGGATCCCCGCCGGCGATCGTCAACTCCATCGTGGATGCGCTGGCCCCGTACGGGATCACCCATATGGATATGCCATGCACCCCCGCTCGCGTGTGGGAGGCGATGCAGGGTCGGCCGACCCCGCCGTATTGATATGCCGGTGACCGTTGAGAGCCTGGCGCAGACGGCTGCGGAACTCACCGAGCGCCGTGAGCCATTCGTCCGCGCCACGGTGGTGCGGGCGCAGCATCCCACCAGCGCGCACGCCGGGGACACCGCGTTGATCTATGCCGACGGTGTGATTGATGGTTTTGTGGGTGGCAACTGTGTCCAGGCCTCGGTGCGCGAGTACGCGCTTGAGGCACTGTCGGGGCGTGAACCGTTTTTACTCCGAGTGACGCCGGGCGAGCCCGCCCAGGTGAACGAGGACGGCGTCATCCACGTTTCGAATCCGTGCATCAGCGGCGGTTCGATCGAGATCTTCCTCGAGCCGCGGATCCCGGCCCCCCGGGTTGTCGTCGTCGGCAATACACCGATCGCGCGGGCGCTGGCCGCTCTTGGCACCGGACTGGATTTCGCCATGGAACTCGTGGAGGGCTCAGCCGCGACGCCAACGGCCGATGACGCCGCGCTGATCGTCGCCTCGCACGGCCAAGACGAAGAGGCCGCCCTGGTTGCGGCACTTCGAGCGGGTGTGCCCTATATCGCGCTGGTGGCCAGCCGGGCACGCGGGGCCGCGGTTCTGGCATCCATCGACGTGGGCGACGAGCAACGTTCCCTAGTGCATAGCCCGGCCGGGATCGACATCGGAGCGCGCGCTCCCGCGGAGATCGCGTTGTCCATCCTCGCCGAGCTGGTCGCCGAACGAGCCAGGGGGCGAGCGGTGTCGGAGCCACGCTCTGCGACAACAGCCAGTGACCCGGTCTGCGGCATGTCGGTGGCCGCCGTGGAGTCCTCGCTGCACGCCGAACACAACGAGACGACGTTCTATTTCTGTTCCTCGGGATGCCGCGCCGCCTTTCTCGCAGATCCGGAGCGATATGCGGTCGCGGCCTAATTCGCGCGGTGCCCAATTGCGCAGTGCCGCTCTGGTGCTGGCAGCTGGTGCCTCGCGCAGGCTTGGCAGACCGAAGCAGCTCCTGCCTTATGGCGACGGCGTCATCCTCGACGCGGTGCTCGACACGGCCAGGGACAGCGGAGTCGACCAGGTCGTGGTCGCCCTCGGCGGTTCGGCCGAGGCGGTGCGGCAGGTGGTGGATCTCACTGGGGTTGATGCCGTAGAGAATCCCGAATACGGCACCGGGTGCTCATCCTCGATCGCTACGGCCATACCGGCGCTGCACCCGCAGGTCGACGTTCTCGTGCTCCTCCTCGGCGACCAGCCGGGTGTGCGCGCCGAAACGGTGAGGCAGTTGCTTTATCGGCGCGGTGACTCGAGCATTGCCGTGTGCCGCTACGATGACGGGATCGGTCACCCATTCGCATTCGACCGCCGGGTCCTGCCGGCGCTTCGCGAGCTGCACGGCGACAAGGCCGTCTGGAAACTCCTGGACCAGCGCGCGGCCGAGGTGACCGAAGTCCGCATCGACGGCCCGATCCCGCTCGACGTCGACACCGAAGCCGACTACGGCCGGCTTTTGGCCGGTCTTCGGAGCGCCCGGTGAGCGGGCCGACCAGGGGCGGCGCCCAGGAAGACGTACTCGAGCGGGTGCCGGATGTCGACCGACTGACCTCGGCGCTGAACGAGGTCGATTACCTCGCCGACGTGGGCCTTGCCACCGCCTTGTTTTTAGCGATCCGGCTGCCGCAACCGATTCTCTTGGAGGGCGAACCGGGGGTCGGCAAGACGGAAGCCGCAAAAGCGCTGGCCAGAGTACTCGACACCCCCCTGTACCGACTGCAGTGCTACGAAGGCATCGACTCCGGTGAGGCCCTCTACGAGTGGAATTACCCTCGCCAACTGTTGGGCATCCGCCTGGCCGAGGCCAGGAACCTCGAGCTGGCTGAAAAGGAACTTTTCGGTTCTGAGTATCTGCTCCGTCGCCCGCTGCTACAGGCGATCGAACATCCCGGGCCGCGCCCCGCGGTGTTGCTCCTCGACGAGATCGACCGGGCCGACGCGGAATTCGAGGCGTTCACCTTCGAACTGCTGGCCGAGGCGGCAGTGACCATCCCCGAACTGGGCACCGTCACGGCTAGCCACCCGCCGATCGTGATCTTGACCTCCAACCGCACTCGGGATCTGCATGACGCCCTGACCAGGCGCTGCCTGTACCACTGGATCGATTACCCGAGCCCCGAGCGGATCGCCGAGATCGTGCGCCGCAGGGTGCCGGACAGCGCCGGCCGGATCGCCCTTGAGACCTCGGCAGCGGTGACCAGGCTCCGTTCCCTGGACATGGCGAAACCGCCTGGAATTGCCGAGGCGATCGACTGGGCCTCGGCGCTGACCGTGCTCGGCGTCGACCGCCTGGATGCGGCCGCCGTCGACCGGACCTGGGGCTCTGTTCTGAAGAACCGGGACGACCTGGATCTGGCCTGCGCGAGGGGAGCGCAGTGGCTGGTCGCCGAGCGTGACTGAGAAGCCTACGGTAGAGCCCGCGGCATTCGTCGCGGGTTTCGTGACGGCGCTGCGTCTGGCCGGGGTGTCGCTTTCGCCAGATCGCGCCGCACGCTTGGCTCAGGCACTCCGGCTGGTCCCGCCGGATTCGCGCAGCCCGCTTTACTGGGCATCCCGGGTGGTCCTGATCTCGTCGCGAGAACAACTTCCCGTGTTCGACGCGGTATTCGCAGCGGTGTTCGACGGGATGCTCGACCCCGCGGATTCCCGCGGCGACACGAACGCACCGCCCGCCGTCGGATCGGAAGAGCGAATCAGGGCGGCACCGCCGGATCGCCGCCCGACCAGCACCCAGGCAGACCAACCGAAAGAAATGCCACCCACTCCGATTCCGGGCGGTGACTCCGACGTCGGCGATCAACCGGAGCGGGAACGGGAGGCAATTCTCGCCGTGTCCTCACCAGAAGAGCACCTGCATGAGATGTCGTTCGCCGAGCTCGCTCCGGATGAGATCACCCGGATGCGGGAGCTGGTGCGGCAGATCGTACTGTCGACGCCGGAACGGCTCAGCCGCCGCACCAGGCGCTCGGTGCGCCGGAACGCCCCACTGGACCTGCGCCGCACAGTCCGTGCGGCCCAGCGCACCGGGGGCGACCCGCTTCGACTTCTCTATGCGCGTCGCCGACTGCGGCCACGGCGCCTGATTCTGCTGTGCGACGTGTCCGGCTCGATGGAGCCATACACCCGGATCCTGCTCTCGCTGCTGCAGGGCGCGGTCACCGGGGCGCAGGCCGAAGCGTTCGTCTTCTCGACCCGGCTGACCAGGCTGACCAGGCAGCTGGCCGTGCGCGACCCGGACCAGGCTCTGGCGCTTGCGGCAGCCAGCACTTCGGACTGGGCCGGCGGAACCCGGCTAGCCGAGAGCATCCGGCACTTCGTCGACAATCACGGCCGCCGGGGGCTGGCCAGAGGCGCCGTTATCGTCATCCTGTCGGATGGCTGGGCGCAAGACGATCCCGAGCAGGTGGCCGTTCAGATGGCGCGTCTGAAGCGGCTTGCGTACCGCATCGTCTGGGTGAACCCGCGAAAGGTCGCCCCGGGCTACCGACCGCTGGTCGGGGGGATGGCCGCCGCGCTGCCGTACTGCGACGCCTTCGTCAGCGGGCACAGCTACGCGGCGCTTGCCGAGATGGCGAGCGCTATCCGCGCCGAGCGCCCGACAGGTTCCGGCGTTTAGCGGGCGCCGGCGTCCCGGTTACGCCGCTGATCGCGTTCTGCGTCGGCTGCAGCAGCCTGAAGCGGTGTGGGAGCGGAGCCGCCGAGGGCACGCGGCTGCCACCATTGCGCGGTGCCGTCCGCCGGGTAATCGGACTGCAGGTCGTCTACCATCCGCTGCAGGGTTTCGCGAAGCTGCCGACTGGTCTGGTGCACGTCGTTCGTGCCGTCCACGCGAATCGGCTCGCCGAACGCGAAGCTGATCGGCACCGCGAACCGCTCTCTGGCTCGGATCTTCCGATTCTTGGTCAGCAGCCGGTGTCCGCCCCAGGTGGCGATCGGAATGATCGGCACGCCCGCCTCAGCAGCCAGTCGCACCGAGCCGGTCTTCAACTCTCGAACCGTGAACGACGCGCTGACCCCGGCTTCGGGAAAGACCCCGAGCAGCTCGCCGCGGCGCAGCGCCGCCACGGCTTGGGTATAGGCGGCGGCGCCGGCCGTCATGTCAACTGAGATGTGACGCATCCCGCGCAGCAACCATCCGACCACCGGCTTGTCGAATGCGCCCTTCTTCGCCATGAACCGGATTCGGCGCTTGTTGTGCAACCAGGTCGCCCACTCTACCAGCGCGAAATCCAGGTAACCGAAATGGGTCATCGCCAGTACCGCCCCGCCGGCATCTGGAATATTCTCCGCGCCGGTGACCGTCCGCCTCAGCCGCCAGAAGCCGAACAGGGCACGTCCGGCTGCGATCGCGGTGCTGTAGATGGGTTCGGGCATGTCTCCATCGTAGGAACGAATCCTGAGGATCGCCGCGAAGCGCCTGGGTCGCGCGGGAGGTAGATCGTTTCGCGGGTGCAGGAACTTCCGCGCACCGATGTAACTCCCGCGCGGCAGGGTGTAGCTCCGGAGTTCGGGAATGAGCAGCCGCCGTCGGTGCTAAACTCGTGCAGTTGCCGTCTAACGGCCGCGGATAAAGAGAGCTCGGGCATTCTGCCCATGGGCACCGCGCAACGAGAGAAAGGGGATCCCTCTATGGCACTTGATGCAGATGTCAAGAAGGCGATCATCGAAGAATACGCGACCCACCCCGGAGACACCGGATCCCCCGAGGTTCAGGTAGCCGTCCTGACCAAACGGATCAAGGACCTCACCGAACACCTCAAGGAGCACAAGCACGACCACCACTCGCGTCGTGGACTGCTTTTGCTGGTTGGGCAGCGTCGCCGTCTACTCGGCTACCTGTCGGATATCGACATCAACCGGTATCGCTCGTTGATCGAGCGGCTCGGCCTTCGGCGATAACGCGAACGTCTTGGCAGGCGGGCCGTCACCATTGGTGACGGCCCGTTTTTGCGTCCCTCGGTCAACGGAATAAGTGGAGCAGACATCCGGTTCCACCCCATGATGGCTACTGTGACGAATACGACGACCACTGCCCCGCTGAGTCTTTCGGTGCTGGATCTCATCCCCGTTCGAGCGGGCCAGAGTTCGGCAGATGCCCTCACGGCGTCGATCGAACTCGCGCGCCGCGCCGACGAACTCGGCTATCGGCGCTACTGGGTGGCCGAGCACCACAATATGCCGTCGGTTGCGTCTACCAACCCGCCGGTGCTGATCGGCATCCTCGCCGGGGCGACCCAGCGGATCCGCGTCGGTGCCGGGGGAGTGATGCTGCCCAACCACGCGCCGCTGGTCATTGCGGAGCAATTCGGCATCCTCGAGGCAGCATTCCCCGGCCGCATCGATCTCGGGATTGGTCGGGCACCGGGCAGTGACCCCGTGATCACCGCACTGCTGCGCGCGAGCGGGGCGGTCAGCGATGTGGATGCCTTCCCGCAGAACATCGCGGACATCCGCGCACTGCTGAGCCCCGACGGGGCTGTTCTGGGCCTGCGCGACGGCCAGCGCTATGAGCTCAGCGCAACCCCGGCAGCACGCTCGGTGCCCGAGCTATGGTTGCTCGGATCCAGTGGCTACTCGGCGAATCTCGCGGCTCGCGAGGGAATGCGCTACGTGTTCGCCAACCACTTCTCCGGCGACAGCACCACCGAAGCCCTCGAGCACTATCGACGCGGGTTCACGGCGTCCGAGGCGGTGCCGAAGCCGCTCACCTTCCTCACCCTGAATGTCTCCGTCGCCGACACCGCGGACGAGGCCCGCGCCCTGGCCCTGCCGCAGATGCAGCAGATGGCTCGGCTGCGCACCGGGGCTCCGCTTAGCCGATTGCCCTCGGTGGAGCAGGCTGCCGCGACGACGCCGACTTCGGCACAGGATCAGCTGATCCAGCGGATGTCCGCGAGCTGGATCATCGACGCTCCCACCGGCGCGGCACAGCGCATCCGCGAGCTTGCGGCGCAGTTCGGCGTCGACGAGGTCATGGTGCACCTGGTGGCGTCCGCGCACGAGAACGCGCCGACCGCATCCTCACCGGCCCGGGTGCGCGCCGTCGAACTTCTGGCGGCCGAGCTGCTGAACGATCCGAGGGAATAAGATCGCTCCCATCCTCGTTGTTGCCATTGTCTATGCAAAAGCATAGAAATGATCGAGTGATGAGAGTCAGGAAACCAGCATGCAGTTCGGGATCTTCAGCGTCGGCGACGTCACGACCGACCCGACCACCGGAACCACACCAAGCGAGCACGAGCGGATCTCGTCGGTTTTGACCATCGCCCAGAAGGCCGAAGAGGTCGGTCTTGACGTGTTCGCCACCGGAGAGCACCACAACCCGCCGTTCATTCCCAGTTCGCCAACAACCATGCTCGGCTACCTCGCTGCCAAAACCGAGCGGATCATCCTCTCCACCAGTACGACGCTGATCACCACGAACGACCCGGTGAAAATCGCCGAAGACTTCGCGATGCTGCAACATATTGCCGGCGGTCGAGTCGATGTGATGCTCGGCCGCGGCAACACCGGACCGGTGTATCCATGGTTCGGCAAGGACATCCGCCAAGGCATCCCGCTGGCGCTGGAGAACTACAATCTGTTGCACCGGCTTTGGCGCGAGGACGTGATCGATTGGGAGGGCACCTTCCGCACTCCGCTGCAGGGCTTCACCTCGGTGCCACGGCCGCTGGACGGCGTCCCGCCGTTCGTCTGGCACGGTTCGATCCGCAGCCCGGAAATCGCCGAGCAGGCAGCCTTCTACGGCGACGGATTCTTCTCCAATCACATCTTCTGGCCGGCCTCGCACACCAAGCAGATGGTCGCGCTGTATCGGCAGCGCTTTCAGCACTACGGCCACGGCCGGGCTGATCAGGCCATCGTAGGGCTCGGCGGGCAGGTGTTCATGCGCAAGAACTCGCAGGATGCGGTGCGCGAGTTCCGACCCTACTTCGACAACGCGCCGGTGTACGGCCACGGCCCGTCGCTGGAGGATTTCACCCAACAGACCCCGCTGACCGTCGGCAGTCCGCAAGAGGTCATCGACCGCACCCTCGGGTTCCGCGACTACGTCGGCGACTACCAGCGTCAGCTGTTCCTGCTCGATCACGCGGGCTTGCCGCTGAAGACGGTACTCGAGCAGTTGGATCTTCTTGGTGAGGATGTGCTGCCGGTGCTGCGCGCCGAGTTCGCCAAGAACCGGCCGGCCGATGTGCCGGATGCGCCCACCCACCCCTCGCTCGTGGCCGCCGCGATCGCAGCGCCCGCGGCAGAATCGGTGCGGGTGCAGAAATGAGTACCCGAAAGATCGCCGTCGTCTCTGCCGGGCTGAGCCGGCCATCATCCACCAGGATGCTGGCGGATCGCCTGGCCGAGGCCACCGTCCGCACGCTGCGCGAGCAGAGTGTCGACGTGCAACTGGAGACGATCGAGCTGCGCGACCATGCCCAGGACGTGACGAACAACCTGCTCACCGGCTTTCCGAGTCCCGCTCTGAATTCGGTGCTGGAAAAGGTGACCGGAGCCGATGGCGTCATCGCGGTGAGTCCGATCTTTTCGGCAAGCTATAGCGGCCTCTTCAAGTCGTTCATAGACATTCTTGACCCGGAGTCTTTGATCGAGATGCCCGTGCTGATCGGTGCGACCGGAGGCACGGCGCGCCATTCGCTCGCGCTCGAGCACGCCCTGCGCCCGCTGTTCGCCTATCTGAGGGCGGACGTCGTGCCGACCGCCGTCTATGCCGCAACCGCCGACTGGGGTAATCAGACCGACGCGGGCGCATCATTGCCCGAGCGCATCGAACGCGCCGCCGCCCAGTTCGCTCGGGCGGTAGCCGCGTCCGACCGTGCCGCGCACCTTCGCGACCCCTTCGCCCTCATGGAAGAGTTCAGTTTGAACTGATCATCTGCCGCGGGTTACAGAGCCTTGACCGCGCCGAGCACCTTGGTCAGAGAATCCTTCGCGTCTCCGAACAGCAGCGTGGTCTTCGGATCGTAGAGCAGCTCATTCTCTATACCGGCGAAGCCCGGCCGCATCGATCGCTTCAGAAACACCACCTGGTTCGCCTGCCCGACCTCCAAGATCGGCATGCCGTAAATCGGCGAACCGGGGGAAGACTTCGCCGCCGGGTTCACCACATCGTTAGCACCGACCACGAGCACGACATCGGTATTCTTGAACTCCCGATTCACCTCGTCCATTTCCTTCAGCGCCTCATACGGAACGTTCGCCTCGGCCAGCAGCACGTTCATGTGCCCCGGCATCCGGCCGGCCACCGGATGGATGCCGAACACCACCTCGACGCCTCGGTCCTCTAGCGCGATGGCGAGTTCGGCTACGGCGTGCTGCCCCTGGGCGACGGCCAGCCCGTATCCGGGCACGATCACCACTCGTTGCGAGTAGCCCAACAGGACTGCGATGTCCTCCGCGGCCGAGGAGCGCACCGGTCGGTCGCTCTGCGTGATGGACCCGGCCTTCGAACCACCCCGGAATGCGCCGAACATCGTGCCGGCGACACCGCGGCCCATTGCCGCGGCCATAGCCTGGGTCAGAATGGTGCCGCTGGCTCCGACGAGCGTTCCGGCGACCACCAGCAGCACATTACCCAGCACGATTCCGGATGCCGCCACCGCGAGCCCGGTGAATGCGTTCAGTAGGGAAATCACGATCGGTACATCGGCACCGCCGACCGGCAATACCAGCAGCAATCCCGCCGCCAGTCCGAGGACCAGCAGGAGAACGGCGGCGGGCGCCGAGCCCGCCGTGATCACGAAGCCGCCTGCGGCCACCGCTGCGGCAAGCACCAGGATCATCACCCAGCGCATCCCGGGGAAGATCAGCGGTCGGGTGCTGATCAGCTCCTGCAGCTTGGCCACCGTCACGCCGGAACCAGAGAACGAGATCGCCCCGATCAGCATGGTGAACGCGACCGCAACGCGAACCCAGGGATGGACGCTGTGGCCCAGTTCCAACATCGCGACCAGCGCGGCGGCACCGCCACCCACCCCGTTGAACAGTCCGACCAGTTGCGGGATCGCGGTCATCCTCACCCGGCGCGCCACCGGGACCGCCAACGCGGAGCCGACGGCGATCGCCCCCAGGATCAGCGGAATGTTCGCCAACCGTACCGACAGGAACACGGTGATCACGGCCAGCAGCGCGCCTGCCGCTCCGATCAGGTTGCCGCGTCGGGCGTGCTTGGGGGAGCTGAGACCCTTCAGAGCCAGGATGAAGCAGACCGCACAGATCAGGTAGAGCAGCGCGGTCCATTCCGGAGCGATCAGACTCATTTCTTGCCTCGGAACATGTGCAGCATCCGATCGGTCACCACGAATCCGCCGACCATGTTCGCCGTGGCCAGCACCACGGCGATCAGCGCCACCGGGATCAGCCAGGGGTTCGTGGTCTGCCCTGCCACGATAATGGCGCCGATCAGAATGATGCCGTGGATAGCGTTCGCGCCGGAGAGCAGCGGCGTATGCAGCATGCTGGTGACTTTGGAGACCACCTCGAAGCCGACGAAGACTGCCAGCACGATGATGGTCAACAGCGACACGACATCCATTACTTCTCCCTCATCGCTTCTTCGGCCGTCGCTTCTTCGGCGGCCAACGCCGCGGCGGTTGCTTCATGCAGCACCTGGCCGTCGCGGGTCAGACAGGTTCCGGCGACGACCTCGTCATCGAAATCGGGTCGCACTTCTGCATCGACGGTCATCAGCGCGAGAAGATTGGCGACATTCTTCGCGTAGAGCCGGGACGAGTCGGACGGCATCGCGGACGGGGCGTCAGCCAGTCCGACCAGGATCACGTCACCGGTTCCGGCGCCGGTTGGCACCCGGGTGTCCCGCCCGAGAACGACGCCCTCAACGTTTCCGCCGGATTCTGCGGCGAGGTCGATGATCACCGAGCCGGCACGCATCCCGGCGGCCATCTCCGTGGTCACCAGCAGCGGCGCGGGCCGGCCGGGGATCGCCGCGGTGGTGATCAGCACATCGGCCGCCGCGACATGGGGTGCGAGGAGTTCGCGTTGCCGGGTTGCGCGGTCTTCGCTCAGGGTGCGTGCGTACCCACCGGAATCCTGGGCGGCCTCCAGCTCCAGGTTGAGGAAGGTTCCGCCCATCGAGGTCACCTCCTCGGCCGATGCCGGTCGGATGTCATTGGCCGACACCCGGCCCCCGAGGCGCTTCGCGGTGCCGATCGCCTGCAGCCCGGCGACACCCGCGCCCAGGACGAGCACCCGGGCCGGCGGAATCGTGCCGGCCGCCGTCATATACAGCGGGAAGAACCTCGGCAGTCGCATCGCCGCTTCCAGTACCGCCCGGTAGCCGGACACCAGCGCCTGTGAGGTGAGCGCGTCCATCGATTGGGCTCTGGAGATCCGCGGCACCAGCTCCAGGGCGAACGCCGTGATCCCGCCTGCCGCCAGCGCACGCACGGTGGCCAGTTCAGATGCCGGCGAGGCGAATCCGACGGTGATAGCACCCCGCTTCAATCGGGACACGATTCCGGGAGTGAGCGGCCGCACGTGGCAGAAGACGTCGAGGTCTGCCGCAGCGATCTCCGTCGCGACCGTGGCGCCGGCATCCGTGTACTCGGCGTCGGGATGTCCGGACTCCACTCCCGCTCCGGACTCGACCACGACATCCAAACCGAGTTTCGTCAATTGGCCGGCCGTCTCCGGCGTCACCGCCACCCGGCGCTCACCGCGTCGTCGTTCTCGTGCTACTCCGACTCGCACTTCAGACTCCTCGTCCTTGCCGTATCGAGCTATTGGTAGCGTATCGGGAGGGAGGGACATCAATGGATGACTACGGCCATGACCTGAAGTTCGGAACATTCATCACGCCGACTTCGGCGCGTGCGGCCGAGGTCGTTTCGCTTGCGGTGCTCAGCGATCGCCTCGGCTATGACCTGATTAGCTTCCAGGATCACCCGGATCTTCCGGCGCTGCTGGACGCATAACTACTACTGGCCCATGTCGCCGCGCAAACCGAGCGGACGATGCTGAGCGCAAATGTCACCAATCTGCCGTTGCGTCAGCCGGTGCTGATCGCCCGCGGCGCGATCACCGTCGACCTGCTCAGCGGTGGCCGATTTGAGCTCGGCATCGGTGCCGGGGGATTCTGGGACGCCATCCAGGCGGCCGGCGGGCGCCGGCTCAGCCCGGGCCAGGCCGTCGACGCGCTCGAGGAGGCGATCCGGGTGATCCGTGCGGTCTGGGCGGTGGACGAACCGGGCGGCGTGCACATCGACGGGGAGTATTACCAGGTGCTGGGAGCAAAGCGAGGTCCGCGCTCGGGTCGGCGCCGAGCGCGCCGGCTGAGCTAGGGCACTCAGCGCGTTCCCCGGGCGCATCCAGCCAGGTGCCGCATCATGGATGGATGCTTCATCGCCACCCCGTCCTCGGCGCGCTGACTGCGGTCTATCTGGGCGTGGTCTGCTGGGTGACGCTCGGTCCGCAGCCGCTTGACCAACACTCGGAAAGCTGGCTGTGGCGGGCCCTTGGCTTCTTTGGCAGACACGACCTGACCAGCTGGATCACCTACGACAGGCTCGAGTTCACCGCCAATATGGCGATGTTCCTGCCGGTCGGCCTGTTCTTCCTGCTGCTGTTCGGCCGGCGGTTGTGGTGGCTGGCGATCCTGCTCAGCTTTGCGCTCACCGTCGGCATCGAGTTCGTGCAGCTGTTCCTGCCGACCCGGGTTTCCGATGTTCGGGACATCCTCTCGAACACCTCGGGAGCGGTCATCGGAGTGTTCCTGGGACTGGTGCTCACCGCACGCAGCCGTGGAAGCAGAGCCAGGCTCCGACCAGCCGGGACGGTGGGCACGAGGTGAGGAACGTCATCGGTACCAGTGCTCATCACGGGATCTGGTGCCGGTAGTATCCCTGGATCTCATCTGTAGTGATGCCCTCCACGGGCATCTCCGTGCGGACGCCGTCGGCCCGAAGGCCATCGAGCGTGATCGCGATCTGCCGGGCAATGACGCGGCCTCGGGCCTCGATCGGCAGATAGACGTAATCGCCGATCCGGAAGGCTGCGAGCGTCAGGTCGTTCGCGTCAATGTCTGAGCGCAGCGTTCCCTCTTGTTGGGCGCGGCGGGCGATCCGTTTGAGGTCGGCGTCCCACTGCGCGCCGTGCTGCAGGTCCGGCTCTATTTCAACCATGCGACGGGTGATTTGCGGGATCGCGGGGTGCGCGGCGATGGTCGCCGCGATGCCGGTGATCAGAGCCACCACGGCATCCCACCCGTCCTGCTGGGCGAGCATGTCGTCAGCCACGAGCTGTAGGTGGTCGACCATGCGTGTGTAAAGACCGCGCACGACCTCATCGATCGAAGAGAAACGGCGCCACAGCGTCGCGTTGCCGACGCCGGCGACCTGTGCGAGCTTGCTCATCGTGGGATCGGAGCCGTACTTCTCGTAGTAGGCCTCGGCGGCATTGAGGATGAGATCGCGGCTGCGGGCGACCTCAACGCGCTCTGCGCGCCGGCGCAGCTGGTCCATCCTTATATGCTACCCAGCGACGGCTCGGCTTCCTTTGACCCCTCTATTGGGCCATGACGCGACGGGGCCCGGGCTCTAATGTGGACGAGAAGCCCCACCTAAGCAACACCATCGAAGAAGCCTGTCATGCCCCGCACCTCCCACGTTACCGGTCCCGTACGCCGGAGCCTGTTCCGTTTCGTCGCGGCCGGCGCCACCCTCGGTCTCGCAGCCGCCGGCCTCTCGATCGTGCCCGCGGAAAGCGCCAGCGCCGACGGGTCCCCGTGCTCTTCTGGCCACTCTGTTTACAGCGCCGCCATCGGCTCCTACACAGTCCCAGCAGGCGTCTTCAACGTTAACATCGTGGCGAGCGGCGGCAAGGGAGAGGGCGGTCACGATTACACTTTCGTCGGCCCAGACGGCGGCGATGGCGGATACGGATCCACGATCACCGTGAAGAACGAGGGCGTGACCCCTGGCGAGACCATCTACTGGGGCAATCTCAGGCCAGGCAACACGGACCGGGAAGCCCGACCCGCGTCGAGCGGTTCCGGCGGCGCGGGCATGTGGGTGTCCACGGTGGCGTGCATCACCGACGACTCCAGCACGGTTATCGTGGTCGCCGCGGGCGGTGGCGGTGGCGGCGACGCCGACGAGGATGGCCGTGGCGGCAACGGCGGCAACGCCGACTCCCCCGGCGGCGCGGGCGGACGAGGGGGCCCTGGCGGGGAAAACGGAGCGTATGCCGGTGCCGGAGGGACCGCCGGAACGTTGGTAGCGCCCGGCTTCGGCGGGGCCTCCGGCCACGGAGTGAGCACGGTCAGCAACTTTCAAGACCCTCCGGGCGGCGACGGCGCCTGGATGTTCGGTCCGTTCTATATGGGGACACCATTCGACTGGATGAATCCCCCCGTCGGTGGCAACGGAGCTAACAACGGAGTTGGTGGCGGTGGTGGCGGCAGCGGATATAGCGGCGGTGGTGGTGGCGGGGACAGCGGCATGAGCCCCTGGACGGACCATGGCGGCGGCGCGGGAGGAGGGGCAGGCGGCGCCAGCTTTCCGCTGTCGTTAGCGACCATCAACTACTCGGGAACGGCCGGGGTCACCGTCGCGCCCCATTACACCCCGCGCGTGACGCTGACCAGCTCTGCGAACCCACAACCCTTCGGATCATCGGTGACCTTGACCGCTACTGTCACCTCGCAGAACCCCGCGGCCAAGCTCGGCGGCGGCACCGTGTCGTTTTCCGACCAAACGTCGGGAACCCAGTCGGACAGCGTGCCTCTGGGGGATGTCCCGCTCACGCTCGACTCCACCGGTCTGATCGCTACCGCGTTGATCACCGTGCCAGACCTGGCCGCCGGGCCGCGGAAGATCGTCGCGTCCTATAACGGGTTCGGCGGGTATGCGCCCGATGATCCGGGACATCTGCACTACATCGAAACCTTTCCCGCCTTCACCGACCTCACGCAGAGGATGCTGCTGCCCCAGACCCTGACTTTCACCGCGCCGTCGGGCGCCGGCACGGCGAACGGCGCGACCACCCGACCCGCGGCAACGTCCACGTCTGGACTGCCGGTGTCGATCCGCGTCGACCTCGAAAGCACGGGCGTGTGCTCGCGGTCGGACGACGGTGTGCTCAGCTATCTGACCGGCGGCACGTGCGTGCTCGACGCGAACCAGGTCGGCGACGACCTCCACGAGGCAGCGCCGCAGGTGCAGTTGCGCATCCCGGTGGCCGGAGCGAAGTCACAGACCATCAGGTTCACCACGACGCAGCCCGCGACCATGAACGCGGGTGACACGTACACGCCGCATGCGACCGGAGGCGACTCGGGCAACCCCGTCGTGATCACCAGTGATGGGACGCACTGCCCGATGGTGGACGGCACAGTGGTCGCCAGGCTCGGCGGCCAGTGCGGTATCACCGCCACCCAGGCGGCTGGGAACGGGTACTTGGCGGCGACGCAGATCTGGCAGACGACCGAGATCAACCCGGCGCCCGGACACATGCTGTTCCAGACCACGCCCCCGGACTCACCGCAGATCGGCGACCACTACACCGTCATCGGTCAGGCACTCTACCCCTCGATCGGTGCCGGCGATGCGGCGCTCACCGTCGATGCCGCCAGCACCGCATGCACCATGGGCATGCCGAGCGTCACGCTGGCGGGTGGGATGGTGGCACAGCAGGCAGTCGTCACCTACACGGCGGTCGGGACGTGCATCATCGACGCGAACGCGGTGCCCATGATCTATTATCCGCCGCCCGCGCTGGCGCCCCTGGCGCAGGTGCAGCAGGTTTCCACCGTCGCCGGGGCAGCGCAGCACATCACGTTCACTTCACCGGACCCGACCGATCCGATGTACGGCGGATCGACGACCGTCGCGGCGACAAGCAGCTCCGGCCTACCAGTGACGTTCACCTCGGCGACGCCATCGACCTGCAGCGTCGGCGGAGCGCTTGTCGCGTTCGTCGGCGCGGGCGAGTGCGAGATCCATGCCGATCAGGGCGGCGATGCGACCACGTGGGCAGCGGCCCCGACGGTGACCAAGACGCTCACGATCGATGCCGTGCCGCTGACAATCACCGCACCGACCGGCTCGGCGCCCTACGGCGCTGTCCCGACCGCCTTCGCGCCGACATACGGCGGATTCGTCGCCGGCGACGGTCTGGCATCGCTGCGAGTGCAGCCGCTGTGCACGCGGCCTTCGACCTCGGCGGATGCCGGCAGCTATCCGGTGACCTGTTCCGGCGCGGTCGACTCCGACTACACCTTCGTCTACGTCGCCGGGGCCGAGACGATCACGCCGGCGCCGTTGACGGTCACAGCCTCGGGTGGGACGACCGGATACGGCCTCGCCGTGCCGACGGTCACCGCCTCGTATTCCGGCTTCACGAACGGAGACACCGCGCTCGACACCGCGCCGAGCTGCGGCACGGAGGCGACAGACCACAGCGACATCGGCGACTATGCGAGCTCGTGCGTTGGTGGGGCCGATCCGAACTACACGATCACGAGCGTCGATGGGAAGGTCAGCATCACTGAGGCGACCCTGGTCGTCATCGCCTCGTCCGAGAACCGGAACTATGGCGATGCGGCCCCGGCGATCACCGCGAGCTACCTAGGGCTGCAGGGCGGCGACACGGCTCCCGCGACGCCGCCGACCTGCACGAGTTCAGTGGGTGCGCAGACCCATCCCGGCGACTACGCGAGCACCTGCTCCGGAGCCTCCGATGCGAACTACACGATCGTCTACTCGGATGGCGCGGTGCACGTCATGCCGGCCGCGCTCACGGTCATCGCGCCGCGGCCGAGCACGCAATACGGCACGTCCGTCGCCGTCGAGCCGCAGTATAAAGGTCTGGTGGGCGGGGATGCGGCGCCGGAGACGCGCGCCACCTGCCTAACGGACGCGACCTCCTCCAGCCCAGTCGGCACCTACCCGGTGGACTGCTCCGGCGCCTCCGATCCGGATTACACGATCGCCTACCGCTCCGGTTCGGTCTCCGTAGCCCCGTCCCCGCTCACCGTCACCGCCTCAAGCGCGAGCACCGTGTGGGGGTCGGCAGTGCCGGCCGTCGTGCCGAGCTACTCGGGTCTTGTGCTGGGCGAAACCGCACCGGCGCATCCGGCCGTCTGCTCTACGGCCGCGACGCCGAACAGCCCTGCCGGCAGCTATCCGACGACCTGCTCCGGCGCCGTGGACCCGAACTACGCGATCGACTACGTCGACGGCACGGTAACCCTCACCGCACCTGTGGTCACCGCACCCGTTGTCACCGCGCCTGATCCCACTGCCGCGCCTCCTGCAGGCTCATCTTCGGCCCACCCGTTCACGGGTTCAGACATCGCGCCGTCGGGATCGGCCGGCTCCCGCGGCTCCGCCGGCGCCATAGGCTCGACTGCCGCGCCGTCACCCTCGACCGCTGCCCGGGCACCCGCGACTGCCCAGCCGTCGCCATCAGCCGGCGCTTCCTCGGGTTCTCACACCGATTCGACCTCATCGACAGATGCCACACGTACCGAGACCCAAGGGCCTGGCGTACTGGCGTTTTGGCCAGCGTGGTTGGCGGTGTTGCTCGCCGGGATCGCCGTCGCGTTGGCGCTTGTCCTACGCCGACGGGCTCGCCCGTAGCTGTGCTCGGTTAGCCGAGCTTCGCCAGGCCACGGACATTTAGGTCACGCGCCGTTCCAGGCCGCGACGTTCCGGCCCAGGTAGAGCGACATTGCCAAATACGCGATTCCGTGCCGCAGCGTTTTCCCGCCAACACTGGCGACAATGGCGCATCCCGCTGATAACCGGTCGGGCAGTACAGCTAGAAGTAGCGGTCGAAGTCTCCCTCCAGCCGCATTCGCAGCCCCTGCGCCGGGGTGTCGAGAATGTCGGTGTCGCGTCCTCGGGCGCGAGCGCCTCGTCCGATCGTTGCCGTTTCAGTGTTCCGAATGCCACCTCGCCTGAGTCATCCGAAGTGAACGTGTCTGACCCTGATCCACGCCGGTCATGGCCGACGACGGGGCGCAAGACATCCGGCGGCAACGACCACGGTGCATAGTTCATGCCCACGCGGTCCGCGACCTCGGCCAAACGCTGTTGGCGGGTACGAACGCGCTTACCTTGGAGCACGGCGGAACAGATCCAAGCGCAGGCGATGATGCCGGTAACGACGACAGCGGTCAGGATCATCACTTCCGCTATGTTTCGGGCGATGCCGAGTGCCCATGACGCGATGCCGATCCCCACCATGGCGAAGAAGGTCAGGTGCGTACCAAGAAACTCTCAGGAATGTCGGGCGATTCCTGGTAGCCCTGACCGGACACGCCTCGGCGCCGCGGTGCCGCGCCCCGGGATCGGTGGGTGGGTCGGTGGCGACGCTGTCGGTGCTATCCGGGCTGGCATGCTGCCATTGTGACATCTGGTCTTCCCAGTTCCGAGGAACCTGCTCTGCTAGGATAGCCGAGGTTAACTGAACAACTCAGAGCACTATCTAGAGCAGGCTGGCAGGATGCTGGTCCTCGGTGGTGGTATCCGGAACTCGCATCCGTGTATTTCTACTGATGGCCAGAGGCGCCCCTGCTCCTTGGTATGACGCTTGCTGTGCGTATCGGATGCCACACGGGCATGCTGATCTCACCGATCTGGTGGGCAGACAAGCATAAAACAAAGGAGAGAGACCTTAATGGAAGGTCCAGAAATCAAATTCGCCGAAGCCGTTCTCGACAATGGCAAGTTCGGCACGCGCACGGTGCGCTTCGAGGCCGGACGCCTCGCCCAGCAGGCCCAGGGTGCGGTCGCCGCATACCTTGACGAAGAGACCATGCTGCTGTCGGCCACCAGCATCGGAAAGCAGCCGAAAGACAACTTCGACTTCTTCCCGCTGACCATCGACGTCGAGGAGCGCAGCTACGCCGCCGGAAAGATCCCTGGATCCTTCTTCCGTCGCGAGGGGCGTCCTTCCACCGAGGCGATCCTGGTCTGCCGCCTGATCGACCGGCCGCTGCGCCCGTCGTTCGTGCACGGGCTGCGCAACGAGGTGCAGGTGGTCATCACCGTGCTGAGCATCGCACCTGGTGAGTATTACGACTGCCTTGCGATCAACGCGGCAAGCGCCTCCAGCCAGATCTCCGGTGTGCCGTTCTCCGGCCCGATCGGCGGGGTCCGTCTGGCACTGGTCCCCGGTGCGACCAAGGAGACCGATCAGTGGATCGCCTTCCCCAATCACGACCAGCTCGCCGAGGCTGTGTTCGACCTGGTAGTCGCCGGTCGGGTGGTCACCGATGCAAACGGGCAAGAAGACGTCGCGATCATGATGGTCGAGGCTGAAGCCACCGAGAACAGCTGGAACCTGATCAAGGGCGGCGCGACCAAGCCGAGCGAGGCAGTAGTCGCGCAGGGGCTGGAAGCAGCCAAGCCGTTCCTCAAGCAGCTCGTGGCCGCACAGGCGGAACTCGCCAAGCAGGCCGCGAAGCCTGTTGTCGAGTACCCCATCTTCCTGCCGTACGACCAGGCGACCTACGACGTGGTCGCCGGGTTCGCCTACGACGAGCTCGTGAACGTATACCAGATTGCCGAGAAGATCGCCCGCCAGAACGCGGATGACGCGCTCAAGGCGCGGGTCAAGGAGCACATCGCGGCCAAGGTCGAAGCCGGAGAGCTTCCCGCCACCGCGAACGCCCAGGTTTCCGGTGCCTACAAGGCGGTCACCAAGGTGGTGGTCCGCGGGCGGATCTTGCGTGACGGCATCCGTATGGACGGGCGCGGCTTGGCCGACATCCGTCCGCTTGACGCCGAGGTACAGGTCATCCCACGGGTGCACGGTTCGGCTATCTTCCAGCGCGGCGAGACCCAGATCCTGGGCGTCACCACGCTGAACATGCTCAAGATGGAGCAGCAGATTGACTCGCTCGCGCCTGTCAAAAAGAAGCGCTACCTGCACCACTACAACTTCCCGCCGTACTCGACCGGTGAGACCGGTCGCGTCGGATCGCCGAAGCGTCGCGAGATCGGGCACGGCTTCCTGGCCGAGCGCGCGCTCGTGCCGGTGCTGCCGCCGCGCGAGGAGTTCCC
>JBDTDV010000049.1:0-17741 GCA_039922875.1 Microbacteriaceae bacterium
CACCTCCTGGTCGAGACGAGCCGGCGACAGGCGCCGGCTACCGCGCGGATCATCGCACGGGCTGGGCTCGCTGTCCGGGTCGTGCGGTCTGAGGAGCTGGAGGCGACCCTCGTGATCGGCTCGGCTATTTCTCCACGCGGAAGTTGAACACCGAGGAGTCGAACGCGTTGTACGCCTCGTAGTCCAGCAGGTCGTACAGGTCGGCCCGGTGCTGCATTTCACCGAGCAGTGATTTCAGCGAGCCTTCAGAGCTCAGCGTGTCCAGAGCCCGACCGGCCGCGCCCATCGCCAGGCGCAACAAGGAGACCGGGTAGATCACGATGTTGATCCCCACGTCGGCGAGTTGTCGGGTGGTGAAGAGGTCGCTCTTGCCGAACTCGGTCATGTTCGCCAACACCGGAACCTGCACCGCAGCCCGGATCGCCTCGAACTCGCTGAGATCGGCCATCGCCTCCGGGAAGATCGCGTCGGCACCGGCGTCGACCAGGGCGCGGGCACGGTCCGTCGCCGCCGCCAAGCCGTCAACGGCGCGGATGTCGGTGCGGGCCATGATCAGCAGGTTAGGGTCCCTGCGAGCATCGGCTGCGGCCCGGATCCGCTTCAGGGCGGTGCTCTCGTCGACGACCTGCTTGCCGTCGAGGTGTCCGCACCGCTTGGGGTTGACCTGGTCCTCGATGTGCAGGCCGGCCACTCCGGCATCCTCGAGGGTTTGCACCGTGCGGGCGAGGTTCATCGGCTCGCCGAAGCCGGTGTCGGCGTCGACCAGCGCGGGCAGATCGGTCATCCGCGCGATCTGCCCGGAGCGCTGTGCGACCTCGGTCAGCGTGGTCAATCCGATGTCGGGCAGGCCGAGATCGGCGCTCAGCACGGCGCCGGAGATGTACACCCCCTCGAAGCCCTTACGTTGAATCAGCTTGGCCGACAGCGGGTTGAACGCGCCGGGAAAGCGGAGCAGTTCACCCGACGCCAGGCGTTCTCGGAATGCCGCCCGCTTGGCTGCGGGGGATGTCTGTGCGTACAGCATGGGTGATGCCTTCCCGTGGTTCAGAATCGAAAGTCGACTGGTCAGGTGGCGAGGAACGATCGTATCGAAACTCGCACATCAGAACAGTCCCGCCGGCGACGGGACAGACGCGAGCAGGCCAGGCCGCGCCGTGATGGTCAGGCCGGCCAGCTCCGCACCGGTCAGCTCCGGCAGCCGTTGCGCCAGCGCCAAGAACCGGTCGATCTCAGCTGCCTCGAGCGCGCCTTCCGCCAGTGTGCGGAACTTGGCAACGTAATCCGCTCTCTGGAACGGCCGGGCGCCAAGCGGGTGCGCATCCGCTACCGCGATCTCGTCCACGATCATCGTCCCGTCGGCGAAAGTGATCTCGACGCGGCCGCCGAACGCCTTCTCGGCCGGGTCGGTGCAGTGGTACCGCCTGGTCCACTCCGGATCCTCCTGGGTGCTGACCTTCCGCCAGAGCTCGACGGTATCCGGCCGATGCGCCCGCTGCGGCGCGTAGGAGGCGACGTGATCCCAGGCACCGTCCTGCAACGCGACCGCGAAAATATACGGGATGGAGTGATCGAGGGTTTCCCGCGAGGCATCCGGGTCGTATTTCTGCGGGTCGTTCGCACCGGATCCAATCACGAAATGGGTGTGGTGCGAGCTGTGGATCACGATGCTCTGGATGCCGGCACCAGCGGCACCGCCGTCGGCAACCGGACCGAACAGGGCGGGATACTCGGTGTGCAGCTTGCGGGCCAGATCGATCCAGGCCTGGGCCTGGTACTCGGCCGAATGCTCCTTGGTGTAGCTGTTCAGGATCGCGCGCTTCGGCTCACCGGCGGTCGGCAGCGGCACCCCGTATGAGGCATCCGGGCCATCCAGCAGCCACGCGATCACGCCGTCCTCGCCCTCATAGATCGGGGTCGGGCTGGTCTGCCCGCGCATTGCCCGATCAACCGCTTCGATCGCCATCTTGCCGGCGAACGCCGGAGCGTACGCCTTCCAGCTGGAGATCTCGCCCTTGCGCGATTGGCGGGTGGCGGTTGTGGTGTGCAGCGCCTGCCCGATCGATTGGAAGATCGTCTCGGTTTTCAGCCCCAGCATGGCGCCGATTCCGGCCGCCGCAGAGGGGCCGAGGTGCGCGACATGGTCGATCTTATGGGCATGCAGACTGATCCCGGTGGCCAGATCGATCTGGATCTCGTACCCGGTGGCGATCCCGCGGATCAATTCCCGTCCGGTCAGGCCGCGCCCATCCATACCCTGGGCCGCCGCGTGCTGGGCGACGGCGATAATCGGTGGGATGTTGTCACCCGGATGCGAGTACTCCGCCGCCAGATAGGTGTCGTGGTAGTCGAGCTCGCGCACGGCGACGCCGTTGGCCCAGGCTGCCCATTCCGGAGCGACACGGGTCGAGGCATCCGAGCCGAAGACGGTCGATCCTGCTCCGGTAGCCCCCTGTCCCCCGGCCTCCTGTTCTCCGGCCTCCTGGTTCCCGGCCGTGGCGCCGGTTTTCGACGGGTCGAGCATTGGGTGCGCCATGGCCTGCCCTCGGGCCGCCACGGCTGATGCCCGGGTCAGTGACGCGGCGGCCACTGCCGCGTTGTCGATCACCCGGTTGATCACCATCTCGCTGACTTCGTCGGTCACCTCGACCGGATCGGCCGCGACCTCGGCGAGAGACCAGGCCAGCTGATCTTCCCTGGGTAGGTTCTCGTCACTTCGGTGGACACGTACATGATGAAGCAGCACACCGCTACGCTACCCGTTCGGGCCGGCCGATGCCCCGCTGGGCAGTGCGGCCCGGTTCGCTAATCGGCGTCGAGAGCGACCGGAGAGGGAGGTGAATGCCCAGCCGGTCACCCGCCACATCGCCTCGAACACAATCGATCCGGTCATCTTTGAGGCACCGAACTGGCGCTCAACGAACGTGATCGGCACCTCCGCGATCCGCAAGCCCGCGTCATATACGTGCCAGAGCATATCTATTTGGAAGCAGTAGCCCTGGCTGTGCACGGAGTCCAGCCGGATGCGTCGTAGCGCGGCGGCGGAAAACGCCCGATACCCTCCGGTGACATCCTTCACCGGAAGCCCGAGGGCGAGGCGGGCGTAGAGGCTGCCGGCCTGGGATAACAGCCGTCTGGGCAACGGCCAGTTCTCGACTCCGCCGCCGGCCACCCAGCGCGAGCCGATCACCACATCCGCATTGTCGAGCGCGTCGAGCAGGCGAAGCAGCTGCTCCGGCTGATGCGAGCCGTCGGCATCCATTTCGACCAGACGCTGAAAGCCGGCCTCCAGTCCCCAGCGAAACCCGTCGCGGTAGGCGGCGCCGAGGCCGTCTTTGCCCGGCCGGTGCAGAACCTGAACAGCCGGGTCCGCTGCGGCCAGGGCATCCGCGATGGCTCCGGTGCCGTCGGGTGAGTTGTCGTCCACGATCAGCACATCGGCCTCGGGAGCCGCCCGGCGCACCCGGTCGACGATGGCCCGCACATTTTCGCGCTCGTTGTACGTCGGCACGATGACCAGTGTCTTCACCGGGCTCCTCCCCTGACGAGTAAGTAGATCGTATCCCGATGCAACGGGATGCTTTTTTGCAGCCGATACCCCAGCTGTTGCAGTTCGCCCAGCTGGGTCGCCCCGGAGGTCGCGGTTGGGCCGACATAGCGCACCAGCCAGACCCGGCCATCGGTAGCGTCCAGTGCACCGGCGGAGGCGGAGATGGATCGGGTCTTGTCGCCCAGCCAGGATCCCTCGGTATAGGGCACCGCGAGGGTGACGTCGACCAGCCCCCGGAACGCGGACGGATACACGTGCATCGCCAACCGTGGATCGCGCGATGGACGCGTGCCCGGTCCGAAGATGATCGCGTCCCCGGCATGGGCGTTGTGCTCGATCGTCACGGCGAGCTGCGCCCAATCGCTGCCCTCGTCTTTGGCGTACGGGGCGCGCTGGGCGAGATACGTCGGAGCGGCCAGGGCCGCCAGGATTGCAATCAGCGCAACGGCCGCAACGGGCGGAGCGGCCGCAACGGGGCCGACGCGGCGACCGTCACCCACCGGGGTGTTTCGTGCTCGAGGGATCGAAGCCCGGGGGATCGACGCGAGGAGGATCGATGCTCGGGAGATCGATGCTCGGGGGATCGATGCTCGGAGTTTTCCGACCAGGGCCGCGCTCCAACGGCTGAACAAGTCGATCGCCGCCGCCATCAACAGTGCGACCGCCGGCGCGACGAACGAGGTGTACCTGATCGTGTAGATCGGCCCGATCAGCAGATCGCCCAGAATAAGTGCACCGGTGGGAATCACCAGCCAGAAGCTGGCGACCGTGGCCAGAGACGGTACGCGCGGTGCGTCGACATCCGCCAGAGCGGCATCCGCCAGCCCGGCATCCGGCGCCCCCGCATCCGCCAGCCCGGCATCCGCCAGTCGGGCGCCAGAAAGCCCGAGTCGGTTCCGCCGGCTGACCGCCGCCCATGCGGATGCCGCGGCGAACGCCACGATCAGCGCCCAGCCGGCCAGCGCAAGCCAGCCGGTACGGAACCACTGATCGACGAAGAAGACCTCAAGCGTGACCGGAGGCCGCCTTCCGATCCATGAGATCTGATCGCGCTGGGCGATACCGTAAACGAGAACCGGCGCCGCCAGAAGCACGCCAACGCCGATCGCGGAAATCCACCGGGTGAGCAGTGCCCGACGCCGCGCCGCACCCGGGCCGCGGAGCGCTCCCGGGCGGACACCCGCCGCGAAGAGAATTGCCGCGTGCACGAGCGCCATCAGCGCCAAGTACAGAAAGACATACATGGACACGGCGAACAGCGCCCCGTATCCGAGCCAGGGCAGCACCCGGGTATCGCCGGTTGCAATCAGCCGCAGCAACAGCACCGAGAGCCAGATGGCGCACGCGGCACTGAACGCATAGGAGCGCGCCTCGGAGCCCATATCGGTCATGCTGGGCAGGATCAGAAAGACGAGCCCGGCCACGATGGCCGTGCTGCGCCCAGCGAGGTGATTCGCTAAAATCACCAGGCCGGCGGTGGCCGCCCCGATGGCGAGGGCGCTGGGCAGCCGGACCGAGAATTCGGAGGCGCCGAACAGGTCGACCCAGCCGTGCAGGAAGGTGTAGTACGCGCCGTGCACGGCGTCGACGTGACCGAACATCCGGAACAGAGATGGCCAGGGTCGCTCGGCCGACATCACGCTGGCGGCCTCATCACCCCAGAACGACGGAATCCAGGAGCCAAGCAGCGAGACCGTAGCGGCCAAGGCCCCGAGGAGTGCCGCGAGCCGCTTCACGCGTGAATCTTCTCATGAGGTGCTATGGCACGCCTGAGAGCCGTCTCAGGGTTCACTGAGCTGCCCTGCCGCGTAGGCTTTATCGGTGGCCGTCCCGAAGATCCTGCTTTATTACGCCTTCGCCCCGCTCGCCGACCCTGAGGCGATCCGGCTGTGGCAGCGCGATCTGTGCGAGTCGTTGGCGCTGCGCGGCCGGATTCTGATCTCGACGCACGGGATCAACGGCACCGTCGGCGGCGATCTGGATGCCGTCAAACGCTACCTGCGGATCACCCGCCAATACCCGGGATTCGCCGGACTGCGCCCACCCACCGCACACGTGCAATGGAGCGAAGGCACCGGCTTCGTCGAGGTCGCGCCGAAAAAGCTGCCGGAGGCTACCCGAAAAAGCGGCTGGCTGGCGCACACCCCATCCGGAGCCGCCTTGCTCAGCGCCGACTTCCCGCGGCTCAGCGTTCGGGTGCGCGAGGAGATCGTGAGTTTCGGCGCGCCGGAGGAGCTCCGGGTCGACGACGACGGGGTGATCGGAGGTGGCCAGCGGCTGAGCCCGGCACAACTGCATGACCTGGTCCAGACCCGTGGCGAGGAGGTCGTCTTCCTCGATGGACGCAATGCGGTCGAGGCCGCGATCGGTCACTTCGCCGGAGCGGTCGTGCCCGCGGTGGCGAACACGCGCGAGTTCGTCGCCGAGCTGGACAGCGGCAAATTCGACCATCTCAAGACCAGGCCGGTGGTCACTTACTGCACCGGAGGCATCCGCTGCGAGGTGCTCAGCTCGCTGATGCGCGACCGCGGGTTCGAGGAGGTCTACCAGCTCGACGGCGGCATCGCCCGCTACGGCGAGGAGTACGGCGACGACGGGCTCTGGCAGGGGGCGCTCTACGTCTTCGACGAACGCGAGTCGACCCAATTCAGCGATCACGCAGCTGTGCTCGGCCGCTGCGTCGTGTGCCAGGCACCGACCCAGCAACTGGCCAACTGCACCGACCCCTCCTGCCGCGCCCGCCTCGTCGCCTGCTCCGCGCACGCCCCCGCCGTCCGCTGCCCCACCCACGCCGCCGTCCGCTGCCCCACCCACGCCGCCGTGCCCCGTTGAGGTGCACTCTTTGGCCCATTCCGTGCCCCCAGAATGGGCCAAAGCACGCACCTCAACGCGGCGGAGGGCCGGCCTGTGGACACTGCTGACAGGGTAGAGGGAGCCCAGGGCATCATATGCGCATGCAAACCCGAACGAACTTGCCGCCTGGCCTGATCCACAAGCCGTTCGCCGTACGCGATGCCCTCGATGCCGGTGTGACGCGCAAGCGACTGCGCGCACGGGATTTATACAGCAACTACTGGGGGACCCGCACGACGACCACCGGCGCGCTCAACCTCCGCGAGAAATGCACGACACTTCAGACGCGAATACCGAGCCACGCTCACTTCAGCCATCTGACCGCCGCATTGTTGCTGGGCGCGCCCATGCCGCTGTGGGCCGAACGCGATCCACGTGTCCACGTCAGCGTTCCGTCACCCCATCGCGCGCTGAGTGCTGCAGGCGTCGTGGGACACAAGGTGCAGTCGACGGATGCCGACACGGCCGTCTTGCACGGCATCCGCATGACGACACCGGCCCGAACCTGGTGCGAACTCGCCACGGTGCTAACCGTGCCAGACCTGGTTGCGGTCGGTGACTATCTCATCCACTGGCGGATGCCGCTTGCCACCCGGCGCCAGCTGGAGGCTGCGGTCGCGAGCTATCCCGGCAGGCGCGGGCGGAGGGTGCTCCGGCAAGCCATCGATCTGCTGAGCAACGAGGCCGAGTCGCGCCCGGAGTCGATCCTGCGGGTAATCCTCGTTCTTGGCGGCCTTCCATTGCCGCAGGTCAACCGCAGCGTCGCCGAGGCCGACGGACAGGTGTTCGCGCGGCTCGATCTCCGATACGAACAGGAGAAGGTGGCGATCGAGTATCAGGGCGACTACCACCGCACCAGCAAGGGCCAGTGGCGCAAGGATATGTCCCGTCGAGCGCGCTTGGAAGCAAAGGGCTGGTACGTGATCGAGATCAACGCCGATGACCTGCATGAGCCCGAAGAACTCGTCAGACTGATCCGCTCGGTCCTGATAAAGCGCCGCGCCAGCATCTGCTGAGGTGCACGCTTTGGCCCAATTCTGGCACTGCAATTGGGCCAAACTTCGCACCTCAGCGTGAAAAGCGGCGCGACGCTACTCGTCGCTGGCGGTGCGGGTGCCGACGAATGCCCGGAGGGCGGGATCGGCGGAGACCAGGCGGTCGACCTCCTCCTGGCGGGTGCAGGTCATCAGGGCGATTTCCAGCCCGGCATCGGTGTCGGAGAGCACCTGCCAGACGGCGCCGCCGCGCTCCCAGCGCTGCAGCACCTCTACCGGCGAGTCTCCCGAGACGGCATCCGGCTGCGCCATGTACTCTCCCTTCGCATCCGTGAGGTGCATGCTTTAGCCCATTCCAGCCCCCGGACACGGGCAAAAGCATGCACCTCAGCGGGGGGTCTTGCGGGGCTCAGTCCTCGGCGGAGGTGCCCGAGGCCTCCATCTGGTCGGCGATCAGGGAGACCACGCTGGAATCGGCCAGGGTGGTCACGTCGCCGAGTTCGCGATGCTCGGCCACATCAAGCAGCAAGCGCCGCATGATCTTGCCGGATCGGGTCTTGGGCAATTCCGGGGTGAGCAGGATCTGTCTGGGCTTGGCCAGCTTGCCGATCTCGGAAGCCACCTGTTGACGCAGGTCGTTGACCAGGGCGACCCCGGCCTCGCCCTCGGTGTCGACGGATGCCTTGATCGTCACGAACGCGACGATCCCCTGCCCGGTGATCGGGTCGCTGGCACCCACGACGGCGGCTTCGGCAACGGCCGGATGCGACACCAGAGCCGACTCCACCTCAGTGGTCGAGATCCGGTGACCGGAGATGTTCATCACGTCATCGACTCGACCGAGCAGCCAGATGTCGCCATCCTCGTCCTTCTTCGCTCCGTCGCCGCTGAAGTAGACGCCGGGGAACCGCGACCAGTAGGTCTTCTGATACCGCTGGTCGTCGCCCCAGATGGTGCGCAGCATCCCGGGCCACGGCTCGGTGATCACCAGGAATCCCGCCTCACCGTTGCCGACCGGCTTGCCGCTGTTGTCGACGACGTCGGCCGAGATCCCGGGGAACGGCGTCATCGCGGCGCCAGGTTTGGTCGAGGTGATCCCGGGCAGCGGCGTGATCAGAACTCCGCCGTTCTCGGTCTGCCACCAGGTGTCGACGATGACCGCCTTGTCACCGCCGATGTTCTTGCGGTACCAGACCCACGCCTCCGGATTGATCGGCTCGCCGACCGACCCGATGATCCGCAGCGTCGACAGGTCGTGTCCGGCCGGGTATTGCTCGCCCCACTTCATGAACGTGCGGATCGTGGTCGGCGCGGTGTACAAGATCGTCGCCTTGTACTCTTCGATGATCTTCCACCAGCGGTCCTTGCCGCCGGCATCCGGCGCGCCCTCATACATGATCGAGGTGACCCCATTGGCCAGCGGGCCGTAGACGATGTAGCTGTGCCCGGTAACCCAGCCGATGTCGGCCGCCGTCCAGAAGACATCCGTCTCGGGCTTGTAGTCGAAGATCAACCGGGATGTCGCGGCGACGTGGGTGAGGTAGCCGCCGGTGGTGTGCAGAATGCCCTTCGGCTTGCCGGTGGTGCCCGAGGTGTACATCACATAGAGCGGATGCTCGGAATCGTGCGCCTCGGCCTCGTGCTCGGTGCTGGCGGGGTCGACAACGTCATGCCACCAGACATCCCGCCCCTGGGTCCATCCCACCTCTTGCCCGGTGCGCCGCACCACCAGGACACTGTGCACGTCCGGGCAGCTCTTCAGCGCCTCATCGACAGCGGGCTTCAGAGAATTCTGCGCACCCTTGCGCCAGCTGCCGTCTGCGGTGATCACCACGTGCGCGTCACAGTCGATGATCCGGGTCTTCAGCGCATCGGCCGAGTAGCCGGCGAACACGACGGTATGCGGCGCGCCGAGACGGGCGCAGGCGAGCATCGCCACAACGGTCTCCGGGATCATCGGCATGTAGATGGCGACCCGGTCGCCCTTTTTCACGCCGAGGGAGATCAGCGCGTTCGTCGCCTTGCACACCTCGTCCTTGAGCTGGCTGTAGGTGATGTCCCGGGTTTCGCCCTCCGGCTCGCCGATCCAGTGGTACGCCACCCGGTCACCGTTACCGGCGTCGACATGCCGGTCGACGCAGTTCACGGCGACGTTCAGCCGGCCGCCGACGAACCACTTGGCGTGCGGCAGATCCCACTCGAGAGCCGTGTCCCACTTGCGCTCCCAGGTGAGCCGGTTGGCCTCCTCCTCCCAGAATCCCAGCCGATCCGCCGCGGCGCGCTGATAGACCTCGGGCTGCGCATTCGCGGAGGCCGAGAGCTCAGCCGGCGGGTCGAAGTGCCGGATCTCGTGGAGAAGCGCTGACAATTCGGGGCTGGTACTCATAGATTTCTTCTTTCGTTCGACGCTGATGGATAGAAGTCTCTGCTGCGATGCCGCCGTCGCCGGTCTCGGGCAGCGCGATGGTGTGCTCTCAGTTTCGCCCCTCAAGCACCGGCGGGGCAATTCGGCGGCGACCGGAGCCGGACTGGCGGATCCGTCGCGCGTAGATTCTGGCGTCCTGGCTGGACAGCGCTAGCAGCACCAGGATGTCCAACGGCAGGCCGAAGAGATTGGCCAGCAGGATGACTTCGGTTCCGCCGTTGAAGTAGTCGATTCCCGCGCTGACCACGGCCAGCGCGCTCATCACCATGGCGGTGATTCTGGCCCAGTTCCTACCGGAGTAGACCAGGAATGCCAACACGAGGTAGAACAGCAGTGCCGCGGCGAAGATCGCCAGCAACACGTTGAGGACCAGCTGGCCGGCCGCGATCTCGTCACCGGTCGGTGCGCCCACCCCGGCGTCTCTCAGTTCTATTCGGATGAATTGCGCCGCGCCGAGGGCGGTACTCGCCACGAAGTACGCGCCGGCCAGCACTCGCGCCAGCATCAACAAAGAGCCGAGGATGGTGGGCGCCGGGCGCCGCTGGGCTCGTTCCTCGGCAACCAGCAACTCGATCTCGTCGGCGCTCGGCACGACACTGGGCTGGGTGCTCGGCTGGGTGCCCGCTGCGGTGTGCACCGCCCGCAAATCCAGCACCGGCAGGTCACCATCGGTCTTGATCGTGTCGCCGCCGCCATTTCGCGAGTGGTAGCCGGTTGAGAAGTCGCGGAGTATTTCGACCGAAATAGCGGCATCCGCAGTGGTCAAGGTATCGACGATGTGATCACGCTCAATGTCAGTATCGTGATCGATCTTATGGGTGATCTGCAGCGTGAACAGGGAGAAGCCGACGCTGCGGTCGAAGGTTCCGGCTGCCAGCCAGTCCACGCGGTGACCGCCTGGCAAAAGCCAACCATCCGGGCAGCGCCAGAACCGCACATGATGCCGTTTCGCCGGGTTGCCGAGCACCTCCTGCTGGTAGGCCACATCCTGTTGCCTATCGAACAGCAACAACGGGCTGACCGGAGCCTCGTCATAGCTGCGCCTGAGCACGGTGGATGCGATGATCCGCCAGGTGCTGCGGAACGTGATCGCGTCGGCCCGTACCCATCCTGCTTCCCGCATCGCGGTGTTCAGCTGGAGTTCACTGCCGAGCAAAGCCAGGTTGATCGGGTCGCCCAGCAGTCCGTCACTGGTGCGAGCCCGCCCGATGAAATAGTTCGGCACGTACAGCTGGGTAAGGATGCGGTGCAGGCGCGGCAACGCGAGGTACGCCAGGATGACCCAGAACAGGACGAAGTAAAGGATCTGCCACCAGCCGAGCGAGAAGCTTTCCGTGAAGACGATCCAGGCCAGCCACACCGCCGATACCCCGCCGAGGATGAAAAACAGGTTGTCGAACAGGCGGTTGATCGACTTGCCTCGCGCAGGCGTGCGGATCTTCGTCGCTGTCAGCTCCGATGCCTGCGCCATAGCGTAATGGTACCGGCCACGCCAGCCATCGTTCGGCCGTCGGCATCCGGTGCGTCTCCAGCCGCGCACCCAGTAGAGTGCACGCATGACGGGAGAGCGACTGGGCGTGCTGGGAGTCGGTCGAATGGGTTTGCCGATTTGTGCCCGGCTCGTGGCAGCGGACTTCCGCGTGGCGGCCTACGACATCCGCTCCGCACTCCAGCGGTCAGTAGAGAACGTCGGCGCAACCTGGGCGGCGGATTCAGCGGCGCTCGCGGCATCCGTCGACATCGTGATCACGGTGCTACCGGGCGCTGCCGAGCTGGAGCAGGCGATGGCCGGCCCGACCGGTGTCGTGCGTCAGCTGGCGCCCGGTTCCTGTTGGCTGGATCTGACCAGCAACGACCCACGAGTCGCGCGGACGCTCGCCGGGCTGGCAACCGCGGGTTCGATCGACAGCGTTGGCGCACCGATGGGCGGCGGGGTGGACGCCGCCGTTTCGGGAGCACTGACCTTCTTCGTCGGCGGCACGGCATCCGCCATCGAACGGGTCCGCCCGGTACTGAACGCGCTCGGCGGACCGGATGCCCTGCGCCTGGTCGGTGCGGACGTCGACGCCGCGCATACCGCGAAGCTCCTGGCAAACCTGTTGTGGTTCGGGCAGGCGGCGGCCACGACCGAGGCGCTGCTGCTGGGCCAATCCCTTGGCCTGGACCTGCGGCGCTTGCGCACAGCACTGGGATCAAGCGCCGGCGGAAGCGCCTTCCTGGACCGGCATCTCGACTACTTGCTCGCCGGCGACTATCTGGAGACCTTCGGGCTGGACCGCTGTGTCGACGAGCTCGAGATTGTGACGGCGTTGGCGGCGGAGCAGGGTGTTCCGTTCGAGCTGTCCGCTTTGGTCACCCGCCTGCACGAGCAAGCGCTGGCCCGGTTCGGCGCCGTCGACGGGGAACTCCTCGTCGCCAAACTTCTGGAGGAGCGCGCGGGGCGACAGTTGCGCGCCGACGGCTGAACGGCACGGATCGAGCACCGTACCGATGGAACTATCGCCCTATGCCCGCTTCCGCCGGCGATACGTCTCATCTCCCACCCGGCAGGATTCACGCTCGACCAGTCTCACCGGCAGGTAGGTTGTTGATTCATAAGTCGCATCCGGTGCCCGAAGGCGATCGACGGCGCGTGCGGCGGCAAGCGAGCCGAGCCGTTCAGGATCCTGCGCGACCACCGTAAGTGACGGGGTGAGAAGGTCGGCCATCGGGAAATCTCCAAAACTGATCGCGGCCGCGGGGTGCTCTTGCAACGCGGGAATCATCGCCATGCTCGAGCGGGCGTTCGACGAGAATACTGCTGTCGGCGGGTCGGGCAACCGCCAGAATTCGTCCAATGCCGTTCGTGCTCCATCCCGGTCAGCGGCTTCAAGCGTGACGAGCATGGGGTCAAAGTCGATATGCCCCTTGCGGAGGGCGTCTTTGTACCCGCGCAGGCGGTTATTGGTTGTCGGAAGATACCGGGTATCGCCGATAAAGGCAATGCGTCGATGACCGTGTTCGATGAGATGCTCGGTGGCAAGAAGCGCCCCCAAGTGATCATCCTCTCTAAACGAATCTGCCGTAAGGCCAACCGGCGGCCGATCGACGAACACGAGCGGTGTGTGCACAGCCCATGTTTGTAGCCATGCGTGATCGGGAGCCACGGGAGCCACGATGATGCCGCTGAGCTGACGACTGAGCATCGATTCGAGCGTTGGGCGTTCGCGTGAAGGGTCATCTCCCAGGCTGGTTATCAGGGTGGACATGCCGTGAGCGACCGCAAAGTTCTCGACGGAGCGGGAGACTGCTGCGAAGAACGGATCCACGATATCCGGTACGGCAATGCCGATGACAGCGGTACGACCCGCCCTGAAGGTCGTGGCCAAGGCATTCGGGACATAGTTCACTTCCCGCAGAGCCATTTCGACACGGTGGCGCGTGGCAGGCGTGACGTGACGATCATTATTGAAGACGCGGGAGACGGTCTTGAGGCTGACGCCAGCTAAGGCCGCGACTTCACGCATGGTAGGCATCCGGTTAGGCACGCTCTGTATTATCGACGACCGCCCCAAGTTCGCTGAGCCTGCGTTGCGCGCGGGTCGTCAACAGTGCCCGGCGAGCTTCGGGAGACACTGCCAGGCTGTCCTTCCAGAGCGACCGTCCCGCCATCGCCCCCGCGGCACCATTGGCGATTGCGATCTCCACCTGCTTGACAAAGGTCTCATGATCTACTCCGGCTGACAGCACCGCCCACGGCACGCCAGCGGCGGCCGAGGTAACATCGGCACAACCTTCTGACGAGCCTGGGTACTGAAGCTTCAGGACCTTCGCACCGCATTCAACAGCGGCTCGTGCCGCGTCCGCTACGAGCCGTGGCATGGCCGCGTAATAATCACTCTCGGTCTCATCTGCCAGGCGATAGGTCAGGATCTCCACGATGAGCAGAATCCCTTCATCTGTGCATGCCCTAACCAGAGCGCGGATCTCCTGTGCCACCCGCGAATTACTGCCCTGCTTATCCGGTCGCAGATAGAACAACATCTTCGCGGCGTCTCCACCAAGGTCACGGACAGCGCGAGGAGTAACACCGTGGACGATGTCGGTATACCGCAACCCGTCTATGGTCTTGAACCCGGATGCATCCATGCCAACCACCAGCGCCGTCCCACGCGCCAGAATTCGCTCATCGACTACCATCGGCAATGCGATTTCCGGATCGAGCAGGATCGCGGGGGCGCGGTTCCCGAGGTATCGGACGAGGTCTGCCTTGGCATCCGCGAGTTGCTCAGCGGTGACAGAGTCCGGACCTCCTGGGGCGTCCGTCATCACTGCCTTCATGCCATTGCGCTGATCGGCTGCGACGATGAGCATTCTCCCGCCCGGGGTGGAAATGGATTCCATGCCGCGGCGCTCAATGGTGGTGAGTGTGTTCACGATCGTTCTCCTGCAGTTGTTGAAGCTTGGAGGTTGAGGTCTTTCGTTGGCCAGTGGCCGTCGCTGGTCAATCGTCATGTCCTGTGTTGCCCGATTCACGCTCATGGAGCAGGGCAGCGGCAAAGCGGGTGGCGCCATACGCGGTGTCTTGAACTCGCCCAGAGATCACCATGTGAGGTAAGACAGCCGATCTGGCTCGTTGAACGCTCTTCATGCCAGCCCAGCCACCCGTCAGTAAAGAGGAGCGGGCCGGGGGGATTTCCTGGTCCATTGCGTCGATGAGGAGACGGATCTCCTCATTGCTGTGGCGCAACACCGCGTTGAACATCTCCGCGGGGGTCACCCCGTCCGCCCGTATCGCAATAGAAAGGACCCCGTCGTTATTTCGGGCGCCGCGCACGTCAATCCCACCCTCTGGGATCTTTCCTTGTACGGGTAAGGCAATTGCGTCCTCATCCAGTCGGTCTCGGCCGATGCCGTTCTCGACACCTGTGAGCTGTAAGGCCCGACGAAGGAGCAGTCCCGTCTTGACTCCCGCGACGAGAACATGCCTGCCCGGTGTGACGTGACGCACGCAATTGATCAGCCAGCCGGTCAAGCGAGAGCGGGCTTCGAATGTCAGCGGCTCATCCAGGACCCGCAGGAGAACCTCGGCCGTGCCCATCGACACGTGGTATCGGTCACGAGGAATCGCACCACGTGAAACAGCAGATACCAGGTGATCATGCCCGGCGACCGTCACCCGCGCCCCGGAGAATGCAGCAGGAAGCCACCGCGCTGTAGCGATTCCGAGATTGGTACCAGCGTTGGTGAGAGGAGGTAAGAAGTCGCCGTCAACGCCGAGATAGTCAAGCATCCTGGCCCACGGTGCGCCGGTGTCCTGATCGAGAAGTCCCGTTCTGGAGGTCAACGAGTACTCGCTAATTCCCTTAGCGCCAAGCGCAGTTGCAACGAACTCTGGCACATTGAACCATCGGCAACCGTTCAGCGCCGTGCCCGAATCCCGTAGGTAAAGCAGCTTCGTCACGGAAACCTGGACGCCGAGGGGGAGGCCGGTGCGGCCACCAAACTCCGTTCCAAGATCAGCTGGCAGCGCATCGACCTGGTCCTGCCCGCGCGGATCGAACCAGGCAATGCCGGGCGCGACCACTGCCCCGCCCTGGTCAACCAGATATCCGGTTTCTCCCATTCCAGCGATTCCGATCGCAGCAACCGATACTCGGCTGTCCCCGGTATGGGCAATCAGTTTGCGCGTAGCGCTCTGGAGCAGATCTACTACCGCCGAGATCAGGTCGCCGCCGTCTAATTCCGTCGCACCGCCACGGCCCGAGCGCCACGGAGTCGGCCGTTGTACGATCAGCAGCTCTGTTCCATCCTCCTGAGTAACGAGGACCTTTATCTCGGTGCTCCCGATATCGAGGCCAGCCACGAGTCGTGCGGTCAAGGGTTCGCTCCTAGCCCGCGGCTATCGCACGAGTCAGCTCGCGCCAAGGCCGCCATTGAAGTACGAAGGATCACAAATTTCGGACGTGACACCGGTGTCATATCTAATCTATGATGGAGAAGTGACCGAGGGATGTCAAGTACACCGGCTTGAGCAGCCGGGGAACGATCCAAAGAATCGTCAGTTGGTCATCGCAATCTGCGGCAGCGCCGGCAGCGGGAAGACCACACTCGCGCATGCGCTGGCCAGTACCCTTCAGCTGCCGATTCTCGATCTCGACACAATTACCAACCCCGTCCTAGACGCGGTTAGTCTGCTTCTTCCCGGCCGACACTGGAATGCACCGGAGCATCACCAACTCATTCGGGACGCTCGATATGCCGCTCTGCGCGGGGCCGTTGCAGATGTTGTATCAGTGGGTCTCGGTGCGGTGCTGGCCGCGCCGTTTAGCGAAGAATTACGGGGCGGTGAGGCCTGGGTTGCGCTAAACGCCGCCGCCGCGCCGGCTCCCACTCACTTTGTATACATCGCCGGTTCGCCCGAGCTATTGGCGGAACGCCGACGACTTAGAGCTGCCACCCGAGACCAGTTCCGCGGAAACGCTGTTCCACTCGGCGAAGTCAGGATTCCTACCACACGCATCGAGGCAACGCTCTCCACAAAACAGCAACTATTGCGCGTCCTCAAAGCGCTTGGTCTAGAAGCATGACACCGGTATGCCGATTGGACCGCGGACCCCTGAGCGGCGCCGCGAACCAACGGCAGCCGGCTACGCGACCTCGGTCAGCGTGCCGCGTTTGATCCTGAGCCGCCGCTGCGCCCGCTTGGCCACAGCCGAATCGTGCGTGACGACGACGAGGGTGAGTCCGCGATCCCGCCAGAGCCCCTCGAGCAGGTCCAGGATCTCGTCGCGGGTGTCCTCATCCAGATTCCCGGTCGGCTCGTCCGCGAGCAGCACGGCCGGCTCCTTGACCAGCGCGCGCGCAATCGCGACCCGCTGTTGTTGGCCGCCTGAGAGCTCAGCCGGCAAGTGGCTGCCCCGGTCGGCCAGGCCGACCGACTCAAGGGCGGCGGCAGCGCGCCGACGCCGGGCAGCGGAACCCACGCCTAGCGGCGCGAGCGCCGCCTCGACGTTCTCCTGGGCGGTGAGGGTCGGGATCAGGTTGAAGCCCTGGAAGACGAAGCCAATCTCCCTGGCCCTGATCCCGGCCAGCTTGGTGTCGCCAAGGCTCGACAGCACCGACGAGCCGAGCCGCACGGAGCCGGATGTCGGCTTGTCAAGCGCGCCGAGCATCTGCAGCAGCGTCGACTTTCCTCCGCCGGTCGGCCCCTGAACGGCTACCATCTGCCCGTCGTCGATGGTGAGGTTGACCCCGCTGAGCGCGGTGACCGCACCCTTGGACCGGGCATAGGACTTGGTCACATTCTCGAGGATGTACATGGGGCTCCTGATCTGAGTTGGCTGCCGTGTTCGGCGGTGGGTTCGCTGTGCGGGTCAGGCCACGGACCGGAGGGCTTCGGCCGGGCGGAGTCGAGCGGCGCGCCAGCCGCCGATCGCGCCGGCAAGCAGGCCGCCCAGCACCGCAAGACCGACCGCCGCGACGATCACCCAGACGGTCACCGGTGCGGTGAGCACCACGTGCGTGGCGGATGCCGCCGAACCGCCGGCGCCGCCGAACCCACCGTTGACCGCATGCCTGGCGGCTTGGCCAAGCGCCCCTGTGCCGGGCGCCGCTGTCGCTCCGAGCGTGCCGCCGCGGCCGCCGGCGAAAGCAAACGCCCCTCCGGAGGTGGACCCGCTCAGGGTCGGGGCCGTGAGATTCACCACGAGCACGCCGATCAGACCGACCGCCACGCCAACCACGCCGCCGATCAGGCCCTGCACAACCGACTCTCCAGCGACCTGCCCGACCACGCGGCGATTGCTCCAACCTATCGCTTTGAGAGTGCCGAACTCCCGGGTCCGCCGGGTTACTCCGGCGATAGTGAACAGAATGGCAATCAGGAATGCGGCGGCCAACACCACAAGGGACAGCACGGTGCCGAGGTTCCCGATCAGCT
>JBDTDV010000050.1:0-46042 GCA_039922875.1 Microbacteriaceae bacterium
TCGGCACCGGCAGTGTGATCGGTGCAAACGCCGTCGTAGTCCGCGCGGTCCCGCCGGACTCGATGGTCGTCGGCATCCCGGGCGTCGCCAGCGCCCTGACGCGGCCGGGCAGAGCGCGTAGCACGACCGTCACCGATGCTCAGGCCTGGCTGGATCCGGCCATCTACATCTGAACCGGCGGGCATGGCGCACGGAGCGTCGTCGGGACTACGATGGTGCCCGTGCGAACTATGACGTGCGCGGCTGTGCCTGCCCGTAGACCCTCGTACGCCTGCTGCGACGGCGAGGAACCGATCGACTGACGCCCTGTCACGTAACGGCTACGTGACAGATTCCGGTCCGTTTTTGTCGGTCAACCAATTGGTACAGCTATGTCCCGTCACGTCCATCATCGTCCGACGCTGATGCTGATCGCAGCCGCGGCGTGTTGGGGCGTCGGCACCGTGATCAGCAAATATGCGCTCGCCACCGTCGAACCGTTCTTCCTGCTGTCAATCCAGCTCCTGACGAGCACCGTGTTTCTGGCCACTGTAATTTGGATGCGACGGGTGAGAATCACCTGGACGCTCGAGCTTCGGCGGCTCGGCGCGCTCGGCGTTGTCAATCCTGGTCTCGCCTATGCATTGGGTCTGCTCGGCCTGTCGTCCATCAATGCCAGCACCTCGGTTCTGATCTGGGCGGTAGTTTCTGGTCTGCCGTACTACGGCGTCGCATTCTGGCTCTATCTCACCGGGCTTGCTCAGGTGACTGCCTCATTCGCCGGTTCGTTCCTGCCTCTGGTCCCGGTCTTCGGAGTTGCCGCAGCAGCGACACTTGGCAATAGCTATCCGATCGCCAGTGGATCGGCGCGTTCGTCGTCGTAGGAGCGATCGCGGCCATTGCGAGCTTGCAGCGTCGGCGGCATCCATCGGTCCAGCCGTGAGCACCGAACGACGCCGAAGTCTAGGGCTGGTTTACGCGTGGTCGCCGATCTCGGCGAGCCTCGCTTCTTCGTCGGCGAGGATGCAGGACTGGATGACCGCCTCCAAAGCGCCGTTCATCACGTGGTCCAGGTTGTACGCCTTGTAGCCGGTGCGGTGGTCGGCGATCCGGTTCTCCGGGAAGTTGTAGGTGCGGATCCGCTCCGAGCGGTCCATTGTGCGAATCTGGCTCTTGCGCACGGCGGATGCCTCAGCATCCAGCTCCTCCTGCTGCCTGGCCAGAACCCGAGCGCGCAACACCCGCATGCCGGCTTCGCGATTTTGCAGCTGGCTCTTCTCATTCTGCATGGCGACCACGATGCCGGTTGGAATGTGGGTGATCCGCACCGCGGAGTCGGTCGTGTTCACCGACTGACCACCAGGACCACTGGACCGGTACACGTCGATCTTCAGGTCGTTTGGATGGATCTGGACCTCTTCGGGCTCATCGACCTCTGGGAAGACCAGCACTCCGGCCGCAGAGGTGTGGATGCGTCCCTGCGACTCCGTCACCGGCACCCGCTGCACGCGATGCACGCCGCCCTCGTATTTCAGATGCGCCCAGACACCCTGGGCAGGATCGGTGGAGTGCCCCTTGATGGCCAGCTGCACATCCTTGATGCCGCCGAGGTCGCTGAGGGTCTGCTCGATGATCTCGGTCTTCCACTTCTTGGACTCCGCATAGTGCAGGTACATTCGCAGCAAGTCCCCGGCGAACAGCGCGGATTCCGCGCCGCCCTCTCCCATCTTGATCTCCATGATCACGTCACGTCCGTCGTTGGGGTCTCGCGGAATCAGCAGTCGGCGCAGGGTCTCCTGCGCCTCCTCAACCTTGTCGGTGAGTTCGGGCACTTCCGCCGCGAACGACGCATCCTGCTCCGCAAGCTCGCGAGCGGCATCCAGATCATCCTGCAGTCCGCGCCAGTGGTGATAGTGCGCCACGATGCGGCTGAGCTCCGCATAGCGGCGGTTGACGCGCTTGGAGCGCACCGGATCGCTGTGCAGGGTCGGGTCGGCGAGTTGGTGCTGGAGATCGTCGTGCTCCTCCAAAAGCGTCTCTACCGACTCGAACATCTGCGCCCTTTCCTGGCTGAATTCCCCGTCTTCCCTCGCCTCGTGTCGCGGAGCTAGTGGCCGCTACCGGCCACCGGCGGCATCGACTTCTGCACCTGCATCAGGAACTCTACGTTCGAGGATGTCTCCTTGAGCCGGCCGAGCACCACCTCCAGTGCCTGCTGCTGCTCGAGCCCAGCCAGGGCCCGTCGCAGTTTCCAGGTGATCTTCACCTCGTCCTCGCTCATCAGCATCTCTTCGCGCCGGGTTCCGGACGCGTTCACATCGACCGCGGGGAAGATCCTCTTGTCGGCCAGCTGGCGCGACAGCCTCAGCTCCATATTGCCGGTGCCTTTGAACTCTTCGAAGATGACCTCGTCCATCTTGGACCCGGTTTCCACCAGGGCCGAGGCGAGGATCGTCAACGATCCGCCGTGTTCGATGTTGCGTGCGGCGCCGAAGAAGCGCTTCGGCGGGTACAGCGCTGACGCGTCGACTCCGCCGGAGAGAATCCGGCCGGACGCTGGCGCGGCCAGGTTATAGGCGCGGCCAAGCCGGGTGATCGAGTCCAGCAGCACGACGACGTCGTGGCCCAGCTCCACCAGGCGCTTGGCACGCTCGATCGCGAGCTCGGCGACCATTGTATGGTCCTCTGCCGGGCGGTCGAAGGTGGAAGCGATGACCTCGCCCTTGACCGTGCGTTGCATGTCGGTCACTTCCTCAGGTCGCTCGTCGACGAGCACGACCATGAGGTGAACCTCGGGATTGTTGATCGCGATCGCGTTGGCAATCTGCTGCATCACGATCGTCTTACCGGCCTTAGGCGGTGCGACGATCAGGCCGCGCTGGCCCTTTCCGATCGGCGAGACCAGGTCGATGATCCGCTGCGTGAGCTTGGGGGCCTCGGTCTCCAAACGCAACCGTTCCTGCGGATACAGCGGGGTCAGGCTGCCGAATTCGACTCGTTCGGCTGCTTCTTCAATGGTCTGCCCATTGATCGACTCGATCTTGACGATCGCGTTGTACTTCTGCCGACCACTGTGGTCGTTCTCGCGCGGCTGCCTGATCGCGCCCACGACGGCGTCGCCCTTGCGCAGATTGTATTTCTTGACCTGCCCGAGCGAGACATATACGTCGCTTGAACCCGGCAGATATCCGGAGGTCCGCACGAATGCATAGTTATCGAGCACATCGAGGATGCCGGCGACGGGGATGAGCACATCGTCTTCGGTGATCTCCGGCTCGATATCGTCGCTACCGCCCTGGCCGCGACGCTTGCGGTCACGGTACCGATTGCGACCGCTGCGGCCCTGACCATCCCGGTCATCGTGGTCACGCTCGGACACCGAGGCGTCTCGGCTCGGCCCGGAACTGTCCCGCTCCTGCGGCTCACGGTCTCCGCGTTGGTTCCTGCGCTCGCCCTGCTGCGTCTTGCCCTGGCGGTCGTTCCTGTTCTGCCGACCACCGTGCTCCCCGCCCTGTCTGCCGTCGCGGGACGCGTCATCCCCGCGCTCAGCGGCAGCTTCGCCGTCGGCATCGCTTTGAGACTTGTTCCGGTTGCGGTTGCGGTTGCGGCTGCCCTGTTTAGCCTGTTCGGGCTCCGCGTGCTCAGATTCTGCGTGTTGGGGTTCTGCGTGTTGGGGTTCCGCGTGCGCCGATTCCGCATGCGCGGATTCCCGATGCTCGGTGGGGACCAGGGTCTGCACTCCAGCCTCGCTCCCGTTCACGTGCGCCGTGGCCGGGACGACAGGCTTGGACTCCGGCCGCTTTGACTCCGGCCGCTTTGACTCCGGCCGCTTGGACTCGGATTCCGTAGCACCGGCAGGCGTGGCATCGGCTGGCCCCTGCGCTGACGCTGCCGGGGTACCCGCTCCGGCCACCTTGATGGCGTCGGCGCTCGTCGCGCGACGCGGGCCGCGCTTACGCGGTTCCCGCGCGGTCTGGGTCGTGGTCAGCTGTTCGGGGGTGTGTTCCGGCGCCGCGGGCTGCGTGGCGACGGGGTCCTGGGTTGGTGCCGCGGCCGGTGCCGAGTGCTCAGCGGCTCCGTCGACGAGAGCCTCCGACAGTGCACCGGAACGCTCAGTACGCGGCTCGGCCGGTTCCGCGGTGCGCTTGGTTGGTTTCTGGATCTCGGAGATGGCCTCCACGAGCTCTCCCTTGCGAAGTTTCGTCGCGCCCTGAATACCGAACTGAGCGGCGAGAGCTTGGAGCTCCGCGACCCGTAGTGCGGTCAGGGTGACGCGTGTTTCCACACCGTCGGCGTGGGTGTTGACATCAGTCACGTAAGTAGGGTTCCTTTCCCCCTGCCCGCATTTTTTGGCGGCGTCAGAGGCGCATGTCGCGTCAACTGCCTTCTGCTGCGTACGTTCTGATCCGCACGGAGCAGGCACCGGTGCGGATGCACTGGTACTGAAGCAAGGGCGACAGCAGTGAGTTTCTAGGGATTCATCCGGAGACCAGATTCGCTCGTTACGCGTTTTCTACCGGATGCGTTGCCAGCCTAGCATCATTCGAGGCTGCGCCGGATCACCGTTGCGCCCTTGAAGTCCACCGCCAGCATCAGCGGCTGCCACGGCGTCTGCGCCTGGTCCGCGACCAGTGCGGCGGCGGCCAGACGTTGGCCCGGGTCACTACCGAGTACCAGAATGGATGGCCCGGCCCCCGAGACCACCGCCGCGAAACCGTTTGCACGCAACACCGAGATCAGCCGGTCGGTCTCCGGCATCGCCGAGGCGCGGTAGCGCTGGTGCAGTTTGTCCTCCGTCGCCGCGAGAAGCAGTTCAGGGCTCTGAATCAGCGCAGCGATCAGCAGCGCCGACCGAGACAGGTTGAACACGGCATCCTCATGCGGCACCGATAACGGTTGCAGGCTGCGCGCGAGTTTGGTCGACATGACCGTCTGTGGCACCAGGACCAACGGTGAAACGCCACGGTGCACGATCAGTTTCTTGTACTGCGGTGCGCCCTTGTTCATCCAGGCAATGGTCAGGCCGCCGAAGAGGGCCGGCGCAACGTTGTCGGGATGGCCTTCCAACTCGGTCGCCAGGGCCAGTAGGTGTTCCGCATCGATTTCGACGATCCCGTTCAGCAGGCCGCGGGCTGCCATGATGCCGGAGACGATAGCGGCTCCGGAGGAGCCCAGTCCGCGGCCATGCGGAATTACATTGTGCGCGACCAGGTTGAGGCCGGGCAACGGTCGGTCGAACCGTGTGAAGGTGTACGCAATGGCGCGCGCGACCAGATTGGATTCGTCAGCGGCAATCTCGCCCGCACCGATGCCGAGCACCTGGACCGAAATCCCCGGTTCGGGACGCACGCTGACATCGAGTTTGTCGTAGAGCGATAGGGCCAGGCCGAGGGTATCGAAGCCCGGCCCGAGGTTGGCGGTGGTCGCGGGGACCTTGACCGAAACCGAGCGTCCGGCAAGGTTCATGCATCGGCTCCGGCATGGTCCGCAGCGGTGACCGGCTCCGTGCCGGACAGCCCGAGGGTGTCAGCGATCTCGGAGACGTCGGCCGGCACGACGGTGGGCTGGACGTCGGAGCCGTCGGCGGTGCGCAGCGCCCACTTGGGGTCTTTGAGCCCGTGTCCGGTCACCGTCAGGACGATCTTCGCCCCGGCCGGGATCATGCCGGCTTCGCTGCGTTCCAAGAGCCCTGCGACGCTGATCGCCGAAGCCGGCTCCACGAAGATCCCGACTTCCTGAGACAGGATGCGATGCGCGGCCAGGATATGGTCGTCGTCGATCGCGCCGAAATAGCCGTCTGTTGCCTCGCGGGCGGCCAGTGCAAGCTCCCACGACGCCGGGTTGCCGATCCGGATGGCGCTGGCCAGGGTCTCGGGATCGCTAACCGGGTGTCCCAGCACGATCGGGGCGGCGCCTGCCGCCTGGAAGCCCAGCATCCGCGGCAGTTTGGTGCTGGACCCTGCGGCCAGTTCCTCAGAGTAGCCGCGAGTGTACGCGGTGTAGTTCCCGGCGTTTCCGACCGGCACGATGTGGATGTCCGGCGCATCTTCCAGCACCTCGACGATCTCGAAGGCGGCCGTCTTCTGCCCCTCGATCCGATCCGGGTTCACCGAGTTGACCAGGTGCACTGCGTAGTTGTTGGCGAGGTCACGGGCGATCTCGAGGCAGTCATCGAAATTCCCGCGCACCTGCAGCAGCCTGGCGTTGTGCGCGATGGCCTGGCTGAGCTTGCCCATTGCGATCTTGCCCTCCGGCACCAGTACGACGGCCTGGATGCCGGCGTGGGCCGCATACGCAGCAGCCGAAGCGGAGGTGTTTCCGGTCGAGGCGCAGATCACCGCCTTGGCGCCGGCTTCCACCGCCTTGGACATCGCCATCGTCATGCCGCGGTCCTTGAATGAACCGGTCGGATTCACCCCTTCGTACTTGACGAAGACCTCCGCACCGGTGCGCCTGGACAGCGCGGCAGCCGGGATCAGCGGGGTACCCCCTTCGCCCAGGGTGATGATGGGAGTGGCTTCGGTAATGTTCAGGCGGTCTGCGTACTCGCGCAGCACACCGCGCCATTGCCGACTCGGTTTGTTCATGGTGGGATTACGATCCTTCAACTCGTAGGACGGATGCGACGGATGCAACCACGTCGCTGGCAGCCAACGCACGCACGGTTGCCGCCAAAGCGGCCTCGGTAGCTTCGTGGGTGCCTATCACCAGGGTAGCGGTGGGCCGGGGTGCAGCAGGAACACTCGTACCCGAACCGGCTGCGGCTGCGCTCTGGCGCGGCCCGGGCACAGACTGCAGCACCGCCTCCACAGACACCCCGCCACGGCTGAAGACGCCGGCGATCTTCGCCAGCACTCCTGGTTCGTCGGTGACGGCGAGGCTGATTTGGTAGCGGGTGACCACCTTGCCGATCGGCAGCACCGGGAGGTTCGCATGCGTGGATTCGGCAACGCCCGGCCCGCCGATGACATGGCGGCGTGCCGCAGACACCAGATCGCCCAACACGGCCGATGCGGTCTGCAGTCCACCGGCGCCCGCCCCGTAGAACATCAGGCTGCCGGCCGCCTCCGCCTCGACGAAGACCGCGTTGTTGCCGCCGTGCACCGCCGCCAGCGGATGGGACCGCTCGATAAGCGCCGGATAGACCCGCGCCGAAACACCCTCAACCCCGGTTTCCGGATCGGTCAACCGCTCGCAGATCGCGAGCAGCTTCACGACATAGCCGGCCTTCTGGGCTGAGCTGATCTGCTCGGCAGTGACTTCGGTGATGCCCTCCCGATACACGGCTTCCAACGGCACCGTGGTGTGGAAGGCAAGACTGGCGATGATCGCGGCCTTCTGCGCGGCGTCGTATCCTCCGATGTCGGCGGTGGGGTCGGCCTCGGCGAAGCCGAGTTCGGTTGCCGTGGCCAGTGCATCCTGAAGGCTGGTGCCGTGTTCGTCCATTTCGTCGAGGATGAAATTGGTGGTGCCGTTGACGATACCCAGGATCCGTTTGACCCGGTCCCCGGCCAGGCTGTCCCGCAACGGGCGGATGATCGGGATCGCTCCCCCGACGGCGGCCTCGTAATAGAGCTGGGCCCCGACCTGTTCGGCGGCGGCGAACAGCTCAGGCCCGTGCGTGGCCAGCAGCGCCTTGTTTCCGGTGATCACGTCGGCTCCGGAGTTCAATGCCTGCAGTACGTAGCTTCGAGCCGGCTCGATGCCGCCCAGCAGCTCGATCACGATGTCGGCGCCCAAAATCAGAGATTCGGCGTCGGTGGTCAGCAATTCAGGTGGCAGAGTTGCGGTACGCGGCGCGTTGATGTCCCGCACCGCGATTCCGACCAGTTCCAGGCTGGCGCCGACTCGGGCCGCGAGTTCGTCGCCGTTCTTCACCAGAAGTCTGGCCACCTGTGCGCCGACCGATCCGGCGCCCAGCAGAGCCACCCGAAGATTGCGGTATTCGATCATGATTCTTTCTCGTCGGTGGTCTCACGGTCCGGCACGGCATGGGAGATACCGGTGTCCCTGGCAAGCAGGTCCTGCACGGTCTCAGCACGGATCAGCAGGCGCGCCTGGCCGTCCCGGACCGCAATGACCGGCGGACGGCCCTGGTAGTTGTAGTTGCTGGACAGCGACCAGCAGTACGCGCCGGTCGCTGCGACCGCTAGGAGGTCGCCTGGCATCACGTCCGCCGGCAGATAGTCGGCGTCGACGACGATATCGCCGCTCTCACAGTGTTTGCCGGCGACGCGGACCAGGGCGGTGCCGGCGGCCGAAACCCGCCCGGCAATCCGCGCCGAATAATCGGCGCCGTAGAGTGCCGGTCGCACGTTGTCGCTCATTCCGCCGTCGATGCTGACGTATTTGCGGACCGCGGTTGCACCCATCTCCTCTTCCTCCGGCGGCGCGATCGGTACCGGGACATCCTTTGTGGTGCCCACGGTATAGAGCGTGAGCGTCGATCCGCCGACCACGAGCCGCCCCGGCTCGAACGCCACCAGCGGCAGCGGGATGCTCAAGGCGGTGCACCGCGCGGCGACCACATCGGCGATCCGCCTGGCGATCTGGCCGATCGGGGTTGGCCGGTCGGCTGTGGTGTACGCGATCCCAAATCCGCCGCCCAGGTTCAGTTCGGGAACCGGACCGTCAGCCAGCAGCGCGGCGTGTACGGCGAGCAGTCGGGAGGCGGATTCGGCGAATCCGTCTGCGCCGAAAATCTGTGAGCCGATATGACAGTGCAGGCCGAGGAAGCTCAGGCTCGGCCTGGCCCGGATTGCGCAGACCGCCGCCGGCGCATCGGCGATCGGGAGACCGAACTTCTGATCCTCGTGCGCGGTGGCCAAGTACTCGTGCGTGTGCGCGTGCACTCCGCTGTTGACTCGCAGCCGGACCGGCTGGACCACGCCCTGCCGCGCTGCGGCATAAGCGATCCGGTCGATTTCCTGCCAACTGTCGATGACGATCGCCCCGACACCGGCGCGCACCGCGGCGTCGATCTCGACCATCGATTTATTGTTGCCGTGAAAGCCGAGCCGGGCGGGGTCGATCCCCGCGGCGATCACGACGGCCAGTTCTCCTCCTGTGCACACGTCGATGTGCAGGCCGGCCTCGCTGACCCAGCGAGCCAGGTCGGCGCAGAGGAACGCCTTGCCGGCGTAGTAGACCCGAGACTGCCCGCCAACCCGGGCGAATTCGCGCTGAAAGACCTCGCGCACTGCTGCGGCTGTGTCCCGGACGTTCGCCTCGTCGATCACATACACCGGGGTGCCGAACCGTCCGGCGATGGCCGTTGCCGGTACGCCGGCCACCGCCAGCACGCCGTCGGCGGTGCGGGAAACATTCGCCGGCCACACTGCCGCGGCCAGGGCGTTGGCATCCGACGGCTCGGTGAGCCAGGCGGGGGCGAGTGGGTTGACGGCCACGGAAATTCCTCACGGACGGAGACGAACGGGCGTGGGAGGGGTGGCGAGCGGGCCCGGATTGGCCCCTGAAGCCGGTATTCGCTGGCGTCGACGACCCGGGTGCCGGCGCAACCAAATTCTAGCGATGATGCTGCCGCGGCCCGAAATTGTTACGAGCAGGTTCCTCTGCTGGCGAGGGTCTTCTCGTTGAGCACGAGGTTACTGGCCGCTATCGTCACCTCGGCGGACCCCGGCCTGACGGTGATGGTCTGCACCGTGACACCCTCAGGCAAATGTTCAGCCGCGCAGAACGCAAAGCCGTCGCCGCCGACGACCTCCCGGACAAAGGAGCCGAGATCCAGACCGGCAGGACCTGCGGTAATCCTCGCGCTCTCGGGCTTCAGCAGGACTGTCTCGCCGTTGGCCTTCGGGACAACGGTCGCCTGATACGCGATCGGGATGCCCAGGAACGCCGTAGAGCCGGAATAGCCGAGGGTTCCCTCACCCAGGGTGATCTTCGAGGTCGCATCCGGGATCTTGACCAGAGCGTTGACATCGTCCTGCGACATCGCCACCCGGCCGGTGATCCGCTGGACGGGCCTGGTGAAATCGGTCGGAATGCCGCGCGCGAGGACCGACACGGCGACCGTGGCGCCGTCAACTGCGACCCGCTCCGAGTGCAGCTCGACCTGCTCGAAGGAACCGGTCAGGTACTGGCCGATCACCGAGAGGCCGCCGATGCTCACGGACAGGTCGTCGGCGGTTACCCCTGCTGGGAGCTCCTTCAGGATCTGATCGCGGATCTGCGACTGGGCAGACAGGCGAATACCGAAGTCGGCGATGAAGAAGATCACCACCAGCCCGACCAGCACGCCAACGGCCCAGAGCGTCCGCCGCATCGCGCCGGGCCTGGTCCCGGCCGGCTTTGCCGGAGGATGCCCGGATGCCGCGGCACCGTCGATCATCACGTTTCCATTCCCTGCGTCGAGTCGATCTTCCCGTTATAACCGCAACCCAGCGATGGGGCTGCGCTGATCGCGTGCCCACGACGGCATCGATACTGTTGATCATCGAGAACGTTACCGTGCCCGCCCGCAACAACACACGGTGCTGAAGAATGCGTGAGTTGAGAAAGGGCCTGAACAATGGATGAGTACGAGATCGTCGTTCTCTCCGTACTCGGAATACACATCGTGATCGGATTCATCGCGACGGTGCTGATTTCGACCAACCGGCGGCCGTCCGAGGCCATTGCCTGGGTGCTGGCGATCATCTTCGTCCCGTTCATCGGCGCCGCAGTGTTCTTCCTGGTCGGCTTCGGGCGGCTGCCCAGGCGCCGGCGCGAGCGGCAACGCGAGGTGAACGAACTGATGCTGGCACGCACCGAGGGGCTGTCCCGGGTGAGCCATCGGGCGGATTGGCCGCGCTGGCTGCCCTCGGCGGTGCGCCTGAACCTCGAGCTGGGAGCGCTGCCGATGGTCGGAGGCAACCACGTGGAGCTGCTGCGGGATTACGACGGTTCCATCCAGCGGATGATCCAGGAGATCGACGACGCAGTGGAATTCGTCAACGTGGAGTTCTACATCCTCGTGCTTGACGCGACGACCAAGCCGTTCTTCGACGCGCTGCGCCGCGCGAGCGGCCGCGGCGTGGCGGTGCGGGTGCTCTCGGACCACGTCTCCGGACTGATGTACCCGCACCGCGCCCGGACGATCGCCGCGTTGCGGCAGATGGGCGCACAGTGGCACCCGATGCTGCCGTTACGCCCGCTCCGCGGGCAGTGGCAGCGACCGGACCTGCGCAACCATCGCAAGCTGGTCGTGATCGATGGCCGGGTCGGATTCACCGGATCACAGAACCTGATCGACTCCAGCTACCTCAAGCGGAAGAACGTCGCACGAGGGTTGCACTGGCTGGAACTGATGATCCGGATGACCGGGCCGGTCGTGCGAGAGCTGAACGCGGTGTTCGTCACCGATTGGTACAGCGAGACGAATCAGCTGCTCCCGTTGGACACGACAGAGGTGGTATTCGGCGCCGAACCGGGGCTTCTCGATGCTCAGATCGTGCCGAGCGGGCCGAGCTTCGACAACGACAACAACCTGAAATTGTTTGCCATGCTGATCCACAAGGCCGAGTTCCGGGTGAGCATCACCAGCCCATACTTCGTGCCGGAGGACTCGACACTGCTGGCGATCATCACCGCGGCGTCCCGAGGGCTCGATGTGGAATTGTTCGTTTCAGCCGTCGGCGACCAGGCGCTGGTCTATCATGCCCAGCGATCGTATTACGAGGCGCTGCTCAAGGCCGGGGTGTCGATTTACTTGTATCGGATGCCGACGGTGCTGCATTCCAAGCACTTCAGTATCGATGACGATGTCGCGGTGATTGGATCCAGCAACATGGACATTCGATCGTTCAGCCTGAACATGGAGATCTCGGTCATGGTGCAGGGGCGCGACTTCGTGCAGCAACTGCGAGCGGTTGAAGACAACTATCGGGCCAACAGCGACAAACTCGAACTTGCGGACTGGATGAACCGGCCGCTCGGACAGAAAGTCAGCGATAATCTGGCCCGACTGACCTCCGCCTTGCAATGAGAGCCCGTCGCCATGTCTGAGATCACTGCGCTGATTCCGCTGGCGCTGACCATAGCCGCGAGCCCGGTGCCCATTGCCGGATTGCTCCTCATCCTGCTGTCACCCAACGGCTTCGCCTCCGGCACCTGGTTCGTCATCGGCTGGTGCGTTGGGATCGCATTTGCGGCCAGCGGGCTGTCCTACCTGTCGTCGCTGCTGCCTGACATCCACGCTCCACGGATGCTCTGGGCCGATGCGCTCGTACCGCTACTGGTCGGCGTACTGCTGGTGGTGGCCGGGGTGATCCAGTGGCGCAAACGTCCGGAGCGCGGAGCCGAGGCACCCCTGCCGAGGTGGATGGCGGCATTCGAACGGCTGAAACCAGGCCGCGCGGCAGTAATCGGGTTTGCGTACGCCGCGTTCCGGCCGAAAAGCCTGGTGATGGCTGCGGCCGCTGGCGTCGTGATCCTGCGCTCCGCGGGCGACGTCGCTTCTGCTGTGATCTGGCTGCTGATCTTCACGGTGTTAGCGTCGGTGACGATGGTCGCCCCCGTGCTCGCGTACGGGCTCGGCGGGAACGCGGTGCGTGATGGCCTGATCCGGGGGCGACGCTGGTTGGTCGGCAACCTGGCGGTGATCAGCAGTGTTGCGCTGCTGTCACTCGGCGTGGCGCTGGTGGTGATCGGCGTCGGCCGTTGGCCGTGACCCGGCCGGCAGGAAAGTGGCGGTGTCTCAAACGTGGCGGTGTCTCAGGCGTGACTCGCCAGTGATCCGGCCCACCCAGCTGAGGGTTACATGTGCTGCGGCGCACTGACCCCGAGCATACCGAGGCCGTTACGAATCACCTGGCCGGCCGCGTCGTTCAACCACAGCCGGGTGCGGTGCAGGTCGGTGATCGGTTCCTCACCGAGCGGAATCACCCGGCAACTGTCGTACCAGCGGTGATAGAGCCCGGCGACCTCCTCGACGTATCGTGCGACCCGGTGCGGCTCGCGCAGCTCTGCAGCATGCGTCACGACCCGGGGGAATTCCTGCAGCGCCCCCAGCAACGCGGATTCGCTCTCGTGGGTCAGCAGTTCCGGGGCGAATCCGCTGCGGTCGACCCCGGAATCCGCCGCGTGACGGGCTACCGAAAAGGTCCTGGCATGCGCGTACTGCACATAGAACACCGGGTTGTCGTTGCTGCGCTTGACCAGGAGATCGAGGTCGATATCAAGCGGTGTGTCGCTGGAGGAACGCACCAGTGCGTAACGGCCGGCATCCACCCCGACGGCGTCGACGAGGTCGTCCAGAGTGACAATGGTGCCGGCCCGCTTGGACATCCGGACCGGCTCGCCGTTTCGGACCAGGCTCACCATCTGGCCGATCAGGATCTGCAGGTTGACCCCCGGCACGTCGCCGAAGGCCGCAACCATGGCCATCATCCGACCGATATAGCCGTGGTGATCGGCACCGAGCATGATCAGGTTCTGATCGAAGCCGCGCTCGCGCTTGTTCAGGTAGTACCCGAGGTCGCCTGAGATGTAGGCGGGTTCACCATTGGACCGGATGATGACCCGGTCGCGATCGTCGCCGAAGGTGGTGGTCCGCAGCCAGATGGCGCCATCCGCTTCGAAGACGTGACCCTGCTCGCGCAACCGCTGGATGGCGCGCTGCACTGCACCGGACTCGTGCAGCGAATCTTCGTGGAAGTACACATCGAAATCGACGCCGAAGCCGTGCAGTTTCTGCTTGATCTCCGCGAACATCAGGTCGACCCCGATAAAGCGGAAGACCTCCTGCTGCTCGTCCCGCGGCAGCGCTGCCAGGTCGCCCTGGTAGCGCCCGACCACCTGCTGCGCAATGTCGCCGATGTAGGCTCCGCCGTAGCCGTCCTCCGGCGTCGGCTCGCCGAGGTAGGCCGTGAGCAGGCTGCGGGCGAAACGGTCGATCTGCGATCCGTGGTCGTTGAAGTAATACTCCCGGGTGACATCGGCGCCCTCGGCCTGCAGAACCCTGGCCAGGCTGTCGCCGACCGCAGCCCACCGCACGCCGCCCATGTGGATGGGACCGGTGGGGTTCGCTGAGACGAACTCGAGGTTGATCTTGATGCCGTCATACAGGTGGCCAGAGCCGTATCCGGGACCGGCGTCGACAATGGTCTTGGCCAGTTTTCCGGCGGCTGCGGCATCCAGGCGGATGTTGATGAACCCTGGCCCGGCCACCTCCACCGATGCCACGCCGTCGATCTCACGCAGCTGCCTGGCCAACTCCTCGGCAAGCTCTCGCGGGTTTACCCGAAGAATCTTGGCGAGCCGCATCGCGATATTTGACGCCCAATCGCCATGCTCGCGATTCTTGGGCCGCTCGACGGTGACCTGACTGGCCTCCGGCACGGCGGCGGGCGGGGACCCCGCGACGTTTCGGCGCTCGACGGTGGTGCGGACAATGGCGTACAGAGCGGCGGAAAGTTCGGCTGGGGTCACGGGAGTCGAGTTTACCGTCGAGTGCCCAGCCGGATGGACCGGTGATGAGCCGTGCGGCACGGCTGCAACCTGCCAACCGTCTGGGACCAGATCAAGCGCGCCGGCCTCGTGATGCTAACCTAGGTGAGCACTCCTGGCCCCCATAGCTCAGGGGATAGAGCGTCTGCCTCCGGAGCAGAAGGCCGTAGGTTCAAATCCTACTGGGGGCACCGAACATCCCTCTCTGATCACGCGTTGGAGGCACCGTCCATGGTTGATTTCCAGGAGCTTCGCCGGCGCATGGTGATGCGTGACATCGTTGGTAGAGGGATCAGGACTGCCTCGGTGCTCGAAGCCATCGGGCGGGTGCCCCGTGAGGACTTCGTCCCTGACGAGCTTCGGAAGGCGGCCTACGACGACATGCCGTTGCCGATCGGAGACGGCCAGACGATCTCGCAGCCGTACATCGTCGCATTGATGATCGAGGCCGCCCATCTCGGCCCAGACGACACCGTGCTGGATATCGGCACCGGCTCCGGCTACGCTGCCGCGGTGCTGGCGGAGATCGCACACCGGGTGATCAGCGTCGAACGCATCGCCGGGCTGGCCGCTGCCGCGACGAAGCGATTGGCCACAGCCGGGTACCACAATGTCACGGTCATCGTCGGCGACGGAACCGCTGGCGCAGCCCAGCACGCGCCATTCGACGCCATCCTCGCCGCCGCCGCCGGGGTCGAGGTGCCAAAGGCGTGGGTCCAACAGCTGGTGCCGGGTGGCCGCATCGTGTTGCCGCTGTCCTATCCAGGCGGCGAACAGGAGCTGATCCGGATCACCTCCCACGGCGACGGTGAAACGACCAGGCAGAGCCTGGGCGCCGTCCGGTTCGTGCCGTTAGTCTGACGTGGTCGGGACTTCTAGAATTGCAGACGAAGCCCGAACAACGTCAAGAGGTGCGCCGATGCGAACACGCCTCACGCTGCAGGTGCCCGGATCTGTCGCGCGGATCCTCACCGTGCTGGCGATCAGCGTGCTGGCAACGACGATACTTGCAACGACCGTACTTGCTACGGCGGTACGCGCCGAATCGGCACCGACCGGGTCTGCCGGGCCGGTCGTCGCGTCGGGGGTGGCCCCGCGAGCCGGCGCGCTCGAACGGGCCGGAGCGAACCCAGCGTCGCGGCAAGCCCAACCGCCGATATCCCTCGGCGGGCACCGGATCATCGATCCGGCTGGCGTGCTGAACGAGACGGGAAGGGCCAGCTTAACCGCCGCGATCTCACGTCTGCGCGCCGCACACAACCTCACTCTGTACGTGGTCTACGTGCCGACATTCGACTCGCCCACCCAGGCTCAGGCCTGGGCCGACGCCACGGCAGACGAAAATCAACTCGGCCAGACCGATTACCTTCTCGCGGTGGCGACCACGACCCGCTCGTTCTACCTCTCCGCACCACGTTCGCCTGACATCGGCGCAAGGAGCCTGCGGATCATCGACGCGCAGGTGGCGCACGTGGTGCGCGATGGCCAGTGGGCCGCTGCTGGTATAGCAGCAGCGGACGGCCTCGCGCACGCGGCCGGGACCGTCTCGAATCAGCTGAACTGGAGCAGCGCGATCCCGGTGCTGCTGATTGCGGCAGTGCTGCTCGGCCTGGTGCTGCTGCTCCTGGTCCGCCGCCGCCGGCCGCTTCCGGCATTTCCCGCCGCTACTGCCCAGACTCATGCCGACGCGACCCGCCGCCAGCTGGCGGCACTTTCCCTGGGCGAACTCCAAGAACATGCCGACGCCGCGCTGAACGAGGCGGAAGCGACGATCGCAGCTCGCGCCCCCCGCGCGCCACGGGTGGAATCAGCCCCGCACCGCAGGCAAGGCGACTTGACGGTGATGGCCACGGCCAGGTCGCTGCTGGGCCGGGCGAAGGCACTGAAACGAAACGTCGAAACCACGGCGGGCGACGGCAGCGAATTGCAACGGCGAGAATGGCTGGAACAAATCATCGTGCTCTCGGACGCCGCGGTGCGCTCCCTCGACGGACACAGCGCGTCCGCCGGGCCAGCCGCGTACACCAGGCACTAAAGGCAAGGATCTACCGGATGAGCCAAGAGGCAAGAACCCCAGAACCGACCGCTGCCCATGGTGCCGCTCGATTCGTCATTGTGCCGCAGTGGCAGGCGTCGGTCTCCTCGCGCGCACTGCGTCTGATCGACGGGGCGGAGGCGATCCGCGGTGACCTTCCCGCATCCGCGACCCGCAGTGTCTCGGTACCGATGGAGGCCGGCGAATCACTCGGCACCGGCGTCCTGCGCTTCTCCTCCATTCTGCACACGCACGCACTGGCGACCGCCGCCTTGAGCGAGATCAGCGGCACGGCCATCGTCATCGGCGGCGATTGCGGCATCGAGCTCGCCGCGGTGGAGCACGCCATCGCCCGGCATGCGAACCCCGGTGGTACGGTCGCCGTGATCTGGTTCGACGCCCACCCGGATCTGCACTCCCCCGAATCCTCGCCATCCGGAGCCTTCACCGGGATGGTGCTGCGTGCCATCCTCGGCGACGGGCCCGCGCAGCTGGTCTCGGCCGATCGCATCCAGCCGCGTCCCGACCAGATCGTACTGGCCGGCGTCCGGTCGTCGGAGCCGGCAGAGGAGGAATTTGCCCAGGAAGCCGGCATCCGGGCTCTTCCGGTCGAAGAGTTGGCCGATCCGGGCGCACTGATCGCCGCGGTCCAGGGCATCGGAGCAAGCGCCGTATACCTGCACATCGGCCTCGACGTGCTCGACCCCGGTGCGATCTTCGGCTTGGACGCTCCGGTCCCGTTCGGACTTCAGCTGGACACGCTGTGCCAGCTGATCAAGGCGCTGCGGGGCAGCTTTCCCCTGGCCGGCGCCGGGCTGGCCGGCTTCGCTCCGGAGTCGCCGGCGGCGGCGGTCCAGGACTTGCCGGCGATCCTGCGGATCCTGGGTGCGCTGACCGCACCACTACCCTGAGTCGGTTCCAACCGAGTGCCGAGGTCAACGCGCTAGCCTGACCTACATGACGGGATCGCGAATTCTGACCGAGCGCCGCGGCCACATCCTGATGATGGAATTCAACCGGCCGGACAAGCGCAATGCGGCCGACTTCGAGCTGCTGCGTCAGCTCTCACTCGCATACGGGGAGCTCGAGCACGATCCGGAGCTCCGGGTCGGCCTGGTGCACGCCAGGGGCGAACATTTCACCGGCGGTCTCGACCTAGCCGACGTCGCCCCGCGGATCGGTCGGGACGGACTGAACCTGGTCGCCGAGGGCGGGATCGACCCCTGGCGGGTGAGTGGACCTGCACTGAGCAAACCTGTCGTGATGGCCGTGCAGGGCACCTGCCTCACCCTGGGGATCGAGCTGATCCTCGCCAGCGAGGTAACCGTCGCCTCAGAAACGACCCGGTTCGCGCAGATCGAGGTGGGCCGGGGCATCCTGCCGTTCGGAGGCGCCACGATTCGATTCCCACAGGCCGTGGGCTGGGGCAACGCCATGCGTTGGATCTTGACCGGCGACTGGTTCGACGCGACCGAGGCGCACCGGATCGGCTTGGTGCAAGAGGTGGTGCCGAACGGAACCCAGCTGGACCGCGCGCTGGCCGTTGCCGAACGGATTGCCGCGCAGGCTCCTCTGGCGGTGCAGGCCGCGCTCGCCAATGCCAGACTCGCCGCCCGCGCCGGCGAGGATCAGGCGCGGGCACTGCTGCAACCAGAACTGGTTCGGTTGCTCGGTACCGAGGATTCCCGAATCGGAATGCGCGCATACCTCAGCCGGAGCGACCCGCAGTTCCTCGGCCGTTGAATAGTCAAACCGCCAAAGAAGGAAGACCCCATGACATCGGCAGATTCCACACCGGCAGCATCCACCAGCCGGTCGGGTCCCGATTATGACGTGATCGTCATCGGAGCCGGCGCGATCGGGCAGAATGTCGCCGACCGCGCCGTACAGGGCCGGCTGCGGGTAGCGATCGTCGAGAACGAACTCGTCGGCGGGGAGTGCTCATACTGGGCGTGTATGCCATCCAAGGCCCTCCTGCGCGGTGCCGCGCTGCTGCGTGCGGCCCGGAAAGTCGGGGGCACCCGGGAGGCCATCACCGGCGACCTCGACGTCCAGGCGGTGCTGCGGCGCCGAACCGCCGTGACCCACAATTGGCAGGACGACGGCCAGGTACGGTGGCTCGAGTCAGCCGGGATCGATCTGATCCGCGGATACGCCAGGATCACCGGCACCAACCAGGTGCAGATCACCGGCGCCGACGGCAGCCGCGACACCCTCACCGCCCGGCACGCCGTCGCGGTGTGTACCGGCAGCACCGGCCGGTTGCCCGAGGTGCCGGGGTTGCGCGAGGTGAGCCCCTGGACCAGTCGCGATGCGACCAGTGCCAGCGTCATCCCGGCGAACCTGGCGATCATCGGCGGTGGTGTGGTCGCCGCCGAGATGGCCACCGCTTATGCGGGCCTGGGCAGCATGGTGCAGGTCATCTCCCGCGGCACCCTGCTGTCGAGAAACGAGCCATTCGCCGGCCAGGCGGTGGTGAGCGCACTGGAGCGATTGGGCGTCACGGTGCGGCTGCATGTGTCTGCGACGCGGGTGCATCGCGCCGACGCGGGGAACCTGGTCATCGACCTCGACGATGGAAGCATGGTGGTCGCCGACCAGGTGCTGGTGGCCGCCGGCCGAATCCCACAGACCTCCGATCTCGGCATCGAATCCGTCGGCTTGACCGCCGGCGACTGGCTCACCGTCGACGACACCATGCGAGTGCTCGACGCGGACGGGACACCGATCCAATGGCTGTACGCGGTCGGTGACGTCAACCATCGGGCCCTGTTGACCCATCAGGGCAAATATCAGGCAAGGGCGGCCGGTGACGTCATCGCCGCCAGGGCGGCCGGGATGGAAATTTCGACGGAACCGTGGAGTGCGTATGTGGCGACGGCCGACCACGAGGCAGTGCCGCAGGTGACATTCACCGACCCAGAGGTGGCGTCGGTCGGACTGACCGCCGCCGCCGCGCAGAAGGCGGGTTACCGCATCCGCGTTGTCGATTATTCGATCGGAAACGTGGCAGCGGCGACCATCGTCGCCGAGGATTATCAGGGAACCGCGCGCGCCGTGGTGGATGAGGACCGCGAAGTGCTGCTCGGGGTCACCTTTGTCGGTCAGGATGTCGCAGAGCTGCTGCACTCGGCCACGATCGCGATCGTCGGCGAGGTTCCGTTGAGCCGACTGTGGCACGCGGTGCCGTCGTATCCGACGCTGAGCGAAGTCTGGCTGCGACTGCTGGAAGCCTACGGACGGCAAAGCGCGTGAGCCACCAGCGGCCCGAGTACACGTCCACGCTCTACAGCTCGACCCTGGGACGGGCCGGCTACCTCTACGCGAGCGCCGTCGGGTTCGCCTGGGGCTTTGTCTTGAGTACTGGACGGGTTCAGCGCCGCAACGGACTGATCGTCTTCCGCGGGATGCCGCGCTGGAGCTTCGGCCGTGGCGGTTCGTGCGTCGGATGCTGCTATCTCACCGACCGGAACGCATCCGACGAGGTGCTGGAGCACGAGGCGGTGCACAAACAGCAATGGATCAGGTACGGGATGCTGCTGCCGGTGCTATACGCGCTCGCCGGGCGGAACCCGCTGAGCAACCGCTTCGAGATCGAGGCCGGCCTGGAAGAGGGCGGCTACCTGTAGCGCTATTCAGCTGACCGGCCGGGTGCCCAACCGAAAGGCCTCCGGCGTGGTTATCGCGTCGGGCCCGAATCCGATTCCGGTGAAATCCTCGTAGAGGTCAGACACGGCGTCGAATCGACCGGCCAACCAGAACACCGTCTCATCCGGTCCATTGCAGAACATCTCCGCTGCCCAGGCCCGCACCGCTCGTAGCACCGCCACTCCCGGCGCGCACTCGGTGCACGTCCCCGGTGCCCCGGCACGACCGGAACGCGACAACCAGGTCACCGTCATCCGCGGCGGGACGCTCACCCGCGACACCTCGGCGCCGGTGGGGACTTCGATGAAGACTCTCCCCCTGGCGCACAACGGGAGCAGCGCCAGCGCCGCCTCCAGCGGGGCCAGGGAGGTTTCGTCAGCGACCAAGAGGTACTGCACCTTGCTGTTGCGGTGCGCAGTACTCTCGGTGTGGGTGGCGTGGTCCGGTGCAAACATCTGAAGTTAGTATAGGCATCCCTTACCTGGGGAACGCAATACTGCAGAGCAGCTTTACCAGGATGGCGGATGCCGTCGCTGCCACGGGATCCGGCGCTCCAGTTGCGCCCCCAGCGCGAGCAAGGTCGCTTCGCCGCCCGGGCGCCCGATGAGCTGCACCCCCATCGGCAGCCCGTCGTCGGTGAGATGCACCGGAAGCGTGATCGCGGGCAGTCCGCTGACGTTGATCATCGAGGTGAACGGCGTGTACTGCACCTGCTGGGCAAAATTCAATTCGCCGTCATCGCCGTCGAACCAACCGACCGGGCGCGGAGTCATCGCCAACGCCGGCGTGAGCACCGCGTCGAATCGGGAGAGCTGCTCGATCAGCGAGCGCTCGTATTCGCTCAGCACAGCCAAGCTCTCGGCCAGTTGCCTGGCCGGAATCGCGCGACCGCGTCGCACCAGCCACCGGGTCAGCGGCTCGAGCAACTCCTCCTGTTCCGTGGTTTCGGCCGGGATGCTGGCCGCCGCCACCTGCCAGATCGTGCGGAACGCGGGCGCGTAGTGGTCGTCCCCGCGTATCGTCGCCTGCTCGATGCCGTGGCCGAGGGCGGCAAAGCCGTCAACCGCAACCTGTAGCGCGGTCAACGCGGCCCGGTCGATCACGATCTCATACGCGTCGTCCCACGCGGAGCTGGTCATCACCCCGAGCTGATATCGGCCATCGCCCCGGACCGCCGCGGACAGCAGCGGACCTGAATCCACTGCGGCCGGCCGCAGTGCGAAATGGTGGTCTGGCCGACCATGCCGGTCCCGGCCGATCATTGCGTCCAGCAAGAGGGCGGCATCGGCAACACTGCGGGCAATCGGCCCGTCCACCACCAGACCACCCAGTGAGCCGATCCCGGAGCCGCCCGGGACGGTCCCGCGTGAGGGCTTCAGCCCGACCAGGCCGCAGGCGGCTGCCGGGATCCGAATGGAACCGCCGCCGTCGGAGCCTGGCGCGAATGGCAGCATTCCCGCGGCCACCGCCACCGCCGCTCCGCCGCTGGAACCGCCGGCACCCAACCGCGGGTTCCAGGGGTTGCGGGCCGGCGCAGCAACCAGAGACTCCGTGTAGCAGGGCAGGCCGAACTCTGGGGTGTTGGTCTTACCGAGGCTTATCGCGCCGGCTGCGTCGAGCGTTTGTACGATTTCGTCCGAGGTATCTGGAACGAAGCCGCTCAGCAACCGGGAACCGAATCCGGCCGGCACACCGGCTCGGCGCCACAGGTCCTTGTCTCCTGACGCAAGCCCCCAGAGCACTGCCGTGGGCGGGACTTCGGTCTCGACCTGGTGCGCGCGTCGCTCAGCCGCCTCCTCGGTGACCGTGACGAAGGCACCCAGGCCTGGGTTCAGCATCCTGATCCGATCCAGGTAATGCGCCGTCAGCTCCGTCGGTGACAGGTCCCCGCCCTGCAGGGACTGCCACTGTTCCAGCGCAGTCAACTCGTGTATTTCGGCCATGTCGGAAGCATACGAGCCCAGTGCCGCGCTAGGGTGACCGTGTGGTCGGAATCCGAGAAGACGAAGACCGGCTCGCGGACGGGTTTACCCCGCCACGCGGTCGTGGCACCGGCGCTTTCACCCAGTGGCTCCAGCGGCGATTGCCCAACATTGTGGTGCGGCACGCACTGCTTTGCGGATGGATCTGGCTGGCGGTCTGGCTCGGCGTGGCATTGCTGGAAGAGCTCGTCGATTTGCCGGCGTGGATTTTCGCCGCTGCCACCGTTGTGATGGTCATTCCTGCGCTGGGGGCAGCAGCAATCTGCCTCTGGGCGACTCCGCGGGACCATCTGAAGAACCGGGACTCGGTCCTCGGTCATTTCTTCGGGCGCTTTCTCACCGTGGTGTTCGGATTGCTGGCCTGGACGCTGTCGATTGTGATCGGGGCTTCCATTTCGTCCACGATCCAGCTCATCGGCAACAACCATGAATCCGAAGTCGTCGGGACCGGATTCAAACTCGCGTTGACGATAGTACCTTTCGTCGCCACCCTGCTCTGGATGGGCTTGATCATCCGGTGCGCCTGGTTTCTGGCCCGGTTGCGTGGCTGGCGGGCCCGACCGGCCCAAAGCGCCTTGCCGCAAAGTTTTCTGGAGCAGGCGCCCAGGGTCCGGGCCTGGTTGACCGGTCTCGCCCACCCCGGGCTGCTCGTGGTCGCCGGCGTACTCAGCGTGATCAGCATCAACCTTTCGGTGGTGCTGGTCAGTGCATTCGACATCGTGATCTGAGGATCATCGTTGGGTCACTAGTGATCCACTGCGGGTACTCGCCGGAATACGGCCGCGACCTCAACCGGGCAGGCTCCAGTCCACCGGCTGGGCGCCCAGACCGGCCAACAGTTGGTTGGCCCGGCTGAATGGCCGCGACCCGAAGAAACCCCGGCTGGCGGACAGCGGACTCGGGTGCGCGGAGGAGATCACCGGCGTGCCGGACAACAGCGGCCTGAGCGAGGCGGCATCGCGCCCCCAGAGGATCGCCACCAGCGGCGTACCCCGTGCAACCAGCGCTACGATCGCCTGCTCCGTGACCGCCTCCCAGCCTCTCTGGCGATGCGAGCCGGAGTTGCCCGGCTGCACGGTCAGCACCCGGTTCAGCAGCATGATGCCATGCTCCGACCAGGCGGTCAGGTCGCCGTGCGGCGGTGGCTGGATGCCGAGGTCGTCGCTCAGCTCCCGATACAGGTTCGCCAGGCTCCGCGGAATCGGGCGCACCGCCCGATTCGTCGCGAAAGCGAGACCGATGGAATGCCCAGGAGTCGGGTATGGGTCCTGGCCGACGATCAGCACCCGCACCTGGGCCATCGGATACCGAAACGCGCGCAACACGTTCGGACCGGCCGGGAGGTAGCCGCGGCCGGCCGCATTCTCCGCGCGCAGAAAATCTCCCAGCGCCGCGATCCGCGATGCCACCGGTGCCAGGGCGGATGCCCAGTCCGGGTCGAGCGCACCGGCCTCGGCCAGCTCGCGCAATGACTTCCCGGCCGCGGCTGTCACACCGACGATGCGGCGGGCCGGACCACCCGCAACGGGCCGCGATGCAGCCGATGCGAGGCGGCCTGCGCGACCGGCTTGATCACGACCAGGTCGAGATCGACATGGCCGGGACGCTGCACGCTACTGACGATGGTCTCGGCGATATCGTCCGCGGTCAGCGGCTGCGGCACGTCCGCGTAGATCGCATCGGCGCGGCCGCGGTCACCGCCCAGACGCACCAGGGAGAACTCCTCGGTGTGCACCATGCCCGGCGCGATCTCGATCACCCGGATCGGTTCCCCGTTCAACTCCAGTCGCAGCACCTCGGTCATGGCGTGCGCGGCGAATTTGGCTGCGTTGTATCCTCCGCCGCCGACGTAAGCGGTGTGCCCGGCGATGGAGGTGACGTTGACGATGTCGCAGTGTCCGCCGGGGGCATCCGCTGCCTCCCTCAGCAGCGGGAGCAGGCTGCTGATCACCCGTTTGACGGCCAGGACGTTGATCTCATACATCCAGCGCCAATCCTCGATCTTGGACGCCTCCACGCTTTCCACGCCGTGCGCGCCACCGGCGTTGTTGATCAGTGCGTGCACCGGGCCGGTCTCGCCAAGGTAGTCGCGAAGCGCGTCGACCTGGTCGTCATCGGTCAAATCGGCGACGAAGACGGATGCCCCGGTCTCGGCGGCCAAGGCGTCCAGGCGGTCCTTGCGCCTGGCGACCCCGACCACGTCCCAGTTGCGTTCCCGGAACAATCGCACCGTGGCCGCCCCGATTCCGGAGCTCGCACCGGTCACCACCACTCGTCGCATCGTCATGTGACTAGATTAGGCTGACCACATGGACACACTGCTGAACATCCTGCATGTGCTGACCTCGGTGTTCATCATCGGGCCGATGGCGATCCTGCCGATGACCGGACTGCGCGCGCTGCGCGCCGGAAACGGTGCGCAGGTGGACGCGATGGCCAAGTCGACCCTGATCTTCACCCTGCTCTCCCTGCTGGTGGTGATCTTCGGTTTCGGGGTGCTTGGTACCAGCGACCCGAAATTCAACCTCAGCGTCGGTACACCCTGGGTGGTCATCTCGATCACCCTGTACGTGTTGGCCTTCATCCTGAACCTGGCGCTGGTCTGGCCTGCGTTGCGCCGTGCGGCCAGACGGATGCTGCCGGCCGACTCGACGGGGCCAGCCGAGACTCCGGTGCCGTCCAACAGCGACTACACCCTGATCGCGATGGGAAGCGGCATCGTCTCGATCCTGCTCGTGGTGATCGTGATCCTGATGGTCTGGAAGCCGTAACCCAGCATTCATTACGCTTCATGTCGACATGGTTTGACCCAGCCTGTCGCAGTACCTACTCTCGTGGGAAACGCGGTGACGCCATGCGCAACCGCCCCATGACAGCGATAGGAGCCACACCATGAGCGACACCTCCGAATCAGGTATTGCCGAACAGAACGAAGCAGCCTGGCAGTTCGAGACCAAACAGATTCATTCCGGGGCTCACCCTGACCCGGCGACGAACGCCAGGGCGACGCCGATCTATCAGACCACCTCGTATGTTTTCAACAGCGCCGAGCACGCCGAGAATCTCTTCTCGCTGGCTGAATTCGGAAACATCTACACCCGAATCCAGAATCCGACCCAGGCGGTTGTTGAAGAGCGCCTGGCCGCGCTTGAGGGCGGCACCGGCGCCCTGCTGGTCGCATCCGGAATGTCCGCGACGACGATAGCGGTGCTGAACATCGCGCAGGCCGGGGACCACATCGTGTCTTCTTCCTCGGTGTACGGCGGCACGTACAACCTCTTCAAGTACACCCTGGCAAAGCTCGGCATCGAAACCACCTTCGTCGAAGACCAAGACGACCAGGACGAGTGGCGCCGCGCGGTCCGACCCAACACCAAGCTTTTCTTCGCGGAAACCATCGGCAATCCTCGGATAAACGTCCTTGACATTCGTACCGTCGCCGATATCGCACACGAGAACGGCGTTCCGTTGATCGCGGACAACACCATCGCGACCCCGTACCTGTTGCGCCCATTCGAGCACGGGGCGGACATCGTCGTGCACGCGGCCACGAAGTTCCTCGGCGGCCATGGCACGGTCATCGCAGGCATCATCGTCGACGGCGGCAAGTTCCAGTGGTCCAAGAATGTTGAGAAGTTCCCTGGACTGACCGAGCCGGACCCGTCATACCACGGTGCCAGCTACACGACCGCCGTCGGCGACCCGCTGGCGTACATCATCAAGGCGAGGGTGCAGTTGCTGCGCGACCTCGGCGCGGCGATTTCACCGGTCAGCGCCTGGCAGCTGATCCAGGGCATCGAGACGCTCAGTCTGCGGATGGAGCGGCACGTGCAGAACACCCAGGCGATCGCGGAGTGGCTGGACAGTCTGGACGATGTGGACACCGTCTACTACGCCGGCCTGCCTTCGAGCCCGTGGTATTCCCTGGCCAACAGGTACACGCCGAAGGGTGTCGGCGCCGTGCTCTCCTTCGACCTCAAGGGCGGTGTGGCCGCCGGCCGAGCGCTCGTGGACGGCGTCAGCCTGTTCAGCCACTTGGCCAACATCGGTGACGTGCGCAGCCTGATCATTCACCCGGCATCCACGACGCACTCGCAGTTGTCGCCGGAGCAGCGCCTATCCGCCGGGGTCACTCCCGGTCTGGTGCGGCTCTCGATCGGACTGGAGAGCGTTGACGACATCAAGAACGATCTCGCCGCGGGCCTTGCCGCGGCGAGGGCTGTCGCCGAGGTCGCCCGCGCCTAGACGAACGAGACCGCCCGTCGATACGACCCGGAACCGAATCGACCGGGCTGCAATTCCCGCCCCGCCCGGGGCGGGAATTGCGGTTTAGACCAGCCCCGCGACGTAACATGACGCCCGCCAGCCGATCCATTGGGCACAATGGGATCATATGGACTGGCAGACACCCGAGGACACCGTCCCATCGACCTTTGTGACCGAGGCGCAGGTGCGCTCGATGCTGGGCAAACCCGCCGCCAGCGGTGCCTGGCGGGAGAGCGACCACCCGGGGCATCGCGAGTTCGCGCCGCTGGGCCCCTTCGCGTTCGAACACGGCGGGGAACTGCCCTTCGCCCGAATCGCCTACGAGACCTGGGGCGAACTCGCACCGAATCGGGACAATGCCGTGCTCGTGCTGCACGCGCTCACCGGAGACAGCCATGTCGCCGGTACCGCGGGCGCGGGGCACGCCACCGGCGGCTGGTGGGGTGGGATCGTCGGGCCAGGCAAGGCGATCGACACCGACAGGTGGTTCGTGGTCGCTCCGAACATGCTCGGCGGCTGTCAGGGCAGCACCGGCCCAGCCTCGCTGGCACCAGACGGCTACGAGTGGGGGCCGCGGTTTCCATACACCACGATCCGGGATCAGGTTCGCGCCCAGGCCACGTTTTCCGACGTGATCGGTATCGGCCGCTGGGCCGCGGTGGTCGGAGGCTCGATGGGCGGGATGCACGCCATCGAATGGGGGGTGGGCTACCCCGACCGGGTGCAACGTCTGGCCGTGATCGCCGCACCGCCGGCATCCAGCTCAGATCAGATCGCGGTGAACTCGGTACAACTGGAGGCGGTCCGGATGGATCCGTACTTCCGCGCCGGGCACTACTACGAGGCGGAGGACGGCGAGGGGCCGCACCGAGGCCTGGCCTTGGCCAGGCGGATGGCTCTGATCAACTATCGAAGTCGCGCCGAACTCAACGGCCGATTTCAACGCAGCTGGCAGAGCGGAATCAGCCCGCTTGGCGGCGGCGGGCGGTACGCCGTCGAGTCATATCTTGACTTCCACGGCAATAAGTTCACCCGCCGCTTCGACGCCAACAGCTACATCACGCTGGTGGAGTCGATGAACTCGCACGATATCGCTCGCGGCCGTGGCAGCATCCGCGAGGCTTTGGCCAGGGTCACCGCCAGAACGCTTGTCGTCGGGATCGACAGCGACAGGCTGTTTCCCCTGGAGGGCCAACGCGAGATTGCGGCGCATCTCGCCGGGAACATCGACGGGGCAACTCCGGTGGTAATAGAGTCAATCTTTGGGCACGACGGATTCCTGATCGAAACCGAATCGGTCGGACGTGAGCTTCGCCGCCTTCTGGCGGAATAGCCGCACGCCCACACCGCGAAGGGGGGCGATCTGATGAGGCGCATCCTCAAAGAGCGCGATCGCCTCCTCGAAATGGGCAGCCGCAGCATCGGGATGGGCGCAACCGCGACGGCGATCCTCTGCATCAGCGTGCCAGGCGCCATCGCGTTGCCCGGCTACCTGCTCGTCCTGATCTGTCTGCTGCTGCTTGCGCTGTGCCAGTACCGTCTGGTCTCGCCCACCCCGTCGCTCTGGCTGACGGCCACCCTCGCTGTCGGCCTCACCAGCATTCTGGTGGTGGGAGCGGCGGCCGCACCGCAGAACATAGCCAGCGTAAGCGCGGTCGTCGTGATCGCATCCGGATCGCTCGGATCGCTCGCGATCATGCTAGTGTCATCAGCCGGCAGGCGGGTGTTCCTCGCCGTCGGACTGGCCATGACGCTCGGCGCGGCGCTGGCGGTCATCCTGTCCGGCCCGAAGCCGACGCCGGAGGCCGTCGCACTGATCCTGGCCGGCTGGGCGGCATGTGCGGTGATCGGAGTGTGGCTGTGCCGGGCGGTGCCGCGGGTGATCACCCGGATCTCGCGGATGGGCCAGGCCTACCGGGCTGAGCGGTTGGCCAGCGAGGCAGAAGCGCGGCGACGACAGGGGGCCAGGCTGCTGCATGACACGGTGCTGGCCACACTGACTTTGCTCGCCCACTCCGGGGTCGGCGTCAGCGAGCAGGCTCTGCGGCAGCAGGCCGCCGAGGATGCCACGCTTTTGCGCCAGTTGCGCCTTGGCGCCAACCCCACCCCGCACTCCTCCGGCGACTACAACCTGCGGCCGGTTGACGAATCGAGCCTGGGAAACACGCTGGAATCGGTCAAACAACGATTCCGCCGAATGGGGCTGGACGTCACCTGGCACGGAACCGGCCACGTGCTGCTTCCCAGCGAGGTTCTCGACTCCTTCCTGCTCGCTCTGGCCGAGTGCCTGGAAAACGTGCGCCGTCACTCCGGTGTGAGCCAGGCCCATGTCACCATCACCGACGACGATGCCACGGTGCGGGCCATGGTCACCGATGCCGGAATCGGTTTCGACCTGGACGCCATTGAGCAGAGCAGGCTCGGCTTCACCGAGTCGATCGTGGCGCGGCTGCGGGATGTCGGCGGCAACGCTCGGCTGTTCTCCTCCCCCGGGTCTGGCACCACCGTCGTCTTGGAGGTGCCCAAGTGAAAACTCCAGGCCGCGCCGCCGCGCACACCATGATCGGCGTCAGTCACCTGGGCATGGCGCTGACCATCACGGTGAACATCGTGCTGCTGTACGCCTTCTCCGTCTTCCTGATCCGGCACGACCGCTACAGCTCGCCAGCGCTGAGCAGTGCCGCCTGGGGAATCCTGATCGTCACGGTTCTGACGGCGGAGATCGCAACGGCCAAGCGCACCGAGCCGCTGCCGGACTGGAGCTTCTGGGCCTACCTGGCGGCGCTCACGGTGGTTGTCGCGCTCGACGTCGCCGGAGCATGGGGTGCCAGCACCCGCTTCGCGTACCCGACTGCCGCCGCCGCTACCGGGGCTGCCTTGCTGGTCGCCGCGCTGTCCCGCAGGACCCGGGACATCCTCGCTCCGACCGCAGTGCTCGCCATCACCCTTGCGGTGACTCTGAGCAGTTCGGCACGAACCGATATCCTCACGCTGGCTTCGGACATCATGGTGCTGGCCTTCTCGCTGGCTCCGCCGCTACTGGGAGCCGGGATCGTACATGCGTTCCGGGTTCTGATCATGCTGGAAGCCGATCGCGTGCAAGTGCAGAGCACGATCACCGCACCGGCGTTCACCGTCGGCCTGCACGCCTCAGAGGAGCTGGCCAGGCTCGACTTGGACGCCGAGCGACTTCTGCAAGCCGTCGCCAGCGGGAGCGCCCCGCTACCGCTCGGGGCGGATCAGACCGCGGCCGCCGCGACGCTGGCCACCAAACTACGTTCGCACCTGATCGAGGGTAGGAGGCAGACCTGGCTGTACCATGCGATTGCCGAATCCGCGTTTCTCGGCCCCGCAGTCCAGCTGAGCGACCCGCACGATCTGGCCGTGTTGCTCAGTCCCGCCCAGCGTGATGGACTGCTCTCCGCCGTCTGGCTCCTGATCAGCGAACCGATCAAACCGGGTCAAGCGGTGCAGTTGGTCATCGGCGCCTCGCTGACCGGCCGCGCCCGTCGGCGCCGCGGTCATTTGGTGCCGATCACCATCGCAACCACCGGGGTGCCGCGCAAATCAGTGGATCCGGCGATCTGGGAGGCCGTGCGCCGAGTGGGTAGCTTCACCGAAACCCCCCGCGGGACGAATTTTGGAATAACCATTGAATGTAGAGTAGGAAATCCGGTAGACCAGTAGTCCCACCCCCGTTTCGGGCTAAGGACACGAAGGACAGCACGTGGCCAACGTAAGCGAACCCATTCGCATCGCAATTGTGGATGATCATCGAATGCTGCTTGGTGCACTCACCGAATGGATCAGACAGGCCGCGGACGACATCGTGATGGTCGCCGCGGTCGCCACCTGGCCTGAGTTGCTCACCCACCCTGCGTTCCCGGTCGATGTCGTGCTGCTCGACCTGGACCTCAAGGACAACATCCCGGTCTCGCTCAAGCTCTCCACGCTGAAGACAACCGGCGTTGCGACGGTGCTGATGAGCACCTATTCCGAGCCCGTCGTCGTCCGCGAGGCACTGGCAGCCGGCGCCATGGGCTATCTGGTCAAGAGTGAGGATGCCACCTCGATCGTCGAGGCGATCCGGGCCGCCGCGGTCGGCGAATCGTTCATCTCCAGCGAGTTAGATCTCGCTCTCATCGCCGACGAGTGCGAACCGACCCCGAAGCTGAGCGCGCAGGAGCGACGGGTGATGGCATTGTACGGGGCCGGCGAGCCGGTCAAGGCGGTGGCGTACCAGCTCGGCATCTCCGACGAGACCGCCAAGTCGTATCTGAAGCGGATCCGGGAGAAATACCGAATGGCCGGTTTCGATGTCGGCACGAAGGTCGCGTTGCGCAAGCGCGCCATCCTGGACGGCATCCTGCTGCAGAACAATTGATCAGGCCGACGGCTTATCCGCCGCTGCCGCCGTGTTTGCGGCGGCAGTTTTAATTGCTCGGACGATTCCGTGGTACCCGGTGCAGCGACACAAATTCCCGTCTATTGCTTCCCGAATCTCGGCTTCGTCCGGGTCCGGATTCTTTTTGAGCAGGTCCTCGGTGCAGAAGAGCATGCCGGGCAGGCAGTATCCACACTGAAAGCCATATTCATTCCAGAACGCCGTTTGGATTATCGATAAATCCTCGCTCCCGTCGACGAAGCCCTCGATAGTACGGATATCGGCGCCATCGGCGCTGGCGGCAAGTGAAAGGCAGGATTTCACCACCTCGCCGTCCACCGTGACCGTGCATGCCCCACAGTCGCCGGTACGACACCCGATATGAGTCCCGGTGAGGTCCAGATCCTCACGGATAACGTCGACCAGGGTCTGGCGGACATCAACAAACGCCTCGCGCCGCTCTCCGTTCACGGTTACGCTAATGCCGATCCGCTGCTGAGCGGTCATCGCTCTCCTCCATCTGTGTCGTGGCGGACGGCCCTGACCGCACGCTGCGCCATAACCCCTGCGGTATGGCGTCGGAAATTTGCATTGGCCAGCACGTCGCTCCATGGCTGGTCTATCCGCGAACGAGTGAGGTCAGCGACCTCCTGATCGGACTCATTGCCCTCCAGCTCAATCGTGATCGGCCGTACCGCGGCACCGCCGATCACGACCCGGGTGACCAGATCGTTCGCATCGGCCAGACACGCTGCGGTCACGATTGGAAAGCTGCCGGTAACCGTCCGAAACTTCTGGTAAGAGAATCTCGCTTTTGCGGCGGTACCAGGGATAAGGATGGCCTCAAGCACCTCACCCGGCTCAAGCGCAGTCTCTAAGGCGTCCACGAAAAACTCGGTTGCCGCAATCACGCGTTGGCCTCGCTCCGATCGCAGAACCATACTCGCCTCCAGCGCGACGATTGCGCCAGGGACGTCAGAGGCGGGGTTGGCATAGCATGCCGACCCGCCGATCGTGCCCTTGTTTCGGATCTGCACGCCGCCGGTGATGCCGGATGCCATTGTTCTCAGCAGCGGTGGCGTGTGGGCTGCGCTGATCAGCTGTGAGTATGTCGTTTTCGGGCCGACCGTGATCGTGTCATCGTTTTCGGATATCCCGGAGAGGCCTGCGCACTGAAGATCCACCACGATCTTCGGTCGCCGGACGTGGTGGCCCATCTGAGGAACAACCCAGGTTCCGCCGCTGATGATCGCCACCTCGTCCTCTGTCGTGATCGCCGTCACCACCTCGTCGATGTTCGACGGGCACAAGTACTCGAAACGGTCCAGAATCATGTCTTCGCCTCCTATTCGTGATACTTGATTGCGTGCAACACATTGCCCGGGGTGAGCGGCATCTTCCGAATCGTGACGCCCAACGGGGCAAGAGCGTTGTGCACTGCGTTCGATAACGCAGCCTGAGCACCGCCGATGCCCGCTTCTCCCGCACCCTTGAGCCCGAGCGCCGTGTAGGGACTCGGGGTTATCTGGTGTCTGGTCTCGATCATCGGAAGGTCGCTTGCCCGTGGCATCAAATAGGATTTGAAACCGTCTGTGGCAAGCGCCCCCGTCTGCGGATCATGGATCGACTGTTCCATCAGCCCCGCGCCGATCCCCATCGCGATCGCACCCTCCATCTGCCCCTCCACGAAGCGTGGGTTGATGACGGTTCCGCAATCGTGCACGACCCCGTAGCGCTGCAGATCGATTTTTCCGGTGTCGATGTCCACTTCAACCAGGGCGACATGAACGGCATTGGAATACGTCGGATAGATATTGATCTTTCCGTCGGCGTCGGGCAGCTGCTGGATATTACCCGGCTGATAGGTCCTGGTGGACTCCAGCGGCGGCTCCACGCCGGTTGCCGTGGCGAAGGCCAGCGTGTAGACGGTGTACGCCACATCGGCCAATGCGACCGATCGCGACGGATCGTCGATACTCCTGGCGAAGCCCCCGCCGAGCTCGATGTCGGTGTTCTCGGTCTGCAGCATCCGGGATGCCACCTCGACCAGCTTCACCCGGATGTCACGGGCGGCGAGATAGGCGGCGTTGCCACCGGTGACCATGCTGCGTCCGCTGTAGTTGCCGAATCCGTATGGCGACAAGGTGGTGTCGCCCTGGAAGATCTTGGCATCCGACATCTCGACGCCGAGCTCGTCCACCACAATTTGCAGGATCGAGGTGTCATTCCCACCACCGGGGGTGGTCACACCAGTCAGCACGGTCACCTCGCCCGAGGGGCTCATCTTGACCGTAGAGGTGTCGAAGCCTCCGACGAGGGTTCCGGGAATGTCGCCGGACTCCGGGGTGAGTTCGAATGCGAACCCGATCCCGAGGTAGCGGCCCTGCGCCAGAAGGCGCATCTGCTCGGCTCGCACCTGGTCCAGGCCGATCAATTCAATGGCCTTATCGAGGGCGGCGTGGTAATCACCCGAGTCGATGTTGAGTCCGCCGGCAGTCTTGTACGGAAATTCGTGGGATTGGATCAGATTGCGTCGACGCACCTCAATCGGGTCCATATCCAGGCGAAGTGCCACCATGTCGATGATTCGCTCCATAACGAGGTTCGAGGCCTCTTTGCCGAACCCGCGCGCCGCGTTCCATGGACTCTTGTTCGTTGTCACCACGGAGGCGAGAACATCGGTATTGCTGATCTTGTATCCGGTGGGCAACGACATCGCGGTGAGAAAGGCCATCCCCCAGCCGGGAGGCGCTCCCAGTGCACCGACGTTAGCGACGAAGTGATCTTTCAGGGCTGAGATCGTGCCGTTCGAGTTGAACCCGACCGTGAACCGGTGCATTTGTTCCCGAGCCCCGATCAGCAGCGTCTCGCTGCGGTCCTCGATCCACTTCACCGGCTTGCCGGACAGTCGACTGAGCAGACAGACCAAAGACTCTTCAGGATGGCCGTGCATCTTCAGGCCGAATGCGCCGCCTACCGTGGGAGCTATCACCCGGACCTCGGACTCCCTGACCCGCAGCGCACGCGAGAGCACCCAACGCAACGGATGCGGGTTCTGCGACGCTCCATAGAAGGTGTAGTTGTGCGTATGTTCGTCCCACACCGCCACATAACCACGGGGTTCCATCGGTTGCGTAGAGTAGCGCTGAATCCGCAGCTCGTCCTCGATCACGTAATCCGCCGCGGCGAAAGCGGCTTCGGGATCACCGCTGGTGAACGGGATCTGGATCACCACATTGTCATCCCACTGTTCGTACAGCCGAGCCGCGTCTTCCTTCATCGCCTCCTCGGCGTCGAGGACGAACGGCAACTGCTCGTACTCGACCTTGATCAACTCGACGGCAGCCTCGGCGTTCTGTCGCGAGTCGGCCACCACCGCCGCAACCGGCTCGCCAACGTACACGACCTTTCCCAGTGCCAGACACCGCACGTCTGTGGTCTTGCCGCCAAACGCTTCCGGGCTGATGAAATGCGGGATCGGGTCGCTGTGCTCGGCAGCCTCGGCTCCGGACAGCGCGAACTCGACGCCTTCTGCGTTGCGCGCCACGCTGAGATCGACAGACGTGATCCGAGCGTGCGGATACGGGCTCCGAAGGATACCGGCGAAATGCATGCCCGGGATTCGAACATCGTCGACATAAATCATCTCACCGCGAAGGAATTGCTCGCCATTGTGCTTGCGTTCAGAGGTGCCGACCAATCGCGAAGTCCGTGAGTCTCGCGAAGTGCTTGAGTCAACTTTGACTGTCATGATGGTATACAATCAGAAAATATAGATGCCGGTCAATAGCCGCTACCAGATTCGTTGAGCATTACGCGAAAATTCGCTATCGGCAAGAAGATTTTCTATTGGCACGTGAGTTCGTCGATATTCCGCACATCGAGTTCCGCGATATGAGCACGAACAGGTTGATTGGCAGACCAAGCTAAGCCAGAAGCTGCAATCTCTTGACACCCATCACTTCGCGTGGTTGTATACGATCTGACCGGTCGCATCCACAATGAGGTATCCATGCACCTGCAGTTCAGCCGTGGTTGATTCATGAAGCCCTGCGATTTTTCGTATCGACGTCCGGGCAGCGTGTCCGAAGCCATCGACCTGCTGCGAAGCGAACCTGCGTCCTTCCCGCTGGCCGGCGGGCAAAGCTTGATGCCGGCGCTCGCCTTGCGGGAGCAACGTGCCAGCATGTTGGTTGACATAGCAAAACTCGACGAATTGCACGGAGTTTTCTTGACCGATGACACCGTGAGCATCGGGGCTGCGGTCCCTATGTGGGATCTGGAACGATCCGACCTAGTCCACACTCACCTGCCGTTGCTTGCGCTGGCGCTTTCCACGGTCGGCGCTCCCGGTATTCGCAGCCGCGCGACTCTCGGTGGGAGCGCGGGGTGGGCCGACTCCACGTCGCAACTTCCGGCGACTCTGGCCGCACTGAACGCAACGATGGTGACATCGTCACGTCGGCTGAGTACCGACGAATTCTTCATCAGTTCGGGGCGAACCGCTCTTGACCATGACGAGCTCGTGCTCAGAATCGAGATCTCCACGGTCGGGCGACATGGTTACGGACTCCAGCTGGTGCGACGTAGCCACATCACCTGGCCGGTGGCCGGTGCCGCCGCGGTATGTCGAAGCGCCGATTCCTTCCGGGTAGCCCTGTTCGGTGTCGCGGCCGCCCCGGTCCTCATTGATGCCGCCGGAGCAGCCGACGCTGCGGAACACGCGGCCGGGCTCACCGTGATGTACAGCGATGAGCGTGCCTCGTCGACGTATCGGCAGTCCGTCATCCCGGTGCTCGCCCGGCGTGCCGTCGAAGACGCCTCGCTAAGGGAGAGCTGATGCCGAAGATCCATGTCGTGATCAATGACAAACCGATAACGTCGATCGTCGAGGATCGAACCTCCCTGGCCGACTTCTTACGTGAAGAAATCGGGCTGACCGGAACCCGGCTCGGCTGCGAGCAGGGTGTCTGCGGCGCCTGCACGGTTATCGTTGCGCAACGCCCGGTTCGCAGTTGTCTATTCCTGGCCGCGCAGGCCAACGGGGAACGAATCCAGACGATCGAGGGTCTCGCCCCGAGTTCGAGCGAACTTTCAGAGTTGCAGGAGGCGTTCCGGCAGGCACACGGACTGCAATGCGGCTTTTGCACCTCCGGGATGCTTCTCACCGCTCACGCGCTTCTGGCTGAAAACCCCGACCCCGACGAGGCGACGATCCGGGACTGGATGCATGGCAATCTGTGCCGATGCACCGGCTACCAGCAAATCGTGGAGGCTGTGCGTTTGGCTGCGGAATCGAAAAGGGGCGAGGCATCGTGACGAGGCAGGAGGATCGTCGATTCGTCGGTCGGAACAGGGCCACCGTTGAATCAGCACGCCATGTTCGCGGGCGCGGAAAGTTCCTCCCGGACCTTCAGTTGCCTGGAATGCTGCATGTCGCGATGGTGCGAAGTCCGCATGCCCATGCCAGGATCAGCTCGATCGATACCTCAGCGGCGCTCACCGCGCCCGGCGTCCACGCGGTGATCACCGGCGCCGACGTACTGGCCAGATCCGGTCCGATCTTCACCCTGGCCGTCCTGCACGATCCCCCGTTGGATATCCCGTTTCCGGCGCTGGCACATGAGAAGGTTCGTCACCGTGGAGAGGCAGTCGCAGCCGTCGCCGCGACCTCTCGCGCGCTGGCCGAAGATGCCGCAGAGCGCGTCACCGTTCGCTACGAACCCCTGCCGCCGCTCACCACCGCGTCGCAGGCCATGGCCGACGGCGCGCCGCTTGTACACGAGGGCCTCCCGGCCAACGTGATCATGCACCGACACTATGACTTCGGCGACGTCGACGACTGTTTCACCCGAGCGAAGACGATCGTGCGGAGAAAACTCACCTGGGGACGGCAGACCGGGGCGCCGCTGGACACTTTCGGCTGTGTCGTCCAATGGGAGCCCGGCACAGATGAGGTCACCTTCTGGAGCAATCACCAAAGCAATGTCTTGCTGTGGACGCTGGGCTCCACCCTTTCGGTGCCCTCGCACCGGCTGCGGGGAATTTCCTGCGATATCGGCGGCGCATTCGGCGGTAAATTCTGGCAGCCGCGGGCCATGGTGGTCTGCGCGCTGTTGTCCCGTGAGACGGGGCGGCCGGTGCGGTTCGTCGAGGACCGCGTCGAGCACTTCGAAGCCGGCGCCAACCATGGCGAAGACCGAACCTACGACGCGGAGCTCGCTCTTGACGAAGACGGCAAGATGCTCGCACTGCGATTTGACGTGGTCGAAGACTACGGTTCTGCCTTCGTCTTGGGATCTATCAACAACTCGGAGCCCCTGGCCCAAGCGGTGGGTCCGTACGGAATTCAGGCGGTCGGGGTCGACTTCACGGCGGTGCTGACGAACAAGGCGCCACAAGCCGCATTCCGTGGGTTCGGCGGAGCCGCGCTCAATTTCCTCTTAGAGCGGATGGCCGACGCCGCGGCAACCGAGCTCGGCTTGGCGCCGGAGGAGTTCCGCCGCCGCAATCTTCTCAAACCGGAGCAGTTTCCGTATCGCACCCCGACCGGAAACCTCTACGATTCCGGCGATTACCCGCACGCCCTGGACAAGGCGCTGGCTCTGGCCGATATCGATCGCTGGCGCCGGTACCAGGAAATAGCTCGACAGCGTGGCCGTGCGGTTGGAATCGGTTTGGCCACCTGCCAGGAACGAAGCGTGCAGGCCGGTAGCGCGTTATGGCTGATGTTCGATCAAAACCATGGCCGGGTCACTACCGCCGCGGAAACCGCGACCTGCCGGGTTGACGGGCACGGGCAGGTTCTGGTGGCCCTGCACTCGCCGTCGTTGGGAACTCCGATCGAAACGGTGGCCGCCACCGTCGCCGCCGAGGAACTCGGGGTGGATCCCGACGACGTGTCTGTCAGCCACCTCGACACCGCAGTCTCCGGCCCGGCAATGGGACCGGTCGCCAGTCGTATGACCGTTATGCTCTCCGGGGCGGTGGCCGGCGCCATTCAGGAAATTCGCGAAAAGATGCGGCCGATCGCGGCCAGCATCCTGGAAGCGGCGCCGGAGGATCTCGACTGGGACACGGAGCAAGCCGGCTACCGGGTTCGAGGTGCGCCGGGTGCCATCGCGTCATTGCGTGACATTGCACACGTGGCATATTCACAGTCGTCGCGCCTGCCAGAAGGAGCGCGAAGCGGACTGGAATCGACGTACACCTACGACCACCCGATGTCGAGCCTGCCCCAGGGCTCGGACTGGGGGATATTCGCGCCCATTATCGGGCACTCGGTTCATGTTCCGGTTGTCGAGGTCGATCGTGAGACCGGAGAGGTCTCCTTCCTCGATTACGCGGTGGTCCACGATTGCGGCACCGTGATGAATCCAGAGGGAGTCCGCGGTCAGCTCATCGGCGGAATCTGCCAGGGAATCGGTAGCGCCCTGTCCGAAGAGCTCCGCTATCAACCGGATGGGACGCTCACCGAGCGGGATTTGAGAAGCTACTTCGTACCGACTTTCCTGGACATGCCGAATATCCGCATCGAACACCAGGAAACACCATCACCATTTACCTACAACGGAGTCAAAGGCGTCGGTGAGGGTGGTCGGATGGTGGCGCCGGCCGCGGTCGTGTCCGCGGTTGAAGACGCGCTATCGCCATTGGGCATCACTATCGACGAAGTACCCGTTACTCCCGAGAAGATCCTTCGTTGGATGCATGAAAGACCCCAGAAAGAAGGGCAGAACAATCACTGACTCAGTTGGATACCGAAAGAAACTGGCGGTGATCATGCCTTCGACCAACACCGTCGTCGAGCACGATTACGCCGCGATGAAGGTGCCCGGGGTCACCAGCCACTTCGGACGGATCTATATACCGGATGGGGCAGCCGGCGACAACGATGCGTTTGAGCATTTGATCAGCCAGATCAGGGCAGCCACGAGCGATGCCGTCAAACAGGTGATGACCTGCAAACCGGATTACATGGTGATGGGCATGTCGGCCGAGACGTTCTGGGGTGGCAAAGCCGGCAACGAGGCGTTTACCAGGCGGATGAAGGATCTCTGCGGTCTGGCGGTATCGACCGGCGCCGATGCCTGCCATAACGCGGCAAAGCTCCTGCGGATCCAGCGCATCGCCGTCATTACGCCGTATCAACCGGTCGCGGATCGGCAGGTAGAAATATTCTTCTCCGAATCCGGACTGGACGTACGAAGAATCAAGGGTCTCAAATGCGCATCGGCAACTGCCATAGCCGAAGTGCCCGAGGATCGCCTCATTCGCGAACTCCAAGAAATCGACGGCGACGACGTCGACGCCATTGTGCAGGTCGGTACGAACCTCTCGATGCTCCGCGTGGCGGCAGAAGCAGAGCGATGGCTCGCGAAACCGGTCTTGGCGATCAACGCGGTCACCATGTGGCACGCGCTTCGTGCGAATGGCATCAACGATCAGCTCGTCGGCTTCGGGCAGCTCTTGGAGCAGCACTAGGATCTCTGCGCTCATCCAGCGCAAGGACAACCGGCTACTTGGTTGGAGCGGTTTTCAGAGCGCTTTCCAGGCGGTCCAGCTTACCGGTGAGTTCGCCGGTGAAGCCTGGCCGGATGTCTGCCTTCAGCACCAGCGAAACACGGGTACCGAACGCGCCGACGGCGTCAGTGGCTCGCTTGACCACGTCGAAAACCTCGTCCCAATCCCCCTCGACGGTGGTGAACATCGAATCGGTGTGGTTGGGCAGCCCACTGTCCCGAACAACCTTCACGGCTGCGGCAACCGCATCGTGCACCGAATCCCCCGTGTTGTCCCCGCCGCTTGGCGCTACCGAAAATCCCACCAACATCACGTTCTCCTTCGATCTTCCGTTCGATCCTGCCTCGGGCGACCCGCCCGAAGGCCCGGTCCAGGCTCAACGGTACGCCCGGCCGTCCACAGTGCCCACATCGCCCAACCGAGGATGACGAAGAACAGCACGTTTCGTAGCGTGAGTACGGTGATCATGGCCAGATCTGCGTACAGCAGGTAGACGTACAGCACCGGATAGACGATCTGGGTCAGCGCGGCGGTGGCCGCGACCAGGATGGCCGGGGTCCGGAATTCTTTACCGCGCAAGATCAGCCCGATGATCACCGGAGCAGCCAGCCAGGCCACGTATTGCGGTGAGCCGACCTTGTTGAAGGCGATCGTCGTGGTGACCAGGGCGAGCGACAGGGTGGGCAGCACATCGGTGGCGCTGCGTCCAGCCGCTGCGGCACGGATCCCGGTCAGCAGGACCGCGACCACCGCCAGCAGCAACAGCGGTGTCATCACCGCGATGGCGGTGCCGATGCCGTCGCCAGTCACCTGGAAAGTCAGGATCTTCTGGTCGTAGTAGATGTAGTTGCCTGGCCGGTGCAGGCCGGCCGCCCACATCCAGGCAGCGCTAATCGGAGCCTCGATTTGCAACCCGCGGTCTGCCTGGGTGCCGATGAAGCTGAACACGTTCGGGCCGCTACCCAGGGCAACGGCGATCGCCGCGATGGCCGCGCTGGCCAGGGCTGCCAGCCCGATAATGCGCCATCGGTGCCGCATCGATACGACCATGGCAGCCAAGATGGCGGCGGGCCAGACCTTGATCCAGGTGGCGATGGTCAGCAGCACCGTCGCCAGATGTGGCCGGGACGCCACCGCCACCAAGCCGACGACCGCGAGCGCGACGCTGAGCGCGTCGAGTCGGGAGACCGCGATCGGACCAAGCAGCAGCAGAAAACCCAACCACCACCACGCTGCCGCAACGCGCCGACGGGTTCTGCGATGAATCACCGCGGCGAAGGCCGCGGCGTCAAAGAGCAGCACCAGGACCAGCCAGCCGGCCACATACCCGTGCTCCCCGGCAAGGAGCGGTGCAAGGATCGCCGGAAGCGCGCCGATCGGATACACCCAGGGCGTCTGGATACCGGGGAAGCTGCCCGTTTGCACCGCGTGTGCGGCCCATGGTTGATATGCGGTCGTGACATCTCCCAGCGGCGCCTTCCCGGTGACCAGGGCAAGCTCACCGAGAACGACATGCACGGCTATGAACGCTACCCACAGCGTGACCGGAGACCGCAGGAACCGGGACAACGCCGAACGCCCGCTGATCGGAGCGGAATCGAACGACATATCTGCCCATCGTAGTCAGTGCTGCTATCGGGAAGGGTTAGCGTCAACCACGCCGTCATGAGGTGCGGAGCCAAGCAGTGCCGCGATGGTCGCCGGTACCGCCTCCGCCACGTCCAGCGCCGCGATCGGTCCACCGGCGCTGGCCCGGCGGGCCGCTAGGCCGTGCACAGCAGCAGCGGTGGCCGCCAATTCCGCGAGCGTGTCATCCGTGTGCCGCATAACCAGCCTGGCATGGGTGGCGACCAATGCACCGAGAATCCCGCCCAGCACGTCCCCGGTCCCCGCCGTCGCGAGCCAGGACGTGCCCAGGCAGACCGTGATCGGTTCCGCGTCCGGGGCCGCAACGATCGTGGTGTGCCCCTTCAACAGAACGGTCAGCCGCAAGAGATCGGCCGCGCGGGCCGCCCAGGCAGCCGGCTCCGACGCGATGTCGTCGGCCGACGCATCGATTCCGTGCGCGCCGAGCACCACCGAGAGCTCCCTGAAGTGCGGGGTGATGATCGTCGGCCCCTCCGCCTCATCGACCAGGTCCAATGCGCCGGCATCCAGGACAACCGGAGAGGAGTCCGAGACGGCGGTTTGGAGCTGGAGCGTGGTCTCGGCGTCGCGCGCCGCGGCATCCATGCCAGATCCGATCAACCACGCCTGCACCCGACCTTGGGCCGTCACGACCTCCGGCCGGCGCTGCAATACGAACCCGGCAGCCTGCGCCGCGCCCAGGTAACGCACCATCCCCAGCCCGGTGCGAACCGCCGCCTCGACGCCGAGTACTGCGGCACCCGGATACGTCGCGGAGCCGGTGATCACCCCCAGCACGCCCCTGGCGTATTTGTCGTCGCCTGGTTCCGGCACGGCGATCCAGCGCCGCGCATCCGCCGCCGTGAACGCGCGCCCCGATCCGGTACCGTTCATAACCTCACGATACGACTCTTCGGCCTCGGCGCCCCATCGATTTCTCAGGCCGGGCAGCCCAGCGCTTTCAGCGGCCGTTCGGTCCGGACACCGCTCGACCGCCGCCGCGCCGAGTGGCATCCTGCACCTCGCCGACAAGCTCCTCGATGATGTCTTCTAAGAACAGCACCCCCGTGACGACGCCATCGCGATCCGATAGCCGGGCCAGGTGCGCTTCAGACCGCCGCATCGCCGCCAGCGCATCTTCAAGGTCGGTGCCCTCGAAAATCGAGACCAGCCGCCGGATGCGTTTGGTCGGCACGGGCTCGGTGAAGGCGTCCCGGCCGTTGGGTGCCAGCAATCCGTCCAGGTCGATGACGTCCTTGACGTGCAGGTACCCGGCCGGCTCACCGGACTCGTCCCTGATCACGTACCGGGAGAAACCGTGTCGGGCGACCGCGTGCTCCAGGTCGGCTGGGGTCGAACCAGACGGAAGCGACACCAGATCGTCCAGGCTCACCGCGATGTCTTTGGCATGCTTCGTGGTGAATTCGAATGCCGCGGTCAGCGCGCCGGTGCTATCCATCAGCAGCCCCTCCCTGGTCGACTGGTTCACGATGTTCGCTACCTCGTCGAGGGTGAAGGTGCTGGCCGCCTCGTTCTTCGGCTCCACGCCAAACAGCCGCACAACCCCGTTGGCGGTGGCGTTGAGGGCGACGGTGATCGGTTTGAAGAACCGGCCGAACATGACCAGCGGCGGCGCCAGCACCAAGGCAGCGCGGTCCGGCACCGAGAAGGAGAGGTTCTTGGGCACCATCTCGCCCAGCACGACGTGCAGGAAGGACACGATAATCAGCGCGACGACGAACGCCACGATGCCGACGGCATCCTCAGACAATCCGGTCAGCGCCAACGGTGCCTCGAGCAAATTGTGGATCGCCGGCTCGGAGACGTTCAGGATCAACAGCGAGCAGACGGTGATGCCCAGCTGAGTGGTCGCCAGCATCAGGGTCGCGTGTTCCATAGCCCACAGCGCCGTCTTCGCGCTACGCCGTCCCGCATGCGCCATCGGCTCAATCTGAGAGCGCTTGGCCGAAATCACGGCGAACTCCGCGGCGACGAAGAACGCGTTCGCAGCCAGGAGCACCAGCAGCCAGATCAGGCCCCACCAGTCACTCATCGGAATCCTCATCGGGCGACGGGGTGTAACTGATTCGGTCGATCCGCCTGCCGTCCAGGCGTTCGACCCGCAGCGTGCCGTTGTCCAACTGCACTTCGTCGCCTACCGTCGGCAGCCGGCCCAACTCGCTCATCACGAACCCGGCGACCGTCTCGTACGGACCATCCTCGGCGATCTCGATACCCACCCGCTCCGGCATCTCGTCCGGTCGCAGCATCCCGGGAAACACCACAGAGTCCTGCCCCCTGACCACCCCGACCCGCTTGCGGTCATGCTCATCCGAAACCTCTCCGATGAGTTCCTCGACCAGGTCTTCCAGGGTGACCACCCCCGCGGTGCCGCCGTATTCGTCGACCACCACCGCCATCTGATATCCACGCCCGCGCAACTCGCCCAGCAGACTGTCCAGCCCCATTGTCTCGGGAACCCGTAGCGCCTGGGTCTGCAACGCAGACACCGGAACCTCAGCGCGCCGATTTCTGGGAACCGAGACAGCCTGCTTGACGTGCACGAAGCCGACCACGTCGTCCGCCCCCTCGTCCGTCACCGGAAAACGGGAGTACCCGGTGTCCCGGGCGAGCCGGACGACATCGCGGGCGGACTCGACCCGTTGCACGCTCGCCACATGCAGCCGCGGAGTCATCACATCGGATGCCGTGTGCTCGGAAAAATGCAAGGTCCGATTCAGCAGGGTGGCGGTGTCGGCCTCCAGAACCCCGGCACCGGCGGACCGCAGCACCAGCGAGGAGAGTTCCTCCGCGCTGCGCGCACCCGAGAGTTCCTCCTTCGGAGTCACTCCGAACACGCGCAGAATGCCATTCGCGCTCTGATTCAACACCACGACCGCGGGCCGGAACACCGTGGTGAACGCGGTCTGGAACGGGATCACTACCTTGGCGACCTGCATGGGCAGCGCCAGCGCGAAGTTCTTCGGCACGAGTTCACCGATGATCATCGAAACCAGCGTCGCAATCACGATCGCCACTGTGACGCCGATCGCCGGGGTCGACTCGGCCGACAGTCCAACGGCCTGCAGCGGTCCCGCCAGCAGCCGGCTCAACGCCGGCTCCATCGTGTACCCGGTCAATAACGTGGTCAGGGTGATGCCCAACTGGGCGCTTGAGAGATGGGTCGAGGTGATCTTCAATGCGGCGATGGTCAGTTTCAACCGCGGCTCACCGCGGGCCTGCCTGGCTTCCATCTCGGAGCGGTCCAGGTTGACCAGAGCGAACTCGCTGGCCACGAACAGACCGGTGCCGATAGTGAGGAGCACCCCGATACCGAACAGACCCCAGTCAGCGAGCACTGTGACCACCGGGGAGGGGCCGAGAATTATGCGCAGGAGGAGGGTCGTCCATTGTTGTGTCAAGTATACCGGGAGCCCGAGTCACCGGGCCCCGCCCGCAGCAGGCGATTACCAGCTGACCGGGAGCGCTTTGCCTTCCTCGTAGCCGGCAGCGGACTGCAGTCCGACCAGGGCCCGTTTGTGAAACTCGTCCACGGTGCGGGCTCCTGCATAGGTGAACGAACTGCGCAGCCCGGAGGTGATCATGTCCAGCAAATCCTCCAGCGACGGGCGCAACGGGTCGAGATAGATCTGCGAACTGGAAATCCCCTCGGCGAACAGGGTCTTTCGCGCCAGCTGGTAGGCGTCCAACCGGTCGAAGCGTTCCCGCACCGCCTTGGTGGATGCCATCCCCCAACTTTCTTTATACAGCTCGCCGTCCTGGTCCTCCTTCAGCTCACCCGGCGCCTCGATCGTTCCGGCGAACCAGGAGCCGATCATCACCGATGCCGCCCCCGCGGCAAGGGCAAGCGCCACGTCACGCGGGTAGCGAACCCCACCGTCGGCCCATACCGCCGCGCCGGCCTCGCGGGCCGCGGTGGCGGTCTCCATCACCGCGGAGAACTGGGGTCGGCCCACTGCCGTCATCATCCTGGTGGTGCACATGGCCCCGGGGCCGATCCCGACCTTGACGATGTCCGCACCGGCATCCACCAGATCGTTCACCGCGGATGAGGTGACCACGTTACCGGCGACCACGGGAATGCCAAGGCCCAGGGCCTTGACGATCCGGATCGCATCGAGCATGCCGTCCTGGTGGCCGTGCGCGGTGTCCAGCACCAGCACGTCGACGCCGGCCGCAGCGAGGGCCTTTGCCTTGCTGGCGGCGTCACCGTTGATGCCGATGGCCGCCGCCACCCGCAACCGGCCCTGCCCGTCGACCGCCGGGCTGTAGATAGTGGAGCGCAGCGCGCTCTTTCGGCTCAGCGTGCCGATCACGGCGCCGTGCCGGAGCACCGGCGCGAAGTCGAGCCCGGCGGCTTCCATCACGTCGAATGCAGCCCGGCCATCCTCGATGTCGTCGGCGTCCAGCGCGGTCAGATCCCCGTGCAGCAAATCGCCGAGCACCGCATCCGGCACCGCGTGTCCGAGCATCGACGCGGGGATGCAGCCCAGGTATGCGCCCGCGGCGTCCCGGATCACGATGCCGTGTCCCTCGATAGCGGGCACCCGGGTGAGCGCGCCGGCGACGGTCTCCTCCGGCGGCAGCACCAGTGGCGTGTCGAACGGGACCGGCTGTTCCTTGACCCAGCGAATGGCGGCATCCAGGTCCTGCAGGTGCATATCCTGCGGTAGCACTCCGAGCCCACCGCGACGTGCCAGGGTAGCGGCCAGCCGAGGCCCGGTGACCGAGTTCATGTTCGCCGAGACGATCGGGATCGTGGCTCCCGTGCCGTCCGCCGGCGCCAGGGACACCGCGAGGCGACTTCCCACGTCAGAGTGGCTCGGCACCAGGAACACATCGGAATAGGTCAGGTCGTGCCGGGGTGTCGTCTCGTAAAACTCCATGGTTTTAAAGGTAAACCCTCGCCGACGGAGACAGGATGGTCGTCTCGATGCGATTAAGCTTGACCCGTCTGTGGCCAGCGTGGAACACCGGGCCGCGACACGATTCAATCAGTACCGATGCAATCAGTGACGACGAACGAATCGACACCAAACGATTCACAGAGAGTGGGCCATCGGCGATTCCCGGAGAGCCTGTCAGTGGACCGGCACGGGGGCGAGCCGGGTCAGGCTCGTGGTCCACTGG
>JBDTDV010000051.1:0-19743 GCA_039922875.1 Microbacteriaceae bacterium
CGCAAGCTGCGTCGGGCGGGGCTGAACCCGGAGCACGCCGATATCGTCGCCGACGTGCTGGTCTTCGCCGACGCACGGGGAATCCACTCGCACGGGGCGCTTCGGGTGGAATACTACGCAGAACGGATCGCCAAGGGCGGGATAAATACCCGACCGGACTTTCGCTGCGAGCACACCGGGCCGGCATCCGCCATCTTCCACGCGGACAATGGTCCGGGCCAGGTTGCGGCAAAACTCGCTATGGATGAGGCGATCACAATCGCCGAATCCAGTGGCGTCGGCGTCGTCGGCGTCCGCAAAATGGCGCACAGCGGCGCACTCTCCTATTTCACGGAACAGGCCGCCGGCGCGGGAATGATCGGGCTAGCCATGTGCCAATCGGACCCGATGGTGGTTCCATACGGTGGGGCCGAACCGTATTTCGGCACCAACCCGATCGCCTTCGCCGCGCCAGGCACCGACGGCGAGCTGCTCAGCTTGGACATGGCCACCACGGTACAGGCGTGGGGCAAGGTTCTGGAGGCGCAGAGCGAAGACACAGATATCCCGGAAGGCTGGGCCGTCGACGGTCGCGGCAAACCCACGACCGACCCAGACCAGGTCAAGGCGCTGCTGCCGATGGCCGGCCCCAAAGGTTATGGGCTGGCGATGATGGTCGACGTGCTCTCCGGGATACTGCTCGGCCTGCCATTCGGCAAAGACGTCTCATCGATGTACACCCAGATGCGCCACGGTCGGAACCTCGGCCAGCTCAACCTCGTGATCGATCCGGGTGTCTTTACCGACGCCGCCACCTTCAGGAGCAACATCTCCCGAGTCCGCCGGGAACTGAGCAACATCGCCCCAGCCCCCGGCGTGGATCGGGTCCTCTTCCCCGGCGAAGACAAAGAACTGATCATGGCCGACTACCGTGAGCACGGCATCGACCTGGAGGATGAAATCTACGAATACCTTATTTCAGCCGATATCCATCGCGACGCATACGAAAAGCGGGACTGACGCCGTAACAGCTGTGGCCGATCAGCGCCGCGCGCCGGCTATCCTCGGGCTCGATATCGCAAAGCGGGTGCCTGGCCGGGTCGAGGTAGACCATGGCGCCATGCCCTCAGTCGGTGCCGGCGTCGAAAGCGGCGGACTCCGACGCAGCGTCGGTGGCACGCTCAAGCGCCTCAGTGCTCGCATCGGCCTCGTCGTTGCGGTCTCGGATCTCGCCGGCGACACCCGTCTCGAGCCGGCCGACGAGTTCGGCGGTCGCCCCGCCGATGATTCCGGATGCCGCATACTGCTCCAGTCGGGAGCGCGAGTCGGCGATGTCCAGGTTGCGCATCGTGAGCTGTCCGATTCGATCACCAGGGCCAAACGCGGCATCCCCGACCCGTTCCATCGACAGCTTGCCGGGGTGGTAGCTGAGGGCGGGGCCGGTTGTATCGAGGATCGTGTAGTCGTCGCCGCGGCGCAGACGCAGCGTGACCTCGCCGGTAACTGCCGAGCCGACCCAGCGCTGGATCGACTCGCGTAACATCAGCGACTGCGGGTCGAGCCAGCGGCCCTCATACATCAGGCGCCCGAGCCGGCGACCTTCCGCATGATAATTGGCGATGGTGTCCTCGTTGTGAATCGCGTTGAGCAGTCGCTCGTAGCCGATGTGCAGGAGCGCCATCCCGGGTGCCTCGTAGATGCCGCGGCTCTTGGCCTCGATGATCCGATTCTCGATCTGGTCCGAGACGCCCAGACCGTGCCGACCCCCGATGGTATTGACCTCGAGGACCAGTGCGACCGGGTCCTCGAACTCGACACCGTTGATCGCGATCGGGCGGCCTGCCTCGAACCGGATCGAGACGTCCTCGGTCAAAACCTCGATATCATCCCGCCACGCGGCAACGCCCATAATCGGCTGCACGATCTCCAGGCTCGAGCTCAGCTGCTCAAGACGCTTCGCCTCGTGCGTGGCGCCCCAGATATTGGCATCGGTGCTGTACGCCTTCTCGGTCGCGTCGCGGTATGGAAATCCTCGCGCGATCAGCCACTGGCTCATCTCGGTTCGTCCGCCGAGTTCACTGACAAACTCCGCGTCGAGCCATGGTTTGTAGATGCGCAAGCGCGGATTCGCCATCAGCCCGTAACGATAGAACCGCTCGATATCATTGCCCTTGTAGGTGGAACCGTCGCCCCAAATGTCTACTTCGTCCTCCTTCATCGCGCGCACCAACATCGTTCCGGTGACCGCACGGCCTAGTGGCGTGGTGTTGAAGTAGGTCTTGCCGGCGCAGCGAATGTGGAATGCGCCGCACTGCAGGGCGACGAGTCCCTCCTCGACCAGCGGGCTCTTCGCATCGACCAGCCGGGCGATCTCAGCTCCGTACTCGATAGCGCGCCCGGGAACCGCCCCGATGTCCGGCTCGTCGTACTGGCCGATGTCCGCGGTATACGTGCACGGAACCGCGCCCTTCTCGCGCATCCAGGCAACAGCGCAGGAGGTGTCGAGGCCCCCTGAGAACGCAATTCCGACTCGCTGGCCGACGGGGAGACTGCTGAGAACTTTGGACATACAAATACAGTAGGGCACGCTCGACGGCGGCCCGTTCAGCCGGTGATTCCCGGACGGCTACCGTCGCTGATCAAAAAGGGTGCAGCGGACTCCGAGCACCAACGGCTCAGCTCGACCGGTCGATATCGATCAGGGCGAGACCGATCTCCGGACGATTTGTCTTGCGCAAACCGGCCGGCGATTCGCGGATCACGACCTCCAGGGTTGGCCACACCGTCCCTTCAAGGAGGTGTCCACCACGGGTGCTGCCGTCGGAAAGCCCGAGCACGGCATGCAGGTGAAGTTGCGGGCCGCTATCGGAGCCCACGATATCGCCGATCAGGGACAGCACCTCGCACTGCTCCTGCACCGGAATGCGCCGGTAGCTCCGGCTCTCCCGATCGAACCAGCCGACCACGGCTTTCTGAAACGCTCCAACGGCAGTGATCTGCGCGTTGGACAGTTCGTGTTCCTTTGCCATCGTGGTGAGGGATGCGACGGCCTCATCACCGATATCGAGCGCGACGACGTACGTTGACGATTCCCCGGACAGCTGCGCCCCATCCACTAACTTCCATCGCATCGCTCGTCCTCCTTCATGCCCGCCGTCATGTCCGCGGCGGCCGTCCAGCGATCGGAGCCTAGCGTTCTGAGGTGCAGACGCAAAGCTCGTTCCCGTCGACATCGGCCAAAACCCACCAGGCCGGCGCATGCTCGTCGGTCATCAGGGTTCCGCCGGCGGTCACTATGGCGGCGACCCGATCCTTAGCCTCTACGGTCGGTACGTACACGTCGAGGTGAAGCCGGTTGCGGTCAGAGCGGGGTGTTCCCATCTGCTGGAACCAGACAGTCGGCCCACTCCCCCTCGGGTCGATCAACGACACGTCGCCGTCGCCGTCCTCTCGCTCCTGATAGCCAAGGCCGACCCGCCAGAAATCGCGAATCGCCCCCGCGTCCATGCAGTCGATGGCCACTTCGTACTCGGCTGGCGTGCCCGGCTGCACGCGTGCTCCGGCGGCAGTGGCCAACTCGGAGATCTGCGCAGCCAGCTGAAGATCGCGCTCGGTGACGCCACCGGCATCGTGCGAACTGAGCCGAAATGACACGCTTCCGTACCCGAGCTGGATGTCCGGGTGGTGGTTCATGGCTTCGGCCGCGTTCCCGACGTCCGCGACGAGCCGCGCAGCTGAGACGAAATCGCCGGTAGAGAACGAGGCGTGCAGGCTGCCGCGCAGCTGCACGAAGCCGCTCCCATCCAATCGTGATGCGGTCTGTTCCGGAGACAACACGGGTGTGAGAGGACTCATACTCTTCACTGTCCCCCGACCGGAAGCCAAGGTCAAGGCCTGAATCCCGCGACGGGACTACTTCTCGCCGAATCCCGATTCGACCAAATCGGCCAGGGCGTCGACCGCCGCCGCTCCGCCGCTCTCATCCGAGGCGATCTCCACCGTTGCTCCGCTGACCAGGCCGAGAGACATGATGCCCAACAGACTCTTCGCATCCACCTGGTTGACGGTGACCGGCACGCCGAACGTGGCGGCGAGCTTCACAAACTCCGCCGCGGGCCGCGCGTGCAGGCCGTCACGGTTGGTCAGGGTGACGATGCGCCGATACCCCCCGGCCGCCGCAGGCGGGTCCTTCGCGTCATCGGGCGCCGACCGATTCGCACTCTGCGCCGCAGCGATGACCTCGGCGACAGGAGCGCCGGTCTCGGCTGCGACGGCGGCGGCAACCGCTCCCTCGACCAGGGGGGCATCGACGATATGCACCTCGTGACCCGGTGGGTCGAGCAGTTCGATCGCCGTCTCCGCGGTCAAAATCGCCGACCCAAGATCGCACAGGATGACAACCCCACTGCCGGAGTTCACCGCACGGATCGCGTCGCCGACCTTCTGGAAACTGGTACCCACCGCTTGGTCATCGGTTCCCCCTGCAGCAGCCATGGCCACCGAAGGCGCCATTTGGCGCGCGATTTCGACCAGGCCCGCGGCAACCTTGTCACTGTGTGAGACGAAGACCAACCCGACGGATGCCGACACGGCTATGCCCCTGCTGCGGCATCCGCTGCGGCCCGCAACAGCAGCGCGCTGGACTGCGCCCCCGGGTCGCGATGGCCGACAGCGCGCTCACCCAGATAACTGGCGCGACCCTTGTGCGCAACCAATGGTTCGGTGGCCAATGCCCCCGCTTCTGCCGCCTGCGCCGCAGCTGCCAGTACCGCAGCTGGATCCGAGCCGTCCTGGGCCGCAGCCGCCGCCGCGTCCACCGCAGGAGTCCATGCGTCGACCATAGTCTTGTCGCCGACCTCGGCTTTACCGCGCGCCACGACACCGTCTCTGGCCGCGGTCAGCAGAGAGACCAGACCATCGGAATCAACCGTCTGCGCCCCTGCGGTAGCCGTCGCGGCCCGGATGAATGCCGTTCCGTAGAGCGGACCCGCGGCGCCACCCACGGTGGAGATCAGGGTCATCCCAACCAGTTTGAAGATGTCCGACGCGCTTGCCTCGCCCGGCAACTGACTCAATTTCCCGGTCACCGCACTGAAGCCGCGATCCATGTTCTCACCGTGATCGCCGTCGCCGATCTCCCGATCCAGCGAAACCAGCTCAAGGCGATGCTCGGAGAGCACAGCAGCGGCGAGGCGAACCCATTCCCTGGCCCATTGCTGATCCAGGTTCATCGTTGCCATCCGCCGGTGCCCCTCAACGTCCCCAGCGCAACGCCGGGGTCTGTACCGGCGCATCCCAGAGCTCCGTCAACTCGTCGTCGAGCTTCAGCACGCTGATCGAGCAGCCCTGCATCTCCAAAGAGGTGACATAGGTTCCGACCAGGTTCCGACTCACCTCCACACCACGCTCCGCCAGCAGTTGTGCGGCGTGCCGGTACACAATGTACAACTCCATCTGCGGGGTGCCGCCCATGCCGTTCACGAACAGCAGCACCTGGTCCCCGGTGACCAGGCCGAGGTCGTCCATGATGGGGGTCAGCAATTTTTCGGTGATCCCGTCGGCCGATTCCAGAGGGATCCTGGCGCGGCCCGGCTCGCCGTGTATCCCCACACCGAGTTCGATCTCGTCCTCGGCTAAGACGAATCCCGGTTCTCCGGCATGTGGCACGGTACCGGCGGTCAACGCCACGCCCATGGACCGAACGCGGTCGTTCACGCGTTGCGCCACCCGCACCACCTCGTCAATCGCGGCGCCACCTTCGGCACAGGCTCCGGCGATTTTCTCGACCAGCACGGTGCCGGCCACTCCCCTACGCCCGGCCGTGTACAGCGAGTCCTGCACCGCGACGTCGTCATTGATCACGACGGTCTGCACATCGATCCCGTCGGCGCCGGCCATCTCGGCGGCGGTTTCAAAGTTCAGCACGTCGCCGGTGTAGTTCTTCACCAGGTAAACCACTCCGGCGCCGGCGCTGACCGCCTGCGTTGCGGCAAGGATCGGATCAGGGGTCGGCGAGGTGAACACCGGACCGGGGATTGCGGCGTCCAGCATGCCGAAGCCGACAAAGCCGGCGTGCAGCGGCTCGTGTCCGCTGCCGCCGCCGCTGATCAATGCGACTTTGCCCGATACCGGCGCGTCCGTGCGCCAGATATAGATCGGATCGGTTGACAGCGAGACCAGATCGGCGTGCGCAGCGGCGAAGCCTGCCGCCGACTCCGGGACGACATCCTTCGGATCGTTGATGAGTTTCTTCACGACGTGCCTCCCTGACAGTGAACCGACATCCTGATTCCCCCATTATGCTTCGCTAAAGCGGCGGCGGCTATGCCTTTTCAGAAGCCAGACTGGGCGTGCTGCGTCCGGTTGCGGCAACCCACTCGTCGAGTTTTCGTGCCGCAGCGCCGGAGTCGATCGTCTTCGCGGCGATCGCCATCTGAGTGCGGAAGCGATCGAGAATGCTGCTTTGCCCCAGCGCGGGGTCTGATGCCAGTTGGTAGGCCACCAGGCCGGCCGCGGCGTTGAGCAGAACAATGTCCCGGATCGGCCCCTGCAAACCGCCCAACACCTCCCTGACCACCTCAGCGTTATGCTGCGGGTCGCCGCCGACAAGGTCGGCCATCTTCGACCGGTCGAGACCGAGGTCCCGTGGCTCGATGTCATGCTCGGTGACCAGACCGCGGGAGACCTCCCAGACGTGGCTGTGCCCAGTGGTGGAAATCTCGTCCAATCCGTCGTCACCCCGGAACACCAGCGCGGTCGCTCCCCTGGTCTGGAACACCCCGACGATTAGCGGCACTTGCTCCAGATTGGCGACCCCGACCGCTGACGCCTCGGGCCTGGCCGGGTTGCACAGCGGGCCGAGGAAATTGAATACCGTCGGGATGCCTAAGGCCGCGCGGGTTGCGCCGGCGTGACGGAATCCGGGATGGAACGCCGAGGCGAAAGCAAAGGTGATTCCGGTTTCGGTGAAGACCTCGGCGACCCGATCGGCCGACAGCGTGAGATCGATGCCGAGGGCCGCCAGCACATCCGATGAACCGGAGGAGGAGCTGGCCGCACGGTTGCCGTGTTTGACCACCGGCACGCCGGCGGCCGCGGCGATGACCGCCGCCATGGTCGACACATTCACCGTGCCGAACCCGTCGCCGCCGGTTCCGACGATGTCCAAAGCCATCGGATCAACGTTCAGAGGGACCGCGTGGTCGAGGATCGCATCTCGGAAGCCTACGATCTCATCCACCGTTTCGCCCTTCGCACGAAGGGCAACAAGGAATCCGGCCAACTGAGCCGGGGCGGCCGCACCGGTCATCACCTGCTCCATAGCCCACGCCGCATTCGCAACGCTCAGATCCTCACCCAAGAGAAGCGAGCTGATGATCTGGGGCCAGGTAGCAGATTCGGACATAGCTGCGAGTCTAACCAACAGCATTCCGGAGAATTGAAATGCAATCGGCTGGCAAGAATGACAAACGATCCGCGGATATCGGCCATAATGGAACGGTGACGAGCACCTCGATTCCCCACCTGCATAGCGCACCAATGGTGAAGCGCCCCAATGTTGTCGCCGTTGGGACGATCGTCTGGCTTGGCAGCGAGGTCATGTTCTTCGCCGGCCTCTTTGCCATCTACTTCACCCTGCGGTCGACCTCACCCGATCTGTGGGCCGCAATGACGGCCAAGCACAATGTCACCTACGCGCTGGTGAACACCCTGATCCTGGTCGCGTCATCTGTCACCTGTCAGTTCGGCGTCTTCGCCGCCGAGCGCCTGCAGGCCAGAGCAACGGGCTGGAAGATCACCCAATGGGGCATGGTCGAGTGGTTCACCCTGACCTATGTGATGGGCGCCGTCTTCGTAGCCGGACAGGTCAATGAGTACGCCACTTTGGTGTCGGAGGGGATGACGCTCAACTCGGATGCCTATGGGTCGGCCTTCTATATCACCACCGGTTTCCACGCCCTGCACGTTACCGGCGGGCTGATCGCCTTCTTGCTGGTCATCGGCAGAGCCTTCGCGGTCAAGAACTTCGGCCATAAGGAGGCGACCAGCGCGATCGTGGTCTCCTACTACTGGCACTTCGTCGACGTTGTCTGGATCGGCCTCTTCCTGGTCATCTACATTCTCAAATAGGAATCGGGAGCTAGCCACAACACTATGCGCCACAAACCGCACCAGTCGGTTCACAAGAACCGCAAGACCGGCCGCCGGCATCCGCTGGCCATGGTTGCCCTGCTCGCACTCGCACTCGGGATGACCGGGGGCGCGTACGCGGTGTTCAATTCGTCTACGGCTTCAGCCGAGACGCAGGCGGCCTCGCAACAATCCATCGATCAGGGCAAGAAGCTCTTCATGGCCAACTGCGCCACCTGTCACGGTCTGCAGGCACAGGGCTCCGGTGTTGCGCCCAGCCTGATCGGCGTCGGTGCTGCGTCAGTTGATTTCCAGGTGGGTACCGGCCGGATGCCGATGGCGATGAACGGGCCGCAGGCGCAGCAGAAGCCGCCGCAGTTCACCGAGGAACAGACCGCGCAGCTCGCGGCGTACGTCGCGTCGCTCGCCCCCGGCCCGGCGATCCCTGAGGGATCTGTGCTGGATGCCAACGGTGACGTGACCAATGGCGGAGTGCTGTTCCGCACCAATTGCGCGATGTGCCATAACGTCGCCGGTGCTGGCGGCGCGCTGACCGAGGGCAAATTCGCACCGCCGCTGAACGGCGTGACTCCCAAGCACATCTACGAGGCGATGGAGACCGGCCCGCAGAACATGCCGGTGTTCAACGACGCGAATATCTCACAGTCCGATAAGCGCGATATCATCTCCTACCTCAACTTCCTTGACACCCACCCCTCCCCCGGCGGATATGATCTCGGATCCTTGGGCCCGGTGTCCGAGGGTCTGTTCCTCTGGATCTTCGGGCTCGGCGCGATCGTCGGAGTCACCGTATGGATCACCGCGAAGTCGAACTGATCGACGACCGGACATTGACACAGCGCGCAAAGGAGAACAATGGCACAGGACGATAACAGCGGCAAGGATCTCGCCGCTGGCGATTCGTCGGCCGTCGAACCGGTCAGAGAGGGAAACCCTGGTTCGGCGGTACTGATAGCGGACTCGATCGAGAATCCCGGATTCCCACCGCATCGGGCTCGGGTGACCGATCTCGACCCGAAAAAGGAACGTCGGGCGGAACGCGTCGTCTATACCCTGTTCTACCTCTCTATCGTCGGCAGCGTATGGGCGATCGCGGCCTACATGCTCTTCCCGATCAATGGTTCGGACCCCGGTTCGGTGCGTTTGAACAACATGTTCATCGGGATCGGTATGGCGCTGGCGTTGCTGGCCCTCGGCATCGGCGCGGTGCACTGGAGCAAGTCACTCATGTCGGCGAAGGAGGGTGTCGATCTCAGGCATCCGGTCGGCGGCGATGCGGAAACACAAGCGCGAGCCGTCGAGATCTTCGAAGAAGCAAACCAGGAGTCCGGCTTCGGCCGGAGAACGTTGATCCGCAACTCCCTCATCGGGGCGTTGGTCGTATTCCCGCTACCGGCCGTCGTGCTGTTCCGCGGCTGGGGTCCGCAGGACAAGGATCCGGTGGCATTGCTCAAGCACACGATGTGGGAAAAAGGTACCCGGCTCACCTTGGACCCGTCGGGCACCCCGATTAGAGCCGCAGACGTGACCATCGGGTCTGCGTTCCATGTCATCCCGGAAGGACTCAACGAGAAGTCCGACAAGCTCGAAGAGAAGGCCAAGGCTGCCGTATTGCTGATGCGGCTGCCCGTGCAGGACCTGCACGTTTCGGCTGACCGTAAGAACTGGAATTACGACGGGATCGTCGCCTACTCCAAGATCTGCACCCACGTCGGCTGCCCGGTCGCCCTGTATGAACAGCAGACCCACCACTTGCTGTGCCCATGCCACCAATCGCAGTTCGACATCACGCATGAGGCAAAGGTGATCTTCGGACCGGCGAAACGACCGCTGCCCCAACTACCCATCACGGTAGACGCGGAAGGCTATCTGATCGCGCGTAGCGATTTCACCGAGCCTGTTGGACCGAGTTTCTGGGAGCGCAATTGAGCACGTCAACTGACACGCGGGCCGTGGCGAAAAAGGACGGCGGTTTCACCGCTGCCGCGGCAAAATACATCGATGAGCGCACGAGCGTTTCCGGTCTGGTCAAGGAGTTAGGCCGCAAGATCTTCCCGGACCACTGGTCATTCCTTCTCGGCGAAGTGAACCTGTACAGCTTCGTGGTCATCCTGCTCACCGGGACCTTCTTGACCTTCTTCTTCCAAGCCTCGATGGCGCCGGTACAATACGACGGTTCCTTCGTGCCGCTCAAGGGCATGGAGATGTCCTCCGCGATGTCCTCGACGTTGAATATCTCCTTCGACATCCGCGGCGGCCTGCTGATCCGCCAGATCCATCATTGGGCGGCGTTGCTGTTCGTCGCCGGGATCGGTCTGCACATGTTGCGGATTTTCTTCACCGGCGCCTTCCGCAAGCCCCGCGAATTGAATTGGGTGATCGGCTTCGTGCTGTTCGTCCTCGCAATGGCCGAGGGTTTCACCGGGTATTCACTCCCCGACGATCTGCTCTCCGGCAATGGCCTGCGCATCATCGACGGAATGGTCAAGGGAATCCCGCTGGTCGGCACCTGGATCTCGTTCCTGCTCTTCGGGGGCGAGTTCCCCGGTACCGACATCGTCGGACGGCTCTATTCGCTGCATATTCTGCTGCTGCCCGGACTCCTGCTGGCCCTGATCGCGCTGCACCTGGTTTTCGTCGTGGTACATAAACACACCCAGTACCCGGCCGCCGGCAGAACACAGCAGAATGTCGCCGGGTATCCGGTCCTCCCGGTGTACGCCGGCAAGGCAGGCGGATTCTTCTTCATCGTCTTCGGCGTTCTGGTTCTGATCGCTTCGTTCTTCACGATCAACCCGATCTGGAACTATGGACCGTATGATCCGTCTCCGGTATCTGCTGGCACCCAGCCGGACTGGTATATCGGGTTCGCCGACGGAGCACTCCGGCTGATTCCGCCGGGCTGGGAATTCGTCTGGCTCGACCACACCTGGTCATTCAACATCCTCGTGCCGCTGATCGTCATCGGTGTGTTCCTGGTGCTCGTGGCGCTCTACCCGTTCATCGAGGCCTGGATCACCGGCGACAAGCGAGAGCACCACATGCTGGACCGCCCCCGCAACGCGCCGACCCGGACCGCCATCGGCGCTGCAGGGGTCACCTTCTACGCCGCGCTGTGGGCGTCAGCGGCCTCAGACCTGATCGCTACCCACTTCCACCTGACCATGGAGGGAGTGATCCATTCTCTGCAAGCAATTGCCATCCTCGGTCCAATCGTCGCCTTCTTCGTCGCCAAACGGATCTGTCTGGCACTGCAGAAGAAGGACCGGACGATTGCGTTGCACGGCTATGAGTCCGGCCGGATCGTGAAGCTTCCCGGTGGCGAGTTCATCGAGGTCCATGAACAGCTCGACGAGTACGAGCGCTGGCGCTTGGTCAGCTTCGAAAGCTACAAGCCGCTGATGTTGCGGCCCAATAGCTCGGGAAAGATCACTGGCGCTGAGCGGTTGCGGGCTGCGCTGTCCCGATGGTTCTTCGAGGATCGGATCGAGCCGCCGACACAACACCAACTCACCGAAGGTCACGGTCACCACTGAGCCAGCCTCAGGCGGTACCGCTGGGCCAGTCGCTCGGCGAGCGGCTGGTTCAGTGGCTACGATGCCCGCATTGCGGTCGCCGACTGCGACCGCAAGGGCCGCTGACCCTGATCTGCGCTGCCGGGCACAGCCTCGACTGCAATAGGCGCGGCTATCTGAATTCTCTGACCGCACCCAGCCGATTTCGCGGTGACGATGCGGACATGCTGGATGCGCGAGCCCGGGTGTTGGATTCCGGCGTCTTCAAACCCATCGCAGATGCGGTTGCGGAGCTGGCTCCATACAGATCGTCCGGTCAGCTGGTCGACTTCGGCTGCGGCACGGGCTATTACCTATCCGCTCTGCTTCGACCACGACCGCGCTGGGGCGCACTCGCCGTGGACCTCTCGCCCTACGCCGTGGCCATGGCACGTTCGTGCGCACCCGCCGTGGTTGGCCTGGTGGCCGATCTGTGGCGTCCACTGGCGATCCGGGATGCTTCGGCCGACGTGGCCCTGAACGCTTTCGCGCCACACAACCCCGACGAGTTCCATCGGATCCTCAAACCCGGCGGGACCATCATCGTGGTGACCCCGCGTCCGGAACACCTGGGAGAGCTTCAGGAGCTGGGTCTCGCGCTGAGAGTCCCGGCCGGAAAACCGGAACAGCTGATCAAAAGCTTCGAAGGCCGGTTCACCCTGAGCACGCGGCGTGCCGTGGCGTTTTCCGCCGGAATCACCGCGGCCGCCCTGGCCGATATCATCGCGATGGGGCCGTCTGCCCATCACCCGGATCGGCTGAATACTCCATCGAGCGCCCAGCTGAGCGCGGCGACGGTTTCCGTAGATGTACTCGCCTTCGCCCGTTCCTGACGGCGCCGATCAGCGGGCGAAGTAGCCGCGGTAGTACTCGAACGTCCAGCCGACCAGGCAAACCACCGCGAAGGTGACGCCAACGAACGTGATCCAAAATCCGACCGCTATTCCAAGAAATGCAAGGGCCGCGGCCCCGCTGATCAGGAACGGCCACCAGCTCCAAGGACTGAAGTGACCGAGTTCCGGATCGCCGTCATCGATATTCCCGTCGAGCCGGTCCTCTGGCAGTTCACCGGTTTGACCGGCATGGACCCGCCCTAGATAGAACGCGACAAACGCGGTGAACAGCGCCACCAGCGCCAACGGCGTACCACCGGACCACTCGATCGCATGGTTGGTAAGCCACCCCCAGACCATGTACCCGACGGAGACAATGAAGAAGAACCCCGCAATGATCCAGAAAATCTTGGCATTGGTACCCATGTCACTTCACCTTATCGTCGGAGAGGTCTCGGATCGGCGCATCGGGCGCATCCTTACCGGGGCCAACACCAAGTGGTATACCCGCCTCCGGGTGATTGAGGTCAAAGGCCGGCGATTCGCTCCTGATCCGCGGGATCGAGGTGAAGTTATGCCTGGGCGGCGGGCAACTCGTCGCCCACTCCAGTGACCGGCCGTAACCCCAGGGGTCGTTGACAGTGACCTTGGGTGCGTACCGCGAGGTGAGATAGACGTTCAGGAAGAACGGGATCATCGAGGCTCCCAAGATCATCGCACCGACCGTGGACACTTGGTTCATCCAGGTGAAGCCGTCCTGCGGGCTATACGTGGCGTACCGTCGAGGCATCCCGATAACACCCAGCCAATGCTGGATCAGGAAGGTGGTGTGGAACCCGATGAATAGCATCCAGAAGTGGATCTTGCCCAGCCGTTCGTTCAGTAGTCTGCCGGTCCATTTCGGCCACCAGAAGTAGAATCCACTGAACATGGCGAACACAACCGTGCCGAACACGACGTAGTGGAAGTGCGCGACCACGAAATATGTGTCCGAGACGTGGAAGTCCAGCGGCGGTGATGCCAGGATCACGCCGGTCAGGCCGCCGAACGTGAAGGTGACCAGAAATCCGATCGCCCACAGCATTGCCGACTCGAATGTGACAGAGCCCCGCCACATGGTACCGATCCAGTTGAAGATCTTCACGCCGGTCGGCACCGCGATCAGCATCGACATCAGGGAGAAGAACGGAAGGAGCACGCCACCGGTCACATACATGTGGTGCGCCCACACCGTGACCGACAGCGACGCGATGGCGATCGTGGCATAAACCAAGGTCTTGTAGCCGAAGACCGGCTTTCGACTGAACACCGGGAACACCTCGGTCACGATGCCGAAGAACGGCAGCGCAATAATGTACACCTCCGGATGCCCGAAGAACCAGAACAGGTGCTGCCAGAGCAGTGCACCACCATTGGCCGCGTCATAAATATGAGCGTTGAACACCCGATCGGCGGCAAGCCCGAACAGCGCAGCGGCCAGCACGGGGAACGCCATCAACACGATGATCGAGGTGATCAGCGCATTCCAGGTGAAGATCGGCATCCGGAACATGGTCATCCCCGGTGCCCGCAGGGTGATGATCGTCGTGATGAAGTTCACCGCGCCCAAGATCGTGCCGAAGCCGCTTAAGGCCAGCCCCATCACCCACAGGTTGCCGCCGACCCCTGGCGAGAACGTGGTACTGGACAACGGCGCATAGCCGAACCATCCGAAGGATGCCGCCCCCTGCGGGGTCAGGAAGCCGGCGACGGCGATCAGACTGCCGAAGCTGTAGAACCAATACGCCAGCGCGTTCAACCGCGGGAACGCCACGTCGGGCGCACCGATCTGCAACGGCATGATGAAGTTGACGAATCCGGCGAACAGAGGCGTCGCAAACATCAACAGCATGATGGTGCCGTGCATGGTGAACAGCTGATTGTACTGCTCTTTGGATTCCACGAGGTGCATGCCTGGCTCGAACAGCTGCGCCCGCATGATCAGGGCCATCACGCCGCCGAGGCAGAAGTACACGAACGAGGTGATCAGGTACATGTACCCGATCGTCTTGTGGTCGGTGGAGGTGATCCAGCTGACCAGGATGTTTCCTTTTCGCTGTGCTCCCGGGGTCACCGGTGGTTGCGCCGACGGTGGCGCATTGGTAACCGGAGCCGTAATTGTCGTGGTGCTCATCTCAATTGCCCCTACTCATTGGTCTTCGGCGCACTCGTGCCGGGCAGGTTCTGATTGCGATCGTACTGCGATCCCAGATCACCGGTATAGCCCGCCGCCTTCAGTGACGCGATGTACTGGTCGTATTTATCCTGAGAAACGACCTTGACGTTGAAGAGCATCTGGGAATGATATTCACCGCACAACTCGGCGCACTTGCCGGCATAGGTGCCTTCTCGCTCCGGGATCAGCGACATGTAGTTGATATGCCCGGGGATGACGTCTTTCTTGTACAGGAAGGTGGGCACCCAGAACGAGTGGATCACGTCTCGGGAATGGAGCTCCAACTCGATCTTCTTCCCGATCGGAAGATACAGGGTGGGCAGTTCCGCCTCCACGATGGAACCCGGGCGAGCGTTGGAGTCGTCGGGCTGAGCCTGGATTCCAGGTGAGTACGCGCCCTCGGTCTTGTAGTCGAAGTCCCAGGCCCACTGCTTTGCGTATACCTGGATCACCTGGTCGGGCGCTGGGAAACGCGCCTCAATAGCCACCTGGTCGCGCACCGTGAATGCGAAGAAGCCCAGCACCAGAATGAACGGCACGACCGTGTAGAAGATCTCGATCGGCAGGTTGTACCGCATCTGAGGCGGAAGCCCGGTCTGTCCCTTCCTGCGCCGGTACACCACCATGGTCCACAGGATCAGGCCCCAGACGATGAAGCCGATGATCAGCAGGACGATCCAAGAGGTCACCCATAACCCGGAAACTCGTTCTGTGTGGTTGGTGACCGGCGCCTCCCCCTCGACAAATCCAGGCAGGAAACCATGCAGCTGCGCTTGCGTGCAGCCGGCAAGGATCAAGACGAGCGTCGCTGCGATCGGAATAGCAGCCCATCGGAGACGACGATTGTGGCGCACCGGTGACCTTTCGAGAGTCTCATGAACAGTTACTTCCAACTGTATTTGAACGCCTTCAGCTTACTCCGGGCCACGCGCCGGAATAAACAAGAAGACCGCCCGAGCCGGGCGGTCTTCTTGAGATATCTCCGACTGCTGCCGGCTTCTCGATTCAGTGGAAGCTGTCTCCACAGGCACAGCTTCCTCCGGCATTCGGGTTATCGATCGTAAATCCCTGCTTCGCAATGGTGTCTTCGAAGTCGATAATTGCGCCATCGAGGTAGGGAACGCTCATCTTGTCGACGACGACCTCCACGCCGTCGAACTCCACCGTCGCGTCGCCGTCGAGCGTCCGCTCATCGAAATACAGCTGGTAAACCAGGCCGGAACAGCCACCCGGCTGCACCGCCACGCGAAGCCGCAAGTCGTCCCGGCCCTCCTGGGCCAACAGCGACTTGACCTTGTCAGCGGCTTGATCGCTCAGGCTGACGCCATGGGCGGCGGCGTGGGTCAGTGTGCTCTCGGTCATGAGACTCCCTCTTCGTCCGATTTGAGGATCATTCTAATGCCATCCGCCGATAATCGGCTTAGTCCGTCCTCTCGTTCAGGCGCGCCAGCAGGAGCGCCTCGGTGCCGATAGAACGGGCAAAAACGCCCAGGTGCTGCGACTCGTTCGGACTGTGCGCCCGGCTGTCGGGGTCTTCGACTCCGGTGACCAGGATCTGGGCATCGGGAAATACCCTGACCAGATCCGAGATGAACGGAATGGAGCCTCCGATCCCGGTTTCCACCGGCTGCTCGCCCCACGCGTCGGCCATGGCCCGCTTAGCCTCGGCCACCGCCCAGCCGCTGGTGTCGACCAGAAAGGGGTCACCGGTGTCAACATCGTCAATCTCGATGTGCGCGCCGAATGGTGCGTTGTTGCGCAAGTGTGCTTCAATCGCTCGGAATGCATCGGCCGCGTGCTGGCCAGGAGCGATCCTGGCACTGATCCGGACGCAAACCCGCGGGATCAGCGTGTTCGACGCGTTCGCCACCGTCGGCGCGTCGATTCCGGTGACCGTGATGGCAGGCTGATACCAGATCCGGTTCAATACGTCACCGTGTCCGATCGAGCGCACACCCTCGAGCAGCGCGGCCTCCTGTCTCAGCCGCTCCTGGCTGTAATCCGGCGTCGGTAGATCTTCCTGGCCGGTGAGCCCGGATACCGCTACCGAACCGTCATCCGCGTGAAGTGTGGCCAGCAGGCGAATCATGGCGAGCATGGCGTCGGGAGCAGCACCGCCGAACATACCTGAGTGCGACGCATGGCCCAGAGTGGCGACCGTGAGTCGGAACGTCACGTTTCCGCGCAACGCAACGGTCAGAGCCGGGGTGTCGAGATCCCAGTTGTCCGAATCGGCGACGACAATGACGTCCGCGGCCAGCGCGGCCTGGTTCTGCCGAAGGAAGTTCGAGAACGATCGGGAACCGAACTCTTCTTCGCCCTCGATGAAAACGGCGATCCCCAGATCAAAATCAGTCCCGATGGCCTTGGTGATTGCCCGGATCGCGGCCACGTGCGTCATGACGCCTGCCTTATCATCCGATGCGCCCCGCCCGTAGAGCCGGTCTCCGCGGGCGGTTGGTTCGAACGGAACGCTGTCCCAGTCCTTGTCATCTCCGGGCGGCTGGACGTCATGGTGTGCGTACAGCAGGATGGTCGGCCTGCCATTTTTAGCGGCCCGGGTAGCCAGCACGGCCGGCTGGCCCAGTTCAGGCCCTGCCCCGATAGGCGCTCTGGTCACTCGCACGTCGTCGAAGACGCCGAGATCAGTGATCAGCGCCGCCACAGCATCCGCACTGGCGGCGACCTGGGCGGGATCGAATGCGTCCCAGGACACGGACGGGATCCGCACCAGGTTGGACAGATCGGCGACGGCCCTCGGGATCCCTTCCTGTACAGCTAACCGAACGGATTCCTCTACTGGCTCTTGGGGTCGCGTCATACCGGTAATCTTAATCGGAGACGACGACCGAGGAAGCAACGTGGCAAAGCAATCATCCGACTCGCATTCCGAGCCGACGCTCGAAACGGCGCAGCAGACCGCCGACCGGTTGGCGGCCGGCAAGGGACACTCCACGCCCACCAGGAGACAACAGGAGGCCGCCCGCAAACGACCGCTGGTGCCCAACGACCGCAAGGAAGCGGCCAAGCAGGCCAGGGCCAAGGCGGCACAGGCGCGCGACCGGGCCAGAGTCGGCATGGCAGCCGGCGACGACCGTTATTTGACCGCGCGGGACAAGGGCCCCCAGCGCCGCTTCGTGCGGGATTATGTGGATGCCCGATTCAACGTCGGCGAGTTCATGATCCCGGTGATGTTCTTAGTGATCATCCTCACCTTCTTCCCGCAGCGCGACGTTCAATTCTTCGGAATCATCGCCCTCTGGCTGTTCTTCCTGGTCGCGGTGGTCGACAGCATCGTGCTCGGTGCCGTGGTGACAAAAAAGCTCGGCGCCAAATTCGGCAGTTCCAAGGTCGAAAAGGGCGTGCGCTGGTATTCGGCGATGCGTGCCCTGCAATTGCGGATGATCCGGCTGCCTAAGCCGCAGGTCAAACGCGGACAGTACCCGCACTGATGCCGGCATGACGATTCTCGCGGCCGCGGACGGCTCCGCCCTGGGGAATCCGGGACCGGCTGGATGGGCCTGGTACGTGGATGATGACCGCTGGGCTGCCGGCGGATGGCCGCACGGCACGAACAACCAGGGTGAGCTGATGGCCGTGCTGGACCTGTTCACGGCAACCGCGCACCTGCCGGGCGAGACCCTGCATATTCTCTGCGACAGCCAGTATGCGATCAACGCGGTGAGCAAGTGGATGCCGGGCTGGAAACGTAAGGGCTGGCGAAGGGCCGACGGTAAGCCGGTTCAGAATCTCGAACTTCTGCGACGGCTGGATGCGGCGACCACCGGCCGCAGCTACCGCTTCGAGTGGGTCAAGGGCCACGCCGGCCACGAGCTGAACGAGGCGGCCGACCTGAGGGCCAGGGCGGTGGCGACCGCCTATCAGGACGGCAGCCCCATTCCTTCCGGACCCGGATGGCCAGGCGCCAAGCCCGCGGCCGACATCCCGGCCAGCGGCTCGCGATTACCCGCGTCGGGACTAACCGTCCTCGACGGCCTGGATCCGAACCTGTTCGGTTAGTCGGCCTGCCCGCGCAGTTGGTCCAATCCGCGATTGATGGCACGCGCCCAGAACGGCCCATGGTAAATGAATCCGGTATATCCCTGCACCAGGGTGGCGCCGGCGTCGAGGCGCTCGATGACATCCGTCGCCGTCTGAACCCCGCCGACCGAGATCACGCACACCTCTGCCGGTAGCACGGATCGGATCAACCGCAGCACCTGCACGGAGCGGGCCGCCAGCGGGGCCCCGGACAGGCCTCCCGCTCCGGCTTCAGCCACCCGAGCTGGATGGGTGCTCAATCCGGCTCGGGAAAGCGTGGTATTCGTCGCAATGATCCCGGCCAATCCCAACCGGAGCACGAGCTCGGAAATGTGCACGACCTCGTCGTCGAGGAGATCCGGTGCGATTTTTACCAGCAACGGCGTTCCGGCCGCCGCCTGCGCAACGGCCGTGAGCAGCGGAGTCAGCTTGTCGAGCTCTTGGAGGCCGCGCAGCCCCGGAGTATTCGGTGAGCTGACGTTGACCACGAGATAGTCCGCCGTCGCGGCTACCGAAGCAGCGCTGGCCAGATAATCTGCGGTTGCGGCCGCGACGTCCACCACCCGGCTCTTGCCGATGTTGACCCCGAGCACCGGGCGGGTGCTCCGATTCACGATCCGACGCAGCCTGCCTGCCGCCACCGCCGCCGAGCCATTATTGAAGCCCATCCGATTCACCAGGGCACGGTCCGGAATCAGCCGGAACAACCGCGGCCGAGGGTTTCCGGGTTGAGCGATCGCGGTGACGGTGCCGACCTCGACGTGGCCGAAGCCGAGCAGTCCCAATCCCAGCACCGCTTTGCCGTCCTTGTCGAACCCGGCAGCCACCCCGAACGGGGTATCGAAACGGAGGCCGAGGGCGGTCACCGATTGGTCGGTCCGCGGCATCGTGAAGTGTCGCAGGACCCGGCCGAGGCCGCTGTGCGGCAGCGCCTGGATCACCGCGAACGCGAGCCGATGGGCACGCTCGG
>JBDTDV010000052.1:0-51331 GCA_039922875.1 Microbacteriaceae bacterium
CAACGAGGTCTTCTTCGCAGCGGACCGCCCATACGGCATCATCGAGGGCACTGTACTGCGCGAAGGCGCATCCACCGCTCCGGCAGCCTGGGAAGGCATCGCCGGCTTCTGCTAGCAGGTTTCGGGCCCAGGGGCGTCGCCCTTGAGCCCGAAAGACTCATTGCGGACGAATGCGTCTGTGCTCCGCGCACAGGGGGAGGACGAACCGTCCGACGAGCCCGTCCGTGAAGGCGGGGTGTGGGGTTACCCGGCGACCAGCCGCCGGGCAGCAGCAGAGTGCTCGGCGATCAGAGCGGGAAGGTCCAGGCCCTCGATCGCGCCGTCGACGACCCGCCACGAGCCGCCGATCATCACCCGGTCGGCCCGATCGGCCCCGCATAGCAGGAGGGCCGACAGCGGATCGTGGCTCCCCGAGAATCGCAAGCCGCTCGTGGTGAAAAGCGCCAAGTCAGCTTGCTTGCCCGGCGCGATCTCGCCGATGTCGGTGCGGCCGAGCGCGTGGGCGGAGCCGCGGGTGGCCCAGCCGAGCGCGCGGGCCGGAGTGACCGTTTCTGCACCGTAGCGCAGCCGCTGCAGATACAGTGCCTGCCGGACTTCGAGGATCATGTTTGATCCGTCATTCGACGCGGATCCGTCCACACCGATCCCGACTTCCGCGCCGGCCTCCTCCAGCTCGACCGCCCGGCAGATCCCGGAAGCCAACCGCATATTCGAGGACGGGCAGTGTGCCACGCCGACCCCGGCAGCACCGAGCCTGGCGATCTCATCGTCACTGAAATGGATGCCGTGAGCCAGCCAGGTGCGATTGCTCAACCATCCGACCGACTCCAGATAATCCACCGTGCGCAGCCCGAACGTCTCGCGGCAGAAGTCCTCCTCGTCGATGGTCTCGGCTAAGTGCGTGTGCAGCCGGACATCGTTCGCGACCGCGAGCTCCGCGCTGGCGCGCATGATCTCGGTGGTGACCGAAAATGGCGAGCACGGGGCCAGCGCGATCTGCACTTGCGCGCCGTCACCGCGCTCGTGGTAGCGGCCTATCAGCCGCTCGCTATCCGCCAGGATCACATCGGCATCCTGCACGACTTGCTGCGGCGGCAATCCGCCGTCCTTTTCGCCCAGGGTCATCGAGCCGCGGGTGAGCATCGCGCGCATCCCGAGCTGGCGCACGACCGAGACTTCAACATCGATGGATTCTTCCATTCCAGCTGGGAAGAGATAGTGATGGTCGGCCGCCGTCGTGCACCCCGAAAGCAGCAACTCCGCGAGCGCCGCGGTCGTCGCCAGTTCGAGATCGCGCGGGGTCAATCGGGCCCAGACCGGGTAGAGGTTGACCAACCAGGGGAAGAGCGCAACGTTCACCACCGGCGCCCAGGCGCGGGTCAGCGTCTGATAAAAGTGATGGTGAGTATTGACCAGCCCCGGCAGCACGACGTGATCACGCGCCTCGAACACGGACTCATACGGCGTCTGCGGCAGTTGACCAGCTCCAACGACCTCGGCGATGCGGCTCCCGTCGATGACGATGCCTCCGCCGGCATCCAGGTCGTTCGCAGTGAAAATCGCTTGCGGATTTCGCAGCCAGGTGCGGGAGTCGGTCATCTCAGAGCCCTATCTGGGACACGACTTATCCACGATAAGAGAAAGTAATTTCATGACCCTTTCGGCTGATGCTACCATCGGAAGTGTCCAAAGGCGGGCACCTATCCAGGTCGCTATCTACCGGGGCGTCACTGCACCATATCGATGCAGTACCTTCACAAGTACAGTGAAGCGGAAGCGTACCGATCCTCGGATATCCACCCCGTGACAGGCGACGCTCCCACTTCCGTCTAGCAAGGAAGTCGCCACAATGCACAAGACACTCAGCCATCAGGAATACCTGAACCAGGCCACCCAATTGGCCACGGCCAATGTCCACAACGGCGGTGGCCCTTTCGGCGCCATCATCGTCACGGCCGACGGGCAGGTATTCGAGGGCCTAAACCGTGTCACAGCCGACAACGACCCGACCGCCCACGCAGAAGTCACCGCAATCCGCACTGCCTGCACCGCAGTCGGATCCTTCAGCCTGTCCGGAGCCACTCTTTACTCCAGCTGCGAGCCGTGCCCAATGTGCCTGGCCTCATCGCTCTGGGCGCGCGTCGACCACGTCTATTTCGGAGCCGACCGCCATGATGCCGCGGATGCCGGTTTCGACGATGCCGCCTTTTACAGCTATTTCGACACCGCGCCGGAAGAGCGTTCCATGCCGGTCACCCAACTCATCACAGCCGAGACCAGCCACATCGCGCCGTTCGACGCATGGCGCGCACTCGACACCCGCATCGAGTACTAGCGGGCGACTACCCCGCCGGCTGCGCTTCGAATCGAAGTAGGAGGCCGGCGGCCACGCTGACCGCGATCGCCGCCGGCTCTTTGGCCAGGATCCCAGGAACACCGATCGGGGTGATGATGCGCTGGATCTCTTCCTGGGCGTGACCGGCTTCGCCCAAGTGCAGCTGGAACCGGCGCCATTTCGAGTGCGAGCCGATCAGTCCGATGGTGCCCAGCTGCGGGGTGCGAAGGGCCTGATCGCACAACGCGAGGTCTTCGGCGTGGTCGTGGGTCATGATCAGCAGATGAGTACCCTCAGGCAACTCGCTGAGCGCGCTCTCCGGCACCGGAGCGTGGCGCACGCGGATATCCGCTGCGCCGTCGTGAAGCACCGCGAGTCGTTCTGGCCTCAGCATGGCTTCCCGTGAGTCGATCAGGTGCAACTCGAGATCGTGCCGCGAGAGAATCAGCGCGAGCTCGATGCCGACGTGGCCGACACCGCAGATCGCCACCACCGGTCGCACCCGCACGGGTTCCAGAAGCATGGTCACCTCTCCGCCGCAGCATTGCACACCATACTCTGCCGGCGCCTTCTCACTGAGTTTTATGGTGATCAACTCCGGACCAGCCAGCCCGTCCGTCAGCAAGGCCCGAGCACGCTCGATTGCGGTCGCCTCGAGATTGCCGCCGCCGACGGTATCCCACGAACTGTTGGCATCGACCACCATCTTGGCGCCCGCTCTGCGCGGGGCGTGCCCGCGGGAGGAGACCAGCGTGACCAGAACGCCACTGCGCCGCTTGGCACGCAGACGTTCTATTGCCGCTAGCCATTCCATGTCGGCGTCACTTCTGCCGCTGTCTGCCTCAGAGCTCCGCGAGAACGGAGGCCCGTTCTGCGGAACTCGACTCCGATGAACTCGAGGGCACCTGTTCGCGCGCGGCAGGCACGGCATCCGCTGCCTGGGTAAGCGCCCAGAAAACTGCCTCCGGCGTGGCAGGCGAGGCAAGAGTGGCCGGGCGGCCGGCCGGACCGAAACTGGCCACAGCCTGACGCAGCGCCTCTCGAACACTGAGCGCCAGCATCAGAGGCGGCTCGCCGACCGCCTTCGACCCGTATATCGAACCCTCCTCACGCGCCTCGTCGAACAGGGTCACGTTGAACTCTTCCGGCATCTCAGAGAAACTCGGCAGCTTGTAGGTACTGGCCGACTGCGTCAGCAGACGCCCGCGGGTGGGACCCTGCGACGTGTCCCAGCGCAGATCCTCGAGCGTCAACCAGCCAGCGCCCTGAACATACCCGCCCTCGATCTGACCGACGTCGACCATCGGCGACAGCGAGTCACCGACGTCGTGCACGATATCCACTCGACGCGTGCGATACGCTCCGGTGAACCCGTCGACCTCGACCTCGGTGGCCGCCGCGCCGTAGGCGAAGTACTTGAACGGTGAGCCCGACCAGGTTTCCGGGTCCCATTCCAGGCCCTCGGTACGGTAGTAACCGGCTGCCGACAACGGCACCCGCTGCTGGTACGAGGCCTGTGCGACATCCGCGAATGTCAGTTCCTTGCCGAATGCACCCAGGCCGGTGACCATACCCTGGGAGAACCGTACATCTGCCGGGCTGACGCCGAGAATTCCGCCGGCCACCACCGCCATCCGGTCACGGATCTGGTCGCACGCGTTCTTGACGGCTCCACCGTTCAAGTCGGTTCCGGTGCTCGCCGAGGTGGGCGAGGTGTTCGGAACCTTGTCGGTACGCGTAGGCGCCAGGCGCACCGCTGATCGAGTGACGCCGAGCGCGGTTGCCGCCACCTGCAGCATTTTCGTGTGCAGCCCCTGGCCCATCTCGGTGCCGCCGTGGTTGATCAACACCGAGCCGTCTTTGTAGACGAGTACCAACGCGCCGGCCTGGTTGAAGACCGTCTGGTTGAACGAGACCCCGAACTTGATCGGAGTGATCGCCAGAGCGCGCTTGAGGTGGGCATGGCTGTCGTTGAACGCATCGATCTCGCGTTGGCGCCGATCGAATGCGGAGCTCTCCAACACCTGGGACCAGATCGCCGGCATCCGCTGGGCGTCTTTCACCACCTGTAAGTAAGGAGTGGTCTGGCCCGGCCGGTAGAAGTTGCGACGTCGCAGTTCGGCGGGGTCGATCCCTAGCGCCGGCGCACACGTGCCGAACACATCCTCGATAAGAAGGATTCCCTGCGGTCCGCCGAATCCGCGGAATGCGGTCTGCGAGGTCTTGTTCGTCTTCACGATACGGCCGTTCACCTCTATCGCGGGAATCCAGTATGCGTTGTCGATGTGGCACAGCGCGCGCGAGAGTACCGCTTCCATGAGGTCGAGGCACCAGCCCCCGTCCGCCGTCATGTCCGCCTTTAACCCGACGAGTTTGCCCTCATCATCGAACCCTGCCTTCCAATCCATCTGGAAGCCGGGTCGTTTGCCGGTGATCGTGATGTCTTGTGTGCGGTTCAATCGGAGACGAACGGGCCGATTGGTCACCATCGCACCGAGAGCCGCAATCGCGGCGAAGCCGTGCGGCTGGGTCTCCTTACCACCGAAGCCACCGCCCATCCGCAGGGACTGCACCGTCACCGCGTTGCTGGGCAGCCCGAGAACCTGGGTGACGATGGCTTGAGCGGTTGCCGGACTCTGGGTGCTGGACTGGACGTACAGCTGGCCGCCCTCGTCGTAATAGGCCAGCGACGCCTGCGTCTCGAGATAGAAGTGCTCTTGACCGCCGGTCTCGATCGCACCCTCGAAGACATGCGCCGCGGTGGACAAAGCGGCCTCAACGTCTCCCCTGCGCGAGACGCGGGGGGTGCCCTGGAACGAACCAGCAGCGATTGCTTCGGTGACCGTGATCACGGAGGGCAACGTCTCGTATTCGACCTCGACCGCGGCAGCGCCGAGCCGGGCTGCCTCAGCGGATTCGGCAAGTACCCAGCACACCGCGTGTCCGTAGTACATCACCTCTGAGGGAAAGAGGGGCTCATCGCCTCGGATGCCGGCGTCGTTGAGCCCGGGCACGTCGTCGGCGGTCAAAACGACTACCACTCCCGGCACCGCGAGGGCCGGCTCGGTGCGCAGAGCGGTGACGCGCGCGTGGGCCTGGGTGGACTGTACCGGCCACGCGGTCAGCGCGTCGCGGTTGGCGGTTGCGATGTCGTCTGTGTACAGCGCGCGGCCGGTGACGTGCCCGACGGCGCTTTCGTGTGGTTCGCGAGAACCCACGACTGGGTTTGCCGGGCGATCTGATAATGCACTCATGCGACGACCTCCATTGTCTCAGCCGATTGTGCGTAAAGCTTGAGCATCGATTGCGCTAACATGGCGCCGCGATACTCCGAACTGGCTCGGTGATCGCTCATCGGACTGCCCTCGCGGCCGAGCACTTCGGCGGCTTCGCGGGCGGTGTCGGCGTCCCAGGCGCGACCGATCAGGGCCGCCTCCGCGTCGCGGGCACGCAGCGGCATCGCCGCGGCACCGCCGACTCCGATCCGTGCGGTACGGACGACACCATCCGTGACGTTCAACGCGTACGCGATTGCGACGCTCGAGATGTCATCGTAGCGACGCTTGGCAATCTTATGGAAGGCGGTGAGTCCCGCCAGCGGTAGCGGTATCCGCACTGCGCGGATGATCTCATCCGGCCTGCGCACGCTCTTGCGATAGCCCGTGAAGTAGTCGCTGACCGCTACCTCGCGTTCCTCGGTGATGGATGCCAGAACGATGCGAGCGTCCATGGCCAGCAGTGCCGGAGGCGTGTCACCGATCGGTGAACCCGTGCCCAGATTTCCCCCGAGGGATGCACGGTTGCGGATGAGTCGTGACGCGAACTGCGGGAACAGCGAAGCAAGCAGCGGCACGCGGCCATCGAGAAATCTCTCGATCTCCGACAGTGAGACCGCAGCCCCGATCTCGACGAATTCGGTGCCGAAGTCCATTCTGCGCAACTCCGGCAGCCGATCGATCGCGATGACGATGGGTTCGCGCCGGCCGCGGATGTTGACTTCGACGCCCCAGTCCGTGGAGCCGGCCACCAGAACGGCGGTTGGATTCTCGGCGAGGAGGCCGAGCGCATCCGCCAGCGAGGCTGGACGCACGAACCGCCCGTCCTCGGACTGCAGATCGGTAGCGATCGGCGCGGGCGCGGGCTGAGTCCGGCGCGCCGCGAGCGCGTCTTCGGGATCCGGAACGCCCAGGCCATACGCGGCGTCCCGAATCGGTCGATAGCCGGTGCACCGGCATAGATTGCCGCTGAGGGCATGCAGGTCGAACCCGTTAGGACCGTGTTCGACGCTCGCGTGGCCGTCGGCTTCCTCGGCGCGGTCCTCACGGTAGAACTCCGACGCCATGCTGCAGGCGAACCCCGGCGTGCAATACCCGCATTGCGAACCACCCGCCTCCGCCAGGCTTTCCTGAACCGGGTGCAGATGCTCCGGCGTTCCCAAGCCCTCGGAGGTGACGATCTCTTGGCCGTCCAGTGCCGCCACCGGAACCAGGCACGCATTCACCGATGTCCACGTCGTCCCCCCGGCCGGGTCGGGCTGAGCGACCATGATGGCGCAGGCGCCGCACTCGCCCTCGGCGCAGCCCTCCTTGCATCCGGTCAGGCCGTTTTCCCGCAACCAGTCCAGCGTGGTGGCGTGCGCCAATACCGGGCCCAGTCGGCGCTGGCGGCCGTTGACCGTCAGCGCAGGATGCTCCTTGACCGTGAGATCCAGGTTATAGTCCATCGTCAAACTCCTTATCACTCGAGGTAAGCCTCTACATCGGGAGCCGACGTACCTCTTCATACGTGGGAATTCGCGCCTCGCGGCGCCGCCCTGCCTCACCGCCGGTCGAGACGCTCTCTCATTCCAACGGGTAAATTTGATCGTACCTCGCGGTCGTTCGACGCTGCAGGGTCACCACCGCACGGCACGACGAAGCCGCTGGTACGAGACGTGACGCAATCTGAGCCAGTCAGAACGCCTGATCGAGGTCAGAACATGATAACCATGGTGCTTCCCATCATTGGGTAGCTACCGACCACACGCGCAAAGCACGAATACCGTGCGAACCGGTTGCCACTTATTCTTTGCCGGCTATGTTTTCGCCAGCTAAGTGCGCCCGGTAGATAGCACCCGTCATCGAGTACCCGCCGTAGGCCTCCAATCAGCGTAACAACATGAACAGCGCAGAGCAAGGTACCAGCAAAGCCGGTTTCGAACATCGGTTTTGCGCAGTCCGGGTACGTGGTGCGAGACTGCAACGGGCGTGCCCCGCACCAGGTGCGCTCTCAGGATGTCGCAGTGACTTTACAATTGCGCTGGTCGTCTTGACGATTTTGCTGCTAGCTTGACGCTGGCACCGCAAGAGTGCTATCTACTTTAACCAGCGAGCGGAATACTTCCTTCACGATGTGAAAAAGTTCCTCCCGTGTCCAATGGAGGATCACATGTCGTTGAGCAAAACCTTAACCCGCCCGCTGCGCTTCGTCCCTCGGAGCAGTCGACATCTCGTCGACGAGGTACCGCCAACTCCGCGTCTGATCACGCTCGGCATCCAGCACCTCGTGATCATGTACGCCGGCGCGGTCGCCGTGCCGTTGATCGTCGGCGACGCGCTGAAGCTGCCGACCTCCACGATCGCCCTGTTGGTCAGCGCTGACCTGCTTGTCTCGGGCATCTTCACCGTGGTCCAGTCGGTCGGCGTCGGCAAGATCCTCGGTGTACGCCTACCGGTGGTCACCGGCGCCACCTTCACCGTCCTCACCCCGATGATCATCATCGCGCAGCAGTACGGGATGCAAGCCGTGTATGGCGCCATGATCGTCTCGGGCGTCTTCGGTGTGCTGATCGCCAAGCCGTTCGCGATGTTGATCCGGTTCTTCCCGCCTCTGGTTGCCGGCACCGTGATCATGATCATCGGCCTTTCCCTGATCGGCGCGGACGTCAGCCTCATCGCGGGTGGCGACCCGACCGCGAAGGGTTACGCGGGCTTGCCAGGCATCACGCTGGCCGCGATCGTCGTGCTGCTGATCATTCTCATCACGCGGTTCTTCAGGGGCTTCATCGGCCAGATCGCCGTGCTGCTCGCGATCGTGATCGGGACACTCCTCGCCTGGCCGATGGGTATGGCGGATTTCTCGGCCGTCGGTAACGCAGGCTGGACCGGATTCAGCGGATTCCTGTTCTTCGGACCGCCGAAGTTCGAGGCCGCGGCGATCATCTCGATGTGTATCGTCATCCTCGTCACCTTCACAGAGTCGACGGCAGACATGATTGCCGTTGCCGAGATCGTTGACAAGAAACTGACACCGAACGACCTGGCGCGTGGCTTGGCCACCGACGGATTATCGGCACTCTTCGGTGGCTTCATGAATTCATTCCCCGACACCTCATTCGCCGAAAACGTCGGTTTGGTGGAGATGACCAAGGTCCGCAGTCGTTGGGTCGTGGCCGTTTGTGGCGCTCTCCTGATCCTGATGGGGTTCATCCCCAAGCTCGGAGTCGTCGTCGCCAGCCTGCCGAGCCCGGTGATCGGCGGTGCAGCCACCGTGATGTTCGCTATGGTGGCCGCGGTCGGCATCCGCACGCTGCACAAGGCTTCTTTCCACAACAACCAGAACATGCTTATCGTCGCGGTCTCACTGTCGATCGGCATGATCCCGACCGTGGCACCGCACTTCTACCAGAACTTCCCCAACGAGTTCCAGGTCATCTTCGGTTCGGGCATCACGGCAACGGTGATCGTCGTGTTCATCCTGAACCTGGTGTTCAACCACTGGGTTCGGCACCCGAAAAAGGACTCAACTGCCGAGCTCGGCACGCCGGGCGAGGCGCTGGGCGACGTGACGCCGGAGCTGGAGAACTGACCAGTAGGCCACAGCTCGGCTAGGTCAGCAGCTCAAGATCGGCAGCGGTGTCCACGTCCGAGCCGTTCGACTGGTCAGAGCAGTCCACGATATCCAGCAGATGCCGGTGCACACGAAGAAAATCGCGTGCACCGGCATCGCCGGTTGCACTACCGGATGCCTCGACGATCAGCGCGCGGTCGAAGATCAGCGGATGCCCGCGGCGGAGGATGCCGTCGTCGGCGCGATAGCCGGCTGCGGTTAGCCGCCGGGGTTGGTGCGCGGCGATCAGTCTAGACACCGTCTCGGTGGTGACCCCCGGCTGGTCGACCAGCGCCACCAGGGCGTCGCTGCCCGCCTCGACCGCGGCGAGCCCGGTACGGAAGGAGGTACTCATCCCCTGAGCCCAGGCGGTGTTCTGCACCACTTTGTACGCGCGAAGATCGACCGCCCGGGTGACCAGATCCGAGTATCCGCCGAGTACGACCACGATTTCGGAGCAGCCGCCGCTGCGGAGGACAGCCGCCAGGTGCTCGAGGAAGGTTTCCCCTCGATACGGCAGCAGCGCCTTGGCCCGCCCGCCGAGCCGACTGCCCGCCCCCGCCGCCAGCAGCACCCCGGTCGTCTCAGCCATGAGTACAACGTACCCGCGCCGGCTCCGCCTCAGCCGCGAGCCGCGAACGGCATGCCGGATGCCGTGATCACCAGAGACAGGACAGTGGCCGAGGCGGGCAGGCCGGCCATAAAAAGCACCGCATTGGCTGCCTCTTCGACCGGGAAGAGAGGCTCCAGCATCCGTCTCCCGTCCGGTTGCAACGCGCCGATCCCGGTGCCGAGATCGTGGGTCATCTCGGTCGCGGCGTTGCCGATGTCGATCTGACCACAACTAATACCGAAGGCCCGCCCGTCCAGCTCGATGGATCGGGTCAGGCCGGTCATCGCGTGCTTCGTCGCGGTGTAGGCGACCGACCGGGGGCGCGGCGAGTAGGCCGATATGGAGCCGTTGTTGATGATCCGCCCGCCGCGGGGCTGCTGCGTCTTCATCACCCGGACGGCGGCGGCTGCGCAGAGCATGGCCGCTGTGAGGTTCGTCGCGACCACGGTATTCCAGTCTGCGAGTGCGACCTCGTCCACCGCGGCGGTCGGTCCGAACACCCCAGCGTTGTTGAACAGGATGTCGACCCTCCCCCAGCGATTCACCGCGCCCTGGAACAACCGGTCGACCTGGTCGGCGACCGTCACATCGGTGACGAGCACTAAGGCGTTCGGGTGCCCAGCCGCAGTCTCACGCAACGGCTGATCCCGTCTGCCGGCCAGCACCACCCGGTATCCGGCCTGCAACATACCCCGAGCCACCGCGCGACCGATCCCGGAGCCGGCCCCGGTTATCACCGCCACCGAGCCGGCCGCGACCGCGGCCGTGGCTGCGGCGCCCGCGGTTGCGTCGGGTCGGTCGCTCATAGCTCGGACTGCACCCGGCTGCCCTCTGCCGCTTCCTGCGCCGTGGCGTCGGCTATCGCCCGAGCCAGACTGGTGTCATTTCGAGAGATGAAGTAGTGCACCGAGCCACCGATGATCGCCCCGATGAACCAAGAGAACGGCGAGAGTGCACCGAACCCGGGCACCAGCGCGAAGATCACCGACGGCACCGCCGCGACGATGAAGGAGATTACCGCCTTGTGGTTCCAACCCTTGGTGTAGGTGTAGTGGCCCTGTTCCCGGAACAGGTCCCTGACCAACACCTTCTGCTTGTGCAGGACGTAGTAGTCGATCATGATGATGCCGAACAACGGTCCGAGCAGTGCGCCGAGTCCGCCGAGGAACAAGTTGATCACCACGGGGCTGTTAAAGAGGTTCCAGGGGGTGATCAGCAAGGCGATGATCGCGCTGATCAGCCCGCCACGCTTGAAATCGATCTTCGACGGCCACGCGTTCGCCAGGTCATATGCCGGCGAGACGAAGTTGGCCACGACGTTGATACCGAGCGTTGCCACCGCGAAGGTGATCGCGCCGAGCAAGAGCACCCAGATGTTGTCGATTCGGCCGACCACCTCGACCGGGTCGTAAATGTGCTCCCCATAAATCTGAAAGGTACCGGCGGTCACCACTACCGAGACCACCGAAAACGCGATGAAGTTTACCGGGAGACCCCACAGATTCGCCTTGGTCACTGCCTTCTTCGACGGTGCGAATCGAGAGAAGTCACAGAAATTCAACAGCAGCGTCGAGAAGTACGCAACGGTCAACGCGATCGCGGCGAAGAACGCGTGCCACACTCCCCACTGCGCCTTGCCACCGGGCAGATCCAGCGAGATGTTCCAACCGGCGTTGATCAGAATGTACAGCACGAGCAACGCCATCACACCCCAAACCGCGGGGCCGGCCCAGTCCTGAAACTTCCGGATCGTCTCCATGCCGTTGCGCAGCAGCAACAACTGCAAGGACCACATCAAGAGGAACGCCAGCCAACCGAGCGTGGATTCGCCGAGGAAGTCGTTCTTGGTCAGCCCCTCCAGATCCGGCCAGATCTTCAGCGCGATGATGATCACCGCCCGGGAGGCAAGCCAGGTCTGGATGCCGTACCATGCGATCGCCACGATCGCGCGGATCAACGCGGGCAAGTTGGCGCCGAACGTGCCGAAGGATACCCGGGCCAGCACCGGGTAGGGCACTCCGGTCTTCTGCCCGGCGTACCCGGAGAGGTTCATCAGGAAGAAGACCACGATGATCCCAACGACCAGCGCGAGGAACACTTGCCAGGCACCGATGCCGAGCGCGAACAGGCCGGCGGCGAATGTGTAACCGCCTAGAGAGTGAATGTCGGACATCCACATGGCGAAAAGCGAGTAGAAGCCCCACTTGCGGTGTTCTGCCGGGGCGAGGTCATCGTTGTACAGCCGGTGGCTTACCCCATCCGGAATTTCAATCGACATGTCGTTCACCTTCTGTTGTTCGGCGACTGCCGACAGCGGCCAGCCGATTATTGTCTTCGGTCGTTGCGGCGCGACTGTGCGCACCGTCGACGTGGTCGCGCCAAGCCGAACCAACGTCCAGCCCGGTCATGCGCCGGCCACCCAGGCGAATCACTTCGGCCCGATCCCGCCGCACCGTAAGCCCGGCCTGGCGCAGAATAGTGCTGACATGACGGCTCCAGCCAATCGTCCTTGAGTAGGGAGTTTCCGTATCGTAGAAGTGTATTTCTGGATTATGAATATATTCCTCTGACTCCTGCGGTGTCAAGTGACAATTCTGATGGTGCTGCAATCGATTGTCTACCCGGCTGTTCTGTCGCCGCGGTACAGCGCTCGCAGACTATGGCCAACGGTAGGATTACCACGTTCCTATTCCCTGCGAGAGATCCTCGACGATTGAGGTGGCCATGAGTAGTGCGAAGAGCCGCCCGGTGACGCTACGGATGCTGGCCGACACGCTTGGCTTGCATGTCTCGACCGTTTCGCGCGTGCTCAATTCTCCGGGCGTGGATGTGGAGCGCTGGGCCGCCACCGGCACGGTGGCCCGCATCCGCGATCTGGCCAAGCAGCTTGATTACCATCCGAATCCGCACGCGGCAAGTCTGCGCACCGCGCGTTCGTCGCTCGTCGGGGTGATCGTCCCACGGTTGCAGGACTTCGTTCTCGCGACCATCTATGAGGGCATCGAAGAGGCTGCGATCGAGAACGGCTTCTCAACCTTCGTGACGAATTCTATGGACCGACCCGAGAATCAACGGATCCGGACGCAGATGATGCTCGAACGGCGCGTCGACGGGATGATCTTCGGCGATGCCCATATCGGCGAGGAGTTCCTCGACGACCTGGCTGAGCGCAACGTCCCTTTCGTCCTGGTCAGCCGGGGCTCGCCGAACCACCCATCGGTGACCGGCGACGACTACCTGGGCGGCCGGCTGGTCGCCGAGCACCTGCTCGCCACCGGGCGCACGGATGTCGCGATCCTCGGCGGCCCACGGTTTGCCTCGACGTTCCAGAATCGCGTCAGGGGGGCGATCGATGTGTTTCACGCCGCGGGCATCCAGCTGCCCGAGCATCGCATCGTCTACGGGGATCTCGATTCCAGAGGCGGTCGCGCGGCGACCGAGGAGGTGCTGGCCACCGGGCCGGTTCCCGAGGCGATCTTCGCGACCAACGATTTCTCGGCAATCGGCGCCTTCGGCGTCCTGCGCGATCACGAGCTCACCGTTCCGACCGACGTCGCGTTGGTCGGGTTCAACGACACACCGCTGGCCGCCGAACTGCCGGTATCGCTGACCACGGTTCGCTCCCCGATGCACACGATGGGCCGTCGGGCACTGGAATTGCTGCTCGAGGTGCTACGCGGAAACCCGGTCACCTCCGAGACGCTGCGTCCCGAACTCGTGGTGCGCGCCTCCACCGGCGGCAGCAGCGTCGGGCGATCTGCGCGCTGAATTCCGATTGACCTCCACCGGGTCTCGTGAGACTATCTATGCAATCGTTTGTCCTCGCAGATCTTTCGTCATCACATCGAGCCAGAAGGAACCAAACAATTGCCCTATCTCATCCTTGCCGGCGGCCGCGTCGTGAACAGCGGCGGTCAAACGGACGCTGATGTCCTGATCAAAGACGGAAAGGTGGAGGCGATCGGAGACTTCTCGGCGCTGCACATCGACGGCGCCCTGCGCGTGGATTGCACCGATCGCCTGCTGATGCCAGGTGGTGTAGACGTGCACACCCACATCGACTCGCCCATGATGGGCACTACCACCGCTGACGACTTCGAGAGCGGCACCCGCGCCGCGGCCTGCGGCGGCACCACGACGATCGTGGACTTCGCCATGCAGACCGCCGGCAGCACGCTGCTGGATTCTCTGGAGAAGCATCATCAAAAAGCACAGGGCAAAGCCGTGATCGACTACGGGTTCCACATGTGCATCACGGATCTTTATGACGGCGCCACCGACGAGTTCGCCGACATCATGAAGTCCGGCGTGACCAGCTTCAAGGTCTTCATGGCCTACCGCGGCACCCTGATGCTGCACGATGGCGAACTCTTCAACGTGCTCCGCGAATCCAGTCATGTCGGCGGGCAGGTCTGCGTACATGCCGAGAACGGTGACGTCATCGACCGTCTGGCGGCCGATCTGGTTGCGGCTGGTAAGACCGGGCCGGGTTACCACGAAGTCTCCCGGCCGCCGTCGACCGAGGTCGAGGCCGTCGAGCGGGCGATCCGCATTTCCCGGATGGCGGATGCGCCGATCTATTTCGTGCACCTGTCGACCGAGGGCGCGGTCGAGGCGGTCGCCGCCGCACAATCGAACGAATGGGCGGTCGCCGGCGAGACCTGCACCCACTATCTGACCCTGGATCGGGCGCTGTACGATCAGCCCGGCTTTGAGGCGGCCAAGGTCGTGCTCACCCCTCCGTTGCGCTCCGAGAAGCACCGCACCGCACTGTGGCGCGGCCTGCGCACCGGAACCCTGAGCGTGGTCAGCTCCGACCACTGCCCGTTCTGCTTCGCAGAGAAGAAGCGGCTCGGCGGCGATGATTTCCGCTCGATCCCCAACGGCGGCCCCGGCGTCGAGCACCGCATGTCGATGATCTACGGTGAAGGCGTTCGCCAGGACAGGATCAGTCTGGAGAAGTTCGTCGATCTCACCTCGACCGCGCCGGCCAAACAGTTCGGGCTGTTCCCGAAGAAGGGCGCCATCGCTCCCGGCTCGGATGCCGACATCGTGGTCTTCGACCCCAATGGTGAAACCACCATCAGCGCAGCGACCCAGAACCAGGCGATGGACTACACCCCATACGAGGGCTGGACTCTACCGGGTGCGATTGCGGCGGTGTACTCCCGCGGCGACCTTGTCGCCGAGTACGGCACGTTCGTCGGGGCCGCGGGACGCGGCCAGTTCGTCAAGCGCGCGACACTCTAAGGCAACCAAAGGCAGGGTATTCACAATGGCACACAATCGAAATCTGGGCTTGGCCGTCGCACAGGTCGGTGGGATCAATCTGGACGACTCCCGCGCGAGCGTGGTTCAGCGTTTGATCGAGATGATGAAAGAGGCATCCTCGCGGGGCGCTCGCTTCGTCGTCTATCCCGAGCTCACCCTGACCACGTTCTTTCCGCGCTACTGGTTCGATGATCAGGCCACCGTTGACCGGTACTTCGAAAAGTCGATGCCCAATGACGACGTCGCGCCGTTGTTCGATTGCGCCCGTGAGCTCGAGATGGGCTTCTACCTCGGCTACGCCGAACTCACCCCGGACGGGCGACACTACAACACCTCTATCGTGGTGAACCAGGATGCTGAAATCGTCGGGAAGTACCGCAAGATCCACCTACCCGGCCACTCGGAGTTCGCGCCGAATGTTCCCGCCCAGCACTTGGAGAAGAAGTACTTCGACGTCGGCAACCTCGGCTTCGGGGTCTTCGACGCGATGGACGCCAAAGTGGGGATGGCGATCTGCAATGACCGGCGATGGCCTGAGGTGTACCGGGTACTGGCGCTGCAGAGCGCCGAGCTGGTGGTCCTGGGCTACAACACCCCGACCGAGGTGCCGGGCTGGCAGGAAGAAGCCCACGCAAAGATGTTCACCCATCTGCTCTCCCTGCAGGCCGGCGCGTATCAGAACTCGGTCTGGGTCGCCGCCGCCGCGAAGTCCGGCAGCGAAGACGGCAACCACATGATCGGCGGTTCGGCCATCGTCGCGCCGTCCGGCGAAATCGTGGTCAAGTCCTTCACCGAAGAGGACGAGGTGATCGTGGCCGCCATCGATCTGGACCTGGGTGAGCGATACCGGCAGAGCGTGTTCAACTTCGCCGAGCATCGTCGTCCGGAGCACTACTCGCTGATCGTGGAGCGTACCGGCCGGGGGAACCCGCTACCGGTACCGGCCGGTCGCTGACGGTATAGTCTGAATCCGGACCACCGGTTCGCATTTACCGGATGTGCTGGCCCCGAGTTGGGAAGCAGGTCACCTCAGCGCACGCTGTCGGATCCTGATCATTCTCTGCCCACTCCCGAGGTTTCATGCGCCGCTCATCCAGGAAGTCTTCTCTCTCCCGGCCCACCATCCTGACTGTTCTCGCCTGGTCGACCAGCGTGCTGCTGCTGTCCGGTTGCGCCGGTGCGCCAGCGAGTTCTGCCCCATCGCCCAGCACCTCGACGAGCCATTCCGGCTATCCGATCGCGGTTGACAATTGCGGTACCCAGATCACCTTCGACGCCGCTCCGAAGCGGGTAGTCACGATCAAATCCACCTCCACCGAAATGCTGCTGGCGCTCGGCCTCGGCAACCGGATCGTGGGCTCCGCATTTTCGGACGGACCGGCCGCCACGGCGTGGGCGAAGCAGGCGAAGTCGCTGAAGATTCTCAGCGACAAGATCCCGGCTCAGGAGGTCGTGCTCGAACAGCGACCAGACCTGGTCTACGCCGGTTGGGAATCCAACTTTTCCGCGGACGGCGCCGGTACCCGCAGCACCCTGCACAGTCTCGGCGTGAACAGCTACGTTTCGCCGGCCGCCTGCCAGGAGGCGGCGTACAAACCGGCCAAACTGCAGTTCAGCAACGTGTTCGCCGAGATCACCGAGATCGGCCGGATCTTCAATGTGCCGCAGGCCGCGGCGACGCTGATCGCAAGCCAGAAGAGGCAGCTGGCCACCGTCACACCGGTTGAACACAAGCCTTCCGCGCTGTGGTGGTCCAGCGCATCCAGCACCCCATACGTCGGCGCCGGGATCGGCGCGCCACAAATGATCATGGACGCCGTCGGCCTGACCAACATCGCGGCAAACGTGAAGGACACCTGGTCCCCGCTGAGCTGGGAGGCGATCATCGCGGCCAACCCAAGCGTGATCGTGCTGGTCGACGCCTCCTGGAGCACCGCACAGAAGAAGATCGGCCTGCTCGAGTCGAATCCGGCCACCGCCGGGCTGTACGCGGTACAACACAAGCGCTACCTGATCCTGCCCTTTGCCGAAAGTGAGGCCGGGGTCCGAAACGTCGGCGCGGTTCTCGATCTGGCTGGGCAACTGGCCGCCCTGGAAAAGAACCCATAATGCGTTCGCCCGCCACACGCCAGCGGCAGTCACCGGTGCGGTCCGATCACGCGCCCCGGCGACCGGGCGGGCGCTTGGGTCGAACGGGTTTCTGGGCGGTGCTGCTGACCGTGCTCCTGGTGGTTTCGGTGCTGTATGCGGTCACATTCGGACCGGCCGACATCACGGCACAGGATGCCTGGGCCAGCATCGTGCATCACCTCGGCTTGGGCGGCAGCGGCACTGGCGACCTCACACCGCTACGGGACGGAATTGTCTGGCAACTCCGATTCCCGCGGGTGCTGACCGCTGCCGCGGTCGGGGCGGGCCTGGCGCTAAGCGGAGCCATCATGCAGGCGGTGACCCGCAACCCGCTTGCCGACCCGTACCTGCTCGGCCTGTCCTCCGGCGCATCGCTTGGCGCGGTCGCTGTCATTCTGCTCGGCGCCACACTGTTCGTCTCCGCTGCCGCGTTCCTCGGCGCCGTCCTGGCGCTTCTGATCACCCTGGTGCTGGCCGGAGCTGCCGGCCCGATCACGCCGACCCGAACAGTGCTGGCCGGGCTGGCGGTATCCTCGCTGTTCGCCGCGGCGACCTCGTTGGTGATCTTCTGGACCGCGGCAGGCGACTCCTACCGGGAGATCCTCAGCTGGCTGCTCGGCTCGCTCAGCGGCGCGGACTGGCCAGCGGTGGCCATCGCGGTCGGCGCCGTGCTGATCGTCGGGCTCCCACTGATGGCCAGCGCACGGACGCTCGATTCGTTCGCGTTCGGAGACACCGCCGCCGCCGCGCTCGGCGTCAATGTGCCGGCCGCGCGATGGGTGATCCTCGCCGCGACGGCGCTGCTGACCGGCGCGATGGTCTCGGTCAGCGGCTCCATCGGCTTCGTCGGGCTGATCCTCCCGCACGCTGTCCGGCTGCTCACCGGTCCTCGGCACCGCTCGCTGCTACCGCTGAGTGCGCTGGCCGGCGCGGTGTTCCTGATCTGGACCGACACCGCCGCCCGCACCCTGTTCGAACCGCGGGAACTGCCGGTCGGGATCATCACCGCTCTGGTCGGCGCCCCGGTGTTCGCCATCGTGATGATGCGAAGGAAGAAGATGTCATGACCGCTTCGACCCTGGACACCGCCGCCGTGGATCCGGCGTCGTCGGGACGGCTCAGCCTGACTCGGGTGCTGTTCCGCCGCGACAGTGCGCTGGTCATCGACGGCGTCAGCGCCACAATCGAGCCCGGCACCGTGACCGCGTTGATCGGGCCGAACGGCGCCGGCAAGACCACGCTGCTGCACCTGATCGCCAAGACCCTCACTGCCGAATCCGGCTCCATCGAATATGCCGGAACGGATCTGCTCCGGATGCCGAGGCGACGCCGGGCGGCCATTGTCGCCCTCGGCGAGCAGGATGCATTCACCGACCTCGCCTTGACCGTCTTCGACGTGGTCATGCTCGGCCGCACCCCGTACCGGCGTGGGTTCGCCGATTCCGATGCCGACCATTTCGCCGTCGTCGACACCGCGCTGAGCAGGCTGGGAATGACCGACTTCGCCGATCGGCTCTACGGCACGCTGTCCGGTGGCGAGCGGCAACGGGTCAACTTCGCGCGCGCACTCGCGCAACAACCGCAACTGCTCTTGCTCGACGAGCCGACCAATCACCTGGACATCCGCGCCCAGCTGGAGACCCTGGCACTGGTGCGCGACCTGTCCGAGTCCGGCATCACGGTCGTTGCGGCGTTACACGATCTCAACCACGCCGCCGCGTACGCCGATCAGGTGATCGTCCTCGCCGAGGGCAGGGTGCTCACCGCCGGCCGGACCGTCGAGGTGCTCACGCCCGAACTCATCCGCGGGGTCTACAGCGTGACAGCGGACGTAGTGCGGCATCCGCGCACCGGACGCCCGCTGATCATCTATGACGCCCCGGCATCCCGTGGCGGCGTGCCGGATGGCGCCGATCCCGACGCTGCGGTTCCGGATGCCGCCTTGACGCCCGCCCGGTAGCCATCGGCGTAGGCATCGTCACTTCCCCGACGGAACATGTCGTCTTCCAGGCCGCGCACCAGTGCTGTCGCCCCGGGCTGGTCAAGACCGGTCACCAGCCGGCTCAGCCCTCTGACCACCGCGACCGGCATCCCGGCCGCCTTGCCTTTGACCAGGTCGGCCGCGGCAGCTATTTCGTCGGCCACCGCCGCGATGGTGACCTCGAGAGTACGGCCGAGGGCATCCGTCGTGCCGCGTAAATCGTCGGCCACCCGCACTCCCGCGGCGCCGATGGCGACGTCGGTCTGGCCCAACCGCCAGGGCCGGCCGAAGGTATCCGAGACGACCACTCCGACGCGCGCGCCGAGCGAGCTGCGAAGCGCCGCGGCCAGGGCGCGCGCCGAGGCATCTGGGTCCACCGGCAGCAACAAGATCGTGCCCTCCGGCGTATTGCTCGCGTCGACCCCAGCGGCGGCCATCACCAGGCCGTTCCGGTTCTGCACGATTCGGGTGACCCGGCCGGCCCGCGCCCGGCTGGCCACGGTGCGAACCGTCTCGGCGTCGATCGCGGCTTCGCGGTCCGTGGCGAGGATCAGCCGCCCCTCCGCTTTGGAGACGATCTTGCTGGTGACCACGAGGATGTCACCGTCCCGCAGGGTGCCGGCCGCGGCCGCCAAAATGATGGCAGCCAGATCGTCTGCGGGAGTGATTTCGGGGATGCCATCCAGCGCCCATACGCTCAGCATGACGAACTCGGCCCGTCCAGGCGGCGATGTGTCGCGGTCAGCGGATCAGCGCACGAGTCGGGGCAGCACATCCCGGCCGAACACCTCGATCCAATCCCGCTGGTTGCGACCGACATTGTGCAGGTAGATTCGGTCGAACCCCTGATCGACGAACCTCTGGATGTACGCGCGGTGCACGTCCGGGTCGGCCGAGATCACCATCCGACCCTCAAAATCCTCCGGCCGAACCAGCTTGGCCATTTGCGCGAAGTCGAACGGCGACTTGATGTCGCCCTTGGGAAACTTCATCCCGCCGTTGGGCCACTGCACCATCGCGTTCTCCAGCGCTTCCTCGTCGGTCCTCGCCCAGGACAAGTGCAGCTGCAAAACCTTCGGCATGGTGGCCGGGTCCTTACCGACCTCTCTGGCACCGTCCTCGAACTTGCCGATCAGTCCGGAGATCTTCTCCAGCGGTGCACCCACGGTGATCAGTCCGTCGGCATGCCGTCCAGTGCGCTTGGCGGTGACCGGTCCCGCGGTGGCGATCAGAATCTGCGGGGCATGCTCCGGCATGGTCCACAGCCGGGTGGATTCCATCTTGAAGAACTCGCCGGAGTGCTTGACGTCCTTTCCGGCAAGAGAGGCGCTGAACAGCTTCTTGATGATCTCGACCGCTTCGAACATGCGGTTGATCCGCTCCGGTGCCTCCGGCCAGTAGCCGGCGATGATGTGCTCATTCAGCGCCTCACCTGACCCGATACCCAGCCAGTGCCGACCCGGATACATTGCGGCCAGCGTAGCCGAGGCCTGCGCGACGATGGCGGGATGCCACCGGAACGTCGGTGCCGTCACTCCCGGCCCGATATCCCCGGCGGTGCGCTCCCCGAGGGCGGTCAGCACGTTCCAGACGAACGAACTCTGCCCCTGCGCCGGAACCCACGGCTGAAAGTGGTCGGCCGCCATCACCCCGCGAAACCCGTGCTGCTCGGCATACGCCGACAACTCGACAGCCTCGGTCGGGGCGAACTGTTCCAGCATCGCCGCATAACCGATCGCGAAATCACCTGCGACGATTGCTTCGCCTACCATATGCACTCCAGTTTCATGCCGGCCCGAGCCACGAGCAGCCTAGCATTTTGTCCGTATTCGACCGGTTGCCAGTAGTTCTGTCCGGTTCAGCGGTGATTGTACGGCGAACTAGCCTGATCGGCTTGCTTCCGGGACCCTGCTCGTAACAAGATGATAATGCGCTACTACACAAACGTTAGAGGCCGCTTCGATGCCGAGGCGCCGGAATGTGAGGCAAGACCCATGACCGTCATTCGAGCCGCGATCACGCAGACCACCTGGACCGGTGATAAAGAGTCGATGATCGCCAAGCACGAGCAGTTCGCTCGCGACGCCGCAGCGGATGGCGCCGAGATCATCTGCTTCCAGGAGCTCTTCTACGGGCCATACTTCGGCATCACCGAGGATGCGAAGTACTACGACTACGCCGAGGCCGCGGACGGGCCGATCGTGCAGCGCTTCGCCAAGCTCGCGAAGGAGCTGCACCTCGTGATGGTGCTTCCGATCTACGAGGAAGAACAACCCGGCGTCTACTACAACACCGCCGTGGTCGTCGAGTCAGACGGCACAATTCTCGGCAAGTACCGCAAGCACCACATTCCGCACCTCGACAAGTTCTGGGAGAAGTTCTACTTCCGGCCCGGAAACCTCGGCTACCCGGTGTTCGACACCTCCGTCGGCAAGGTGGGTGTCTACATCTGCTATGACCGGCACTTCCCGGAGGGCTGGCGTGAGCTGGGATTGAACGGAGCCCAGATCGTCTTCAACCCGAACGCGACCAAGCCGGGTCTGTCCAACCGGCTGTGGGAGATCGAGCAGCCCGCCGCCGCCGCCGCCAACGGCTACTTCGTCGCCGCGGCGAACCGAGTCGGAAAAGAAGACAACGAATACGGCGACCTCGCCGTTTCCTTCTACGGATCCAGCCAGTTCGTCGACCCACAGGGCAACCACATCGGCGAGCTCGGAAGCAAAGAGCACGAGGAGGTCGTCATCCGCGATCTCGATCTGGACATGATCCGGAAGGTGCGCAACGACTGGCAGTTCTACCGCGACCGCCGCCCCGACTCGTACACGGCGATCACGGCACCCTAGGCATGAAGACCCTGATCAAGAACGGCACGGTGGTCAACTCGACCGGCCGTTCCGCAGCTGACATTCTGATCGATGGTCAAACGATCGCAGCGGTACTGGCACCGGGTTCCCATCTGCTCGGTTTCGATATCGAACGCAACGTCGACACGGTCATCGACGCCACCGGCAAGTATGTGATTCCCGGCGGTGTGGACGCACACACCCACATGGAGATGCCGTTCGGCGGCACAAACGCGTCAGACACGTTCGAGACCGGTACCCGCGCGGCGGCGTGGGGCGGAACGACCAGCATCGTCGACTTCGTCGTGCAGTACACCGGCGAGAACGTGCTCGACCAGTTCGCCCTGTGGCACCAGAAGGCAGCCGGCAACTGCGCGATCGATTACGGGTTCCATCAGATCCTCAGCGACGTGCAGGATTCCTCGCTCACGGCGATGGACGAGCTGATCTCCGAAGGGGTCACCAGCTTCAAGATGTTCATGGCCTACAAGGGCGTCTTCCTCTCCGACGACGGCCAGATCGTCAAGGCCATGCAGCGCGCGTCGGACAACGGCAGTCTGATCATGATGCACGCAGAAAACGGCAGCGTGATCGATCTACTGGTTCAGCAGTCCCTGGCCGCGGGAAACACGGCGCCGTACTACCACGGCGTCACTCGCCCGTGGCAGACGGAAGAAGAGGCCACCCACCGCGCCATCATGCTGGCAAACCTGACTGGTGCACCGCTTTACATCGTGCACGTCTCGGCCAAACAGGCAGTCGACCAGATCGTGATGGCACGCGATGCCGGCCAGAACGTCTTCGGTGAGACCTGCCCGCAGTACCTCTACCTCTCCCTTGAGGAGCAGCTGGGCGCGCCGGGCTTCGAGGGGGCGAAGTGGGTCTGCTCGACACCGCTTCGATCCCGTGCGGAGGGCCACCAGGACCACATGTGGCAGGCGTTGCGCACCAATGACCTGCAGACCGTCTCCACCGACCACTGCCCGTTCTGCATGAAAGGCCAGAAGGACATGGGGGTCGGCGACTTCTCCAAGATTCCGAATGGGATCGGCTCCGTCGAGCACCGGATCGACCTTCTCTATCAGGGTGTCGTGGACGGCAGGATCTCCTTGGAGCGCTGGGTAGAGGTCACCTCAACCACCCCGGCCCGGATGTTCGGCATGTACGGCAAGAAGGGCGTCATTCAGCCCGGAGCCGACGCAGACGTGGTGGTGTACAACCCGGGCGGGCACACCTCGATCGGGCTGGGTAAGACCCACCACATGAACATGGACTACAGCGCCTGGGAGGGCTTCGAGATCGACGGGCACGTCGACACCGTGATCTCCCGCGGCAAGGTCATCGTCGACGACAACAAGTACCTTGGCGCCAAGGGTGATGGCAAGTTCTTCAAGCGTGGCCTGACCCAATATTTGCAGTAAGCCACCCAGCCGCACACGCAAGTCAACAGTAAGGACGACGATGGAGTTCGGGGCAGTACTGCAGACCACACCACCAGGCTGGCGAACGGTTCAGTTGGCACAACTGGCCGAACAACACGGGTTCAGCTATGTGTGGACGTTCGATTCGCATGTGCTCTGGCAGGAGCCGTATGTGATCTACAGCCAGATTCTCGCCCAGACGCACCGGGTGACCGTCGGCCCGATGGTGACGAACCCGGTGACCCGGGACTGGACCGTGACGGCATCGCTCTTCGCGACACTCAACGAGATGTTTGGAAACCGTACGGTCTGCGGCATCGGCCGCGGTGACTCAGCGGTACGGGTGACCAACGGTGCGCCGTCGACGCTGAAGACACTGCGGGAATCGATCCACATCATCCGGGAGCTGGCCAACAGCCGGGCGGTCGAGTACAACGGCGCCACCCTCCAGCTGCCCTGGAGCAAACGTTCCGAATTGGAAATGTGGGTGTCAGCGTACGGGCCGATGGCGTTGAAACTCGCCGGCGAGATCGGTGACGGGTTCATTCTGCAGTTGGCCGATCTCGAGATCGCCGAATGGATGATCAAGCACGTTCGGGATGCCGCCGCCGCGGTGGGCCGGGATCCCGCCTCGATCAAGTTCTGCGTCGCGGCGCCGATGTATATCGGAACGGACCTCGACCACATGCGCGAGCAGTGCCGTTGGTTCGGCGGAATGGTCGGCAACCACGTCGCCGACATCGTGGCCAAGTACGGTGCCGGATCGACCGTGCCGCAGGCGCTGACCGACTACATCAAGAATCGTCAGGACTACGACTACAACCAGCACGGCCTGGCCGGCAACACGCATACCGCGTTCGTGCCGGACGAGATCGTCGACCGGTTCTGCGTGCTCGGCACCGCCGAGCAGCACATCGAGAAGCTCAGGGCCTTGAAGGCGCTTGGTGTCGACCAGTTCGCCGGTTACCTGCAGCACGACAATAAAGAGGAAACGTTGCGGGTCTACGGCGAAACGGTGATCCCCGCCCTCGCAGACCACGTCCTCGCCAAGGCGTAACACCGGTCGGGCCGGCGGCGTCATCCCACCGACGTCGCGGCATCCATCCTCAGGACGGTTTCGGCCAGCACGCGCATTCCTATGGAGATATCGGCGAGTTCGGTCCACTCCTGCGGACAATGGCTCTTGCCGTCCCTGGACGGGATGAAGATCATCCCCATCGGAGCGAGCTTGGCCATGTGCACTGCGTCGTGGGTGGCGCCACTGGGGATCGGCAGCCACGGCACGCCAGCCTGCTCGGCGGCAGCGGCGGCGATGTCTTGAACGCCGCGGGTCGTCTCGACCACCTCGTTGTCGTTGGTCCAGTCGAACTCGACGTCCACTCCTGAGGAGTTGGCCAAGGTCTGGATTTCCTCCGCCAGGCGCCGCCGGGTACCGCTCAGCCAGCTCGGGTCGATACTGCGGATCTCGCTGCGCATGGTCACCAGGCTCGGGACCACATTGGGCGAGTCCGTCATCGACCGCACCTCAGTGGTGGTCGCTACGCCGTGAATCGGCGCTCCGCAACCCTCACGACGCACCGCCAGCACGGCCTCTGCTGCCGCGACCATGGCATCCTGCCGGGAATTCATGTCCCGGGTGCCGGCATGGTCCGCCCGCCCTCGGAAGGTCGCCACCAGGCGTTCGATGCCGGCGATCGCCGTCACGATCCCGACCGGAATGCCGCGTTCCTCAAGGGTCGGGCCCTGCTCGATATGGAGTTCGACATAACCGTGGATGCCACCGCGGCGCGCCCAATCGTTGCCGAGGGCCGCGCTGGGGTCGAGGTCGAAGTCTGCGTACCGATCCCCGAGGCTGACCCCGACCAGACTCCTGCGGTCCAGGTCGGCCGCGGTGAGTTCGCCGGCCAGAGTTCGGCTGCCCAGGCAACTCAACCCGAACTCGTTCGGCTCCTCGCCGAGAAAGTCGATCACGATCAGATCGTGCTCGAGCTGGATTCCTCCCTCACGAATCCGGCGTGCGGTCTCGATGCCGCCAAGCACACCGACGACCCCGTCGAACCGGCCACCAGCCTTGACGGTATCGGTGTGCGAGCCGGTCACGATCGCGGGTGCGCCAGGCGAGCGGCCAGCCAGCCTGCCGATGATGTTACCGGCACCATCGACATGAACCTGGAGGCCTGCCTCGCGCATCTTGGTCTGCACCCACTGCCGCGAATCCCGGTACGGCTCGGAAAATACCTCCCTGGTCCACCCATCCAGCGAATCGTCCCGGATGCGCGAGAGCGCTTCGAGCTCGCCACGCACCCGGTCGATTGCCGGCTCGAGCGGAGGTACCGCCGACATCATCACGCCTGATCCGATCCTAGACGCCGACTTCGTCGGCCTCGCTGGCGAGGTCGGCAGCCCTGGCGTGCAGGTTCGGGCGCATCCGGTTGATCCAGAGGCAGAACAGGCCACCGAATACCACCCCGATCGGCCAGGAGAACGGTGCGATTGCCGAGAACGCCGGTACGAACGTGATCGTCAGGGTGATGATTCCGGCGAGAATCAGCGCGATGATCGAGTTCATGTTCATTCCGCGGGTGTAGTAGTACCGTCCGTCAGGAGCGTCACTGTACAGGCTGTCGGCGTGAATCTGTGCCTTTCGGATCAGGAAGTAGTCGACCAACACGATGCCGAGCAGCGGGCCCATCAGCGCGCCAACCCCACCGATGAACTGGTTGACCACGACCGGGTTCGAGTACAGGTTCCATGGTGTTACCACGATCGCCAGGACCGCAGTGATCAGCCCGCCACCGCGGAAGTTGATGTGCTTCGGCGCCGCGTTCGAAATGTCGTACGCCGGCGACACGAAGTTCAGGATGACGTTGATACCGGCAGTGGCGATCACGACGACAATGATCGTCAGCAGCAGCAGCGTCGGGTTGTCGATGTCGTTCAGCAGCAAAATCGGGTCTTGGATGGCCTTGCCGTAAACCTTGACCGAGGCCAGCGCGATAATCACCGAGACCACGCAGAACGCGATACCGTTCAGCAGCAGGCCCAAGCGGTTTCCCTTGATCACCGCGTCACGGCTGGGAGACAGCCGGGTGAAGTCGGCGAAGTTCAGCATCGGGCCGCCCATATAGGCAACCGTCAAGAAGATCGCGGCCAAGGTGGCCGTGAGGGCCGGGGCGAATCCGAGTGCGTTGCCGGCCTCGTGGTAGTTCCAGTCCACAGACCATCCGGCCCGATTGAGGGTCCAAATAGCCAGCGCCGCCATCGCCACCCAGATCGCGGGTCCGGCGAAATTCGACAGCTTGCGAACAGTCTCAATTCCGCGGTGCAGCACCAGCAACTGCACGGCCCATAGGAAGATGAAGCAGATCCAACCCAGGCCGGAAAGCCCCAGGAACGAACCCTCGGCCATCGGCTTGGTCGCCGGCCATAGCTTCAGCACCAGGATCATGATGACCGCGGAGGCCAGCCACGTCTGGATGCCATACCAGAAGATCGCGACGATCGCGCGCAATAGTGCCGGAATATTTGCGCCGAACACTCCGAAGCTGGCTCGGGCGAAGACCGGGAATGGCACGCCGACCTTCTGGCCGGCCGTCCCCATCAGGTTGCTGACGAAGTAGATGATCACGATACCGATCGAGAGGCCGAGTGCCATTTGCCAGCCAGTGATGCCCAGGACGATCAGGCCAACCGCCATCGCGTAACCGCCGAGGCTGTGCCAGGCCGACATCCACCAGGCGAACAGTTCCCAAGTGCCCCACTTGCCGGCACCAGAACGCGGTGCGATGTCTTCGTTATAAAGCCGAGTGCTGTACCCGGCAGGGATATTCGTCATCATTGACTCCTATAAGAACTATCTAGAGGGTGAGTTGAGGCCGAGGGTGAGTTGGAGCCCAGAATGAGGTCGGGCTAAGCAAGTTTGGCAAACGTTCGCGTAGATCGCAATAGCGACCGCCGCCAGGCGCCGTGAATCACGGGAATCAGTTGCGATTCAGTTCGGCCGAGATCTGCTCAACCGCTTCGTGGAGCAACGGGATTGCTCGCAGCGCGAAGTTGTCGTCGACCCGTGCCACCGGGCCGGAGACCGAGATTGCGGTGGGTGTCGGCGCGTTAGGAACCGCCATAGCGAAACAGCGCACGCCGATCTCCTGCTCGCCGTCGTCGATCGAGTAGCCGCGCTGGCGAATCCGCTGCATCTCCTCAAGCAGGGCATCCACTTCGCCGATGCTGCGCTCGGTTGGCGTGGGAAGCCCGGTCCGAGCCAGAATCGATCGAACCTGCTCCTCGGGAAGCTGGGCCAGGATCGCCTTGCCGACCCCGGTGTCGTGCAGGTGGGCGCGACGCCCGACCTCGGTGAACATTCGCATGGAGTGCGAAGACGGAACCTGCGCAATATAGACGACCATGTCGGAGTCCAACACCGCCATGTTCGCGCTCTCGCCCAGCCGGTCGACCAGAGCCTTCAACTGCGGACGCGCGAGCGCGCCGAACTGCTTGTTGGCTCCATCCCCGAGTCGGATCAGCCTCGGTCCGAGCGCGTAGCGGCGGTTGGGTAACTGCCTGGCATACCCGAGCACCACCAGGGTTCTCAGCAGGCGATGAATGGTCGGCAATGGCAGATCCGTCGAGGACGACAACTCGCTGAGGGTGACGTCGCCACCGGCGTCGGTGATCAACTCCAACAGCTCGAACACCCGCTCGACCGACTGCACACCGCCGCCGGAGGGCTTGGCGGTACTTCCCGAAGCCGTTGCGGAGCGGCCCGAGGCCTTGGCGGGACGCCCAGAAGCCTTCGCGCTTCCCGAGGTCCTCACGGAGCTTCCTGGAGATGTGACCGGCATGGTAATTTCCGTCCTTCGAGTCGGGAAAGTTGTTTCCATACTATTCGTGCAGCTTGTTATTCCATTGCGCAGATAATAATATCCATCATACGAGAGTCAGCGGTCGGCGAGGGCCTCGATGAGGAGGAATTATGGGCGCTCCAGGCCCCGGAAACTCAATCACCCTGCGCGTAGAAGCGCCCGCGAGCGTGAGCGTCACCAGCGACCTGACCACCGTGGTCGCCGCGGCTGGCGCGGCGGTCACCGCCCTTGATGTCGTGTCGTCCCACCGGAACACCTTGATCGTGGACATCACCTGCAACACCTCAGACCCCGAGCACGCGGAGCGCGTCACCGACGCACTCGAGTCCATCGAGGGCGTACACGTCGGCAAGGTCAGCGACCGGACCTTCCTGATGCACCTGGGCGGCAAGCTCGAGGTCACTCCCAAGGTGGCGCTGCGGAACCGGGATGATTTATCCCGTGCGTACACGCCGGGTGTCGCCAGGGTCTGCATGGCTATCGCCAAGCATCCCGAAGACGCCAGGCGGTTGACCATCAAGCGCAACACGATCGCGGTCGTCACAGACGGGTCGGCCGTGCTCGGCCTGGGCAACATCGGGCCGGCGGCCGCCATGCCGGTCATGGAAGGCAAGGCGGTGCTGTTCAAGCAGTTCGCCAATGTCGACGCCTGGCCGGTCTGCCTGGACACCCAGGACACCGAGGAGATCATCTCCATTGTCAAGGCCATCGCCCCCGGCTACGGCGGGATCAACCTTGAAGATATCGCCGCGCCGCGCTGTTTCGAGATCGAGCGGCGGCTGCGCGACCTGCTGGACATCCCGGTCTTCCACGACGACCAGCATGGCACCGCGATCGTCGTCCTCGCTGCGCTGCGAAATGCGCTCCGGGTGGTGGACAAGAAGATCTCCGACATCCGGATCGTCGTCTCCGGAGTCGGCGCGGCCGGAAATGCGATCATCCAGCTTCTGAAGACTCAGGGCGCCGGACACATCATCGCGTGCGGGCGCGGAGGGGCAATCCACTCCGGCGAAGAATACAGCGACGCGCACCGCAGCTGGATCGCCGCCAACACCAACGAAGAGGACTTCTCCGGTAGCCTGCACGAGGCGCTGGTCGGGGCGGACGTCTTCATCGGGGTCAGCGCGCCTAACTTGTTCGGCGAAGAACAGGTCGCCACCATGGCTGAGAACGCGATCGTATTCGCAATGGCGAACCCGGACCCCGAGATCGACCCGGTCGCCGCAGCCACACACGCGGCCGTCGTCGCGACCGGACGCAGCGACTTCCCGAACCAGATCAATAATGTGCTGGCCTTCCCGGGATTCTTCCGCGGACTGCTGGATGCCGGGGTCGCCGACATCACGCCCAATATGCTGGTTGCAGCCGCGGATGCCATCGCCAACCGGGTTGACGATGACGAGTTGAATGCGAGCTTCATCATTCCCAGCGTCTTCGATCCGCACGTGGCGGCCGATGTCGCCGCCGCCGTTGCCGCCGCCGCCACTGCCACTGCCACTGCCACTGCCAACTGACTCAGAACCACCGGGCCCATAGCCCGCGGTAACCAAATAGAAACACTAAGGAATACATAACACATGGCACTTTCGCTGACCGATGAGCACCCGACCGACCGGGCCGAGGAGATCTTGAGCCCCGTCGCGCTGGACTTCATCGCGGAGCTGCATCGGCGCTTCGGTGCCACCCGCGAGGAACTCCTGACTGCCCGGGCGGCCAAGCGGGAGCGCGTGGCGCGCACCGGCCGCCTGGACTTCCTGCCGGAGACGCGTGCGGTTCGCGACGGTGATTGGAAGGTCGCGGCCGCGCCCGCTGCCCTTGTCGACCGGCGGGTGGAGATGACCGGGCCGGCCTCCCCGGCGAAAATGGCGATCAACGCATTGAACTCTGGCGCCAAGGTCTGGCTGGCGGATCTGGAGGATGCCAGCAGCCCGAGTTGGTTCAACGTCATCGACGCTTTGCTGAATCTGCGCGATGCGGCACTGGGTACGCTCAGCTACACCTCGCCAAAGGGCAAGGAGTACCGGTTGCGATCGGATGCGCCACTATCGGTCATGGTGATCCGGCCACGCGGCTGGCACCTGCCGGAGCGGCATATCCTGATCGACGGCGAGCCGGCCATCGGCGCGCTGGTCGACTTTGGACTGCACTTCTATCACACTGCCACGTTACTGCTGAAGAACGGGCAAGGCCCGTACTACTACCTGCCCAAAATGGAGAGTCACCTCGAGGCGCGGCTCTGGAACGATATCTTCTCCTTCGCCGAGGAGTACATCGGCATCCCGCAGGGCACCGTCCGGGCCACGGTTCTAATCGAGACCATCCCGGCCGCGTTTGAGATGGATGAGATCCTCTACGAGTTGCGCGATCACGCTTCCGGCCTCAACGCGGGCCGCTGGGACTATCTGTTCAGCATCATCAAGTACTTCCGCGACGCCGGTGACGAATTCGTACTGCCGGATCGGGCATCCGTCTCGATGACCGCGCCGTTCATGCGCGCGTACACCGAGCTCTTGGTCAAGACCTGTCATCAGCGCGGCGCCTTTGCAATGGGTGGCATGGCGGCGGTCATCCCGAACCGTAAGGAGCCGGAGATCACCGCTGAGGCTTTCGAGAAGGTGCGCGCCGACAAGATCCGCGAGGCGGAGGACGGCTTCGACGGATCTTGGGTCGCCCACCCCGACCTGGTTCCGATCTGCCAGGAGGTGTTCGACCAGGTGCTGGGCGACCGCCCGAACCAACTGGACAAATTGCGCCCTGAGGTCTCGGTGACGGCCGAGCAGCTGCTTGATATCGCCTCCGCCGAGGGCGAGGTGACCGAGGCCGGATTACGCCTGAACCTCTATGTCGCCGTCCGGTACACCGCCGTGTGGCTCTCCGGTAACGGCGCGGTGTCCATCTACAACCTGATGGAGGATGCCGCCACCGCGGAGATCTCGCGCTCACAGGTCTGGCAGCAGATCCGCAACCAGGTGACCCTCGCCGACACCGGCGAGACGGTGACTCGCGAACTGGTGCGGCGCATCCTGGACGAGGAGACGGAGCGGCTGCGTAGCGAGGTCGGCGAGGAAGCATTCGCCGCCCACTATCAGCCGGCCAGTACCCTGATCGCCGAAATATGCCTATCTGAAGACTACGGCGAGTTCTTGACAATTCCGGCATACGAACTGGTGGGCTGAGAAATGACTGTGACCGGCTCTTTGGGCGCTGCAGACTTTGCCCACATCGATGAACAACTGGCCAGCACCGACCGACTGCTCGCGAAGAACTACCCAGGCGACGACGGCAGCCGGCAGCCAGTCCACACCGTGTACGTCCCGGCCGACCGGTTCGTGCCAGACCTCAGCAGTCAATGGGGCCAGCAGGCGCTGGATGCCGTTTCGGCGTTCGGCGGGCTGGAGCGGCTCTGCCAGAGCCTGGGATTGTCGCCCGAGCTGACCGCCCAGCTGGTCGCGCCGGTCCGCGCGAAGCTGGAAATCCAGCCGATCGAGGACCTGCGCCTGGATTTTGAGGACGGTTATGGCGATCGCGGGGACGAGGTCGAAGACGCCGCGGCGATCGTCGCCGCGCAGACGGTGGCAACCGCGGTGGCCGCCGGGACCGCGCCGCCGTTCATCGGGATCCGATTCAAGTGTTTCGAAGCGGCCACCCGGGCCAGAGGGTTGCGCACCCTGGATCTCTTCGTCACGCGGCTCGCCGAGGCAGGCGAGCTGCCGGCCGGGTTGATGCTGACCTTGCCGAAGGTCTCCACGGTGGCCCAGGTGCAGGCGATGGCCTTCGCGGTGAGCCGCCTTGAGCAGGTGCATTCGCTGCCGACCGGACGGCTGCGGTTCGAGGTGCAGGTCGAGACCCCGCAACTGATCCTCGGCGCCGACGGCACCTCGCCGGTGGCGCAGCTTCCGCAAGCTGTTGCCGGGCGGATCAGCGGGCTGCATTACGGTACCTACGACTACAGCGCGTCGCTCGAGATCGCCGCTGCGTACCAGTCCATGGAGCACCCGGCGGCAGATTTCGCCAAGGCGGTGATGCAGTTGGCGGCGGCTGGCACCGGCATCCGTCTGTCCGACGGATCGACCAACGTGATCCCGGCCGGTGCCAGCGTTGAGGAGGCCTGGCGGTTGCACGCGAGGTTGGTGCGCCGTTCGTTGGAGCGTGGCTACTACCAGGGCTGGGACATGCATCCGGCGCATCTGGTCACCCGGTTCATTGCGAACTACGCGTTCTATCGCGAGGGGTTCGCCGCGGCCGCGCTCCGGCTGAACAACTACGTGCACGCCAGCGCGAACCTCGGCGGCGACTCGACGGTCATGGACGAACCGGCCACCGCACGCGCATTGGCGGGCTTCGTCGCCCGCGCGCTGGCCTGCGGCGCCGTAGGGGCCGACGAGGTGCGGCTGCAGACCGGCATCGATTCTGCCGCGCTGCAGAACCTCGCCTTCCCCAAACGCAACTCCTAGCGCGCCACGCACCGGCGGCAGCGCATGCAACCGACGCGGCGCACCTGAACAGAAATGAAGGATATGGATACCAGCTATTTCGCACCACAGGGCGGGCTCCCGCCGCAGACCACGCTGCTGACCGACCGCGCCGTCGTCAAGGAGGCGTACACCGTCATCCCGCGCGGCGTACTCACCGACATCGTCACCAGCAATCTGCCGGGCTGGACGAACACCAGGGCGTGGATTCTGGCCCGTCCGATCGCCGGCTTCGCGACCACCTTTGCTCAATACAGCGTGCAGGTGGCGCAAGGTGGCGGCAGCGACACACCGGAGGAAGAAGCCGGCGTCGAATCAGTGGTCTTCATCCTGACCGGAACGCTCTCCATGCATCTCGACGGCGGTGACTACGAGATGGCGCCCGGCGGCTACGCGTATATCCCCGCCGGCGCTGACTGGCGGGTAGCGAACCACGGCACCGAGCCGGTGAACTTCCAGTGGATCCGCAAGGCCTACGAGCCATGGTCAGGCAGCGCGCCGAAGGCCTTCGTCACCAGTGATCAGGACGTCGCTCCCGTTGCGATGCCAGACACCAACGACGCCTGGTCCACCACCCGCTTCGTCGACCCCAACGACCTCGCCCACGACATGCACGTGAACATCGTCACGTTCACTCCCGGCGGCGTCATCCCGTTCGCCGAGACGCACGTGATGGAGCACGGACTGTACGTGCTGGAGGGTAAGGCCGTCTATCGGCTGAACGACGACTGGGTCGAGGTTCAAGAGGGCGACTTCATGTGGCTGCGCGCGTTCTGCCCGCAAGCCTGCTATGCGGGCGGCCCCGGCAAATTCCGTTACCTGCTCTACAAGGACGTCAACCGCCAGATCGCACTCACTCGGCGCTGACCCGCGCCAGCGCCTCCGACTACCTGCCGCCCAAAGCGGCCCGCGAGCCGTGCGTCCTGCATGTTCCATTCATGGGAACACGCGCAGGACTCACGGCTCGCTTTCGTTTAGCGGCCGAACGCTTGACGCGGTCGCGTTTTTTTCATAAACTTTCATAACACAGAATAACAATTCCGCATTATGAAAAGAGACGCTGATGACTTCCACGGTGCCGACCGACGCCGCCCCGCTGCGCTATACGCTGAACTGCTCGATCCTGCTGACCGATTTGCCGGTACTGGAGCGTCCCGCAGCCGCTAAAGCGGCCGGTTTCGACGCGATCGAGTTCTGGTGGCCATGGCCCGTCTCGGTACCCGGTGATGCGGAGATCGCAGCGTTCGAGAAAGCCATCACCGATGCCGGCGTACAGCTGACCGGTCTGAATTTCAATGCCGGCGACTTTGCGGCCGGTGAGCGGGGCCTACTGTCATGGCCGGCCCGCAGCCAAGAATTCATCGACAACATCGGGGTCGCGGCCGGGATCGGAGAACGCCTGGGCTGCACGGCATTCAACGCGCTCTACGGAAACCGGGTCGAGGGCTCCACCCCGGCGAAGCAGGATGCGCTCGGCCGGGAGAACCTGATCCTGGCGGCACAGGAGGTGGCCAAGTTCGGCGGGACGATCCTCCTGGAGGCGGCCAGCGGGGTCGAGGCGTACCCGTTGAAGAAGACGGCGGATGTGCTGACAATCATCGACAGCATCCGTGCCGACACCGGCATCGACAACATCACGCAGCTTGCCGATTTTTATCATCTCGCGGTCAACGGCGACGACGTGGATGCCGTGATTGCCGCACACGCGGCCGAGTTCGGCCACATCCAGATCGCCGACGCACCCGGCCGTGGTGAACCAGGAACCGGAAACCTACCGATCGACACCTGGCTGCAGGCCAGCCGCGCCGGAGGTTACCTCGGCTACATCGGCCTGGAATACAAGGCCACCGGCACAGACCCCTTTGCCTGGCTCCCCCGCGAAAAGCGCGGCATGGCTCGCGCATAGCGCCACTTACCGGAACCCTCCCCAAACTCGAAGGACACGAAACAATGACACACATCGCGGTAATCGGACTCGGCATCATGGGCCTGCCCATGGCGGTCAACCTGGTCAAGGCCGGCCACACCGTCGTCGGCTTCAACCGGAGCCAGGAGAAGATCGACAAGCTCGTCGCTCAGGGCGGCATCGGCGCAGCCAGCACGGCTGAGGCAGTCAAGGACGCCGACATCATCATCACCATGGTGCCGGACTCCCCCGATGTGGAAGCAGTGGTCTCCGGCGCCGACGGCCTCTTCGCGAGCGCGAAGAAGGGCGCCATCTGGATCGACGCCAGCACCATCCGCCCCGACGTGAGCGTCCGGCTGGCGGCCGACGCGCGGAAAGCGGGCATCCGTCCTCTCGATGCCCCGGTCTCCGGCGGCGAGACCGGGGCAATCGAGGGCACCCTGTCGATCATGCTCGGTGGCGACGCCGATGATGTGGCCGCGGCCCGCGAGGTGCTCGAGGTCGTCGGTGCCACGGTCGTGCACGTCGGTCCGTCCGGTTCCGGTCAGACCGTGAAAGCAGCCAACCAACTTATCGTCGCCGGCACCATCGAACTCGTCGCCGAGGCGCTGATCTTCCTTGAAGCGCACTCGGTCGACACCGACGCCGCGATCAAGGTTCTGGCCGGCGGCCTCGCCGGCAACCGCATCCTGGACCGCAAGGCCACAAACATGGTCGCGCGATCCTTCGAACCAGGCTTTCGCGTGGATCTACACCACAAAGACCTCGGTATCGTCACCGCCGCCGCGCGCGAAGCCGGGGTGGCCATCCCACTCGGTGCGCTGACCGCGCAGCTGATGGGCGCACTCCGGGCCGAAGGCCACGGTTCGCTGGACCACTCGGCGCTGATGCTCTTGGTCGAGCAGCTTTCCGGCCGGTCCGCCAAATAACTTTTCAACCTCAAGCACTAGGAGATACCCGTGTCTAAAATGCGCGTTGTCGACGCCATCGTTCTGATCCTGGAAAAGGAAGGAGCCACCGAAACCTTCGGCCTTCCCGGCGCCGCGATCAATCCGCTCTACTCTGCAATGAAGGCCCACGGTGGCATCCGACACACCCTCGCCCGACACGTCGAGGGGGCATCGCACATGGCAGACGGGTTCAGCCGCTCCGCCCCAGGAAACATCGGAGTGTGCCTGGGCACCTCTGGGCCGGCCGGAACCGACATGATTACCGGCCTCTACACCTCGTGGGCTGACTCGGTGCCGATCCTGTGCATTACCGGGCAGGCGGCGGTGGCCAAGCTGCACAAGGAAGACTTCCAGGCGGTGGACATCCAGTCCATTGCCGCACCGGTGACCAAGATGGCCATGACCGTGCTGGAGCCGGCCCAGGTTCCCGGCGCGTTCCAGAAGGCGTTTCAGCTGATGCGGACCGGCCGACCCGGGCCGGTGCTGCTCGACCTGCCGTTCGACGTGCAGATGGCTGAGATCGAATTCGACGCCGAAACCTACGAGCCGCTACCGGTGCAGAAGCCCCGGGCGACCCGCAAGCAGGCCGAAAAGGCGCTCGCCATGCTGGTAGCGGCACAGCACCCCTTGATCGTGGCCGGCGGCGGCGTGATCAACGCGGATGCCGCCGACAAGCTGGTCACGCTGGCCGAGCTCCTGGGTGTCCCGGTGATCCCGACTCTGATGGGCTGGGGCGTGATCCCCGACGACCACGCTCTGATGGCCGGTATGGTCGGGTTGCAGACCGCGCACCGGTATGGCAACCAGACCATGCTCGCGGCGGACTTCGTGATCGGCATCGGCAACCGGTGGGCCAACCGACACACCGGCGGCATCCCCACCTACACCAAAGGCCGCACCTTCGTGCACGTGGATGTCGAGCCGACCCAGATCGGGCGGGTCTTTGCCCCGGACTTCGGTATCGTCTCGGATGCCGGAGAGGCGCTGGACGTGCTCATCGAGGTCGCCCAGGAGCGGAAGGCTGCCGGCTCGCTGCCGGACTACAGCGCGTGGGTTGCGGAGTGTGCCGCACGCAAGGCCGCGCTGCAACGCAAAACCCACTTCGACGCGGTGCCGATCAAGCCACAGCGGGTCTACGAGGAGATGAACCGCGCGTTCGGCAAGGACACCACCTACGTCTCCACCATCGGTCTGTCTCAGATCGCCGCTGCGCAATTCCTGCACGTCTTCGGCCCGCGCCAGTGGATCAACGCCGGCCAGGCCGGTCCGCTGGGCTGGACGGTTCCCGCTGCGCTGGGAGTGGTCCGCGGGAAGCCCGGCCAGAGCGTTGTGGCCCTCTCCGGTGACTACGATTTCCAGTTCATGATCGAGGAGCTGGCCGTCGGCGCCCAGCACAACCTGCCCTATATCCATGTCGTGGTGAACAACTCCTACCTCGGCCTGATTCGGCAGTCCCAGCGTGGCTTCACGATGGACTACCAAGTCTCCCTGGCCTTCGAAAACATCAACTCACCGGAGACCAACGGGTACGGCGTCGACCACGTCAAGGTTGTCGAGGGTCTGGGTTGCAAGGCGATCCGGGTCGAGAACCCGGCCGAGATCGCCGGAGCCCTTGAGAAGGCAAAGAGCATGGCCGCGGAATTCTCCGTGCCGGTGATCGTGGAGGTCATCTTGGAGCGGGTCACCAACATCTCGATGGGTACCGAATTGGACAACGTCACCGAGTTCGAAGAACTCGCCGAGCACGGCCAGGATGCTCCGACCGCGATCGTCGCCCTTCTCGACTAGCTTCGGCGGCCGAAGCACCCTCCTCACGCGGGAGTTGTATCGGTTCGCGGGTACAGGAAATCCCGCGCCCCGATATGACTCCCGCGTCTCAGGATCAACGCACGGGTTGGCTGGCCGAATTTGACAGGTAAAGGACCGGACGGTTTACTTGGACCATGGCTGACAATTCTCGCTCCCTGACCTCCTTCGAGGCCCCTGGGGATGCTGGCATGATGGTGCCCAGCAGCGCGTCCGCCATGTGTTGTCGAATGTGTCGTTAATCTGACGATGTCTCGCCGAGTTGCCGCGGCCGTTCTCAGTTTTTGAGGTAGCCATGCGGTGGCTCCCCGGATCGCCTTACCTGGCGCATCCGTCTTGGGCCGCTTCGGCCCCAACACAACCCGCGAAACGGATTCTTCCGGCTGATTCAGTAGCCGCAACCGGCACCGACGGGTTCGCAGCATCATCGCTAAAGGACTTCAGATCATGTCACTCGCACACATCGACCCCATCGCCCCGGCCCGCGCTACCTCCACGCACACCTCATCACGAAGCGGAGCAGCAGGAAGCGCCACCACGCCCCGCCCGGAACTCACCCTCGCCGCGTCGGCCGGATCCATTGTTCGCCACCCGGCACTCGGCACGACCACGCCCGCTCCGTCGGCAGCCGCCCGGATCCGCGCGGTACCGGAGGGCACCGAGGCCCGCGGCTTCGTGCTCTACGTCGGGATCGACGAGACGAAGGCGGCCGCAGCCGGCACCAGCCTCGGCCGGATCGTGACGGCGCTGAAAACCCTGGTGGCCGACCTCGCCCCGGAGTCCGAGACCTATGCAGCCGTCGCCCTCGCTCCGGCCGGGTCTGGCGGTCACGACGTCGATGTGGTGCGCTTGGCTCTGCAGGAGCCGTCGGCAGTCGCCGAACACCACCATATCGACGAGGAGCAGGACCGCGCCTCAAGCGGAGTCGTCATCGACATTTCCCGCAAGCGGCTGATACTGGATAACGAGGCAGCGCCGCTGACCTACAAGGAATTCGAGTTGTTGCAGTATCTGGTGCTACGCGAGGGTAACACCATCGCCAGGCACGAGCTGATCTCATCGTTGTGGTCGGTGGACGAGGATGAGGTGCCCAACGAACGCACCATCGACGTGCACGTGCGGCGGCTGCGGGCCAAACTCGGCCGCTACGACGGCATCGTGCGTACGGTGCGCGGGGCCGGCTACCGGTTCGACCGGCACGCCGATGTCGCGATCCGCTACGCCAGCACCCCGAGCCCCGATCTGTTCTGAGCCGACACTGCGCCATCTGGCCTGACCCAGCGCTCAAATCGCTTGGCGTTGCGCGAGCAGCGGGCACGCGAACGGATCTCGTTCGCCCAAACCGACCCGGTTTATATACCGCAGCACTATCGCATACGATTCCAGCAATCCCGTCTGCACGTATGGCACGTCGTGCGTGCGACAATATGCGGCGACCAGCGGCGAGACCTTTCGCAGATACGGGCGCGGCATGGACGGGAAGAGGTGGTGCTCGATCTGGTAATTGAGGCCGCCCATGGCGAAATCCAGAATCCGATTGCCGCGAATGTTGCGGCTCATCATGACTTGACGCCGCAGGAAGTCAAGTCGCATCGTTCTGGGGACCAGTGGCATCCCCTTGTGATTCGGCGCGAATGTCGCGCCCATATAGAAGCCGAACAGTGCGAGCTGAATGCCTAGGAATACCCCGGCCTTGTCAGGCGAGAGCACCAGGAAGACCGCGGCGAGATAGGCGCCCAACCGCACGGTAAGGAACGCAATCTCGACCCACCGACGCGGCAGGTGCTCCCGCGTCACCACGCGTCGCACGCTGGAAGCGTGCAGCGACAAGCCCTCCAGCAGCAGGATCGGAAAAAAGAACGCGCCCTGATGCGCGATCAGCCACGACACGATCGGCGTGCGATGGCGGTTGGCCTGGGCCGGAGTGAAGGCGATGACCGGAAGCTCGATGTCGGGGTCGGAACCTTCCTGGTTCGGATTGGCGTGGTGCCGGGTGTGCTTGTGTTGCCACCACCCGTAACTCATTCCCACCAACAGATCACCGATGATCAGACTGATCCAGTCATTCCATTTTCCCGATTTGAAGATCTGCCGGTGCGCGGCATCGTGTCCGAGAAACGCGATCTGAGTGAACAGAACGGCAAAGACCGCTGCCGTGACCATCTGCCACCACGAATCGCCGATCAGAATGAAGAGCACGATGCCGAGACCAAGTAACACGGGGGCGGCAATGAGCTTCGTCCAGTAGTAGCCGTAGCGTCGGCGCATTAGCCCCAACGACCTGACCTTCCGGGCGAGCTCGCTGTAGTCGTTACTGCGAGCCGCGTTTACCAGGTCCCGCGGACCGCGCGGAGCCGGTTTGCTAATGACCACCTGTGAAGTCTTGCCCGATTCCATGATTTCCCCAGACCTGATACCACGTGAGCCGGTCGTCAAGGTCTGGGACAACCAATATTGGCATTTAGGCTACGCCTTTCGTCGCGCGCGCGCATCCTAAAGGGCTGGGAACACGCCCACAGCGACAGGCCCGTTTCGGCTGAAGGCTAGGCGTGCACCCAGACTTCGGTGCCAACCTGTGCGAAGCGATATAGCTGCTCGGCATCCGGAATCCTCATGTTCACGCATCCGTGGCTCATCATCGCCCCTGCACCAAAGTTGTTATGCCAGTAGGTGCCGTGGAATCCCTCATCGCCATTGAAATAGGTCACCCACGGAACGTCCTTGGTGCAGTAGTCGTATCCGGTGACACACCCCATGTCCTGGATCCTGAGCTGACCATAAACGGTGAAGTGCCCTTCATCGGTCGGGGTGTCCGACTTGCCTATCGCGACGGGGTAGGTAGCCACCACCTGGCCGTTCTCGTAGAGAATCGTCTGGCCGGCGCCCTTGTCCACCTCGATGGTGCGGTGCAGCTCTGTGGTCGCAGCCTTAACTATCGTGACGGGGAGCTTGAATGCGCCGTCGCCGGTTGCTATCTGTGCGGCGAACGTACCAGCGATGCCCGCCGTCGGCAGCAGGGTCCAGCCGTCATGGCCTTCCTGAATGGTGTGCAGGTGCGCGCCCGCGGAGTTGGTCACGACCACCTCGTTCACGACCTCCCGGTTTACCTTCGCGGGGAGAGTCGGCATAACTGCCTCGATCGCTGCGGCGTCGGCGGAGACCTTGATCCCGTCGTCCGTGACGCCGACCGTGATCCACGAGGCTACTTGCGCCGCGTCAAGACCGACGACCTTTTCATCCCCGATGTAGAAACCTGCGTTCGCGAGAAGAGTGTTGAGCGAGTCGGCCTTCGCCTTGGCCTCGGCCGTGGTGACCGGCGGCGCAACATCCTTAAGCTGTGCGGTCACGGCAACCCTGCCATCGCCTTTGCTCAGGGCGTCCGAGATGTTGGATGCCAGTGCGTCGAAGTCGAGACCCGCGCCGTCCTTCCCGTCGACAACGGTGTAGGCGATCGCGCGCGAATCGTAATGGATCCCCGCATTCTCCGGTTCGACGAAGACCTTCGGAGCGGCGCTGCGCAAGGAGGCAAGTGCCTTGTGGGCGTCCACCGTCACGTACACGGGAACGGCTCCGGAATTCCACGCGCCGATATTCCACAGTGGTCGGTCGCTATGAGCGGTCTCGGCGGTTGCAGCGGCATCCACGGCGAGACCGAGGTCCGCTCCCTTGACTGAGATCTCGTCCGAGCCGACCCGAACGCTGATCTGGGTCCCGGCCAGGTGTGCGCTGATTGCATCGGATGCGGCGGTAGCGGTACTCCACCCGACATCCACACCAGCGGCGCTGACACCTGGGGCGATCAGGAGTACCGAGCATGCAACACCGGCGACCGCAACGATAACCCCGCCCGGGATGCCAAGCCATAGGCCAAGGTGGCGCTTCCGGCGCGCGGGTCTCTTCGATTCCACGAGCGCCGACGACGTCTTCCTCATAATGATGTCTCCCCAAGACACGCGTAGGAAAGCCAGCGGTCCGTATATAGCATAATCCGAGAACCAGAACGCTGTGGCCGGACATATCACGATCCGAGCACAATCCCTGAGTGCGGCGTCTGGCCAGTACAGCAAGCCTAGAAAAATAACGAAGAGATTACTGGCGCGCGTTACCTAAACGTTATATAGTCGAAGAGCATCAGTTGTTTGCTGTGGCAGCTGATGTGGAATGTGATTGCAGGACACTCTTGGTGCGAGGGGTGGGCCGGTCGTTTGCCTCTACGACCGGCCCACATTCCTTTCCGCCACACGAGTCTGCCTTCCCGCCACACGACTCTGATGCACTGAATTGTGCTGCGCCCTATCCTGGGAGTCCAGGGTTGGAGGTCGCATGATCGATCGAGATGCCGTTGCCGCGTGGGAATCGCTATTTCGCGCTCAGGTGGCCGTCATGCGCCGCATCTCGGCGGATTTTCCCTCTCGGGAGATCTCACTCAACGAATACGACGTGCTGTTCAACCTCTCTCGCCACCCCGATCACCAACTGCGGCTCAGGGACCTGAATAAAGACGTCCTTCTCGCCCAGCCCAGCGTCAGCAGACTCATCGACCGGTTGGCCGCGCGTGGCCTGGTCAATAAGTCTCTGGATCCTAACGATCGCCGCGGAGCGTTGATCAGTCTGACCGAAAGCGGGCTCGCGCTCTTCCGCCGCGTCGCGCACGAACACATGGAGTCCATTACGGCGCGCGTGGCCGGCGCGCTAAGTCCGCAGGAGCTCGCCGACCTGGCCCGGATCACGGAGAAGTTGCGCGCCAACGTGTGACGCTCCAGCGTGTGACAGTGAGGTGCATGAAATTGCGGGTGTCACGCACGTTCAACTAGCAGTTCCATGCACCTCAGCGGGGTGGGCGGCCGAGGCGGCTGAGGTCCAGAGCTGGAACAGAGCGTACGCACGGAACGGCGACCAGGCGAGCGCGGCATCCGCAGCTTGTTTCGCACTCACCCTGCCTAGTGCTCGCCGCAATACGAGGTCACCGGGGGCAAACGCGTCGCGATCGCCGAGAGCCCGCACGGCCAGGTAGTCGACGGTCCACGGCCCGATCCCCGGCACGGCGAGCAGACGGCGCCGGATGTCGACATGGTCACCGTGCGGATCGACCCGCAGCCCGTTGGCACACACCTCCGCCAGTGCATGCAGAGCCCGTGCCCTGGCACCGGTCAACCGAACGGCCTCCTGCAGTTCGGCTGGTGTCGCCGCCGCAAGGCGCTCTGGGGAAGGAAAGTCGGTCAGGCCATCGGCAAGCGCGGTGCCGAAGGCTGAAAGGAGCCGCGAGGTCAGGACTCCGCCGCGAGCGATGGAAACCTGCTGCCCGAGCACCGTCTTCACCGCGGCTTCGAAGCCGTTCGGTGAGCCGACCACCCGGACCCCGGGTCGCGCGGCGATCAGCGGGCCGAGCGTCCGGTCGTGGCGCATTCGGTGATAGACCCGTTCCGGATCAGCGTCGAGATCGAGCCAACGCCGCACGATCGCGGCGATCCGCGATTGAGAGTGGGCCGCATCGGCCGGAATGCTGACCTGGATATGATCTGCGGCAAACCGAACTCTTGTGGCTATCGGGCGCTCGGTGCCAGGCAGGAGCCGAGTGTGCGAACGGGTGACCTGATCGGTGAACTCCGCGCCGGGAATGGCATGCGTTGACAGCACCGCGAATACCTGAGCCGCGTCATACGGGTGCACAAACGGCAGGTCGAACGAGATCTCGGTGGCCGCCAGCCCCGCCTCGGTCACGATCTCGGCCACACGCCGGAACTACCCCGCCGATGACTGCCCAGCAGGTGCGTGTCGACCATCCCGATCGCCTCCATCAATGCATACATCGTGGTCGGCCCGACGAAAGCAAAGCCCTTCTTCCGCAGCGCCTTCGACAGCGCGACCGATTCGACCGAGGTGGTAGGAACCTCGGCATACGAGCGCGGGGCAGGCGTTGATTCTGGCTGGAACGACCAGACGAAGTCGGCCAAGCCGCCCTCGGCACGCAAGGCGATAGTGGCTTGCGCATTGGCAATGGCGGCGCGAATCTTCAACCGATTACGCACGATGCCCGCATCGGCCATCAGGCGATCGTAATCACTCTCGGTGAAGGCGGCGACGGCATCCGGATCGAAATCGTGGAATCCGGCCCGGAAGGCGGGGCGCTTGCGCAGAATGGTGGCCCAGGACAAGCCGGACTGGAATGCCTCCAGGCTGATCCGCTCATACAGCCCGCGCTCATCGCGCACCGGCATCCCCCACTCGGTGTCGTAATACTCCCGCAACATCGGGTCGGCCGAGGCCCACGCGGGTCGCAAAAGACCGTCCTCGCCCCGGATCAGGTCGCTCATGCCGCAGCCTCCAGGCAAAGCAGTGCGCGCTTGGCTGCCGTACCGCCGGCATACTCGCCGAGCGAGCCGTCGGACCGCACGACGCGGTGACAAGGCACCACCAGAGGCAGTGGGTTCGTCGCGCACGCGCTGCCGACGGCCCGGAACGCCCGCGGATGCCCGGCCGCGATCGCGACCCCGGCATAACTCTCGGTGTGCCCGTAGCCGATTTCGGTCAAGCGCGCGAGCACCTCGCGACGGAAGCCGGTGGCGAGTCTGAAATCCAGCGCAAGGCCGAAGCTGGTACGGATGCCGGCGAAGTACTCATCGATCTCTCGTGCGGCGGCATCCAGACGCTGCGGCGCATTAAGGATGCGCGGGCTGAGCTGTTCGGCCAGCTGCTGCAGGACCAGGTCGTGGTTCTGGCTGGCGTACGCGACGCGCACCAGGCCGCGCTCGGTCGCCGCCAGCAGCAGCGGACCGACGGGCGTGTCGAGAATCCGATAGGCGACATCGAGAACCCCCTCGGCCTGCGCAGCCCTGGCCAAGGCCGAGTGCAGGTGTTCCAGGGTCTCGTCGTCGGCGGGATCGGCCGCGGTCAACCGCGTCAATACGCCAGGCGGCACGGCCGCATCGACTGCCGCATCGGTTGCGATTGGGTTCATCATGGCTGGGCTCCGTTCGATTCGAGTGCGCCGGCGTACGTTCTGCGTAGGGAGGCGATGCCGTCCGCCGCCGCCCGCCGGGCGGCATCCGTGGTGCCACCGAGGACTTCGGCGACCTGTGCGTACGGCAAGCCGACGACGAAGTGGTAGGCGAGCGACTGCCGCTGCCGGTCTGGCAGCCGCGCGAGGGCCTCCCACAGCTCGGCATTCCAGGCCCCCGGGTTTCCTGTGGGCGAGGCACGGTCCGGCAGCTCCGCCACGGTGACGGCACCGCGCGCCCTGGCTCGGATGATATCGATCGCCTTTCGGTGCGCGATGGTGACCAGCCAGGCCTGGATGTTGGCACCGGCGCCCAGCGACGGATAGGCGCGCAGCGCCGCCAGAAATGTCTCGGACCACGCGTCATCGGCGTCGACCGGGCCGACAACGGCCCGGCAGACTCTCAACACAGTCGCGCCATGCTCCGTCACGATCTGCTCGAACGGTCTCATCGGCCCGGACCCGGCTCGCTGTCCTAGCCGGGTCAAAACAGCTTCCCGGCCTTCACCTCGGGCGATTCCTCCAGCTCAAGCAGAAACGCCTTCCGTTCAAGCCCACCCGCGTACCCGGTCAGGCGCCCGTCGGCACCGACCACGCGATGGCAGGGCACGACGATGCTCAGAGGGTTCTTCCCATTCGCCGCGCCGACCGCCCGCGCGAGATTCGGATCTCCAAGCTCGACGGCGAGCGCGCCGTAGGAACGGGTCTGGCCATAGGGGATACCGCGCAGCAGCATCCAGACCTTTTTCTGAAAGTCGTCGCCGTGTGGATTCAGCCGCAGATCGAACGACTTCCGGCTGCCGGCAAAGTATTCGCCGAGCTGACGCTCGACCTCCGCGAAGCCGTCGCCATCCCGGGCGCCGAAGTCCGAGGCCGGCGGTCGCCGAATGTGCTCAGTGAAATAGATCCCGGTCAAGCCGCCCTCATCGGCGACCAGGGTGAGCTCGCCGACCGGGGAGCCAATGGTGGTATGGCTGATAGTCATCCGCGCTCTCACTTCCGCACTCGTATCTCATTCTGCCGTCATACCGTAGACGCGCGACATCACTGAAACGTGAGATTCGATTCACGGTACCGCCTCCGGCCTGACGGCTAGCCCGGCATTGCACCCCTGGGCCAGAGCGCGCTCAGCGCTGCAATAGACTGGATGCTCTGGGCGCAGGCAGGTGATGCCCTGGGCACGGGCACGTGGGAAAGTGACGATCGGGTTCGATCGGGTGGCCCGCATCCGCTACCGCAACCGCGGGCGGCATTCCTGAGGAGTTAACCGAGAGTGAACGGCCGGCCTGTCAATCGGCGGGGCATCGCGATCATGTCTTCCGCGCATGTCGCCGACGACATCTATCAAGGCGTCGTGCCGGCCCTGCTGCCGTTCCTGGTGGCCGAGCACCACTACAGCTACGCGGCGGTAGCCGGGCTGATGCTCGCCGCAACGGTGCTCTCCTCGGTGGCCCAGCCGGTGTTCGGCTGGCTCGGCGACCGGACACCGCGACGATGGATGATTCCGGCCGGCATGCTCACCGCCGCGGTCGGGGTGGGCCTGGTGGGCCTGACCGACAGCTATCTGGCCACCTGGCTGCTGATCGCCCTCTCCGGACTGGGGATCGCGGCGTTCCATCCCGAGGCGGCGCGCGCCGCGCGGCAGGCGGCCGGCGACAGCAACCGGGCGATGAGTGTCTTCGCCCTCGGCGGCAACATCGGCTTCGCACTCGGTTCGCTGATCGCCACGCCGCTGCTGCTGGCCACCGGTTTGCGCGGCACGGTGCTGCTGATCCTTCCCGCCGCGGTGATGGCGACGATCCTGATCGCGAAGCTGCGCGTGGTGCTCGACGGGCGCACGACGGCCAAACGCCGCCCAGTTGCCACGCCGGGTGCGGACGATTGGCCCGCGTTCCTCAAACTGACCGCTGTCGTGGTGGTGCGATCCATCGTATTTTTCGGGCTCACCTCGTTCATCGCGCTGTATTTCATCCACGACCTCGATGCGTCAGCCTTCGTCGGGGGTGGCGCCCTCACGCTGTTCCTGGTCAGCGGTGCGATCGGCACCCTGGCCGGCGGATGGGTCGCCGATCGCTGGGGCCGACTGGTCAGCATTCGGTTCGGCTTCGCGCTTACCCTCCCGGCGATGGCCGGCATCGTGCTGGCGCCGACCTGGCCGCTTGCTCTGATATTCGTCGCCGCGACCGGAATCGCGATCTTCATGCCGTTCGCGGTGTTCGTGATCCTCGGTCAGGATTACCTGCCCAATCGGATCGGCACCGCCAGCGGTGTGACTGTGGGACTGGCCGTCTCGATCGGCGGACTGTTCACGCCGATTCTCGGCTGGATCGCCGACGCGACCGACCTCAGGGTCATCCTCATCATCCTGATCGCGCTGCCTGCGGTCGCATTGCTCCTTACCACGCTGTTACACGACCCCAACCGGGTGCCCCGGCATCCACGGCCGCCCGGAGACGCAACGGCTGAGGCAGCCGAAGAGGGCGTGCTGTAGAGATCGCCGACGGGTGGCGTCTGGTTACTCTAAGTTGGAATCAGCCCGAGTCGAAGCACCTGGCGGATTCGTGACCCCTCCAGCGCACGTAGCGGCTGGGACGGATGGTTGGGGATCGGATGAGCGGCTGCATGAGTAACCGGGGCGGGCCGCTCTGGGTCGGCATCGACCTGGGCACTCAGAGCGTCAAGGTGACCATCGTCGACGACGACGGCACCGTGCAGGGCGCCGCAAACCGGCCGCTAACCGGAGGGAAGGGCGGCCGCGAGCGCCGCCGGCGACACGAGCAGCAGCCGGGCGACTGGATCGCGGCGACCCGAGCCGCCTGCTCAGAGGCAGTGGCCGAATTAGATCGGATCGGACCGGAAAGCAACGGCGGCCACGCTCCGAAAGACATCCGTGGCGTGGCGACCTGCTCGACATCCGGCACGATCGCCGTCACGGATGCCGACGGCCGGTTCACCTCGCCAGCCCTGATGTACGACGACGCACGCGCCGCCGGGCTGGAGGCCGAGGTGACCGCTGCGGCACCCCGACTTTGGCAGTCGCTGGGTTACCGCGTGCAGCCGAGCTGGGCGCTGAGCAAATTGCTTTGGTTGCAACGAAACGGTCGGCTCGGTATCGGGACTCGGGTTGCCCACCAAACCGATGTGGTTTCGGAGGCGATGGTCGGGCACCCGGTGGCAACAGATTGGTCCAGCGCGCTGAAGAGCGGCTATGACCTGATCGACCAGCGGTGGCCGGCGGAGGCCTTCGCCGCGCTCGGTATCGACACCGACGTGCTTCCGGAGGTCGTCGTGCCAGGTGACGAGCTCGGACGCAGCTGCGCGGACTGGGAACGGGAGACCGGCATTCCGACTGGCACGCCTGTGCGTGCCGGGATGACCGACGGATGCGCGGCACAGCTCGGCGCCGGTGCCCTCGGGGTCGGCGATTGGCACAGCGTTCTTGGCACGACCCTGGTGCTCAAGGGGGTCAGCCCGACGCTTGTGCGCGATACCACCGGGGCGGTCTACTCACATCGGTCCCCCGATGGGTCCAACTGGCTGCCCGGTGGAGCCTCCAGCATCGGAGCGGGCGCCCTGAGTATGCTCCTGCCCGGCGCCGACCTCAGCGCGCTGGCTGAACACTCCGCGGAAGACTGGACCACTGCGGCGGCACTTCCGGTCGCCTATCCGCTGCTCGGTCGCGGCGAGCGGTTCCCGTTTGTGCGGCCGGATGCCGCCGGCTTCGTCATCGTGAACGGCGCCGAACGCGAATTCACCGCCGAGGTCGACCTGACTCCGAAGGATCGCCTCGCGGCTGTTTTCGCCGGCGTCGCCTGCACGGAACGGCTCTGCTTCGAAACCCTAGCGGGTGCCGGTGCACCGTTGACCGGACGACTCACGACCTCTGGTGGCGGCAGTCGGAGCCAGAGCTGGGTTCGACTCCGAGCGAACACCCTGGGCCGGCCGATCGCTTTGCCCCGCTCCGCCGAAGCTGCGCTCGGCATGGCGATCCTCGCCGCGTGGGGGGTCGATCGTTCCGATGCCGGCCAGGCGGGAGGGCCGGTTGCTGATTTCGGCAGCCCGAGTCTCGTCGAGGTTGCCCGGCAGATGAGCCGAGTGGAGCAGGTGATCGATCCCGACGCCGGTGGCATTGCGATGATGACCGAGTACTACGATTCGTTCATCGGCCGCCTTCGGGAAAAAGGGTGGATCGAGGACGGAGTACTGGCATGACAAAGCTCGTGCTGGTACGCCACGCCGAAACCATCTGGCACGAGGAGAATCGGTACGCTGGCAGTTCTGACATCGGCTTGACCACGCACGGCCTCGAACAGGCACAGGCCCTGGCCCGCTGGGCGGCGAGGGCCAATCTCGTCGCGGTCTACTCGTCTGATCTCGCCAGGGCGGTACGCACAGCCAGGCTGGCCGCCGCGGCATCCGGCCACAGCCTGATCACCGATCCCGCGCTACGCGAAGTCGACTTCGGCCGGGGCGAGGGCCTGACCCGAGCAGAGATGGCCAAAGAGTTTCCGGAGGACCTCGCACGGTTTCTCCAGCGGCCGGCTACGGTGCCACTTCCGGGTGGCGAAAGCGGTCACACGGCACTGGGGCGAGCACTACCGGCGCTGCGGGCGATTTCGGATCGTCACGATGGGACGGTACTCATCGTCATGCATTCGACCCTCGTGCGGCTCGCGCTGTGTGCGCTACTCGGTCTGGATCCTGACCGATACCGACGGATCCTCCCGGCCGTCGCCAATTGCGCACTGACCACCGTCTCGCTGCGGGACGACGGCACACAGCTGCTCGGGTACAACGTTCCGGTGATCTAAGGCTCCGGTGGACTGGGTCCAAGCGGCCCGGGTACCGGTGGCTCAGGACGCGCGGGCCCGGGTGGTGGCGATGCACACGGTTCCACGCTTAGCTGCGCAGGTAACCGGATTTGAACCGCACCAGTGGTCCTGCGTCGAACGAGGTGGCCCGCCCCATGGCCAGCACCTCCCCGACGAAGAGGGTGTGTGTCGCCACCTCGTGCATGGCAGTGGTACGCAACTCGAACCAGGCGATGGCGCCGCGGATCAGCGGCGGCGCCCCGGGCTCGCGGCGGAAATGCGGGATCTGCCCAAGCAATCCGACCAACGGCGTTCCGGGTTGGCCCAGGGTGTCAGCGATCGCGGTCTGCTCGGCCGAGAGCAGGCTCAGGCCCCACCGCTCGGATTCGGCCAGCGCCTCCGCGATCCGTGACAGGGAGTACAGGCTGACCACCATGGTCGGTGGATCGTAGGAGATGGAGAGGTAGTCCGTTACCGTGACGGCGTTGTCCCAGCCGCGGTGTACCGCGGAAACAACCGCCGCACCCTTGGCCGCGTTTGCGCTCAACTGCTTGTAGGCATCCTGATCGGCCGACGTCGCGCCGGTGGCCGAAAGGATGTGCTCGGTCCAGTTCTGGTCGTTGCCGATGCTCGTCACAACACTCATTTTGCCCCCTTGCGCGCTACGCCGACATTCGTCGTCAGTGTTGGCCAAACGGTGGTGGGCCCAGCAGCTCGATGCCGCCGTTCTTCAGTGCCGAGGCGTTTACCCGGTCGAAGTCGACGACTCCGGAGGGCGACGCTCCGGTCGCGATCGGGTCGCTGGCATCCCAATAGAACGCCTCGCAGACGCCGGGGGTGTGCAGGCACAGCATCCGCACTACCGGCGAGACCACCAGAAAGGCGTGCGGCACTCCACGGGGGGCCACCGCCAGCCCGCCGGCCGCGATGTGATCCTCACGACCGTCCATGTGCATGATGATCTCTCCCTCGAGGATGTACATGCTCTCGTCCGACTCGGGGTGGATGTGCAATGGGGTGGCCTTGCCCTGGTCCATCGCATCCTCGAAGAGCAGGAACGCACCGCGGGTCTCTGCGGCTCTCGCTTTCCAGGTGTGCACTCCTCCGCCGTAAAACCAGCGGCGTTCGCCGTCGTCAGCCCCTCGGATGATCGGAGCTGGGATATCCGCCGCGTCTGTCGGCGTCTGTGCCGTTGCTGAAGTCGTCGCCGCGTTCATAATGAGTCTTCTCTCTTCGGCATTTCGGTTCATGGTACAGCAGTACCATATGGTCTTATGGTACAACGATGCCATGAAGGCGTCAATTACACTTGGCCACGTGCCAACCTCCTATGAGCTCGTCGGTCGGGTCGGCCAGAAGGCCCGCACCCGCGCGGCCCTGATCACGGCCGCGCGTGAGCTGGTCGCTCGCGGTGACACACCGACCGTGGCGGCCGCCGCAGCATCCGCTTCGATTTCGCGCACCACCGCGTACCGCTATTTCCCCACCCAGCGCGAGCTGCTGGTGGCCGCGCATCCGGAGACGGTGACCACCTCGATGTTGCCGGCGGATCCCCCACTGGACCCGGCTTCGCGGTTGGACGCCGTGGTGCACGCGTTCACCACCCTGATCATCGATACCGAGGCGCAGCAGCGCACGATGTTGCGCCTCTCGTTGGAGGACTCTCCGGCGCAGCCCGCCTCCCTTCCACTTCGCCAGGGCCGGGCGATCGGCTGGATCGCCGAAGCGCTTGAACCGCTGCGCGACGAATTGGGCAGCCGCCGCCTGCACTCACTCGCGCTGGCCATCCGAAGCGCCATCGGCGTCGAGGCGCTGGTCTGGCTGACCGATGTGGCACAGCTTTCCCGGTCGGAAGCTCAGGAACTGATGTGCTGGTCGGCGCACAGCATGTTGCGCGCCGCGCGCGAGGCAGGGCCGCCCACGCAAGCCCGCCACGACCAATGACGATGCGGGAAACGCACCGATAAGCTGGCGGCCATGCGGAAGTTCGTCTGCGCCACCTGCGGAGTCCAGTTCAGCCCATCGGATCAGCCGCCGCGGGCATGCCCGATCTGCCAGGATCAGCG
>JBDTDV010000053.1:0-25869 GCA_039922875.1 Microbacteriaceae bacterium
ATGAAACGCGCGTTCAAGCTTCCCGGTGGTGACATCATCCCGTGGCTGGCCTTTTACAGCGCGAACATGATCATCTTCTGGGCCGGTTGGGATACCAACAACAAGCTGTTCATCACGGTTCTGATCGGATATGTCCTACTGGTGATCTTCCAACTCACCGGCGACCGCACGATCAAGCCGCCGCTGGACTTCCGGGTCAGCGCGCCGTGGGTTCTCACCTACCTGGCGGCCATGGCGCTCTTCAGCTGGCTGATGGATCCGATCACGCATCCGGACCTGTTCGCCTGGGCGTTCGTCGTCAATATTGTCATCACCGGAGTGGTGTACTGGCTCGCCATCCGATCACACCTTCCGAAGGACAGAATGATGGCATACATTCGCGATGCCGAACACGAGTCGGAAGAAGAAGCGCGGACTCTCGGCGAGCCGTGAGGCGCCTCGCTCGCGCTACACATTCCGCCATTGAATCGCGGTTCGACCGGTGATACCGTCAAAGACACGCCGTCCTCGACCCGAGGCTGGAGCACCTGCAGACTTTCGAAATTGGTCTGCATGATCTTTGCTGTCCCGGGCTTGAGGCCGTGACACACCTCGGACCTTTTTCTCTGAACCGGGTCCGAGCCGACAGGAAAGAGTGTGTAATGCCAGGAAACAAAGCAGTTGCGTTCAAGGGTGCCGGGAAAGTAGAAGTCGTTGACATCGACTACCCCACTTTCGAGTTGAAAGACGGGCCGGGCGTGGATCCGGCAAATATCGGCCGCAAGGTCCCGCACGGAGTCATCCTCAAAACCGTGGCGACGAACATTTGCGGCTCGGACCAGCACATGGTCCGCGGCCGGACCACCGCTCCGATCGATCTGGTCCTGGGCCATGAGATCACTGGTGAAGTCGTCGAGGTCGGTCCGGATGTGGAGTTCATCAAGGTCGGCGACATCGTCTCGGTCCCGTTCAACATTTCCTGCGGCCGATGCCGCAATTGCAAGGAGCGCAAGACCGGGGTGTGCATGAATGTCAACCCGGCCGGCTACGGGAGCGCCTTCGGTTACGTGGACATGGGCGGCTGGGTCGGCGGGCAGGCCGAATACGTGCTCGCCCCATACGCCGACTGGAACCTCCTGAAATTCCCAGATCGGGATCAGGCGCTGGAGAAGATCATGGACCTCACCATGCTCTCCGACATTTTCCCAACGGGATTCCATGGCTGCGTTTCCGCCGGGGTCACCGTCGGTTCCACCGTCTACATCGCCGGGGCCGGCCCGGTCGGGCTGGCGGCGGCAACCAGCGCCCAGCTACTCGGAGCCTCGGCGGTCATCGTCGGCGACATGAACGGGGAGCGACTCGCGCAGGCCCGCAGCTTCGGCTGCGAGACCATCGATCTCACCCGGGGGGGGCCGGCCGAGCAGATCGAGCAGATTCTCGGAACACCCAGCGTAGACGCCGCCGTAGATGCCGTGGGCTTCGAGGCGCGGGGACACGGAGCGGGCGCGGGCGAGGCGCCGGCAACGGTGCTCAACTCTCTGATGGACATCACAAGTGCCGGAGGTGCGCTGGGAATCATCGGGCTCTACGTGACCGGTGACCCCGGCGCGGCCGATGAAGCTGCGAAGAAGGGCTCGCTCTCGCTGAGCCTGGGCACCGGCTGGGCGAAATCCCTCGCCTTCACGACCGGCCAATGCCCGGTGATGAAGTACCATCGCGGACTGATGAATGCCATTTTGAGAGACAAGGTGCACATCGCCAGCAATGTGAACGGGCAGGCGATCCCGCTGGAGGAGGCGCCGAACGGCTACGCCGACTTCGACTCCGGCACTTCGGTGAAGTACGTGTTGAACCCGAACGGGTACATCGCGGCATAACCGACTCAGAGCCGGCCTTCCGATCGTGGGAGGGCCGGCTCTGCTCGGTCCGGCAGAAACGGCGACAGCGTGGCGCGGCTATGACGCTGCGGCGCGCTGCGATGGGGCGGCGTCTGGGACGGCAGTGGGAGGGAAAATGGCGCTCAGCAGGCCAGTGGCCCACTGAATCAACTCGGTGTCGGCGATGGCCTCGCCCTCGCGCCGCGGCAACGGCACGGTTATCACATTGGTCTGAGCGAAATGCCGTGCACCCGGGTACATTCGCTGCAATCGGACCTGAACCGAATCGGCCAGATGCGCCGGTGCGATCCGCAGTTTGGATCCCATCGCGATCACCTCGCTCAGCCCGGCCTGCTGGGCCAGTTGGCGCAGCCGGGATACCGCAATCAGGTTCTGCACATGGGCCGGTGGCTCCCCGTAGCGGTCGACGAGTTCCTCCAGCACGAGGTCGATCTGGCCGGGCGGCGCTGCCGGCGCGCTGGCGGTGGAAAGCTTCTGGTATGCCTCCAGTCGCAGCCGTTCGCTGTCGACATAATCCTCCGGAATGTGCGCGTCCACGGGAAGCTCCAGCCGCAGTTCGGTCTGTCCTTCCGCGACCTCACCGCGGAATGCATTGACCGCCTCGCCGATCATCCGCAAATACAGATCGAAGCCGACCCCGGCGATATGGCCGGCTTGTTCGCCGCCGAGGAGATTGCCGGCGCCCCGGATTTCCAGGTCCTTGAGCGCAACCTGCATGCCACTGCCGAGCTCATTGTTGGCCGCGATGGTGGAGAGCCGGTCGTGCGCCATCTCGGAAAGCGGCTTGTTGTGATCGTAGAGGAAGTAGGCATACGCGCGCTCATGGCCGCGGCCGACGCGGCCGCGCAGCTGATGCAGCTGGCTGAGCCCGTACTTGTCGGCCCGGTCGATGATGATCGTGTTCGCGTTGGCGATGTCCAGACCGGTTTCGATAATGGTTGTGCAGACCAGAACATCGAACTTGCGTTCCCAGAAGTCGACCACCACCTGCTCGAGAACATGCTCGGGCAATTTGCCGTGCGCCACTGCGATCCGTGCCTCAGGCACAAGCTCGGCCAGCGCAGCGGCCGCCCGGTTGATGCTCGACACGCGGTTGTGAACGAAGAAAATCTGGCCCTCCCGGAGCAGTTCCCTGCGGATCGCCGCGCCGACCTGGCGCTCCGAATACGGTCCGACAAAGGTGAGGATCGGATGCCGGTCTTCCGGCGGCGTCGCAAGCGTGGACATCTCTCGGATGCCGGTCACGGCCATTTCCAGGGTCCTCGGGATAGGCGTGGCGCTCATCGCAAGGATGTCGACGTTCGTCTTCAGCTTCTTCAGGGCATCCTTGTGCTCGACCCCGAAGCGCTGTTCCTCGTCGATGACGACCAGTCCGAGATCCTTGAACTGCACGGACTCGGACAGGATGCGGTGGGTTCCGATGACGACGTCGACGGTGCCGTCCAGCAGCCCGCGCAACGTCTCGCGCACCTCTTTGTCGGTCTGGAACCGGGACAGCGCCCGCAAATGGATCGGGAATCCGGCGAATCGCTCTGCGAAGGTTTCGATGTGCTGGCGAACCAGAAGCGTTGTCGGCACCAGAATTGCGACCTGCTTGCCGTCTTGCACAGCCTTGAAGGCGGCACGCACGGCGACCTCGGTCTTGCCGAATCCGACGTCGCCGGAGAGCAGCCGGTCCATCGGGATCGGCCGCTCCATGTCGGCCTTGACCTCCTCGATGGTCTGCAACTGGTCGGGAGTTTCCACGAAGGGGAAGGCCTCCTCGAGCTCGCGCTGCCACGGCGTGTCTGGCCCGAACGCGTACCCCTTGCTGGACATCCGGGCCGAATAGAGTTTGACCAGTTCGACGGCGATGTCGCGCACCGCATGACGGGCTCGACTCTTGGTCGCCGACCAGTCGCTGCCGCCCATCTTGCTCAGCGCGGGCGCCTCCCCGCCCACATAGCGACTGAGCAGGTCGAGCTGATCGGTGGGCACATAGAGTTTGTCGCCCGGATAGCCGCGCTTGGATGGCGCGTACTCGAGCAACAGATACTCGCGGGTGGATTTCACCGGATTACGGCCGCCGGAGGATACCTCTCGCTGGGTGAGCTCGAGGAACTTTCCGATGCCGTGGCTGACGTGCACCACATAATCGCCAGGCTTCAATTGCAGCGGGTCGACAACGTTCTTCCGACGGCTGGCCAGGCGTTTGACCTGCCGGGAGTCGTAGCCGGCGGTCCGGCCGTAGAACTCGCCCTCGTTGAGCACCGACAACCGTCTCTCGGGGAGCTCGAATCCATGATCAACCGAGGCCTGCACCAGATACGCGATGCCCGGTTCCGGCTCCGCCGGGAAATCGGCGGTGATCCGAGCCGGAAGTTCGCGCTCGGCCAGCACGCCTGCCGCGCGCTCGATGAGCCCGATTCCGGCTGCCACGATCGCAACCGACCAGTGCTCGGCCAGCCGAGCCGCGACATGGTCCACGGCTCCGGTGATGTTGCCTTGAAAACTCGGCACGGCATCCGCGTCGATACGCACATAGCTGCTGTCGGCCTGCTCGCCGGAGTCAAAGGCGCTGAGCGTCCACCACGGGTGAGTCTGAACAGCCTCATGCAGGTCACCGAGGGTCATGAACTCGCCTGAAGCGAGATCGATGGGGGCTTCGGCTCCGACGGTCGCCGCGTGCCATGCCGCGATCAGGAATTCCCGGTTGGTCTCCGCCAGGCTGATCGCCCGCGCCGCCACCCGTTCCGGAGCGACGACGGCGATTGGGGCACCCTCCGGCAGGTAGTGCGTCATCGGCACCAGTTTGTCCACCAGCGCCGGGGCCAGCGACTCCATACCGTCGACGGGGATCCCCTCGGCGATCTTGGCGAGCATCTCGCCCAGGCTCGGAAACTCGTGTTGCATCTCACGGGCTCGTTGCCGCACCGCCGGGCTGAGCAGCAGTTCGCGGCTCGGCGGCAGCGACACCGAGTCGACCGGCTCGGGCAGTGAGCGCTGGTCGGCGACCTGGAACGCACGAATCTGGTCGACCTCGTCTCCGAAGAACTCGACCCGGTGCGGATGCTCGGCGACCGGCGAGAACACGTCGAGGATTCCGCCGCGCACGGCGAACTCGCCGCGCCGGGTGACCATGTCGACCCGGACGTACGCCAAATCGACCAGCCGTGCGGCCAGGGCGGTGAGGTCATTGCCCCGGCCGCCGACGACCAGATCGACCGGCTCGTAGTCGGTCAGGTTGTCCGCGATCGGTTGCAGCGCGGCTCGCACCGAGGTGATCACGATGATCGGATGCCGTGAGCCGGCGTCCGCGCGCTGCCAGGCCTGCAGTCGGCGCAACGCGCTCAGCCGTTTGCCGACGATCTCGGCGCTCGGACTCAGTCGCTCGTGCGGAAGGGTCTCCCAGGCGGGGTAGTCCAAAAGCTCCGCCTCGGGGCAAACCCCGGCCAGGGTGGCCCGCAGACTCTCCGACTCACGCCCGGTCGCGGTGACCACCATAATTGCCTGCGGAAGATCGTTGCGCCCGCGCTGGGCGAGTAGACCGGCCAGTAACGGCGCCCGCAACCCGTCGGTGAGCGAAAAATCAGCGTCTCGACCGGCGTAAGCCAGGGCAGCATCGAACGTGGAGGCGCGCGAAAGCGCCGCGATTAAGCCCTGAAGGATCACCGGACAAGTCTACGCGAGGCTGCCGACACTCGCCTGGGCGCTGACCGGGTCGCCCACCGCGACGACGCCGGAACCAAGCGGCGCGATTCTGATCCCGAACCAGGTTTTACGATCCCAACGTCGGTGTCTGGCCAGTGTCCTGGTGGGTTCCTTGCCACCGACCAGGGTTACCGGATCGAGGGTCGGCATCATGCAGCGATCGCACACCATCGTTTTGCGGAAGGAAACCTCTCCGATTTGCAGCACGGACCAGGCATCTTCGGCAAACGGTTCGGTACCGTCGATAACGATGTTCGGCCGAAACCGGACCACATCCAGCGGGCCCGGTCGCCTGCCGTCGTGGTCGAGGCCCGGCTGCTGGGAACCTTCGGCGATCCAGGCGTCGAGTTGCCCAAGCGAGGCTTCGCTGACCAGCAGCAGCGGGCCCGCATCGGCCAACGACAGCGCGTCCCCGGGCAGCCCGCCCCGGTCGGCGGCGATGGGTCTGGCTCGCGGGTCGTCCTGCCAGATCAGACGCACCGGGCGGCCGACCCGAGCGGAGAGCCAGGAATCGGCATCGGCGCCGGCCGGGCGGGCAAAGCCCTGGCGGGGATGGCTCACCGGTATCAAAGCGCTATCGATCGGGGCGGCCACCTCGATGACCGACCCGTCGCGCCCGGTGATCCGAACCGCGCCGCCGTCGACGGGTTCTGCGGTCAAGCTCAGCAGCCCGTGCAACTCGCGGGCCGTGATGTTCGTACCGGATGGATCCACCACCGCCCAGCGCCGGTCGCCGGCCAGCCCCCACGGCTCGACCTCGGCCGCTGTGACGGCCACCCCGCCAAGCGACTTCACCGGGTAGATCCGCACCGCGATTACGCGCATCAGACCCAACCATCCAGAGACTGCATGAACGCGTCGAAGTCGTCCCGATCGAGGGTATGACTGGTGCCGGCGACGACCCGGACGACGAAGCCGGTCTCGGTAAGATGTTGGGCCAATTCGGTATCCACCAGTGAGGAGTTCTCAGCCAACACGACGAGGGATGGCACCTCCATGCTCGTCGGTGCGCGCAGACCACCCTTGGCCAGCAGCAGCGGGAACATCCTCCGATCGAACTGACCGAAGCTCTCCGCCTCGATCTCGACGTCCTCGGCATCCCAGCGCGGATTGCGTGACGCGATCTGCTCAGCCGTCGATTTCAGCAGTCTGCGCTCGGCCGCTGGCGCCATCCGACGTTGCAACCAGGTCAACTTCGGCGACGAGAACGCCGGGTCGAGGTATACCGCCCGTTTCGGCTGCAGGACGGGCGCGGCCAGATTGATGGTCAGGCCACCGAGAGAATGTCCCAAGACCAGTTCCGGTTGCGCCGGAACCGATTCGATCAGGGAATCGACCAGCAGCGGGACGGAGTACCGTTTCGCCCGTGCGCTCTGGCCGTGTCCGGGAAGGTCGACGGCCACCACGTGGTAGCCACGCTCCACGAGCACCGGCGTGAGCCTGCGCCAATACCGGGAGTCGGACATCATCCCGTGCACGAGCACCGCATAGCGATCGCCCGATCCTCTTTCCCGGGTAAACAGCTTCATCCGTGACGCCTACTTGGTGCTCGTGTGGAACCGGAGTTGGGCGGCGGTGAGCGAGTCGGCTGTAATCAGTTCGACGGCATCGGCCGCATCGGCCAGCAGGTTGGCCAGGGTCGCCCGCTCAGCCGAGGTGAAATCGTGCAGCACGAAGTCGGCTGCCGGTTGTCGCCCCGGCGGCCTGCCGATGCCAACCCGGACTCGGGTGAAGTCGCCGGTGCCGACTGAGGCGATAACATCTCGCACGCCGTTGTGGCCGCCGTGCCCGCCGCCGAACTTGAGTTTGAGCGAATCGAACGGAATGTCGAGTTCGTCATGAACAACGATCAGCCGGTCCGGCCCCAGCGAATAGAACCGAAGTGCCGCCGCGATCGGACCACCGGAGACGTTCATGAACGAGTTCGGCTTGACCAGAATGAGCCTCGTGCCGCCTGGCCCGGTCCGCCCCTGGGCAACCGCGGCATTTGACTTGTGGTTCTTGAAACTCGCCGAGATCCGGTCGGCGAGCTCGGCCAACACCATCTGGCCGACGTTGTGCCGATTTCCGGCATAGCCGGGCCCGGGGTTCCCGAGCCCGGCTACCAGCCAGGTGTCATCGTCCATTGTTGCGCTGGCGCTATTCCGCGGCACCCTCTGCGGCTTCGGCGCCCTCTGCCGCCTCGGTGGCTTCGGTGACGGGCTCCTCACCCAGGTCCTGAACGATCGGCACCGTGACCGAAACGACGAGAGTCTCCGGCTCGGTCAGGAGCACTGCGCCTTCGGGAAGCTCGATGTCCTTGGCGTAGACGTGTTCGCCTGCCGTGCGATCGGTCACATCCACGCGGACGTTCTCCGGGATGCTGATCGCCGGCGCCTCGACCAGGATCGTCTTCGCGTCGAGCTCGGTGACCATGCCGGCGGCGGGCTCGCCGATGATGTGCACCGCGATGTCAACGCGGACTCGCTCGCCCTTGCGGACTACGAGAAGGTCGAGGTGCTCGATTATCTGGCGCACCGGGTCCTTCTGCACGTCCTTGACCAGCGCGGTGTGTGTGGTGCCGTCGATATCCAGCTCGAGGACGGCGTTCGCCTTGCGCAATAGCAGGCCGATCTGGTGGGCCGGCAAGGTGACGTGCACCGGCTCGGTGCCGTGCCCGTATAGTACGGCGGGAATCTTGCCGACGGCGCGGATCTTGCGCGCGGCGCCCTTGCCAAACTGGTCGCGGACCTCCGCGAGGACCTTGTTGCTGTCGTCAGCCATTGTTACTCCTTCGCGAGCGCATCGGCCCGCATTGTTTGCCCAGGTGGCCGCGAGGCCCGTGAGAGGTATGGATGGTGTTCAACTCGAACGCATCAAGCGTGAGGAAAGACTTGCGGAAGCCTGCTCCACCGCGTCGATAACGGATGCTGTCCCCGAGTATTCGGGTCTGGCATCCCTCGCCGAAGTTCAGTGGCTCAGTTTACATGGCTTTCAGGACCGGCACCGACGATATTCTTAAGGTCGAGCTTTCAGACACCGTCCCGTCCCCTTCTCAAGGAGCAGTCATGACCGAATCCGGCGCAGCACAGGCGAATATCGGAGTTGTCGGCCTCGCCGTCATGGGTTCGAACCTGGCCCGCAACCTGGCCCGGCGCGAAGGCAACACGGTCGCGGTGTACAACCGGAATTACGGCCGCACCCAGGCACTGCTCGATGAGCATCCGGAAGTCGGGTTCGTGGCATCCAAAACCATCGAGGACTTCGTCGCATCACTGACGGTGCCGCGGACCGCGCTGGTCATGGTGAAGGCCGGCGCCGGCACGGATGCGGTGATCGCCCAATTGGCCGACCTGTTCGAACCAGGGGACATCATTGTGGACGGCGGTAATGCACTGTTCACCGACACCATCCGCCGGGAGAAGGAGTTGCGCGCGCGCGGGTTGAATTTCGTCGGCGCTGGAATCTCCGGCGGCGAGGAGGGCGCGCTGAATGGTCCCTCGATTATGCCCGGCGGCTCGGTGGAGGCGTACCGGACGCTCGGCCCGATCCTCGAGTCGATCGCAGCGGTCGCCGAGGGCGAACCGTGCGTGACGCACGTGGGGACCGACGGAGCGGGACACTTCGTGAAGATGGTGCACAACGGCATCGAATACGCCGATATGCAGCTCATCGCCGAAGCCTACGATCTGCTGCGCACGGTCGGCGGCCACGAGCCCGCCGCGATCGCGGATGTATTCAGCACCTGGAATCGTGGCCCGCTCGAGTCGTATCTGATCGAGATCACCGCCGAGGTGCTTCGGCACGTCGACGAGAAGACCGGCAAGCCGTTCGTGGACATTGTCCTGGATCAGGCCGGCTCCAAGGGTACCGGGGTGTGGACGGTGCAGAACGCACTCGGGCTGGGGGTCCCGGTCGGCGGCATCGCCGAGGCGGTGTTCGCCAGGGCGGTTTCCAGCCATCCCGAGCAACGTGAGGCGGTGCAAAGAGTGGTCACCTCGCGGCCGGAGCCGGTGCCTGCGCCCGACGGATTCGAGGAGGACGTTCGCGCCGCGCTGTACGCATCGAAGGTCGTCGCGTATGCGCAGGGATTCGACGTGATCATCGCCGGCGCCAAGGAGTACAGCTGGGACATCGACAAAGGGGCGATCGCCAGGATCTGGCGCGGCGGCTGCATCATCCGGGCACAGTTCCTGAATCGGATCGTCGACGCGTATCAGGCCGATGCCACGATCGCTACGCTCTTGGAGGACCCCTACTTCGCCAAGGCGGTCGCCGAGGGCGAGGCCGCCTGGCGCCGGGTGGTGTCGACGGCGGCGTTGTCCGGGATCCCGGTTCCCGGTTTCGCCGCGGCGCTCAGCTACTACGACTCGCTCGCCACCAAACGGTTGCCGGCCGCTGTGGTGCAGGCGCAGCGGGACTTCTTCGGAGCGCACACCTACCAGCGGGTCGACGCGGATGGCACCTTCCACACGCTGTGGGGCGAGGATCGCTCCGAGATCGAGGTCTAGCTGCGAGAATGAACGAATGATCGACTTCACTGACCCGACAACCGCCCACCAGCGACTGAGCAACACGGAGCGCGACGGCGCGGTGGCAGCGCTCATCGAGTATGCGGCAGATGGCCGGCTGACCGAGACGGAGGCGGCCGAACGATCCGCCACCGCACGCACCGCCGTGACCCGCGGCGATCTTGCGCCGCTGTTCAGCGACCTGCCGGCTCCGATGACACACTCCAACCCGCCAGCCACGGGCGCCGCCAGCGACGCCTCCTTCGGTGACGGACGTGGCGCACCATTCGGCGCCTGGAACCGAGCTTCCTCTGGTCGGATTTGGGGGCGCGCCATCGTTTCCCTGATGCCGTTCCTGGCACTGGCGCTGTTCTTCATCACCGGAAACACCGTGGGGTACAGCTTCGCCTGGCTCTGGTTCATGCTGATCCCGGTGGCCGGAATCGTGGTCTACGGTGCGGGCGGATTCGACCGGCCCTACCGCGACCGGTAACCCTGTCGGTCACCGAGCCATGAGTCAGCCTGACGATGAGCCAGAACTCGTCGGTTTCGTGCCGATCGAGCGTAAGCCCGCTAAGCGGCGACGTATCATGCGGGTGTTCGTCATCCTGGCCATTGCCGCGCTCGTGGTGCCCGGCGTGATTACCACGATTTCGGTGGCGTCCAGAACGGCCGAGCGCACCTGCGCAATTTACGTCGCCCACTACCGGCCGGATGCGGTCGGCTCATCCGCACGCTTCGAGATCTTCGCTCCCGGCGGACCAGGGTGGCAGTGCTACTGGCTCGACTCCGAGGAGCACGCCAGCTATTTCGCGCCGCTCGGGCTGATTCCGACGACGCCACGAGCACCGGAGCCCGCCGATACCACCCAGAGTTGACCGCTGATCAGCCGGTCTGGTACAGCACTGGTGATGGCGGCAGTGCCGATCGAGGTGCCGGTCGTGCACGATCATACGGAACACTCATTTGAAGCGGACAACCGTGCGATCCAGCGGCATTTCTTTCGTGTGCGTACCGGCAGGGGACGCAGACACGAACGGTAGCGTCCCGGTCTTCTCCAGGCCGAGATTGTCATCCCAAATACGGTCCGGCACCGTGCCCAGCAGATCAAACTGATCGAAGGTGAACGGCCGGCTGTCAGCCGGGAAGAATGTTGGAGTCGTCAGCAGTTGGAAGTGCAGGTGTGGGGTAGTCGAATTGCCGCTGGTTCCGATCAGCCCGAGCTGCTGGCCCCTGGTCACCTTCTGACCCAACTTCACCTTCACCGAGCCCGGATCGAAGTGGCCGTAGAGCACGAACTGGCCAGAGCCGATCTGCTCGATGACGAAGTTGCCGACCGTTTCACTCAGCGGCGGTATCTTGGGCGGTTCGGGCAGTGCGGCGTTGTTCGGCAGGCCGTCATGGCGGGCGACGATAGTGCCTGGCGCGGCAGCGATCACCGGTTGCCGGTAGCTGAGGTAGCTGCTCAGTTCGGACGGATCGCCCACCCACGCGCGATGATCGGCATCGACCTTGAAGAAGTCGATCGCGAACCGCTGTGGGATCTGCAGGGTCCCGTTGACCGGTGCGATACCCCGGCGATGGTGCGTGTCTTCCGAGCAGCAGCCCTCGCTCATGTACCAGTCGCCAGCGCGCACCGGTGAAGTCAATGCCGTCGGCGCTGCAGTATTCGTGGTGGCTCGGCCCACCGTGGCGGTGAACGGTTTAGGCGTGCTCCCGGGCACAGGTGGGATCAACGCACCGCCGATGTTATGTTCTAACACGGTGGGGACAGCAGCTCGTGTGGCTACAGAGACGTCCAGCCAGAGGATCCATGTGCTCGAGGGGGTCATCGTGGTCGACCCACTGTTCGTCGTGGGATCCTCCACCCCCTCGTCACCCGCCGGGCCGGAAATAGGAGTGAAGTCGGCCTTCATCGACGCAGCGGAAACATCTAGCACGGCACGGTGGGTGACGCCGTCGAGCACCTCGACGTGGTCGATGCGCACCGCTGCCGGTGTGACGTCAGTCAGCAAAAGTTCGTACGCGAGGTGCCACTTGCCGTCGCTCGCCCGCACCGCTTGGGGCGTCGTCAGCATCGAAGAGGCTACGGGGCTTCCCGCTGTGCCCGGGTCGATGCCGGCGCCGGTGCCGGTGGATCCGCTCTGTGACGGTGCGGAAGTGGCGGCAGGCCCGCCGTCGCCGGTGCAGCCGGACAATGTGAGTGCTGCGACCGCAAGGAGGGCCAGCACGCCGTAACTCGTGCGCATGATGCAACTATGGTGCGCCGACAACCGATCTGTCCATAGACCCAGGTCGCGTCTGCCCTGTTCAGAGAAGCGACCTGGGTCCATGGCGCTTCGGTGCTTACAAAGCCACTGTGAGATAACAGGATCCGTCAAGCGTTGCAGACGGAGGGAGGTGGCGAATCATGACCGGACAGCCGCCACTTTCTGCGCGCCGTGCCGCAGCACACCCGCGCATACTCCTCGCGGCCCTGCCCAGATCCGCGAGCAGGCGCGACGCTCACCGACGGTCCGAGCCTGTGGTTGTGTTCCTCGTCCACGACGCGGATCGCGGTTGCCGTCAGCAATGCGCTCCGGCGCACGTGCCTGCCGGCGCGAAGCCGCTTCTGTGGACGCAGGACCCGAGACTCTATGCTTGTCGAGTGGGGGAAGTCGATCGTATCTACGCGCGATCGCCTCTGGCGCGCTCGTTGGACCGGGGGCTGGTGCTGATCGGCGTGACCGGTGTGGTACTGGGCGTAATCTACCTGGCACTGGTTCTTCCCGGAACCTCGATCGCGTGGCTCTTCGTGCTGGCCGTTATCGTGTTCTGGATCTACCTCACCGCCGGCCTGCTCGCCTGGCACCGACGACCGAGCAACAGCATGGGGGCCCTGATCGTCCTGGGCGGATTCGCGCTGTACCTCGGTGTCCTCGACAATGCCGGTGTCCCCGTGTTAGTGGCCATCAGCGAAGTGTGTGCAACCCTCGTGCTGGCCGTCACCTTCCATTTGCTGCACGCGTTTCCGTCCGGCCGGCTCCATGGGCGGTTCTCCCGGGCAACGGTAATCGCCGGCTATGTGGTCTGCGTCGTGCTGCAGCCCCCGCTTTACCTATTCGACCGTCACAACCCGGTTCAGGCCATGGTCATTGCCGACCGAGCGGATCTGGTCGACCTGGGAATCTCGGTGCAGCGTGGCGCGGGGTTCCTGGTCACCGTGGCGACCGTCATCGTGTTGGTGTCACGCTTGCGGGCCGCCGACGCGACGCACCGGCGCGTGCTCATACCGCTGTTCGGATACGGGATCTTCGCCGTGCTGTTCGCACCGTTCGGGCCGCCTTTGCTCGACATGACGGTGGGCCTCTCCCCAATGATGCAGATGCTCATACAACTGCTGGTATTGGCAGGCATCCCGATCGCGTTCTCTCTCGGCGTGCTGCGCGGCGGATTCGCGCGAACCAGCGAGCTGCAGGAACTCGGCACCTGGCTCGGTTCTGCCGGAGAGGCTCGACCCGCGCTCACATCGGCAGTCGCCAGCACACTCGGCGACGATTCATTGCGCGTTCTTTTCCGGGTGGATGAGCGCGACACTTTTGTGGACGCAGACGGCATTCCGGCGACGCTGCCACCGGAGGATTCCGGCCGCGCCGTGGTCGACATCGAGCTTGACGGCCGGCCCGTCGGCGCCATCGAATACGACTCCGTGCTGATTGCGGACGCGCCTCTGGTACAAACAGCCGGGCGTGTCGTGGCGATCGCCGTCGAGCGTGAACGATTGACGGCGGAATTGCTGGCGAGCCAGCGCGAATTGCGTCGGTCGCGCGCACGACTTGTCGAGGCCGCCGAACTTGAGCGGCGGCGAATCGCACGCGACCTGCACGACGGCTTGCAGGTGCAACTCGTTCTCCTTGCGATGAAAGCCGGAGCGCTGGCGCATGCGGTCGGGGTGCCGGATCCGTATCGCGACGGTGCAACGGCCTTGCGTCTAGGTATCGACAGCGCCGCCGGTGAGCTCCGCGAGCTCGTGCACGCCGTCATGCCCTCGACACTGATCGAACACGGCTTGTCCGCGGCGACCGAGGATCTCGTCGACCGGATGCCGGTGCCCACCAGACTGGAACTCGGCGTCGAGGACGGCTCAGTGCCGCCGATGGTAGAGAGCGCAGCGTATTTCGTCTTGACGGAAGGCCTGACGAACGCGCTCAAGCACTCCCGGGCGACGGAATGTGCGGTGCGGCTGAGCTGTGCGGGTGACCGGCTCTACATCGAAGTACAGGACAACGGTGTCGGCGGTGCCGCATTCGAATACGGCACCGGGCTGAGCGGGCTCAGCGATCGCATCGACGCACTCGGTGGCGAGCTGCGGATCGACAGTCCTCCGGGCAGTGGAACGCGGCTGTTGGTGGAGTTGCCGTGCGAGTTGTGATCGCGGAAGACGAAGCTCTGCTCAGGCAGGGCCTCACGTTGATGCTGCGCCAGGCTGGATTCGACGTCGAAGCCGCCGTCGCCGACGCCGACGCGTTGGAGCAGAAGGTCTCCGAGTGCAACCCAGACATCGTGATCACCGACATCCGAATGCCTCCGACCTATACCGACGAGGGCATAGTAGCTGCGCTGCACATTCGCGCGGCGTATCCGCACACTGCAGTCATGGTTCTTTCCCAGTACGTGCAGCGACGCTATGCGCGGCTATTGCTCGATCCACAGACCGGCGGTGTCGGATACCTGCTCAAGCAACGGATCGCCGATGCTGACACATTCTGCGCAGATCTGAGGAGAATCGCTGCGGGTGAAACTGCTCTCGATCCCGAAGTCGTGGCCGTCATGGTAGATCGGGCGAGGCTCAGCGAGCACGGCGTCGGAAAGCTCACCGCCCGCCAACAGGAGGTCTTGACCCTCATGGCAGAAGGTCGCAGCAACGCGTGGATCGCCTCCCATCTCTTCTTGAGCGAGAAAGCGATCGTTCAGCACACCTCGAACATCTACGAGACGCTCGGCCTCCCAGTCGACGCGGACGATCATCGGCGGGTACTCGCCGTGATCCGATATCTCGCCCGCTGACCCGAAAAAATAGACCCAGGTCCATGGTGTTGCCATTGATCGCGCGGTAGAAATGGTGTACTGCTACATTCGTTTTATCAACATTGGAGTATCACATGCCAGATCAAGACGTCACGAACAAGGCCTTCGCAAAAGTCGTCGCCCGCAGCTGGGACGACCCGGATTTCCGCGCAAAACTGCTCGCCGACCCGGCCGGCGTATTGGAAAGCAACACGGGCTTCCAGCTTCCTGCGGGGAAGCGGCTGGAAATCGTCGAGGACACCGACGAGGTCATCCACGTGACTCTGCCGGCACGCCCGGCCGAATTGTCCGACGACGAGCTCGACGAGGTAGCCGGAGGGGTCGTAATGTGCTGCGGGACCAGAGATGGCGGGTTCTCGTACTAGAGAAATCGACGAGACGACGTGGCTGAGCGACCGGCATACCGGGCTCAGGCTCTCGCCCATCTCTCCAGCCCCGAACAGCTGGACACGATGGTTTCTGTCACCCGGCCGCGCGGGTGGATAGCACTCGGCGCGGTCGGGTTGGCTCTGGTCGCGTTTGTGGCCTGGAGCCTGTTCGGAACTGTTCAGACTACCTTTCCCGGTCCCGGGGTGCTCCTCACCGAGTTCGGCACGTTCAACAGCGTGACGCCGCAAACCGGGCAGGTTACGGAGGTTTTCGCGTCCCAAGGAGATGTTGTGGCAGCGGGCCAACGGCTCGCGACCGTGCAGACCGAGGACGGTCGCGAGGTCACCGTCCCGGCGCTGAACAGCGGGCACGTTGTGGAGATGCTCGCCTACCCGAGCGATCATCTGAAGGCCGGTTCACCGATCGCGACGATCCAACCAGACGACCAGAAGTTACGCGCCTTCGTCTTCGTGCCGGTCGACGGTCGCCAACCGATCACGAAGGGGATGCCAGTTCAACTGTCGGTAACCACCGTGCCCTCCGAGAAATACGGACTCTTGATGGGAACGGTGTCGAAAGTGGGAAGTTTTCCGGTGACTCGTGCCGGCGTCAACGCGCTGCTGAATAACCCCGACATCACCTCAATCGTGATCGGGGCCGGACCCGTCATCCAGTTGGAGGTCACCGTGAAGCGATCCCAGGCGACTCCGTCCGGATTCGCCTGGACGTCCGGTGGGGGACCCCCGACCACGCTGAGCGCCGGAACCCTGGTCAACGCGTCCGTGATCACCGCGGAGGAGCATCCGATCGCGCTGCTGTTCCCCTCCGACCGGGCGAACGGCTGATGAGCGGATCAGCGTCCACAACCGACACGCGCGACGCAACGGCAACGGCAACGCCGAAGAAGAGCAGACGGGAGCGCACTCCGACAACGTTGCAGATGGAGGCTGCCGAGTGCGGTGCAGCCTCGCTGCGGATGGTATTGGCGCACTTCGGCCGCTGGGTGCCACTGGACGAATTGCGCCAGGCCAGCGGAGTCTCGCGCGACGGGGTCAAGGCCAGCAACATTGTCAAAACGGCACGCGGCTACGGCATGACGGCCAAGGGCTTCCGTCAGGAGATACCGGCTCTCCGCAGCGGCCCGCTGCCGGTCATCGTGTTCTGGAACTTCAATCACTTTGTGGTGGTTGAAGGGTACGCACCGGGGCGCTGGTTCCTCAACGATCCCGCGCACGGGTCGCGAACGGTAACCGATGAGGAATTCGATCGCTCCTTCACCGGCGTCGTACTGCGGCTGGAGCCGGGGCCCGATTTCCGACGGAAAGGGCGCCCTCCCGCTGTCTTGACAAGCCTCGCCGGGCGGCTGCGACATTCGCTGGGAGGCCTGCTGTTCGCGGTCCTGGCGGGCCTTGGCTTGGTGATCCCCGGCCTTGCGGCCGCGGTGTTGACCAAGGCGTTCGTCGATCAGGTTCTGGTGGCCGACCAGCCGGGCGCGATCTGGCCGATCCTCGGGCTGCTGGCCGGCGCCGCCGCCGCGATCATCGTACTCACGGTTCTGCGGCAGCAATGCCTGCTCCGCCTGGAGACCAAGCTGTCTGTGCACAGTTCCGGGGCTTTTCTTTGGCACATTCTTCGCCTTCCCGTGTCGTTCTACGCGCAGCGTTCGGCCGGAGAGCTATCCGGCAGAGTGTCGCGCAACGACCGGGTTGCGGTGCTACTGTCCAGCGATGTCGCCGCTGCACTGATCGACTCCGTCGTCGTCATCTTCTACTTCGCCGTGATGTTCGGGTACAACGCTGGGCTCACCCTCGTCGGAGTCGCAGCGGCGGTGATCAATATTGCGGTGCTCAGATCGGTCGGGCGGCGGCGTCGAGACGGTAACCAGCGGGTGCTGCAAGACCAAGGTGCGCTGCTCGGCAGCGCGATGAGTGGAATCAAGACGATCGAATCGGTGAAGGCAGCAGGGCGAGAATCCGATTTGTTCAGCCGCATCGCGGGCTTGCATGCCAAGACCGTCGGCGGTACCCAACAACTGGGCACGGCATCACTGCCGCTCTTCGTGATCCCTCCGCTGCTGGCCGCATTGACGACCGTTGCCATTCTGGGCTGGGGCGGGTTAAGCGTCGTGAACGGGGCGATGAGCCTGGGCACCCTCATCGCATTCCAACTGCTGATGTCTCGATCCACCGAGCCGATTAGCCGCTTCGTACAGTTGGGCGGCACGCTGCAAGAAATCAGCGGCGACCTGGCACGGCTCGACGATGTGCTGACCAATCGCGTAGACGACATCACCGGCGCACCTGCCGATCTCACGAACCCGCTGCCCGCTGCCGCCCGGCTGGTGGGGCAACTGGAACTGCGCGATGTCACCTTCGGGTACAGCCTGCTGGAACCTCCGTTGCTGAAGAACGTGAGCTTGGTCATCCGGCCGGGGAGCCGGGTCGCAGTGGTCGGCGGCTCTGGCAGCGGCAAGTCAACCATCGCGCGTCTGGTGGCCGGGCTGTATCAACCGTGGAGCGGCGAGATCCTGTTCGACGGACGGCCGCGCGAGGCCTGGCCACGCGACACCATGACCACCTCCCTCGCTCTCGTGGACCAGAACATCACGCTGTTCAGCGGGAGCGTGAGCGACAACGTGACTCTGTGGGATCGCTCCGTGCCCGAGCAGCGGATGGTGCAGGCGGCCCATGATGCCTGCATCCATGAGCAGATCGCCGCGCGACCGGATGGCTACCTGTCCGAGGTACGAGAGGGAGGCGCCAACTTCAGCGGCGGCGAGGGACAACGCCTGGAGATCGCCCGTGCGTTGGCCGGCGAGCCGAGAATCCTCATTCTCGACGAAGCAACCAGCGCCCTGGACCCAAGCACGGAGGAGTTGATCGACCGCAACGTGCGTCGACGAGGGTGCACCACGCTGATCATCGCTCACCGGTTGAGCACGATCCGGGACTGCGATGAGATCGTGGTGATGGACCATGGACGGATCGCCGAGCGCGGTACCCATGACCAGATGATCGGCAAGGACGGCGCGTACAGCAAACTCTTCGCTGCGGGAGGCAGTGCAGTCGCATGACGATCAAAGAGCGTGACAACGAGGCGGGCAGTGCGGCAGATGTGCTCGAGCTGGGCGCCGATCGCCCGCTGACGCTTTCCGGATCGGCCCGCTCCTGGCGGGTTCTGACCGGCACCGTCGAAATCTTCGCGGTAGCGGGCCGCGGTGCGCCCGTTCTTCCGCGACTGCACCTGACCACCGCACAATCCGGGTCGATGCTTTTCGGCATAGACGAATCCGCACAGAGTCGATACGGACTTCTCGCCATCGGCGGCCCGGGCTCCACGGTGCAGCTCGGGCAGGCGGTCACAGGCGAAGAAGTGGCTGAGCGCGCCCGATGGCTGCAGGTGCTCGCCGAGGCCGCCACCAAAGGTACCGGCCGTTCGGCGCCGAGTCGCGGCGGACAAGCCCGCGAGACGCTGAGTGCGCACGAAGCCGAGGTCGGGCTGACTGCCGCGATCCTCACCCGCCGAGAGCAACAGGGGCTCGAGGACCTCGCTCGGGTTCAGGCCCAGCGCATCACCCACCAGACAGCGTTCGCCGACGGACTCGAGGCGCTCAGCACACTCCTGGAGCCAGATGCCGACGATCCACAACGCGCCAAAGCGGGCGAGAGTTCATTGACCGGGGCATTCCGCGCGGTAGCGCGCTCACAGGGTGTCACCGTCGTCTTGCCGGCAGCGGCCGCAAGTGGAGAGGATCCACTGACCAGCATCGCCCGCGCATCCGGCGTGCGAACGCGCAGTGTCTCTTTAGCGGGAAGTTGGTGGCGGGAAGACTGCGGCCCGATGCTGGGCTTTCTCTCCGACGACCATCAGGCGGTGGCACTTGTGCCGGTGCGACCGGGTCGCTACGAGCTGATCGATACGGCGGCCGGCAGCCGCGAAATCGTCGACGAACAACGCGCAGCGAAGCTGGAACCGGGCGCGTTCGCCGTGTATCGGCCGCTTCCCAGCGGTCCGCTGAGCATTCGAACCGTGCTGACGAGCAGTCTGGCGGAAACTAGACCGGATCTGATTCGACTGATCCTGTTCGCTGTGGCGTCGGCCCTCGTCGCGCTGGTCGTCCCGATCGTCACCGGCCAGATCGTCGGCAGCGTCATTCCCGAGGCCAATCGCCCGGAGCTTCTGCAGTTGACCCTGGCTCTGTTGGTCGCGGCTCTCGCGGGCGCGCTGTTCCAGCTGACCACGGCGATAGCGGTCCTTCGCGTGCAGGGCAGAGTGGACCGCTATCTCGGCCCGGCCATCTGGGGTCGACTGCTCTCATTGCCGACCGCCTTCTTCCGGCGCTACAGCGCCGGCGATCTCGCCTTCCGGATACTGTCCATCGGCTCGATCGTGCAGCTGATCAGCGGGTCGGCGGTCACCTCGTTGCTCGCCGGGGTGTTCTCGATCTTCAGCTTCGGTCTGATCTGGTTCTACAGCGTGCAACTCGGGCTGATCGCCACCGTACTGCTGGCGGCATTGGCCGCGACGATCATCCTCGCGGGGCGAGTGCAGCTGCGTCGGATGCAGGCCGTGGAGGCCGCCTCCGGCATCCTCACCGGCATGCTGCTGGAGTTCATCAGCGGAATAAGCAAACTCCGGGTGGCTGGCGGCCAGGAAAAAGCCTTCGAGCGCTGGGCAGCACGCTTCACCACGAAACGCGCGGGATGGAATTCGGTCCGCAGTGTGGAGAACCTGGTCGCGGCGGCCGCCGCAGTCTTTCCCGTCCTGTCGTCGATAGCACTGTTCGCCGCGGTCGGGCTCAGCCAAGCCGAAACGGTGTCACCAGGCGCATTCCTGGCAGTTAATGCGGCGTATGGGCAGGTCGTCGTCGCCGTACTGGGAATGTCCCAGTCCTTGACCCTCGTGCTGCGCTCTGTGCCGGGACTGCAACGGATCCTGCCGGTCATCACCGAACGCCCGGAGGAGGACGTTTCGAAGTCCGATCCCGGCGTGCTCACCGGCGCCGTGGACTTCAGCAGTGTGTCGTTCCGCTACCAGGCCGACGGCCCGCTCGTGCTTGACGACGTCACCATTCGGATACCTGCCGGCGGTGCGATCGCCCTGGTCGGGCCGTCCGGATCGGGCAAGTCGACGCTCGGTCGGCTGCTCCTCGGCTTCGAAGAGCCCGAAGCCGGGGGTGTGTTCTTCGACGACCAGGACCTGTCCGGCTTGGATGTGCGTGCGGTGCGCCGGCAACTCGGCGTCGTGTTGCAATCGGTCGAGCTTCTGCCGGGCACGATCCTCTCCAACATCCTCGGCTCCGCGGTGGATCTGGCGCCCGACGACGCGTGGGCCGCCGCCGCCGCCGCGGGTCTGGCCGAAGACATCCGCGACATGCCGATGGGCATGTACACCGCGATCACCGAAGGCGGGTCGACGCTCTCCGGCGGGCAGCGCCAGCGTTTACTGATCGCACGTGCTCTGGCAGGCAGACCGCGGATCCTGCTGTTCGATGAGGCGACCAGCGCTCTGGACAATGCCACCCAGGCCGTGGTCGCTAACAGCCTCGCCGCGGTCGACGCCACACGCATCCTCATCGCGCATCGGTTGAGCACGGTGATGGGCGCCGACCGGATCTACTACCTGGAGCGCGGCAGGGTGGTCGAGGACGGAACTTTTGCGGAATTGATGGCGCAAGACGGTGCGTTCGCGACCCAGGCACGTCGCCAATTGTCCTGATCCAGCCAGCAACACGAACCCGAAGAGAAAAGCAGAGAAGAGCACACATGAGCATCACCGATTCAGCGGTCACCGAGTCCGGCTGGTCACTCGACCCGCGGATTGTGCTGCGCGTCGTGCCCGGCGAGGGCGTCTACGTGCTGCAGGGCGAGACGACGGCGGTACTGCGGGGGGCAGCATACGAAGCCCTGGTTCCGCTTATCGACGGGCGACGCACGGCAGACGATCTGGTCGATGCGCTGAGCGGGCAGTTGCCTGCGGCCGAGGTCTACTTCGCGATTCGCAGCATGCGCCGACGCGGGCATCTGGTGGCGACAGCGGCCGACGAGGAACTCGCGGCGCGGGCCTGGTGGCGGGAACTCGACCGCGACCCCGACAAAGCTGCCCGTGGATTGCAGGGTGCTGTGCAGCTGCACGCAATGTCGGGAGTCGATCGTGCCACCATCGAGGGTGCACGGGCCGGGCTGGAAGCCGCGGGAGTACGTGTGCTGGCGTCTGCTGAAACGATGTCGTTCGAGTCGGTTCGGCCGGATCTCTTGTTGGTGTTCGCAGCCGACTACACCGATGTTGGACTAGCCGAGGTCAATCGTTCCGCCTTGGCGGCCAGCGTTCCCTGGCTGCTGATCTGGCCAGGGGCCTGCACCCTGTGGCTCGGCCCGCTCTTCCGGCCCGTCAATTCCCCGTGCTGGGAGTGCATGATGGTACGCCGGCGAGCGCATCGTCGGGTTCAGACCTATCTGACGTCGCTTCCCGGCGCGGCGCCGATTACGATGCCGATCGCGACCACCCCGGCCGCCGCTGCGCTGGCCGGCCGAATCGCCGCGATAGAGGTCGTCAAGATCCTGGGTGGATGCCCGACGCCGACCGTGGATGGAGCGCCGGCCGACTCGGCGATCCTCACCGAACTCGATGTCCTCGATTGGCACTCGGAGCAGCACGTCGTCGTCCGCCGCCCGCAGTGTCCGACCTGCGGCGACCCGATGCCGCCACGAACCGTGCCCATCCTTCCCGCCGCCGAGCAGGCGCAAAGCGACGACGGTGGCGGCCTCCGAACCATTGACGCGAACGAGACCTACCGGCGGTTTCGGCACCATGTCAGTTCGATCACCGGCGCAGCCAGCACCCTGGAGGTGCTTCCCACTCCCGACCCGGACATGCACGTCTGGTATTCCGGCACCAACCTCGGTCTTCCACCGAAGAACCTCATGCAACTCAAGCGCACGCTTCGTGCCGGGAGTGCCGGAAAGGGCACGACCACCGAGCAAGCGAGAACCGGAGCGCTGTGCGAGGCACTCGAACGGTATTCGGGCATGGCCACCGGCGAGGAACAGCGCAGGAGCGGGTCGCTGCGGAGCCTGGGGGATGCCGCAATCGACCCGAACGCGTGCATGCTGTTCAGCGATCAGCAATTGAGCCACGCCAGGCAGATCAACGCACAGGACTCCTGGTTCAATTTCGTGCCATCCGCCTTCGACCCCGATGCGGTAGTGGACTGGACTCCCCTGTGGTCCTTGACGCAGCAGCGCGAGGTCCTGCTACCCACCACCTATCTCTACTACGGAGGATCCCGCGCACCCGGCGAGCAGGTGTTCGCCGACTCCAACGGGTGCGCAGCAGGCAACACGCTCACCGAGGCGATCCTGCAGGGAACCCTGGAACTGGTGGAGCGCGACTCCATCGCGCTGTGGTGGTACAACCGGGTGCGACGCCCGGCAGTCGACCTACCGGACATGGCGGACCCCTGGGTGGACAAGCTGATCGCGAGTTACCACAGCCGAGGTCGCGACGTCTGGGCGCTGGATCTGACCACCGATCTACACATTCCGACGATCGCCGCCTTCTCACGCCGAACCAGCCAGCCGACCGAGCGGATAACGATGGGCTTCGGGGCGCACCTTGACAGCCGTCTGGCCGTGTTGCGAGCCCTAACCGAACTGAACCAAATGGCACCGACAGGCGAAGACCCGAAGGCTGCGGATGCCGGAGCCGACCGCGAACTCGAGACCTGGATGCGCACCGCGACGATCGCCAACCAGCCTTATCTGCTGCCCGATCCGGACGCACCGGCGTGGAGGCTGCGAGATCATCCGAGCCAGGCCGGAGAAGACCTGGCAGCCGATGTGCGTCTGTGCCGCGAACGGGTGGAACGAGCCGGAATGTCGATGCACGTGCTCGACCAGACCCGGCCGGACATCGGCTTGCCGGTCGCCCGGGTCGTGATCCCGGGCATCCGGCCATTCTGGTCACGACTGGCACCCGGACGGCTGTACGACGTGCCGGTTCAGCTCGGCTGGCTCGCCGCTCCTATCGCAGAGGACGATCTCAATCCAATACCGATGTTCCTGTGAGTAGGCCGCTGCTCCTGGCCCTGCGCTCCGAGGTGACGCTAGACCGTTCAACCGGCCGGGCACGGATGGCGGCTCCGTGGGCCGGACTGCCGCTGCCGGACGCAGCGGCTCCCGAGCGTGCGCCGGTCGATCGATTGCTGCGAGGTCCGGCATCCGCAGATGAGCTGAACGCCCTCGCCAGTGCAACGGGGACCACCGGTTTGGCCAGGTGGATGCTCTGGTCGGCCCGTGCCCGCCAGCGCGGTCTGCTGTGTTACCGGCTGCAGGCCGACGATGGTGCGCTCTTGGCCGACCTGGTCGCGACCACGCCGGCGGCTCCGGACTTCATGATCCAGACGCCAGGGGCCGTCACGGGTGTCCGAGTGCAACTGTCTCGGTTCGCGGTGCTCCACCGTGGGAGGCAGGGGATGATTCTGGAGTCCCCCTGTGCCACGATGCGAGCCGAGGTTTCGCCTGAGGCGGCCGCCGCGCTCGCCGCTTTCGCAGTTCCGATGACCGTGGATGACGCACCGCAGGTCATGCAGGCATTTGGTGCGGCCGAGAGCCGAACTTTTCTCGCTGCCTTACTTGCGGCGGGGCTGCTTGGGGCGGTCGGCGACGACGGGTTGATGGCCGAGGAACGCGACGCGGTGCTGTCTCAGTGGGAGTTCCAGGATCTCTTGCTGCACGCCCGCAGCCGCACTAACCGGCCGGATGAGCCGCGTGGCGCGACGTTCCGGTTCGCCGGCATTCGGCCGGCGCCGCCCGCGGTGAATCACGCCGGCACCGCACCGGAGATCATCCTGGAACGACCCGACCTGGCTCGGTTGATCGCCGAAGATCCGCCGTTGGCCAGGGTGATGGAAGATCGGGCGTCCCGACGCGACCTGGGCAAACTGACCATTTCGCAACTGGGTGAATTCCTCTTCCGGACAATGCGGGTTCGGGGTATGGGGCCGCCGGTCATCCAGCCGCACGACTACCCGGCGACTGCGCGTCCGTACCCGTCCGCTGGCGGCATGTACGAACTCACCACTTACCTCGCAGTGAGCGACTGCACCGGTCTTCCCGCCGGGCTCTACCGTTACGATCCGCTGCACCATGGCTTGAATCTCGTCGCCCCACCCGGTCCGCATGTCGATCGGCTTCTGGTAGACGCCAGCAGTGCGGCGCTCCTACCCGCTGCCCCGCCAGTGCTGGTCCTGCTGGCCGCTGACTTCCGTCGGCTCTCTTGGAAATACGAGGGCATCGCCTACTCCCTGATGCTGAAGAACGTCGGAGTGCTCTTCCAATCGATGCAGCTCGCTGCGGTCGCCATGGGTCTCGGAAGCTGCCCGCTCGGGGCAGGCGATTCGGAGGTGTTCGCCCGCGCGGCACGCACCGACGCCCTTGAGGAGTCCTCGGTTGGCGAGCTACTGCTCGGCTCCTGACGGGAGCTTCGTGCCGGACAGCCCGGCCGCTTCACTGCCCGAGCGCTCGCCCGATTCCGCGGCGGACTCCGGAGGCCACGGCCACCTTTCCGGTGAGGTCAAATGGATTCGTGGTCGCGTTCAAGCTCCCGATGATCCGTTTCTTACGCGCCGGCCACGTCGTCCTGAGCTTGTTGCACCGCCAGCTTCTCCAGCGCATGTTCTCGCAGGCCAGCTCGCGTGGGGACCAGACCGACCCTCAACCACGCCTCCGCATCGTATCCGATGCGCAGCTTCCGAGCCCGCATCAGGAACAGGATCGCCGCCAGCGCGGTCGCAATGGAGACCAGACCACCGAAGAGAACCGTCCATCGCGGGCCCCACGCCTCGCCGATCCAGCCGACAATCGGTGCTCCGATCGGCGTGGTGCCCATGAAGATCGCCATGTACAACGCCATCACGCGCCCCCGCATGGCGGGCGCAACAGTCATTTGCACCGTCGCGTTCGCCGTGGTCAGCAGGGTGAGAGCGCTGAGGCCGACCGGAATCAGTGCGATCGCGAACGTCCAGTAGGTCGGCATGAGTCCCGCAATGGTGGTGAACCCGCCAAAGACGAAGGCGGAGCCCACCACAAGCCGCGTGCTGGGATGATCCCGCCGCGCAGCCAGCAGCGCACCGCTCAGGGAGCCAATCGCCATGATCGATCCGAGCAGGCCGTATTCCGCAGCGCCCTTGTCGAACACGAGTCGCGCGATGATCGCCGTCGTCATCTGGAAGTTCATCCCGAACGCGCCCACCAGACCGATGACCACGAGAATCAGGATGATGTCCGGCCGCGCACGCACGTATCGCATACCGTCGCGCATGGCACCCTTGGTGCGTTTCGGGCCGTCGCTGGCCGCGAGGGTGGCGATGCGCATCC
>JBDTDV010000054.1:0-24151 GCA_039922875.1 Microbacteriaceae bacterium
CCAGCCACGCACCCACCAGTTCAAGACCATCGACCTTCTCGACGGCTTCGCGAACCCGACGCAACCTCGCCCGTTGGCCGAGCGTGGCGAACGGCACCGCGTTCATCCACCGAGTGCGCGCAACGCCGACAACTGCGGATGCCGCCAACGGTGTTTTCTGCGCGACGAGGCCCAAAAGAATCGACGCGTCCCGCAAGGCAAGCGTGGTCATCGCCGCATCGTCGAGGCCGCCAGTGGAATCCGCCTGCGCCGCGCTGCCGTAGGACAGCCGCAGCACGTGCCGCCCCGGCCCCGCCAGCTCAGCCACCCAGGGCCACTTCGCGCTCGCGTGGGTCAGGGCCTTTGCGCTGACAGCACGCGAAAGCCCGGATCCCGGCGCCGCAGCTCCCGACGCCGCAGCTCCCGACGTCGCAGCTCCCGGCGCCGCAGTACCCGACGCCGCAGCTCCCGGCGCCGCAGTAGCCCGTGTCACCGGAGCGACCAGCACGCCGGTGCCGCGAGGGGCGGAGTCCAGTTGCGGGGCATCGACGACCAAAGTCACGATCTCCACGCTGGTCGGCGCGGGCCAATCCAGCCCGGCCAACTCGGCCAGCCCGGGCAGCCCGGGCAGCCCGGACAACTCGGCCAGCCCGGCCGGTTCAGCCGGCTCGGCCGGCTCGGCCGGGTCAGCTGGTTCCGTCGACGCGGGCGGGATGCGCGGCGTGTCGCTTTCATTGGATCGCCGGTCGGGGATCCCGGCGAGCAGGCCCAGGGCCGTGGTTGCCCCGGTGGCGATCACGACGGCATCCGCATCGATCGTCGTGCCGTCGGCCAGTTGCACTCGCCAGTCATCCGCACCGTGTGGCGAGTGTTCCGGAACGGCATCATCGGCCGTCGCGACCCGGCCGTCTCCGGCCGGAACCGCATCAGGCGCCGAGCTCTTCCAGAGGTGCGCAACGGGCGCGCCGGTACGCAGCTGTGCTCCGCGCGCGATGAGATCGTCGTGCAACGCATCGACCAGCCGCGACATCCCCCCGCTCACCCCGGCGACCCCAGACCCCGCCTTGGCGGCGGCACGAAGCTCGGTCACGGCGCCGGAGAGTGAGCCCTGCCTGGTCAGCGCCGGATTGAGCCCCGGCGCGATGGCGGCGACCTCCAGCTGGTCGGGATGGGCAGAGTAGACCCCCGTGGTGATCGGCGCGACCAGCCGCTCGACCACCCGGTTGCCCATCCGTCTGCGCACCAGAGCACCGAAGTTCTCCTCCTGGCCGATCTTCAGCACCGGCATCAGCCGGTCGAGGTAGGCGCGCAGGGCGCCGCGCCAGCCGATCGCGGCAATCACGTCGGTGGCCAGCGGCGAACCGGGGATGCCGAGAAGACCGGTCTTCGGCAGCGGTACCGTGACATCGGGCAAGGCGACCCAGGCGCCGGCGGGGTTCGGCGAGACGATGGCGCTCTCCAGGCCCAACTCCGCGAGCAGCGTTGCGACGTGTCCGCCGCGGATCGCGTAGCTCTCGGCGCCGGTATCCAGTCGGATGCCCGCGACCTCCCGCGCTGCAACCTGACCGCCGAAGGCATCCGTCGCCTCGAGCACCGTGACCGAGATGCCGGGACGCGCGCAATCCCGTGCCGCGACGAGTCCGGCGACTCCGCCGCCGACCACGACGACCCGGAAGTCATCGTTCATGGGCGAAACCCGTGCGCCAGCTCGACGATCCGGGTGAGCACCGCGGGATCGGCATCCGGTGGCACCCCGTGACCGAGGTTGAGCACGTGCGCCGGCGCGACCCGTCCACGCTCGAGCACCTCGAGCACGTACGCCTGGAGCACAGCCCAGGGCGCGGCGAGCATTGCCGGATCGATATTGCCCTGCACCGGGACGACATTGCCCAGCCGCCGACTCGCCTCGTCCAGCGGTATCCGGTAATCGATGCCGACGACATCCGCCCCCACGTCGTGCATCGCCTTGAGCAGCTCTCCGGTGCCGACGCCGAAGTGCACGATCGGAACATTGCCGCCGCGTTCGGGCAGCGAGCCTGCGCCGTCCTGGACCGAATATGTCAGATCGCGCACGTGCGACAGCGCGCGGGCGGATGCCGGCGCGACGTAGCGCACATAATCGGCCACGGACAGCGAACCGGCCCAGGAGTCGAAGAGTTGCGCGGCGCTTGCACCGGCGAGCACCTGAGCCCGCAGGAAGATGCCGGTGACATCCGCGGTCCAGTCCATCAGGGCTGACCACGCATCCGGGTCCGCGTGCATCATGCTCCTGGCCCGCAAATGGTCCTTGGACGGTCCGCCCTCGACCAGGTAGGCGGCCAGGGTGAACGGAGCGCCGGCGAAGCCGATCAGCGGTGTGGCGCCGAGCTCGGCGACGCTGCGGCGTACTCCTTCGGTGATCGGGGCCAGCGGGTCGGCATCGGGGGCGTCGAGGATGGGCAAGGCTGCGACATCCGCAGCGGTGCGCACCGGGGCGCCCAGGACCGGACCGGTGCCAGGGACAATGTCCACATCGACTCCGGCAAGCTTCAGCGGGACCACGATGTCGCTGAAAAAGATCGCCGCGTCAACGCCGTGCCGCCGAACCGGTTGCAGGGTGATCTCGCTCGCCATGACCGGGTCCAGGCAGGCGTCCAGCATCCGGGTTCCCTGCCGAAGTTCTCGGTACTCCGGCAGCGACCGGCCGGCCTGCCGCATATACCAGACCGGCGTACTCTCAGGCCGCTGACCGTGATACGCGCGGATCAGCGAGGACGAAGCGGTGCCCGCCGCGACGAGGGGATGCGCGGAGTCGAGATTCACGCTTCCATCCTGTCAAACAATCCTGCTCACCCGCACCGGCTGGTTCGATACCGGGCGAGCACGAGCCTAGGATGAAGGCGTGCTTATCTGCGTGACCGCAAGTCACAAGACGGCCAGCTTCGAACTGCTCGAGCGGCTGTCGATCGTCGACGGCGTCGCAGAGACCTTGACCGCTACTACCGCCTTTGTTTCCGGAGCGGTGCTGGTGGCAACCTGCAATCGGTTCGAGGCGTATGTCGATGCCGACATCGGATCGACCTCGGCGGACAGCATCCACGACATCGTTCTGAACCGGGTGATCGAGGTGATCGGCGGCGATTCCGACCTCGACCGGGAGGCCATCCGCGACTCTCTCGCAGTGCGGGTCGGCAAAGCGGCGGCGGAGCATCTGTTCGCCGTGGCATCCGGCCTGGAATCGGTGGTGGTCGGCGAGGGCGAGGTCGCCGGGCAAGTTCGCCGCGCACTGGAATCCGCCCGGCGCAACGGCACGACCACACCGCTACTGGAACGTCTCTTTCAACGCGCGTCGCAGACCTCCCGCGGCGTCAAAAACCGCACCGGAATCGGCTCCGTCGGCCGATCGCTGGTGCGGCTCGCACTCGACCTCGCCGAAACCCGGGTATCCGACTGGGCGCAAACACGGGTGCTGCTGGTGGGAACCGGCCGATACGCCGGCGCCTGCCTCGCGGCACTTCGCGATCGCGGAGTCAGCGACATCCGGGTCTATTCACCGTCGGGGCGCGCGGCGCATTTCGCCGCGTCGCACGCGCTTGGCACCGCGGATGCCGGCCGGCTGCCCTTCGAAGTGGCCGCCGCAGACATCGTGGTCACCTGCACCATAGCGGCAGAACCGGTGCTGGATGCGAGCGTGTTGGCCGCAGGCCGAGGCGTTCCGAATGCACCCGATCCGGCGTCGGCACCCCGCGCGGGCTCCGTCGCTACGACCGCCACCACCGACCCTCGGCAGCTGATCATCGACCTCGGTTTACCGCGCAACGTGAACCCCGATGTTGCGACGCTCCCGGGTGTGGAACTGCTCGACCTCGAGACCATCCGGTTGCACGCGCCGCTCGAGGAGTTGAACGCCTCGAGCCAGGCCAGACAAATCGTTGAGCACGCGGCAAACCGATTCGCCACCGGCACCGAGGAGCGCAGCATCACACCGGCCGTTGTTGCGCTTCGAAAGCACGTTTATGACGCGCTCGACGCCGAAATCGAGCGCGCCAGGGCCCGCGGCGACGACGGCGAGACCGAGGCCGCCCTGCGACATCTTGCCGGCGTGCTGTTGCACGGTCCCATGGTCCGGGCGAGGGAACTCGCCCGCGCCGGGGATCAGGCAGAATTCGTGGCCGGGCTCGATGCCGTCTTCGGGATCAACCTGAACAGCACGACGAACCACCTTCAGAGCGAGAATCAGTCGGAGGCATCCTGATGACAGACAACCAGCAGACAGTCCTGGTCGGCGATCGAGACGGCGAGCCCCCCATCACCAAGGTGGTTACCGTGCAGCTGACCGCTGATCCGGATGCGGATATCAGCCCGGACAACGGCGCGCACCTGCCCTACGACGCGGTGCTGTTGAAAGCCGACCGGCTGGTCCTGCGCCCCTTGATCGAAGCCGAGCTCCTCGACGCGGACGCCGCCCGCGACAATAACCAAGAAGAGATCGAGCGCTACCTGCTCTGGGAAGTTCGCGACCGCGACCAGACCGCGAAAAGCCTCGCCAAACACCGGGCGATGAAGCGGCTGAAGAAGGATAAGGACGGTCTGGTCTACGCGGTAGAGTTCCCTGATCCGGCGGGCGGACCCGGCCGCTCGGTGGGCAAGATCAGCCTCCAGGTCAAGAGCGCCGTCGACGGTCAGTTCGAAGTCGGCTGGGTCTTCCACCCGGCCGCACACGGACGGGGCTTCGCGACCGAGGCCGCCCGTGCCGTGCTCGGATTGTGCTTCGACACCCTCGGCGCGCATCGCGTGCGAGCCGAGCTCGACCCGCGCAACGAGGCGTCGGCTCGGCTGTGCGGCATCCTCGGTATGCGCAAGGAAGCGCACTTCGTGGACGACCAGTTCTTCCAGGGCGAATGGACCGACACCGTCATCTACGCGATCCTCGCGGACGAGTGGCGCCAGCGCCAATTCCCGCCCGCCGAGTAACCCCCCTGCGTATCCCGCTACCCCCTGCTTGCCCCGCTGCCCCCGCTGAGCCGCTACCCCCTGCCCCCCCTGCCCCCGCTGAGCCGCTACCCCCGCTGAGGTGCATTCTTCTGCTAGTTCGAGCGCCGCTGCACTAGCAAATGCATGCACCTCAGCGGGTGGGGTGGAGTGGTGCGGGGGATGCGAGGGGTCAGGTTTGGAAGACGTCGTTGAGGGTTACCGTCTGCAGTTGGCGTTGGTGGATGATGTCCACCAGTCGTGAGTACACCGTGGTCACCGGGAGATAGTTCGCGTGCCCGATCACGATGTGCTGCGGCAAGAACCAAGTGTCGGCGAACTGGACCACCTGCTCCGGCGTGATCAACCCTGAGTCCGAGAGGCTGCCGTACCACAGGACCGGCGCGGTGTAGCCGATGCTCGAGGCCACGGACTCGGTCCGCGAATTCGTATACCCGTACGGTGGCCGGTAGAACGGTGCTGCCGTGACGCCGTAGGTATTTTTAATGAAGTCCGCGTTGGACTGGAGCTCGTGAATGATCCCGGCTGACGAGAGCTCGGTCAGGTCAGCGTGTGAAAACGTGTGGTTGCCGAGTTGCACCTGCCCGCTTTCCACCAGAGGTCGAAGCGCGGGAGCGTTGTCGAGCCAGGACGGATACGTCCCGTTGAGGAAGAAGGTCAGTCGCACTCCGCTGTCTTTGGCGAACTGGGCGTAGGCGGCGACGACTTGGGAGTTCGACCCATCGTCCACCGTCCAGGCGAGATGGTTACCCTCGCCCGGCAGCTCGGTGATCCGGCCGCCCGGCAACGGGACCTTTTTCAGCAGTGGAACCGGAGCCCCGATGGTCGCGGGGGTTGGCCGCGGCGTCGGGGTCGGAGTCGGGGTCGGGGTGAATACGGATGCCGTCGGCGAAGCAGCTCGCCCTCTTTCGGCCGCGCACCCGGTGAGTGATACGACTGCAGCGGCGGCGATACTCGTCAGCAGACTCCGTCGATCCACATCCGAACTCTAACGGATTTCACCCGAGACCCGAGTTTTTGCGGGTGCGCGTCGAACACACCCACAATAAGGCCGGACTCGGCGACGGGGGGGGTTAGGGGCGGAGCGCGCGGGTCGCGACGGCCAGGTCGAAGATCGCCTGCCGGGACATGGGCTGCCGCCACCGGAACCTCTGATGCTGCACCTCGCCGAACGGCGCTCCGATCGTCGGCGCGTCGCTGTCGAAGGAGCGCTCCCTGGCTTCGGTGATGATCTCGCCGCTTCGGTGATGATCGCGCCGAGTTGCGCCACCCAGTCGACGCGTTCATCGCGGATGTTCCAGATCAGCCCGAGGGTCCCGCCCGGCCGCAGCACCCGGGTGACTTCCGGTATCGCGCGGACCGGATCAACCCAGTGCCAGGCCTGCGCGACCAGCACGGCATCCACGCTCGCAGCCGGCAACGGGATGTCCTCGGCAACGCCGTCGAGCACTGTCGCGGCCGGGATCGCGCGGCTCAACTGCACCTGCATCTCGGGAAGCGGCTCGACGGCGACGACCTCGAGCCCCTGGTCCACGAGCTGTCGGCTCAGCTTTCGGTGCCCGCACCGAGGTCGAGAACCCGACCGTGTCCGGCACGGATGCCCGGCGGCAGCATCCATCGCACCGCGGCTTCCGGATATCCGGGCCGCCCGCGCTCATACCCCTCCGCGGCGCTCTCGAACGATAACGCGTGCCGGCCCCACGATTGCCCATCCACCGCTCCAGCCTCTCACTCGTCGGGAGCCAGCGCCCCGACTGCCGGATGCCATCCGCAGATCCCGCGTGGCCCGGGCCGTAAATCAGGCCGGTGAACCCCAGGCCGGTGAACCACAACCCGGTGGACCAGGCCGGTGAACCCCAGGCCGGTGAACCAGGCCGGCGAACCCGCCGCAGGTGGACCAGGGCCGGTGAACCCGCCGATGGGCGGGCGCCGAGAGGAGGTGGAGCGAGTGGCAGGAGTTGAACACTGCGTCTTCGACCGGGAAGGCCGACATTCTGACGTTGAAATACACTCGCACGCGGTACTACGCGCTTCGAATATAGCGGTCAGCACGCCCGGCGCGCAACGCTGACACCCGCGCCGGATTCCGTCCCGCGGGATTTGCATCGCTGCGCGGGAGTTCCTGCGGCCGCGAAACGCTGTAACTCCCGCGCGACACCGGGCGAACGGGCGCCCCGGCACGCCGGGCGCACGGGCGAACCGGCCGCGCCGGGAGAACCGGCGAACGAGGTGCCTCAGGCACCGACCAGACGCGATGCCAGGTACGCCTGGATGCCGTCCAGCGACACCCGATCCTGCTTCATGGTGTCCCGGTCTCGCACGGTGACGGCGTGGTCATCGAGGGAGTCGAAATCGACCGTGACGCAGAACGGTGTGCCGATCTCATCCTGCCGCCGGTAGCGGCGCCCGATCGCCCCGGAGTCGTCGAAATCGATGTTCCAGGACTTTCGCAAGGCATCCGCCAGCTCACGCGCCATCGGCGACAGCCGCTCGTTGCGGGACAACGGCAGCACGGCCACCTTGATCGGCGCCAGCCGTGGGTCGAGGTGCAGCACCGTGCGGGTATCCACGCCGCCCTTGGCGTTGGGCACCTCCTCCCTGTCGTAGGCGTCGACCAGGAACGCCATCAGCGCGCGGGTCAGCCCGAACGACGGCTCGATGACATACGGGATGTACCGCTCGTTCTTGTTCTGGTCGAAGTAGCTGAGGTCTTTGCCGGATGCCTCGGCGTGCACCCTCACGTCATAGTCGGTACGATTGGCCACGCCCATCAGCTCGCCCCATTCGCTGCCCGCGAATTCGAAGCGGTACTCGATGTCGACGGTGCGCTTGGAGTAGTGCGCCAGCTTCTCGGTCGGGTGCTCATACCAGCGGATGTTGTCGGTATTCACCCCCAGGTCGACGAACCAGGCCCAGCAAACATCCATCCAGGTCTGCTGCCAGTGGTCGTCGGTGCCCGGCTCGACGAAAAACTCGAGTTCCATCTGCTCGAACTCCCTGGTGCGGAAGATGAAGTTGCCCGGGGTGATTTCGTTACGGAACGCTTTGCCGATCTGTCCGATGCCGAACGGCGGCTTCTTGCGCGCGGTCTGCAGCACGTTGGCGAAGTTGGTGAAAATGCCCTGCGCGGTCTCGGGGCGCAGATAGTGCAACCCGCTCTCGTCGTCCACCACACCCAGATAGGTCTTGACCAGCCCGGAGAAATTCTTGATCTCGGTCCACTGGCCGATCTGCTCCGGATGCTCCGGGTCGGGAATATCGGCGAGCCCGTTGGGCGGCGGGGATCCGTGCTCGGCCTCATAGGCCTCGAACAAGTGGTCGGCCCGATACCGCTTGTGCGTGATCAACGACTCGGTCAGCGGATCCGAGAAGGTCTTGACGTGACCGGATGCCTGCCACACGGCGCTGGGCAGAATGATCGCCGAGTCGAGGCCGACGACATCCCCGCGACCCTGTACGAAGGTTTTCCACCACTGCCGCTTGATGTTCTCCTTGAGCTCCACACCGAGCGGCCCGTAGTCCCATGCGGAGCGGGTGCCGCCGTAGATATCTCCGGACGGAAAGACGAACCCGCGATGCTGGGCGAGGGTGATGACGGACTCGAGACGGCTTGGCTCTGCCACTGATGCTCCAGATGCTTCGTGCGGGTGCGCTGCAGGGCCGGCTTGCCCGCTGCTTCTGCAATCCTAGCGATTGGCTCGTGGCGGCCCGCCGGAGCGCGGTCCCCGCGGCTTGATCCCGCCGGAGCGCGGTCCCCGCGCGGCGCCGAATCCCGCCCACCGCGCGGAGCCTTCAGCGGGGCAGGACCTGGTTCTCCAGCGGCTCACCCGCGGCGAGGTGCTGCGCCTGCCGGCGGACCAGCGCGTCGACCCTGGGAAGCATCGCCGAGGTGTCACCGCCAACGTGCGGGGTGATCAGCACGCCGGGGGCACGCCATAGCGGATGCTCCGGCGGAAGCGGCTCCGGATCGGTCACGTCGAGCGCAGCGCGGAGCCTGCCGGACTGCACCTCGGCCAGCAGAGCTCCGGTGTCGACGATGGCGCCCCGGGACACGTTGACCAGCAGCGCGTCGTCCGGCATCGCGGCGAGGAAGGCCCGGTCGACCATCCCCCGGGTGGAGGGGCTGAGCGGCACCGCGATGATCACGATGTCTACCGTCGGCAGCACCGTGGGCAGTTCGTCGATCCCGTATACGGTGCCGGCGGCATCCTCGCGGTGACTGCGCGCGACCCGAACCAGCTCGACCTCGAACGGTGCCAGACGCTCGACAACCTTGCCGCCCACGCCGCCGATGCCCAGCACCATCACCCGCCGGTCGGCGAGCGACGGGTGGCTCTGGTGCTGCCAGCTGCCGGATGCCTGGGCGCGAACGAAGTCGGCGATGCCCCGCTGGCTGGCCAGCGCGAGGCCTACCGCAAGCTCGGCAGTGGAGGACTCGTGCACACTTGCGGCGTTGTGAAAGCTCACTCCGGCTGGCAGCCGATCCGTGACGCCGTCGTAGCCGATGCTCTGACTTTGCACCGCCGAAACCGCGCCAGGATCGACCAGCGAGACCAGCGCCGGATCCGACATGTACGGCAGTACCAGCAGGTCGATCGAGGCGGATTCGGCTCGCGCGAGATCGTGCACGTCGGCGACGATATAGCGGATGCCCTCGGGCGGGGCGCCGAGTCTACGCAGTATCTCGGCATCTGGAACGGCAATGGTCTTCACCTTTGAAGGGTAGCGTCACTGGGCGATCGGCCGCGCTTCGTCCTCTACTATTCGAGAAGTAACCTCGTGAAGGAGTAATGACATGGCCCGTGTATCCGTGACCTGGACGGCCGTCGCATCAGCCGGCATCCTCGCCCTCAGCCTTACGACCCTCGTCGGATGCACACCGACACCACCGGCGCCATCGCCATCCGCAAGCACGGCTGCACCTACGGCCCGGCCGACGCCGGCGACGCCGAACCCGTCAGCATCAGGCGGTGTGTCGATCCCGGGAACCTGCACGGTCAACCAATTGTCGGTGACCCTCGGCCGCGGCAACGGCGCGGCCGGCAGCGAAATCGTTCCGATCGTGTTCACGAACACCGGGTCATCCAGCTGCACCCTGACCGGGTACCCGGGCGTTTCGTTTGTCGGAGACGGCAACGGGACCCAGCTCGGCGCCGCTGCTAACGAGGACGGATCGGTGGCAATCGTGCCGAACTCTCTCGCGCCGGGGGACACCGTGTCTGCGCAGTTGCGGATCACTCAGGCGGGCAACTACTCCGGCTGCACCGTCGTACCGGCGGACGGCCTCCGGGTGTACCCGCCGCATTCGTACGAGGCCGTGTTCGTCAAGGCGAGTGACTTCTCCGCCTGCAGCAACGCCGACATCAAGCTGCTCTCGGTGCAGCCGGTCCAGCCCGGTTCCTGAGCTCCCGCGCGCTCCCTCCAATCGCTGAGGGGCAAGGTTCTGCTAGTTATCCCGAGGAAACACCCGCAGAAGTTTGCACCTCAGCGCGAAGAAGGTCAGTGCACGTATTCGAGGAGGTCGAAGCCGACGGTGCGCATGCCGTCGAGCACGGCGAGCCGCATCTGCATGGCCGTGTCGTTGAAGTACATCGAGACCGCGTAGGCGACGCCGGCCCGGGGGCCGCGAAGCACCCCGACTTCGCTGCGCACCCCGACATCCGACCCGGTCTTATTGACCAGCAGGATGCCGTGATCTTCCGAGCGATGCGCATGCGGATCGACCCCGAATGCTGCGGCCACCATCGACATATCGGAGTTCAGCGAGAGCCAGGCGATCACCCGCTGGCTGGTTTCCGCGTCGACGATCTCACCGCGAGCCAGCGCCGCGAAGAGCCAGGTGAGCTCGTTCGCACTCCCGACCGACAATTGCGGCGCATCATCGGGGCCGCGATGGTCGCGCACAAGATCCAGCAGCGCGGTGCGCTTGAGGCCGAGCTCCTCAGTGCGCGCGCTGACCGCGTCCAGACCGATCCGGCGCAGCAGCACGTTGGTGGCCAGCCCGTCGCTGCTGGCCCCGACCAGTGCGGCCAGGTCGGCGATCGGCAGCGAGGGGACCTGCAGGTGCTGCCAGATTCCGGACTCGGCGACGGCATCCATCGCGCTGCGATCCAACAGCTCTAGAGCCGCAGCCTCGTCGCTTCGCAGTCGTGCGGCGACCTCGACCAGCAGCAGAACCTTGCCGATGCTCGCGGTCGGCATCACGACATGATCGTCGACCGAAAACAACACCGCGCCGGTGGTCAGATCCGTCGCCCGGGCCGAAACCTGAACCCCGTGCACGGCCAGCTCGCCGAGGGCCGCAAAACCGCCCGAGAAGTTGTCGTTGGTCTGGTCGCCACGATGCCGCCCACGGTGCAGTGCTCCATGACGGGCTCGTCTCTCGGACTCCTTGGCGGGGATAACCACGTTGAGGAACCACCCCTTCGTTGTGGATCCGGACGCCGTCCCCCACGGCGATCGATTAGCTCGCAACTCATAACGGAATCAGATCCCCGCTATGCCCCCACACACTCTAATCCGAAAAAATGTGCCCAATCGACCATCGGCCCTCGGTCACCAAATGGTCACCCGCTCGGACGGATCAAGCCATAGCGCATCCGTGGTCGTGACACCGAATGTCTCGTAGAATTCGTCGATGTTCCGCACGATCTGGTTGCACCGGAACTCGCTCGGTGAGTGCGGATCGATGGCCAGCAGCCGCTTGACCTCTTCATCGCGGGCCTTCAGCTGCCAGGACTGCGCCCACGACAGGAAGAACCGCTCGGCCCCGGTGAAACCATCGATTACCGGAGGTTCGGCTGCGCCAAGCGAAATCCGGTAGGCGCGCCAGGCGATCGCGAGGCCGCCGAGGTCCCCGATGTTTTCGCCGATCGTGAGCGCGCCATTGACGCGGTGGTCCGGCACCTGGCGGGGAGCCAGCGCGTTGTACTGGTCGATCAGCGACGTGGTCCGCTTTTCGAACGCGGCGCGATCGTCCTCGGTCCACCAATCGGTCAGCCGGCCGGCGCCGTCGTACCTGGACCCTTGATCGTCGAACCCGTGCCCGATCTCGTGCCCGATCACCGCGCCGATGGCGCCATAGTTCGCTGCGTCATCCCGATCCGGGCTGAAGAACGGCAACTGCAGGATCGCGGCCGGGAAGACGATCTCGTTGAACCCCGGGTTGTAGTACGCGTTGATCGTCTGAGGGGTCATGAACCACTCGTCCCGGTCCAGCGGCTTGCCGATCTTGCCGAGCTCCCGATGGAACTCGAAGTCGCTGGTGCGCCGGGCGTTGCCGACCAGGTCCTCCGGATCGATTTCGAGCGCCGAGTAGTCGCGCCATTTGACCGGGAAGCCGATCTTCGGCGTGAAGGATTCCAGTTTCTCCAGCGCGCGAGCCCGGGTGTCCTCCCCCATCCAGTCCAGATTCCGGATGCTGCGCCGATAGGCCTCGATCAAGTTCGCGACGAGCACATCCATGCGCTGCTTCGCCACCGGTGGGAAGTGCCGCTGAACGTAGATCTTGCCGACCGCCTCGCCGAGGGAGCCTTCGACCAGGGAGACTCCGCGCTTCCAGCGCTCACGCATGCTCGGCGTACCGGTCAGGGTGCGCCCGTAGAAGTCGAAGTTCTCCTCGACGAAGTCGCTGGAGAGATAGGGTGCCGCGCCGTGGACGACTTGCCAGGCCAGCCAGTCCCGCCAGGCATCCAGGCGGTCGTCGGTGAGCAGGGCCGCGACGCCGCTGGAGAAACTCGGCTGACGCAGCACGATCTCGTCCAGAGCACCCTCCGGGGCGTCGATGGCGTCGCGCCACACGGCCAGGTCTGGTGCCGTCCCGTGGTTCGCCGCGGGTGCCGAAACACCCTCGGCGAACAGGGCGGCGGCACCCGCCCAGGAGTACAGGTTGTAGGTGGCCTGGCTGTCCCGCGAGCGCACGTTGTCCCAGTGTGCGGCGGCGATCTCGGTTTCCAGATCGAACACGCGACGGGCTCGGGGGCCGGCATCGACGAAGCCGGCGAGCGAGAACATCCGGATCAGATGCGCCTGATACGCGGTGCGCACCTCGGCGAACTGCTCCTCGCGGTAGTAGCTCTCATCGGGCAAGGCGATGCCGTCTTGCTCCACGAACACCACGTAACGCTCGGGATTGCCCGGGTCATTGTCGACGAACAGCTGATAGAACCCGCCGAGCCCCTGCCGCTCCAGCCGCCCGAGGGTCGCCAGCAGTTCGGGCACGGATGCCACCGCCGCCACCGCCTCCAGCTCCCGTGCGATCGGGGTCGCGCCGAGCTTCTCGATCCGCTCCTCGTCCAGAAAGCTCGCATACAGGTCACCGAACTTGCGCTCCTCGGTGCCGGGCTCGGCATCCTGCGCTTCGACGATGATGTCGCGAACGGCTTTCTCGGCTTCTTCGGCAAGCAGCACGAACGATCCGTATCGCGCCTTGTCGGCGGGGATTTCGGTGCGCTGAATCCAGCGGCCGTTGACGTGCCGGTAGAGGTCGTCTTGCGGGCGGATGTTCGGGTCGAGTTCCTCCGGATTGATCCCGGATGCGGTTGCCTGCTCAGTCATCGCTCCAGCCTAATCGGCGCCCGCCGTCCTGAGCTGCGCTGAGGTGAGCCACGCCCAGGCCGACCACACGCCCAGGCCGACCAGTAGAGTCGAGGCATCAAAATCTTCCGCAGCCGGCCCGTGGATCGCGAGATCCTGCGCCTGGCCGTACCCGCGCTCGGCGCGCTGGTTGCCGAGCCGCTCTTCCTCCTCGCCGACTCTGCGATGGTCGGGCACCTGGGCGCCGAGCCGCTGGCCGGACTCGGCATCGCCAGCGCCGTGCTGCAGACCATCATCGGCCTGATGATCTTCCTCGCCTACAGCACCACGCCTGCCGTTGCCCGCCAACTGGGCGCCGGCAACACGCGCGCGGCGGTGAGCACCGGCATCAGCAGTTCCTGGCTGGCGCTGGCCATCGGCGTCGTACTCGCGATCGCCGGCTGGGCCACCGCGCCGTGGCTGGCCGGGCTGTTCGGGGCGACGGCAGAGGTCGCGGAGCACGCATCCGCCTACCTCGCCATCTCGATGTTCGGGTTGCCGGCGATGCTGTTGGTGTTCGCCGCGAGTGGGCTGTTGCGCGGGCTGCAAGACACCAGAACCCCCCTGCTAGTCGCCGGAATCGGATTTGCCGCGAATATCGTGCTGAACTTCCTGTTCATGTACGGGTTGGGCCTGGGCTTCGTCGGTTCGGCCATCGGGACCGTGGTCGCGCAGTGGGGGATGGCGCTGTCGTACGCCGTCGTCATCGCGACGCACGCCCGCCGAGTCGGCGCGCCGCTGTTCGCGTACCGGGTCGGCATCCGCGGCACCATCGGCTCCGGCGGCTGGCTGCTGTTGCGCACCGCGAGCCTGCGCGCCGCGATACTCCTGGCCGTTCTCGTGGCTACTCGGATGGGATCGAACGAACTCGCCGCGTTCCAGGTCGTAATGACCATTTTCGCTACCCTGGCGTTCGCCCTGGATGCGCTGGCAATCGCCGCGCAGGCGCTGGTCGGCCTCGGGCTCGGGGCCGCCGACGTCCTGACGGTGCGCGCGATCCTAACCCGCTGCCTGCAGTGGGGAATCGGGTCGGGGGTGGCGATGGGCGCGATCGTCGCCGTGCTCAGCCCGATCGCCGGCGCCGCGTTCACGAACGATGCCGCGGTCGCCGGGATGCTGCCGCTCGCCCTGGTGATCATCGGTGTCGGCGCGCCATTGAGCGGCTACGTCTTCGTGCTGGACGGCGTTCTGATCGGAGCAGGCGACATGCGCTACCTCGCGCTGACCGGAATCACGAACGTCGCCGCGTTCGTGCCGCTGGCCGCGGCCGTCTGGTTATGGGCTCCGACCGGAGTCGCCGGCCTCGCGTGGCTGGTTGCCGCCTTCGCCATCGGCTACATCGGCGCCCGAGCGGTCACGCTGGGTTTGCGCGCCCGCGGCTCCCGTTGGATGGTGACCGGCAGCATCCGCTGATCAAGTCCGGCCAGACGCGAGCCCGGCCGCTCACCACGGCTTCAGACGCGCCTGATAGCTTGGTCTGATCGATTCCGTTCGACTCGATTCCGTTCGACTCGATTCCGTCCGACTCGATTCCGTTGAAGGCATTCGATGCTCGGAGCCACGCTCCCGCAGCCGTCCCACAGCGAAGCCGTCCCACAGTCAGCCGTCCCACAGCCAGTAAGAAGCCCATGTCCACCCGCGCATCACGCCGCAATCGAAATATGCCAGGTAAGGATTCCGTGCCAACCAGCTACCTCGCGCCATCCGGCACCAGGCCCGCCGCCGAGCTCACGGCGTGGCGCAATGCCGTCTTCATCATTTTCGTTGTGTCTGGCCTCGGACTGTCGACCTGGATGTCGCGCATTCCGGGGGTCCGCGACGAGCTCGGGCTCAGCACCAGCGCTGTCGGTCTGGTCATCGTCGCGTTGGCGGGCGGCTCGATCCTCGGCCTGGTGGCATCCGCCGTGCTCCTGGCCCGACTCGGCTCACGGCGCGGGATGATCCTCACCCTGTGCGTCGCGGCGACCGGTCTGATCGTCGTCGGCGTCGGCTCGACGTTCTTCGCGTCCGTGCTGATCGTGGCGGTCGGTCTCGCCCTGATCGGGTTCGGCATCGGTTCTACCGATGTGATGATGAACGTCGAGGGGGCGGCGGCCGAGCGCGAGATCGGCAAGACGCTGATGCCGCTGATGCATGCCTGCTTCAGCTTCGGTACCGTCATCGGCGCGGGCATCGGCGCCGCTGCCATTGCAGTGCGGATGCCGCTGGCCTGGCACTTCCTGATCATCGCGATCATCATCGCGCTGGCTGCCGTGATCTCCGTTCGCTCGATCCCGCTGCGGGAAGCACTCGGCGATCCGGTGCCCGGGCCACACGCGAACGAGGCCGGTACGGATCAGGCAGAGCCCTGGACCGCGCGGCTACGATCGGCGCTCTCGGTCTGGGCAGACCTGAAACTCGTCCTGATCGGCGTCGTCATGCTCGGAATGGCCTTTGCCGAAGGATCGGCCAGTGATTGGCTGCCGCTCGCGGTGGTCGACGGGCACCACCAGGACAACGTCACCGGGGCGATCATGTTCGGAGTATTCATGGCCGCGATGACGACCGGACGCGTGGTCGGCGGGCCTGTGGTCGACCGTGTCGGGCGGGTCGCGTCGATCCGGATCACAGCTGCTCTCGGCGTGGCCGGGTTGCTCATGTTCATCCTGGCCCCGACGTTCTGGATGGTTGTCGTCGGCACCGTGCTGTGGGGGTTCGGTGCCTCGCTCGGCTTCCCGCTCGGCATGTCGGCCGCAGCGGACGGCGGCAAGAACGCGGCGGCCCGAGTCAGCGCGGTCGCGATGATCGGGTATTGCGCGTTCCTGGTCGGTCCGCCGCTGATCGGTTTCCTCGGCCAGACGATCGGTTTGCTCAACGCCCTGTACTTCATCCTGGCGCTGATGCTCCTGGCCGGGCTATGCGCCCCCGCGGTACGCAAGCCCGCCCGCGCCTAGCTCCGGCTCCGCACCCGGCCCCGGCCCGGCAGCCGGCCCCGCACCCGGCCCCGGCCCTGGCCCCGGCCCGGCATCCTCAACAGGCAGGATTGGTACCGCGGCAGCCTCAACAGGCAGGATCGTCGCCTTCGCGGCCCCGCAGCCTGTCGCGGACGACGCTCAGGGCATCTTTTCGTACGCGGGCAGTGTGAGGAAGTCGGAGAAGTCCTCCGACAGCGCCATTTCGGTGAAGAGATCGCGCGCGTCGCTCCAGCGGCCGGCCGCGAACGCCTCGTCGCCGACCTTCTGCTTAATCGCGGCCATCTCTTCCTCGATGGTCCGGCTGACCAACTCGCGGGTGACCCGCTCGCCGCCGTCGAGCACGACGTCGTTGTTCAGCCACTGCCAAACCTGGCTCCGAGAGATCTCGGCCGTCGCGGCATCCTCCATCAGGTTGTTGATCCCGACCGCGCCGGAACCGCGCAGCCAGGACTCCAGATATTGGATGCCGACACTGATGTTGCTGCGCAGCCCACCCTCGGTGACCTGGCCGCCGGCCGAGGCGATGTCAAGAAGTTGTTCCGCGGTGACCGAAACCTCCGGGCGGGTCCGATCCAGCTGATTCGGCCGGTCACCCAGAACGGCGGTGAACGCCTCCTTGCAGGTCTCGACCATGCCGGGGTGTGCCACCCAGGACCCGTCGAAGCCGTCGGCCGCCTCGCGCTTCTTGTCGTCGAGCACCTTCGCAAACGCCTTCGCGTTAACCTCGGGATCCCGGCTCGGGATGAACGCCGCCATGCCGCCGATGGCGTGCGCGCCTCGCTTATGGCAGGTCTGCACCAGAAGGTCGGTGTAGGCGCGCATGAACGGCACCGTCATGGTTACCGCGTTGCGGTCGGGCAGCAGGAACTCCCGGCCGCGGGTGCGGAAACTCTTGATGATGCTGAACATGTAATCCCAGCGACCGGCGTTCAGCCCTGACGAGTGATCGCGCAACTCGTAGAGGATCTCGTCCATTTCGAACGCGGCCGGATAGGTCTCAATCAGCACCGTTGCCCGAATCGAACCCTGCGGAATTCCCAGGAAGTCCTGCGCAAGCACGAAGGCGTCGTTCCACAGCCTGGCCTCGAGGTGGCTCTCCAGCTTCGGCAGGTAGAAGTACGGCCCCTGACCGCGCGCGAGCTGCGCTTTGCCGCAGCGGCTGAGGTAGAGGGCGAAATCCACAAACGCGCCGGCGGTCGGTGCCCCGTCGACCAGAATGTGCTTCTCCGGCAGGTGCAGCCCCCTCGGCCGGACCACGATCGTCGCAAGCTCGTCATCCGGGCGCAGCGCGTAGTTCTTGCCTTCGGCACTGGTGTAGTCGATGGTCCGATTGATCGCGTCGGCCAGATTCAACTGGCCCTGAACCACGTTCTCCCAGAGCGGCGTGTTGGCGTCCTCATGGTCGGCCAGCCAGACCTTGGCACCGGAGTTCAGCGCGTTGATCGTCATCTTCTTGTCGGTCGGGCCGGTAATCTCCACCCGCCGGTCGATCAGTCCGGGTGCCGGCTCGGCGACCCGCCAACTGGCATCCTCCCGAATCGATCGGGTGTCCTCCAGAAAGTCGAACACCGCGCCGGCGGCGAGCTTCGCGATCCGGTCCGCTCGACGCGCGACAAGTTCACGCCTGCGCGCGTCGAAGTTCCGATGCAACTCGCCGATCAGGGCGAGCGCCTCCTCGGTCAGAACTTCGTCATACCGATCGAGCATCGGACCGACTACCTGTGCGTTACCGCCACTACTCATGAGTGCAAAACCTTCCGTATCCCTTGCGTCAATAATGGTCTAATTCGTCGCGTCACGCAGCGAGCGCGGTCGCGTCACGCTGCGAGCCGCACGTCGCGTCACGCTGCGAAGCGCAATTCGCGTCACGCCGCGAGCGCAATTCGCGTCACGCTGCGAGCGCGACTGCGTCACGCTGCGAGGCGCAATTCAGTCGCGCTCGAGCGCGGGCTACGAACTACGAGCGTTCCGGGACCTTACCAAGGTTCTTGACCGCCTGCGTGATCGGCGTACGGTCGATCAGCTTGGAGATGTCCGGCACATCACCGGGCCGAAGGGTACCCAGTTCCTGCATCCGCTTCACGGTGTAGTCCAGACGGTCCTTCTCCAGGCCGACGTTCTTGGGGAATGCCTGCACATCCTTCATATAGGTCGTCCACGCTTTGGCGATCACCGCGTCGGGGAACCCGGTCGCTTTCGCGATAATCGGAACCACCTTGTCCTGCTCGTCGTACATCGCCCGGTGCGCCTTCGTCAGGGCCTCGGTGAACCGCTCTGCCGCGTCAGGGTTCTTCTCCAACCAGCTCTGGCTGGTGAAGTAGGTGCCGTAGTAGTACTTTGGCTCGATCTTGTACAGGTTGACCAGGGAGTGCAGATCCGGGTCCTTTTCCTGGGCGGCGACGAACTGCTCAGGGTGCAGGATGCCGGACTGGATCTGCCCGGCCACCAGCGCCGAGACGATCGCATCGGCGTTGGTCGGCAGATAGGACACGTCGCTCTGGGAGAGTTTGGCGCTCTCCAACACCATCCGGGTCATCACCTCGCGGAAGGATCCGACCTCCTGCACACCGAGGTTCTTGCCCTTCAGGTCGGCGACCTTGTCAATTGATTTCGGCGTCACCATGTCGACCTCGAGTCGGTCGGTGTAGCTGCCGATGATCCGTAACGGTGCGCCGCCGGCATAGGCGTTGATGACCGGCTCGATGCTGGCGCCGCCGATGTCGAATGATCCGCTGACCACGCCCTTGACGGCATCCCCGCCCGCCTTGAGGTTGGTGGTGGTGACGGTCAGGCCGAGATCTTTGAAGTAACCGAGCTCTTCTGCAACGGCGATGTCGGAGTTCGCGAAGCTGGTGACGCTGGTCGGCAGAGCCAGCCGGATCGTGGCGGGTGTGAATGCCTTAGCCGACCCGCTGGATGCCGCCGGCGCCGAAGCGGGACCTGCGCACGCCGTCGCTATCAGGGACACGGCGACCGCAAGGGTTGCCGCCGCCATTCCCTTTCTGGTTGAGATTCGCATTGTTTTCATCCTTCGTTATTTGCTGTTTCCTGGATCGCGGGTTCATCGCGCCCGGGGTGGTGCGGCGGCGCCGGATTGCAGACGGCGGCGCAGCGTGAGGTGTTACGCGCGGCGCCAGGGTGCCATCCGCGCTTCGAGCAAGCCGAGCAACGACGTGAGCGCCACGCCGATGAGCGAGAGTAGAACGATCGGTACGAACATCCGAGCCGTCTGGAAGGTATTGGCATTGGTGACGATCAAGTTGCCGAGGCCGGTGATCGCGGTGAAGAATTCGGCCACGATCACGCCGATCAACGCACGGCCGATTGCCAGGCGCAGCCCGGTGATGATGTAGGGCAGGGCCGACGGCAGCAGCAGGTCGCGCCAGAGCCGCCGCTCATTCGAGCAGAAGGACCGCGAGACCTCCAAAAGATCGGGGTCGACCTCCTGCACGCCGCGCATGGTATTGATCAGCACCGGGAAGATGGTGAAGAAGAACACCACCACGACCTTTGCCACATCGCCGTAGCCGAACCAGATCACGATGACCGGGATCAGCGCGACCGCCGGGGTGGCATACAGCGCGTTGAGCGGGATCTCGATGATCGCCGAGAACGTTTCGCTGCGGCCGGCGAACAAACCGAGGATGATCCCCGCTATCGAACCGATCACAGCGCCGATGGCCACCACGCTCATCGTGTGTCCGGTCGCTGAGACCAGGGTGCCGTCGGCGATCATGTCGACGAAGGCTCCGGCGATGGCGGTCGGGTAGGTGAACAGGACGGGATTGACGTTCCTGCCGTAGATCTCCCAAATGATCAGGATGGCGATGGTCGAGATCGCCTCGACCATCCGGCGCTGATTACCGGTGAGTCGGCGCGGTCCCTGCCGGCGCTTGCGCGGCTGCGGCCGCCCGGCCTTGATTGCCGACACTGTTGCCGTGTCGGTACCGAGGCGTCCTCGCCCGGTCATGAGCGCACCTCCCGCGTGTCTGGGCTCGTGTGTGGGCTTGTGTCTGGGCTTGTGTCTGGGCTTGTGTCTGGGCTTGCTTCTGGGCGCATTCCGGCGGCCCCGGCGCCGTTGGCAACGGCGGCGGCGGATTGATTGGTCCGCTGTAGCGTCTCCCAGAGCCGGGTGCGCAGCGGCGCATATTCTGGATTCGCCCGAATTGTGCGTGGATTCCGCGGGCGGTCGATCGGTACCACCACCTCAAGCAGGATCTCGGCCGGCGGCCCGCCGAGCACGATGATCCGGTCGGCCATCAGGATTGCTTCGTCGAGGTCGTGCGTCACCAGCAGCGCGTTCATCGCGGTTTGCCGCTCCCACATCTGCAGAATCTCTTCCTGCAGAACTTCCCGCGTGATGGCATCCACCGCGCTCAGCGGCTCGTCTAGCAGCAAAAGCTCCGGATCCATACACAGGGCACGCGCGATGCCGGCCCGCTGCTTCATCCCGCCTGAGAGCTGGAACGGATACTTGCGGCGGCTTTTCGCCAGATGCATCATCTCCAGGAGCCGGTCGATCCGGCCGTCTGGGTCGGGGCGCTGCTGAACGTCCAGACCGTAGCCCACGTTCTTTTCGACCGTCTTCCAGGGAAACAAGCCGAAATGCTGAAAGACCATGGCGACCCGAGCCTCCGGTCCGGTGATCGGCTGATCGTGCAGCACAATGTCGCCGTTGGTGCGCGGCAACAATCCGGCGATGGTGCGCAGCAGCGTTGTCTTGCCGCACCCCGAAGTCCCGATGATCGCAACGAATTCGCCCTCGGCGACCGACAGCGACATGTTTTTCATGATCGTCGCTTGGCCGAGGTGGACCTCAAGGTTGTCGACGAGCAAGCTTGCTTTCGCCAAGGCATTCCTCCTTCGCAATGCCGCCTAATGCTGAACAGCGGCGTTCATTCGTGCAGGGTAATGGCTTTCAGAAACCGTTTACACCACAGTATCCGGCCAACAGCCGTTGTCAAGAGCGGATGCCGGATTCCAACCGAATCCGGCATCGCACCCTGAACGCCACCCGAGTGCCCCTGTGCTTGTGCCGTCTCTGCCCGCTGCCCCCGCCCCCAAGTGGTGTCATTGCCCGCGAGACCCGAGTTTTTGCGGGTACCGGGCGCTCACACCCACAACTAGGCCGGACTCGCGGAGTGCAGGCCGCTCACACCCACAACTAGGCCGGACTCGCGGAGTGCAGGCCGCTCACACCCACAACTAGGCCGGACTCGCGGGGGGCGAGGTGCGGGGTGCGAGGTGCGGGGGAGAGTGCAGACGGGCTAGGCGGCGGGAGCCTTCAGGGCGCGGCCGGCCGGCGACTGCGCCGAGGCGCCGCAACTGTCGCGCACGACCAGCTTGGTCGCCACCCGTACCCGCCGGCGACCGGGCCGCCCCTCGATGTCCTTCAGCAGGATCTCCATCGCCCGCTCGCCCAGCTCCTGCGCGGCCAGCGACACGGTGGTCAGCGCCGGCCGGAGGTAACCCGACATCGGGACGTCGTCGAATCCGACCAGCGCGACATCGTTCGGCACGGAGAGCCCGAGATCCGCAACGGCAGCCATCGCGCCGAGGGCCATCCGGTCGTTGGCCGCAAAAATCGCTGTCGGCGGGTTCTCCAGCAGAAGCAGCTGCCGGGCGGCGGCATAGCCGACCGCCTCGGTGAAGTCGCCGTCGACGATGAGGTCTTCGTCGATCTCCAGCCCACGTGCCTTGAGCGCTTCGAGGTAACCGCGGCGCCGCTCGATCACGGTGTTCGAGCTCGTGCCGGCCGAGATGAAGCCGACCCGCCGGTGTCCGAGCGCCAGCAAATGCTCGGTCGCGTCTCTGGCGGCGCCGACGTTGTCGATCCGCACCGTCGAGAAGGATGCCGACGGCCGGCCGATGAACACCACCTTGGTGTCGTAGGTGGCAACCGTCGCCGCGGAGAGCTGGATCTCGTCACCGCCACCGACGATCACCAGGCCGTCGACGCGCTTGAGCAGCAGCGCCTCAATGTAGGCGCTGGCTCGCTCAGGCAGTCGGTCGGTGCTGCAGAACATCAGCTTGTACCCGTTTGCATGCGCGACATCCTCGATGCCACGGGAGACCTCGGGATAGTACGGGTTGGAAATATCTGGCACGACGATGCCGATCAGTCCGCTTCGCTTCAGCAGTAGCCCGCGGGCATTGTCGTTCGGCCGATAGCCCAGCGTGGCGATCGCCTCGAGCACGCGGGCTCGGGTCTGCGGGCGTACCGGATATGCGTTCGTCGAGCCGTTGGCGACCCGCGAAACGGTGGCGACGGACACCCCTGCCGCTTCCGCCACATCACGGATCGTAATCGACATGACGATAACCTTTTCTGTAATCCGTTTCCGAAACGGTAGCCTTCGGCACCCGGAGTGTCAAGGATTCCGTGCCTCGCGAGACGTCCGCTTTGCCTTGGCCCGCTCACTCCGCGCGTTACTCCGCCGACCCACCTAGATCTCATCCTATCCTTTGAGGCCGCCGCAAACCCTTCGATAGATTCGCGCGAGGACAGCGCGAGAAACCGCACCAGAACAGCGCGAGAACCGCACCAGAACAGCACGAGAACCGCACGAGAACCGCACGCCCGCACGGATGCCCGCGATACGACTCAGAAACCGCCGCGCGGCGCCGCAGGGAATCGCCCCGCGCCGCCGCAGGGAATCGCCACCGCGCCGCCGAGAGAACTGCCTCGCGCCGCCACGGTGAATTGGCCCGCGCCGCCGCGGGAGATGGGCCGCCGAACGTTCGGGTAACCCAGCACCGGCACCCGGCCTTGTGCTGTTATCCAATGGGTGCTAACTTCCCCATGTAACCCTTTACAGAAAACGATAACTTGGAGGTTTCGCAATGAGCGATCTCGACTACGTACACCAGGACGCGGACAACGCATCGCGCAAGCACAACATCCTGGCTCTGTCTTTCGCTGAAGTCGCCGAACGCCTGGCGGAAAAGGATCAGGATGTCGCCCTGGTCGCGCTGGGCAGTACGGAGAAGCACGGCGCCCACATTCCACTCGGTACCGACAGCTACGTGACCATGGAGGTCATCAAGCGCACGGCCGAAGCCGCTGACGTGCTCTACACGCCGCTGATGCCGTTCGGCTACTCCCCGCACCACATGGGCCGACACCTGGAGGGCGCCGGCACCATCACCCTGACCGCCGAGACCTGCCGCCGGGTGATGCACGACATCGGTCGCAGCCTGATCTACCACGGCTTCAAGCGCATCATCTTCGTCAGCCACCACGGCTCGAACGTAAAGCCGATCGATGAGGTGATGCGCCAGCTGCGTTACGAGACCGGCGCGTACATCTCCTACTACAAGACGCCGACCGAGCGCGACGCATCATTCCTGGCCGACATCTTCGAGAACCCGCCGGAGGAGACCCCCGGCTGGCACTCGAGTGAGCTTGAGACCTCTGCCCTGATGGCCGCGGGCGAGGAACTGGTCAACATGGACCGGGCCGTCGAGGACCGCGCGCACGCGCCCGCCTACATGACGGATCAGTTCTCCAAGCCAGACGGCACCGCCACCGTCAAGTTCCTGGGCTCGGAGAACATCTGGGTGCCGATGGACCACCACGAGTACTGCGACACCGCGGTCATCGGCAACCCGTTCCGCTCTTCGCGTGAGAAGGGGCTCAAGATGCTCGACCGGATGTCTGAGCACCTGACCGC
>JBDTDV010000055.1:0-8660 GCA_039922875.1 Microbacteriaceae bacterium
GCAAGGGGCACCGCAATGAGTGCCCGGCGCCCCGTCGTGGTGGTCTTGCATGGCGACACCTCGCCGACCGGCGACACCATGCCGAGCGGCATGGCAGCCATCGAGGCGGTGGCCGAGGTCAGGTACACCCGCGCCGAGGGACTGCCTGCCGCGATGGCGGGCGCAGATGTGCTGTTCCTGTGGGACTTCTTCTCCTCCGCCGTGCAGGATGTCTGGGCGCACACGGACTCGCTGAAGTGGATTCACGTGGCCGCGGCCGGCGTCGACACGCTGTTGTTCGACGAATTGCGCAATTCTGCGGTCGTCGTGACGAACTCGCGGGGGATCTTCGACCGGCCGATTGCGGAATTCGTGCTGGCAGGCATCCTGGCGATGGCCAAGGACATCCCCGGTTCGCTGCGCAGACAGCGCGAGGGGGTCTGGGAGCATCGGGAGACCGAGCGTGTCGATGGCGCACAGGTCATGGTCGTCGGAACCGGCTCGATCGGCCGTGAGACGGCCAGGCTGCTCACCGCGGCTGGTCTGAGCGTCAGCGGCGTCGGGCGCACCGCCCGCGAGCACGACGCCGACTTCGGCACCGTCTATGCATCCACAGAGCTCGCCTCGGTCGTCGGAGACTGCGATTATGTCGTACTGATCGCCCCGCTCACCGATGCCACCCGAGGCATGGCCGATGCGCGGGTCTTCGCCGCGATGAAGCCCACCGCGCGGCTGATCAACGTCGGCCGTGGCGAATTGGTCGACGATGCGGCGCTGATTGATGCCCTGGAGCGGGGGAGCATCGCGGCCGCGGCGCTGGACGTGTTCAGCACCGAGCCATTGCCGTCAGACAGCCCCCTCTGGCAGCTGGAGAATGTACTGATCTCGGCGCATCTGAGCGGGGATGCCGTCGGCTGGCTCGACCGGCTCTCGGTCCTGTTCGTGGAGAACTTCGACCGCTACCGCCGCGGTGAGGAGTTGCTGAACGTGGTCGACAAGCGGTTGGGCTACGTCCCGTCGTCGTAGCCTTCGCCGACCGATGGTCGTTCGGACGAATGAGGCCGCCTCGACACCGTCATTCGTCCGATTGGCTAGGTGTCGGCCGGGTCGACGCGGGCGAACAGGGCGCCGAGCCCGTTCAGCGCCACCGGACGCCCGGCAATCCGCAGGCCCTCCCAGACCGTCACCTGGTTCGCCGTGAGCACGGTCTTACCGATCGCCTGCTCGAGGTCGTCAATCCAGCGCAGCGAGTGCATCGCGGTGTCCGGGATCAAGATCGCCTGTGCGTCGGGGTGGTCGGCTGCGGTGGCCATCGCGAGCACCTGTTCTTTGCCGAGCAATCCCACCTCCCCGGCGGTGGCGATCCCGTTGCTGCGAAACGAGACGACGGTGATCCCGGCGTCGCCCAGGAATCGCTTGAAGTGCTGCGCCAGGTCGTCCGGGTAGCTGGCCGCGACCGCGACCCTGGTGATCGCCAGTGCCCGGCAGGCCTGCGCAAAAGCGATGGAGGTCGAGGACGTGGGCAGGCCGGTGGCCGCTCGCACCTCTTGGGCCTGATCGTGGGCGCCGCCCCAGCCGTAGACGAAACTGCCCGAGGTGCATGCCCACATCACGGAGTCCGGGTGGTACGCAATCAATTCGCGCGCGCCATCGAGTAGGTTCTCGGAACCGCCGACCGCCAGCAACTCATCGACCAGGTGCGCCACGTCGCCACCGGCAGTCCGGACCAACGGAAGACGCAACTGCCCCGGGTGCGCCTGCTCCAAGTACTCGAAGTCATCGTCGGCGCCGACGCCGGGATACAACAGGCCGACACTGGGCGGCAGCGAAGCGGGTGTCATGGTACGGGCCTTTCCGAAGCGGTAACTTGTTGATAAATAATAGCCGCTTATTGTTGACAATCCTACAGAAACTGAATAAGTTCCTAGCTAAGCACCGACAGTTCCTATGCCCAGGGAAGCCTTCCCACCACGGCCCAGAAATCGGGCCCGAATGATCGGAATCAATGATGAACCGAGTTTCTCCACGGCGCACCACCATGCGCTTCCTGGCCGTCGCGGCAGCCAGCCTTATGCTCACCGCCGGTTTGGCCGCGTGCTCGACAACCACCCCGGGCGGCGGCGCGGGCGCCTCGAACGCGTCAGGTGACACACTCGCCCTCGGCAAGAAGCAGGGCTACCTCCGGGTCGGTATCGCCAACGAGCCGCCGTACACCCAGGTCAACGCCGACGGCTCGGTCCACGGCGCCGAGCCCGATGTGCTGCGTGCGGTACTGAAGACTATGGGCATCAAAGACATCCAGGGCATCATCACGCCGTATGATGCGATGATCCCCGGACTGAACGCGAATCGTTGGGATGTCATCGCGGCCGGCCTGTTCATGAAACAGTCCCGCTGCGCGGCCGTCGCCTACTCCGAGCCGGTCATCGTCTCGACCGAGTCGTTTGGAACGCCTCCCGGCAACCCGAAGCACATCTTGACCATGGCCGACGTGCAGAAGAACACCGACCTGAAGATCGCGGTGCTCTCCGGCGGGTTCGAGGAAGGAATCCTGAAGACCTCCAAGATTCCGGACAGCCAGAAGGTTGCCGTCAAGGACGCCAGGAGCGGCATGGAAGCCGTCGAGGCCAACCGCGCCGATGCCTTCCTGCTGCCGACCCTGTCGCTGAAGTCGCTGGTCGAGCAGGACCACGCCATCGAGGTCACCCCGCCGATCGAGGACGCCCCGAAGACCGGTTCCGGAGCCGCCTTCCGTAAGGACGACAAGAAGCTCCTCGATGAGTACAACAAGCACCTCGCGGACTTCAAAAAGACCTCGGAGTTCTCCGACATCATGACGAAGTGGGGCTTCGATCCGAAGGCCGTCGAGGGAGTCACCGCCGCAGAGCTCTGCAAGAACGAGGGCTGATACCGCAGTTCCGATGGCAGCGGGGCACGCCCGGAAGGCCCATTCCGGATCTGCCCCGCTGCCGCTGCTAAATCCTACGGAAGGCTGGTTTCGATGTGAGCGCGGTATCCGAGTACTCCTGGCTGCTTTTGCAGGGACTGGGAGTCACCATCCTGGTCACGGTGCTGGGGGCGATCCTCACCCTCTTCGTGGCGTTCACGGCCGGGCTGAGCGGGCTGTCCCGGCACTGGTACCTGCGCTGGCCGTCCTCGATTTTCGTCGAGTTCTTCCGCGGCTCGGGTCTGCTGGTGCAGATGTTCTGGTTCTTCTACGCCCTGCCATTTCTCGGAATCCAACTGACTCCGTTGTTCGCCGGAGTGCTCGCCCTCGGCCTGAATGAGGGTGCCTATGCGGCGGAGATCGTCCGCGGCACGATCCGATCCAGGGCGAAAGGACAAACCGAGGCGGCCATCGCGCTGGGCATGAGCCCAGGACTGCGGATGCGTCGGGTCCTGATCCCGCAATCGATCCCGGCGATGCTGCCCGCATTCGGGAATGTGATGGTCGACCTGCTGAAGAACACCTCGTTGGTGTCCTTGGTTACCGTCTCGGACCTGACCTGGCGGGCCTTCACGGCGCGAATCGCCACCGGGCAGACGGTCGCGCTGTTCCTGACGATCCTGGTGCTGTACTTCATCCTCTCGCTCCTGATCGGCTGGCTGACGAAGTGGCTGGAGAAGCGGTTCGCCCTTGATCGCAAGTCTCTAGGCAGACAGCAATCCATGAAGTCGCTGGTCGGGGGGATCTCCGCATGAGCATCTGGGACACCAACTTCGCCATCTCGATCATCCCGATCCTGCTGCAAGGGTTCTGGCTGACCCTGCAGATCACGTTCATCAGCTTCCTGATCAGCCTCGTGGTCGGCCTGCTCGTGTCGATCATCCGGTTCATGAAGATTCCGGTGGTGTCGCTGATCTTCAGCTTCCTGGTGCAGTTTGTGCGGGGAACACCACTGCTGGTACAGGCCTATATCGCCTTCTACGTGTTCCCGAAGTTCGGAGTGACCTTCGACGCGGTGCCGACCGGCATCGTCGTGCTCGGCCTGAACTACAGCGCCTACACCGCAGAGGTATATCGGGCCGGGATCGAGCAGCTGCACGTCGGCCAGTGGGAGGCGGCGCGCGCGCTCAGCCTTCCGCCGCTGCGTACCTGGATTCGGATCGTCGTGCCGCAGGCGGTGCGGCCGATCATCCCGGTGCTCGGCAATTACCTGATCATGATGTTCAAGGACTCCGCGATCCTATCGTCGATCACGATCATCGAGCTGCTGGGTTCCGCCCTGCAAGTGGGCAGTAGCTACTATCGCTATCTCGAACCGATCACGATCGCAGGGATCCTGTACCTTGTGGTCAGCTTCCCGTGTTCTTTGCTGATCCGAAAATTGGAGCATCGCTTTGTCCCCGCACACTGACATTCTGAAAACCCTCAACGCCACAGAGTCCCCCCGCGACATCGAGATATCCTTCGCCGGTGTGAGCAAAGCGTGGGGGGATAACCACGTTCTCAGAGGACTCGATTTCGAAGTCAGAGCCGGTGAGAAGGTGTCGATCATCGGACCCTCGGGCTCAGGCAAGACCACGATCTTGCGGATTCTGATGACCCTGGAGACCCCGGATGTAGGGCTGGTCACGGTTGGCGGGGATGTGCTGTGGGATGCTAAGCCCGGCGTGAAGAACAAGGAGACCAAGCAGACCAGGATCACCAGGCGCAAGGTCGGAATGGTGTTCCAGCAGTTCAATCTTTTCCCGCACATGACGGTGCTTGAGAACGTCGTCGAGGCGCCGATCCATGTGCTGGGCATCTCGAAAGAGGACGCCAACGCACGGGCGATCGATCTTCTGGAGCTGGTGGGCCTGAAGGACCACATGAAGCACACCCCACCTGAGTTGTCCGGCGGGCAGCAGCAGCGGGTCGCGATCGCGCGGGCACTGGCCATGCGCCCCCGGGTGATGCTCTTCGACGAGCCGACCTCGGCGCTGGACCCCGAGCTGATCGGCGAGGTGCTGAACGTGATTCGGCAGTTGGCCACCACAACCGACATGACCATGCTCCTGGTGACGCACGAGATGCGATTCGCTCAGGAATTCTCCGACCGCGTCGTCATGTTCGATAAGGGCGTCGTGGTCGAGCAGGGCCCACCGGAGCAGATCTTCAAGCATCCGGAACACGAGCGAACCCAGCGGTTCCTGAAGGCGGTCACCGCCTACTAGGGCGGTCACCGCCTATCAAGGGTTGGTGCCGAAGCGCGCGGTGCCTATACGGAGAGCAGCCGCTGCCCCGGTCCGACGGCCCGCAGCGAGCACTGCTCCAGTGCCGCCCACATGGTCGCCTGATTCGCGCTGATGATCGGCTTGCCGAGTTCGCGCTCCAACGGTGCGATCAGGTCGTAGGTCGGCAGGTTGGTGCACGACACCACGATCGCCTGCGCCTCGGGCGAGTTCGCTTCGCGGATCAGTTCGGCGGTCCGCGCGTAGGGAACACCGGCGATGCCCGATTCGAGGCCGAGATAGCCGACGCCGGTCACCGCGACTCCGCCCTCGACCAGGAAATCCTTCAACTTGGCGGTGATCTGCGCGTCATACGGTGTCGCGATCGCGACCCGATCGACGCCCAGGCGGGCCAGCGCGGCGACGAGGGCGCCGGAGGTGGTCACCGCGGGCGCTCCGCCTGCCTCGCTGATCGCCGTGGCGATCGACTTTTCCGCGGCACGACCCCTCACAAAGCTTCCGGAGGTGCAGGCGAAGGCGTAGCCCGCCGGTGACACCGAGGTGAGTTCTTTGGTCGTGATCCGCAAGCTCTCCTCGTCGCCGAGAAGCTCCACCATTTCGAGGGTGACGGATAGTGGTTCGAACGGGGTGCGGGCGATGAACAGAGTGGCTTCTGGCGGTGTCCAGCGCCAGAGTTCGGCATCCAGCGCCATGTCGTACGGGACCACGACACCGATCGCCGTCCGCGCAAACGGTCCGGCTGGGATGCCATCGGCCGCGTAGTCGGCTGAATTGCGGTCTGCTGTTGGCGAGCTCGTCATTGATGCCTCCGGTAGCCCGCCGCCCCACGGTCGCAAGGGCCTGCTCTGCGTTGACGACGGCATCCCAATTATTGTTGACAATCCTACGTAAATCAACCTAGTCTCGAAGCGGGCTGCTCATGGTGGATCGGCCGACGAAAGGGATGTTCATGGCTCGCTTTATTACGGTGACACTGGAAAGCCGCGGGGTCAGTTGCCTCGCAAGACTGCTCGACGAAGAAGCCCCACGCACGGCCGCTGCCGTATGGGACGCCCTGCCGCTGACCGGGCAGGTCTTCCACGGCAAGTACGCCCGCAACGAGATCTACAACCTGGTTCCTGCGTTCGCCGCGACCGAGCCCGGAAAAGAGAACACCACCGTCACCCCGATTCCCGGCGACCTGTGCTACTTCGCTTTCGACGCCAACGATTTGGCCACCCCGTCCCACGGCTATGAGAACGATGAGGGCCCGAAGGCGCTGAACCACATCATCGATCTGGCCCTGTTCTACGGCCGCAACAATCTGCTGCTGAACGGCGACCAGGGCTGGGTTCCCGGCAACGTGTTCGGGACGGTTGTGGAGGGCCTGGACCAGATGGCCGAGGCTTGCCAAGACATTTGGATGGGCGGCGCTCGCGGCGAGACGCTGACCTATGCCCGTTCCGATCGCAGCTGACCCGGCGAAGCGCTACGGTACCGGTACGAATTCAGGACGGGGGCGGGGTCCGCGGACGAATCGTCGCGGACACACCGTTCCATCCTGAATTCCGTTCCATCCTGAATTCCGTTCCATCCTGAATTCCGTTCCATCCTGAATTCGTACGGTCATCGATCGGGTCGGCGCCGTCGACCGGTGCCGACCGGATGGCGGGGCGCCGCGGGTAGATGCAATACTCAAGCCTGAGGGCATTGTTCGTGCGCAGGGGCAAGGAGCAGGATGAGCGAGAACGAAAAGCCAGAAATCGCCAAGGGTCTGGCTGGCATACACGTGGACTACACCGCTATCTCCAGCGTTGATCCCGAGACGAACTCGCTGCTCTACTTCGGGTATCCGGTGCAGGAACTGGCGGCCACGTGCTCGTTCGAGGAAGTCGCCTACCTGCTCTGGCATGGCGAGTTGCCCAGCGGAAGCCAACTGTCCGAGTTTCAAGCCCTGGAGCGTTCGCTTCGCCCCCTCGATGCGCGAACCAAGCGCGTCATCGACGAGTTGCCGACCAGCGCGCATCCGATGGATGTCGTGCGGAGCGCGGTCAGCGTCATCGGTACGACCGATTCGACGCTTCAGAGCCCCGACAGCATCATCGATCCAAGCCTCAATCTGGGTCGGGCCAGCTACCTCCTGGCACAGCTGCCATCGATCGTGGCCTACGACCAGCGGCGACGGCACGGCATGGACCTGGTCCCCCCGCGCGACGACCTGGGCTACGCGGAGAACTTCCTGAACATGACCTTCGGCGACGTGCCAGACCCGGTCGTGGTGAACGCTTTTCGGGTCTCGTTGATTCTCTATGCCGAGCACTCTTTCAACGCGTCCACCTTCACCGCGCGGGTGATCGCGTCGACCCTCAGCGATCTCTACTCCGCGGTCACCGGTGCGATCGGCGCGCTGAAGGGGCCGCTGCACGGCGGCGCGAACGAGGCCGTGATGCACGCCTTCGACGAGATCGGCACGGCCGATCAGGCGCAGAAGTGGCTGGATGCCGCTCTTGCGGCCAAGAAGAAAGTGATGGGATTCGGGCACCGGGTCTATAAAAACGGGGACTCGCGGGTTCCGACGATGAAGGCATCCCTAGAAACGTTGGTCGATTTCTACGACCGGCACGACATGCTCGAGCTGTACTCGGCGCTGGAGGCCGCGATGGCAGAGCGCAAGAACATCAAGCCGAACCTCGACTACCCCTCCGGCCCGGTCTATAACCTGATCGGTTTCGACACCGCGACCTTCACACCCCTGTTCGCGGCGGCGCGAATCACCGGTTGGTGTGCGCACGTGATGGAGCAGCTCGCGTCAAACTCTCTGATCCGTCCGCTGTCGGTCTACAACGGTCCGGCCCAGCGCCATCTGCGCTAGCACCTCGCGTTTTCAGCCCCGGCCCGCCCGGTCCATCCAGCCCCGTCCAGCCGGCCCGGCCCAGCCGGTCCGACCCGCCCCGGCCGGCCCGACCCGACCCGGCAAGCAAACGGTCATTCGCCAATCGGCGCGTACGGGAACACGCGGCCGGGGTCGAACGCGGCCCTGGCGCGGGCAAGACGGTCCAGCGATGCGGCCGACCAGGAGCCGGCGAAGTGCTTGGCACTTCTGATCTTGCCCGCGAAGTTGATATTCGTCTCGGCGTGCAGCCAGGGCGTGATCGCCTCGGTGATCTGATCCGCCACTGCCGGGAGCGCGTGCTCGAACAGCTCCGGCACCGGAGCGCCGATCAGGGTGAAGGCATAACCGGATGAGCGCCCGCCGACCGCGTTGCCGCCCTCCGGCTCCGTCAGGCAGGCGCCGCCCAGGTGCCGGATCTCGGCAAGAATGAGTGGGACCTCGGTTGCCGGTCCGATCAGCGGCAGCAGCGCCGACACGAAGTCCTGGTCGATCGAGGTCAGGAACATGCCGCGGTCCCAGACCGGCATCGGCTGGTCAGGGTCATTGTGGATCTGGCCCACGGCACTGGCCGGCAATTCCCCGATCAGATCGAGGTAGACCGGTGCGGCAGCGCGCAACGGCGCAAGCAGCCGTT
>JBDTDV010000056.1:0-10289 GCA_039922875.1 Microbacteriaceae bacterium
TGGCAGATCACCCCGGGCAACTCCTCGCCGCTGACCGACGGAGCGTCAGCCGCGCTGATCATGAGCGCGGAACGCGCCGCGAGCCTTGGCTTGACCCCACGGGCCCGGTTTCATTCCTTCGCCGTCACCGGCAGCGACCCGCTGCTGATGCTGACCGGGGTGATCCCGGCGACGAAGAAGGTGCTCTCGGCAAGTGGGCTGCACTTCGCTGATTTCGACGGATACGAGGTGAACGAGGCATTCGCCCCGGTCCCGATGGTGTGGCAGCGTGAGTTCGACGCCGACCCCGCGCGGCTCAACCCGCGCGGCGGAGCCATCGCCCTGGGCCACGCGCTCGGATCCACCGGAACCCGGCTGCTGGCGACCCTGCTGAACACCCTCGAGGCCACCGGCGGGCGGTATGGGTTGCAGACCATGTGCGAGGGCGGCGGCATGGCCAACGCCACCATCATCGAGCGACTCTAGAAGGAGACACTGTGCAGATAGACGGATGCGTAGCGCTGGTCACCGGGGGAGCGTCCGGGCTCGGCCTGGCCTCCGTCCGCGTCTTGCACGCGGCAGGGGCGCGGGTGCTGATCCTGGACCTGCCGGGATCTGCCGGCCAGCAGGTCGCCGCCGACCTGGGCGAGCGAATCCGCTTCGCCGCAGCCGACGTGACCAACGAGACCGACGTGCAGCGGGCGGTGGAAGCCGCGACAGAACTCGGACCGGTGCGCATCCTGGTCAACTGCGCCGGGATCGCTACCCCGGGCAAGGTGATCGGCAGAGAGGGTCCGCTACCGCTGAGCACCTTCGAGCGAGTGATTCGGGTGAACCTGATCGGCACCTTCAACGTGATCCGCCTCGCTGCCGTGGCGATCGGTCGCTCCGAGCCGATCGATGGCGAGCGCGGCGTGATCGTGAGCACGGCCTCTGTCGCCGCCTTCGACGGACAGATCGGGCAGCCGGCGTACTCCGCATCGAAGGGCGGCATCGCGGCGATGACGCTGCCGATCGCGCGGGAACTCGCACGAGACCAGATCCGGGTGATGACTATTGCGCCCGGGATCTTCGACACTCCGATGATGGCTGGGCTTCCCGAGGCGGCCAGGACGTCGCTCGGCGCGCAGGTGCCGCATCCGTCGCGGCTGGGCAAACCGGAGGAGTACGCCGCGCTGGTGCGGCACATCGTGGAAAACCCGATGCTCAACGGTGAGACGATCCGCCTGGATGGCGCGATCCGCATGCAGCCCAAGTAATCAATTCCAATCCAATATCCTCATCGCCTTCGAACTCTGTGTATGTGAATCCATCGATGGATTCGCAAATCTAGAGGAGGTACATCTGATGAAGATGAAAACAGGATTGCTGCTCGTTCCCGCTTTGGCCCTCGGCGCTGCCGTGCTCACGGCGGCACCTGCGCTCGCCGACACCGGCGGCGCGTCCTATCAGGCGACGCTCGGCGCACTCAACGGGAGCAACGCCAGCGGCACCGTGATGATCTCCGTCAGCGGCGATCAGGCTACCGTGACCGAGAATGTCAGCGGTCTGGCCGCTACCTTCAGTGGCAACCCGTACCCGCACGTGCAGCACATCCACATCGGGGGACAAGGCACCTGCCCGGCACCGTCTGCAGATAAGAACGGCGACGGCATTGTGGACACGGTCGAGGGGCAACCGGCCTACGGGGCGATCGGAACGACGTTATCCACCAGTGGTGACACCAGCCCTGCTGCCGGCACCGATCTGACGGTAGCCGGAATGGGGGCGAACTTCACCTACGAGCGCACCTTCACGCTGAACGCCGACACCGCCGCGGCGTTGAAGGCCGGAACCGGTGTTGTCGTCGTGCACGGTCTGGACCCGGCGACGCTGAGCAAGCAGGCGCAGGATGCCAAGAGCAACCTGGTGCCGAGTTTGCCGCTGGCCGCTACGTCTCCGGCACTGTGCGGTTCGCTGCAGGCGTCGCAAATGACCATGCCGAACGGACCGGTGCAGACCGGCGGCGGCAGCACCTCAACAGGACCGAACCTGGGATCGCTCGCCCTCGGAGGCGGGCTTCTAGCCGCAGCCGGTGGCGCGGTGATCATCCGTCGGCGGATCACGGCAGACAACTAAGAAGTCGATCTGATCCGAAGATCGTGATCTTATGAACGCGACGCAGAAGAACAACCGACGCGGCCGGCTCATTGCCGCCGCGGCGGCGGTTCTGCTCGTCGTCGGCGGGGGGGCGGCGATCGGGACGGGGATCTGGGGAAACCAACCCCCGCCCCAGCCGCCCCGATCCGCTGCCGCCCCGCAGACACCCGCCGCTTCAGCTCAGCCGGCCATCCCGGCGCCGACGGCATCAACCCCGCCGAGCCCCATAGCGGCGCCAATCGTCGGCCCGATCCTGCCGCCGTCTGCGCCGACCCACATTGACGTTCCCGCGATCGGGGTGAGTTCCGGCCTGATGGACCTCGGGCTGAACGCCGACGGAACGGTGCAGGTACCGCCGCTGGACAAGTCAGCGCCCGCCGGCTGGTACCAGAACTCGCCGACTCCCGGGCAGTTGGGGCCATCGATCATCCTCGGCCACGTGGACTCGGTCGCTGAAGGCCCCTCGGTCTTCTTCCGGCTCGGCGACATTCGAGCCGGCGATCAGGTTTCGGTGACCCGCACCGATAACACCGTTGCGGTGTTCGCGGTCGAGAAGGTCGAGCGATACCCGAAGGACAACTTCCCGCAGTTGGCGGTGTACGGGAACACCGACCATGCAGCCCTCCGGCTGATCACCTGCGGTGGCGTGTTCAATTCCGACACCGGGCACTACGTCGACAACATCGTCGTCTACGCCTCCCTGGTGTCCAGCCATCCGGCCTGAGTACGGGCGCTCCGCAACCTGAGGCTGGGCCGCGGACCGGACGTTGCACGGCACCACGCACATCCGCTTGAAGGAGAAATGATGATGAATAGACATTCCTGGCCGCTCGTTCTACTGGCAGCCTCGGCACTGGTCCTGACCGGCTGCGCGAGTTCCGGGCAGGCGGGATATGGGCCATCCGAGCCAGGCATGTCGATGGGGCCGGGGGAGTCGATGGCCGGGATGCCGCCCAGCGCGCCGCAAACATCCGACCCGGATGGCTCGGCGCACGCTGGCGGCGGAGGCGACCGGCCGTCGGCATCCGCTCGGATGATCTGCACCTCGGAGACCAAAGACAACGTCGCGAAGATCCTTGGGCTGGGCTCGGCGCCGCACACCGTCGACCGCTGGAGCGACCACCTCTTCAGCTGCACTTATCACCTTGCCGACGGCGCCCTCGCCTTGTCCGTTAAAGAGTCGGCGGATGACGGGTCGGCCCGGGTCTATTTTGACGCGTTGCAGCAGAAGCTCGGCAGCACCCAGCCCATTGACGGGCTGGCGAACCTCGGTCTGCCGGCGTACGAGACGACGGACGGCGCGGTGGTCTTCGTCAAGGACAACATGACGCTGAACGTGGATGCCAGCAAGCTCCCGGTGGCCGTCGGCCCGCACGCGGTGTCGCGGACCGATTTCGCCTATCAGGTCGCCACCGCTGTGCTCGGTTGCTGGAGCGGCGACTAGTGCGGCCGCCGCCGTGATACAACCGGTGGGTGCCTTTGATCGAGATCGCCGCGCTGGATGACCCGCGCCTGGCCGACTATTCCCGCCGAACCGACGTCGCGCTGAAGAAGGCGCGCGGCACCGAACACGGCCTGTACCTGGCCGAATCCGCGCTGGTGTTTCGCCGCGCGCTCGCGGCTGGTCACACTCCGCGTTCGGTGCTTACGCTCGGCAACACGGCTGAGGAGGCGCACGCTGTGCTGGCGGAAGCTGATCCAACCGGCCGCTGGGAGCAGGTTCCGATCTTCGTCGGCCCGGGTGAACTGCTGGCCGAGCTAACCGGCTACGTCCTGCACCGCGGGCTGATTGCGGCGATGAATCGGCCGCCACTGCCGAGGGCCCAGCTACTGCTTGCTTCCGCTCGGCGCGTGGTGGTTCTGGAGAATGTCGCGGACCCGACCAATGTCGGGGCGATCTTCCGCTCGGTCGGCGCGATCGGGGCGGATGCCGTACTGGTCACCGCGCGCTGCTCCGACCCGTTCTACCGCCGGGCGATTCGGGTGAGTATGGGCACCGTGCTCCAGGTGCCTTGGACCAGGGTTGGCCCGTGGTCCGAAACCAGGGCGATGCTGGCGGCATCCGGATTTCACGTGGCCGCGTTGGCGCTGACCCCGGATGCTGTCTCTCTGCGCGACTTCGCGAAGATTCCTCGTGAGAAACTCGCCATCGTGCTCGGCGCGGAGGGCGACGGTCTGACCGCCGAAGCGATCGCGGCGGCCGACACGGTGGTACGGATCCCGATGGCACACGGGATCGACTCGCTGAATGTTGCCGCCGCGAGCGCGGTGGCGCTCTGGTCACTCACCGCAGCCGAACCCGCTGAGGTGCACGAATCGGCTAGTTGCCAGCCCGAAACACTGGCAGAAGTTCGCCCCTGAGCGGATCGGGGGTCAGACCAGGAGCTGGTGCTTGGCGAGGTCGCGATACAGCGGCGTGGATGCCACGAGTTCGGAGTGCGTTCCGATGCCGACCACGTGACCGTGGTCGAGCACCACGATCTGGTCGGAGTCCACCACGGTGGACAGTCGATGCGCAATCACGATAAGGGTTCGGCTCTCGGCGACCTGGTCGATCGCCTCGCGCATCAGTTGCTCGTTCCGGCCGTCCAGGCTGGATGTCGATTCGTCCAGGAGCAGGATCGGTGCCGCGGCCAGCAGCGCCCGCGCGATAGCCAGTCGCTGCCGCTCCCCGCCGGAGAGCATGATGCCCTCCTCACCGACCGGCGCGTGCAAGCCCCTCGGATTGCGGTCGAGGACCTCGGTCAGATTCACCGCGTGCAGCACCGCAATGCAATCGGTATCGCTGGCATTCGGCGCACCGAGGATGAGGTTGTCTCGGATGGACCCGGCCAGCACGGGCGCGTCCTGCTCGACATAGCCGATCTGAGAGCGCAGCGCGGCTCGGTCAAGGGTTCGAATGTCCAGACCGCCCAGCCGCACGGTGCCGGCGCCCGGGTCGTAGAAGCGCTCGATGAGCGCCAGGATGGTGCTCTTGCCGGCGCCGGATGGTCCGACCAGCGCGGTCCGTTTGCCGCGCGGCGCCACGAACGAGACTCCGCGGAGGACGTCCTCCGATGGTCGAAGCCGAGACGTGTCTCCACTGGTCTCGCCCTGCGGTTCGTCGGCCCGCGACGAGAAGGCGGCCGAGTCGAGCCCGGGAGGGACGGTGGCCGGGCGGGCGGTGGCCGGTAGGACGGCCGCGGGCGGCACGGCGGCGGCCGGGTAGGCGAACCGGACGTCCTCGAAGCAGATGGCGGCGGCGTCGGGATGCACCGGATCGTCTTCGACGCCGCCGGTGACAGCCAGCGCTGCGATGTCGCGATCATACTCTCCCTCGGTGGGCAGGTCGATGATCTCCTGGATGCGGCCGAGCGCGCCGAGCGCGGCGTTGACCGAGGTGAAGGCGCCGAACGCCTCTCCCAGCGGCAGGATCATCATGAACAGGAACAGGATGAACGCAACCAGGCTCGCCACCGTGATCGCACCTGAGGCCACTCGGAAACCGCCGACGCCCAACACGACCAGGAACGAGACCTGCATGGCGATACCGGCCACCGGGACCACCAGCGCCGAGATCTTCGCCACCGCGATCCCCATCGACCAGGCCCGCTGCGCGTCGCCCTCGATTGCCGTGACCTCCCGTTCGGTCGCGCCCGCCGCACGAATCGTGCGCACGGCGCTGATGGCGCGCTCAACGGACGCCGCAAGGTCGCCGACCCGGTTCTGCGCCTTCTGACTTGCGATCCGGATCCGCCCGGACAGCAGCACGACCACGGTCACCGAGACGGCGATCACCAGTGCGGTCAGGCCAAGGAGCACCGGATCGATGATCAGCATCGCGATCAGCGCTCCGATAAAGGTGAGCGATCCGCCGATCGCTTCAACGAGGCCCTGGGTGAGCACCGCACGCAGCAAAGTCGTGTCACTGCCGACCCGGGAGACCAGGTCTCCGGTGCGGCGGGTGTCGAATTCGCTGATCGGCAGCCGCAGCATCCGGCCAACCAGCCGTCGTCGGGAGGAGAGCACCACACCTTCGCCGGTGCGCTGCAGGAGGTAATGCTGATAGCCCGAAATCAACCCGGAAATGACCACCAGGATCACCAGCAACCAAACCAATCCACCCAGCGGATCGCCCTGCTGCACGGTCGAGATGACGTGGCTGACCAGCAGCGGCTGGGCGAGACTCGCGGCGGCGCCCAGCACGCTGAGCACCACAACGAATGACAGGACGCTCTTGTGCTCGAACAGGTAGGGGAGCAGCTGCCGAAAGTGGGCCCGTGGGCCTTCCTCGTGTGGGCCGCGGGTGCCTCGGCGGGTGCTCCCGGCTCCGGTTCGGCGTGATCTGGCGCGGGTATCGGTCATAACTGGCTTCTTCGGTGAACTGCATGTCGGGCGTGCCGTTTCCGTGCAGAAACGGTTGCTCTGATCAGCTGGGGGATGAGGGGTAATGGACGTCGGCTCCGTTGCCTTATTCGACCGTACTTCTTTGCGCCCCGTGATGCGAACACGGTGCCACAGGCCTCGACTACAGTGGTCAACTGTGCCAACGCCCGTCATCACCGCCGCCCACCTGGTCAAGGAGTACAGGGGCTTCGCCGCGGTTGACGACATTTCGTTCGAGGTGGCCCCCGGCGAATCGTTCGGATTGCTCGGCCCGAACGGTGCCGGCAAGTCGACCACCATGCGGATGATCGGCGCGGTTTCCACCCGCACCAGCGGCGACCTACGGGTGCTGGGCCTGGATCCCGACCGGTACGGGCCGGAAATCCGATCGCAGCTCGGCGTCGTGCCGCAGGCGGACAACCTCGACACGGAGTTGCGCGTCCGGGACAACCTCATCGTGTACGGGCGGTACTTCGGTCTGCCCAGGGCACAGTTGAAGATCCGCGCCGATGAGCTGCTCGACTTCGCCCAGCTGCAGGACAAGGGCAGGGCGAAGGTCGATGACCTCTCCGGCGGCATGAAGCGCCGCCTGACCATTGCGCGCGCGCTGATCAACGACCCGCGCATCCTGCTGCTGGACGAACCGACCACCGGACTGGACCCGCAGGCCAGGCACATTCTCTGGGACCGGTTGTTCCGGCTCAAGGAGCAGGGCACCACGCTGGTGCTCACCACCCACTACATGGACGAGGCCGAGCAGCTCTGCGACCGGATTGTGGTCGTGGATCACGGCACGATCATGGCGGAAGGTTCGCCCGCCGCGCTGATTCGACAGTATTCGGCGCGCGAGGTGCTCGAGGTCCGGTTCGGATCGCAATACAACGCGGATGCCGGCGAACGCCTGCACGGAATCGGCGACCGTATCGAGGTCCTCCCAGACCGTGTCCTGGTCTACAGCGACAACGGCGAGGCCGAGCTCGCCCGGATTTCCGACCTCGGCCTGCGCCCGATAACCAGCCTGGTGCGGCGATCCTCGCTGGAGGACGTCTTCCTCAGGCTCACCGGACGGAGCTTGATCGAGTGACCGAGGCCGAAACCGCCGTGGCGAAGCAGGCCATCGCCGCCGCAGCCAAGACCCGGCGGTACGGCGGCTGGTACGTCGCCGAGCATCGCTTCCTGGTGATGCGCTCCTATCTGCAGACCGTCGTGGTGACGAGCTTTGGCAATCCGCTGCTCTACCTGTTCGCCATGGGGGTCGGACTCGCCTCCCTGATCGACACAAACCTGGGTGGCACGGCCGGCGGGGTCGGCTACCTGCAGTTCGTCGCACCGGCGCTGCTGTGTATGGCGGCCGTGACCGTCGCCAGCGAAGAGTTCACCTACCCGGTCATGCTTGGCTTCAAGTGGAATCCGATCTTCTATGGCATGAACGCCTCCCCGGTTTCCGCGGGGCAGATCATCGATGGAATGGTCTACTCGATCGCCGCCCGGATCATCGGAACCTGCGGCATCTATTACGTATTCATGCTGCTGTTCGGTGCGGTGCCCGCGCCCTGGGGTGCCCTCTCGATCGCGGTCGCGACCGGCACCGGTCTCGGCTTCGGGGCGATGATCATGGCCTACGTGGCCACCCTGAAACAAGACACCGGGCAGATCGCGATGATCATGCGGTTCGGGCTGCTGCCGATGACGCTGTTCTCCGGCACTTTTTTCCCGCTGGAATCGATGCCGATCTACCTGCAGTGGGTCGGCTGGGTCTCGCCGCTCTGGCATGGAGTCGAGCTGTCCAGAGTGTTCTGCTACGGGCTGTCAGAGCCGCTGTGGCTCAGCGGAATCCACGTCGTCTATCTGGTCGTTCTGATCGTCGTCGGCTGGTTGCTGGCCCGGCGGATTGCGGCCAGGAGGCTGAACACGTGACCGGCCTTGGGTCACTGCCGACGGCATCCGATGCGAGCCGGCATCCGATCCGAGCGCTGTACGCGGGCAACGCGCGCTCGGTGATGCAGCGTGGCTGGCTGGCGACCAAGAGCACCAACTGGCTGGTCGTGGTCAGCGGCTTCTTCGAGCCGATCTTCTACCTGCTCTCCCTGGGCATCGGCCTCGGCGCCCTGGTCGGCTCTGTCCAGGGCCCGGATGGGCAGCCGATCTCCTACGCGGCGTTCATCGCACCGGCCTTGCTGGCGACCGCGGCGATGAACGGGGCGATTTACGATTCCACCTGGAACGTCTTCTTCAAGATGCAGTTCGCGAAGTTGTATGAGGGGATGCTGTCCACCTCGCTCGGTCCGTTGGACGTCGCATTCGGCGAGATCATGCTCGCGTTACTGCGCGGGGCGCTGTATGCAACCGGGTTCATGATCGTGATGCAGGTGCTCGGTCTCAATCTGAGCTGGTGGGCGATTCTCGCGCTGCCTGCCGTGCTGCTGATCGCGTTCGGCTTTGCGAGTTTCGGCATGGGGATCACCAGCTACATGACCTCGTTTCAGCAAATGGACTGGATCAACTTCATCATGCTGCCGATGTTTCTGCTGTCGGCAACCTTCTACCCGATCACCGTCTACCCGCAGGCGGTGCAATGGGTGATCCAGGCTATGCCGCTGTGGCACGGTGTCGAGCTGATTCGGGGTCTGACCACCGGCTCGGTCGGGTTCGACATGCTCTGGCACGTGCTGTATTACCTCGTGATGATCGTGCTGGGCATGATCCTGACCACGCGGCGTCTGCGCGCCCTGTTCCTGGATTGAGTGCCGCGTCACGTTCTCGGTGACGAGGGCTCAGCGGATTTCCGTCAGATAGGTGCTGTAGCCGGCCTGCTGCAGCGCCGCGGTGATCGGGGCCATCCCGTCCGGCTCGGCGATCGCGATCATCGCGCCGCCGCCGCCGCCGCCGGTCAGTTTCGCGCCCAGCGCACCGGCCCGGCGGGCGATTCCGACCAGGGACTCCAGCTCAGGACTGGAGACCTGAAGCGCCGCCAGCATCCCCTGGTTGATGTTCATCAGGTCGCCGAGCTGGGCGATGTCGCCGTCGCGGAGCGCCTGGACGCCGGCCAGAACCAGCTCGTCGATTTGATCGAAGATGCTCTCATAGCGTTGCGGATGACGCTGCCAGGCGCTGCGCACCAGTCCGACGGTCTGTGCCGTCAGCGAGCGCACCCCGGTCAGGCCGATCACAACCGGAATCGGATGCGCGGTCACGATCTCGCTGGTCTCTGGCGTAGCCAGCCCGTCCCGTTTCCGGAACAGTACGGTTCGGCCGAAGGTGGCGACGGTGTTGTCGACGCCGGATGGGGTGCCGTGCACGATGCGCTCACACTCGAAGGCGAGCGCGGAGACCTCCTGGTCATCGATCGACAATTGGAATCGGTCGGCCACGGCCCGGATTACCGCGACGGCCAAGGCGGCCGAGGCCCCTAGCCCGTTGGCCCGCGGAAGCTCCGGGAAGACCTCGATTCGCATCCCGGAGTCCGCGACCCCGAGCCGGCGCACGACCAACGCCGCCACGCGCTGGGAGAGGTCGACCGCGGGGTCCGCCTCGACGCCGGCGACCACCAGCTCGATGCCGTGCTCCTGCGGGGCGATCTGCGCGCGAATGGACAGCCCGATCGGAGCGGCAATCGCGTGCCGACCGTAGACGACTGAGTGCTCACCGAGCAAGATGATCTTCCCGTAGCCGGCATGAGTCGGCCGGGCCGTGGCCGGTTCAGGCCCCGTGTTGTCGTCCTGTACCGAATCGGCACCCGGAGCCCCAAAGTCTGCCCCCGGCGTCGGGAGGTCAGCAGCCGGATCGGTGCCCCCTACGCCCTGCAG
>JBDTDV010000057.1:0-52662 GCA_039922875.1 Microbacteriaceae bacterium
GGCACCCGGCCAGTCGGCCATATCCTCCGGCCAACCGGTTGGCGCCTTCGGCCAGCCGGTCGGAGCACCCAACTACGCACCGTATTCGGCCGACCAGTCGTACGCTACTCAACCGACTCAGCCGTACCCACCGGCCCCTGGTCGTCCAGGCGACGCGCGCAAGTCCTCGCCCAAGAAGCGCGGCGCGGGAGTGTTCGTGGCGATGTTCGCCATCGGTGCCCTCATCGGCGGTGGTGCGGGAGCCGGAGTCGTCGGCGTCTACGCGGCCTCTCAGGGGCAGCTCAAAACCAGCGCCGCCTCGACGGGGCCGGCGAACATCACCGTCAACAATGCCAACAACGCGACCGTGGTCACTGCAGTTGCTGCCAAGGCGTCGCCGAGCGTCGTGACGATTTCGGTCACGGGAACCAGCTCCGGTGGTACCGGCTCCGGCATAATCCTCTCTGAAGACGGTTATGTCCTGACCAACACCCACGTGGTGACCCTCGACGGGCAGACTTCCACCGGGACCGTTCAGGTGCAGGACAACAGCGGCAAGCTCTACTCGGCCACCATCGTCGGCACCGATCCGATCGCCGATCTTGCGGTGATCAAGCTGAAGGACGCCAGCGGACTTACCCCGGCCACCTTCGCCGATTCGGCCAAACTCAACGTCGGTGACGTAGCGGTGGCCATCGGGGCACCCCTTGGGTTGTCCGGAACGGTCACCGACGGCATCGTGAGCGCCTTGAATCGCAGCATCACCGTCGCATCGTCGGCGGTACCGGACCAGAGTTCCCCGGACAACGGAAACGGAAACGGCGACCAGGGCAACGGACCGTTCGACTTCTGGAACTTTGACCTTCCCGGCCAAAAGGGCCAGTCGAAGACTCCGAAGGCTTCCACCGGAACCATCGCATTGCCGGTCATCCAGACCGATGCCGCGATCAACCCGGGCAACTCCGGCGGCGCACTGCTTAACTCGAAGGGCCAGGTAATCGGCGTCAACGTCGCAATCGCGAACGCGGGTAGCGGCAGCAGCACAAGCCAGGGCGGCAGCATCGGTGTCGGCTTCGCGATCCCGGCCAACCTCGCCCAACGTGTTGCCCAAGAGTTGATCAAGGATCACTCGGCGACTCACGGCCTGCTCGGCGCGAACGTGAAGGATGCCACCAGCGACACCAGCTCAACCGTCGGCGCTCTGATCGTGGCGGTCACCAACGGGGGAGCGGCCGAGAAGGCCGGCCTGCAGAAGGGCGACATCGTGACCAACTTCAACGGGCTGCCGATTACCGGCATGACCGACCTCACCGCACAGGTCAGGGCGCTCGCCGCCGGCAGCACGGCCGACCTGACGTACGTCCGCGACGGCAAGACCGAAACCGCCACGGTGACGCTGGGTAAGCTGGCGATCTGATCGCGTACCAGTCAAGACGGGTACCGCCCACGCAGCATTTGTCGCGAGGGCGGTATCCGTCTGTTTTGCCGTGCAAACTTTCCGGCTGGTAAACTCGGCCTTCCAACGAACGAGCGGAACAGATGGCGCAGCAGTACACCACTCTTCCGGGTGTCTCCTATGTCATGCCCGTCTTGAATGAGGTCACTCACGTGTTGGCTGCGGTGGAGAGCCTGCTCCGTCAGGACTACACCGGGCCGTTCGAAGTGACCCTGGCCCTCGGTCCGAGTATCGACGGCACCACCGAGTTGCTAGAAGAGCTCGCTCGCACCGATCCCCGGATTCGTGTTCTCGCCAATGACATCGGGTCGACTCCGGCTGGACTGAACATGGCGATTGCGGCCTCCCAGTACCCGATCGTGATTCGGGTGGATGCGCACTCCTCGCTGCCGAACAACTATGCCAGGATCGCGGTGGAGACGATCCTGCGCACCGGGGCCGACAACGTGGGCGGCATCATGGCCGCCGAGGGCGAGACCCCGTTCGAAAAAGCCGTGGCCCGCGCATACAGCAGCACGGTGGGCCTTGGCGGGACCCCGCATCATGTGGGCGGAAACCCCGGTCCAGCCGACACGGTGTATCTGGGCGTCTTTCGCCGCAACCGGCTGGTCGAGGTTGGCATGTTCGACGAGGGGATCAAGCGCGGCCAGGACTGGGAGCTCAATCGCCGGCTTCGGGCCTCTGGCGGTACCGTCTGGTTCACCCCAGAGCTGAAGGTCACCTACCGGCCGCGCTCAAGTTTTAGCCGGCTCGCGCGTCAGTTCTTCTCCACCGGCCTGTGGCGCGGCGAGCTGGCCAGACGCTTCCCGTCCGCGAACACCCTGCGCTATCTGGTGCCGCCGGCCATGGTCCTCGGCGTCACCATCGGCGTCATCGTCGGGCTGATCGGTCTGGCCGTGTTCACCCTGACCGGTGCTGTGATCTGGCCGCTGTTCGCGTTGCTGCTCCCGGCGGTTTACATCGCCTTCGTGATCGTGGCGACCCTGCTGGTGGCACGGCAGGATGGACGGCATGCCTGGCTGTGGTTCCTCGCCGTTCTCCCGTGCATTCACTTCTCCTGGGGTCTGGGATTCGTTGCCGGGTTCCTGAAGATGACCAGCAACATCAGCGCGCACACCGGGAGATAGCCATGACGAATGAGCCGCCGATGTCGCATCGACCACCGGATCCGGCCGGATCCCCGTCACGCATTGTCAGGCCGCGTTCGATTGCCCAGCTGCGGTCGGTGACGCAACCGCCGGAGGTCAGAGAGAGGCGAAACGCCGAGCACTGGACGGCGTCCCTTTACCTGCGCAACCTGTCGCCGTATCTCACCTGGCTGCTGCTGAAAACCCGAATCTCGGCCAACGGAGTGACCGGGTTGATGATCCTGGTCGGCTGGAGCACAGCGGCTGCCCTGCTGATCCCCGGGTTCTGGGGCGCGCTCATTGCCCTGATCCTGTGCCAACTTCAAATGCTGGTGGACTGCTGTGACGGCGAGGTGGCCAGATGGCGTTGCACCTCCTCACCGGCCGGGGTGTTCCTGGACAAAGTCGGCCACTACACGACCGAGGCGTTGATCCCACTCGCGCTCGGCATCCGAGCTGCCGGATATCCCTTCCAAGCTCCGGAGGACTTCCTGTGGACCACCCTGGCGGGTCTTCTCGCGCTGTTCATCGTGCTGAACAAAGCACTGAACGACATGGTTCACGTGGCACGGGCGAATGCCGGGCTGGCGAAGCTGGCGGATACCCGCGGTGAATCGGCGCCCACCGGCGGGCTGGTGGCCCAGCTGCGCAAGGCCGCGAAGTTCGTGCCGTTCCACCGGCTCTATCACTCGGTCGAGCTGACCATGCTGATCTTCGTGGTCGCTGTCGTCGGCCACTTCGTCGGCTCCGACCTGGCCAACCGGGTGCTGCTGACCGCGCTGGTCCCGTTGGCGCTGCTGTCGGTGGTCGGGCACTTCGTGACCATCATGGCGTCAAAACGGGTCCGGGCTTAGGTGCCACAGCCTGTGACAGGCACACCCCGCGTCGGGGTCGTCGTCCTCACCCAGGGCACGCGGCCGGCTGACCTGGCCCGCGGCATCCAGAGTGTGCGCGCCCAGACAGGTGTCCGCCTGGACATCGCCTGCGTCGGCAACGGCTGGGATCCGGGAACGGCCGATCCGCCGCTGCCGCCGGAGGTCGCCGCGGTGGCACTGCCGGAAAACCTGGGCATCCCGGCCGGCCGCAACCGCGGGGTCCCGCACGTTTGCGGCGATTACCTCTTCTTTCTCGACGATGACGCGTGGCTGCCGGACACCGACTTCCTGGCGCGGGCCTGCGAACTGCTGAGCACGGATGCCTCGATCGGCTTGGTGCAACCGCGCGTCGTCGATCCCTCCGGTCGCACCTCACCCCGCCGCTGGGTCCCTCGAATTCGTAAAGGGGAGCCGACCGAATCCGGTGCGGTGTTCTCGGTCTGGGAGGGCGCGGTGCTGCTCCCACGCGCGGTCTTCGAGGCGACCGGCGGCTGGGCGGACCCCTTCTTCTATGCGCACGAGGGGATCGAGCTCGCCTGGCGGGTCTGGGATCAGGGTCTGCGGGCCTGGTACGCGGGCGAGCTGGTGGCGAATCACCCGGTGATCGAGCAGACCAGGCACGCCGCCTATTACCGGCTCAATGCGCGAAATCGGGTCTGGCTGGCGCGCCGGAATCTGCCGGCTGTGCTGGTACCGCTGTACGTCGGCTCCTGGACCGGCATCCAACTGTTGCGCTGGTTCCGGCGGCCGGCCGCGCTGGCGGCGTGGTTCGGCGGCTGGAGGGAGGGCTGGCAGGCCGACCCGGGTGAGCGACGCCCGCTGCATTGGCGTACGGTATGGCGGATGACCAGGGCGGGTCGACCGCCGATCGTCTGAGTGGCCTAAATGACCCGACCGGCCCGTCCGGCCCTCAGCCTGACAGCGCCGCAGTGGAGGGCGGAAGAAGCCGGTCAGTCCTGCTGTTCGGCGTCTGGTTGCCGCCGGCGTGGTATCGCCTTTCTGGCCAGCGCTCCTGCACTCTTGACGCCGCCGGCAGCGGCGGAGCCGATGCGTTTGACGCCGGCGGCGGCATCCGCTGACAGCCCGCGTCTGGGTGTTCGCACGATGCGGGTCGGCGGTTCGAGCGCCGCCGCGAACATGTCGGGTGCGGCGCCGAAAGCGAGTCGGGAATTGTGCAACACTCGCCTGGCCAGGATGTTGTTGCCGGCCCCGCCGATCACCGCACCGACCCCGAACGGGATCGCCCTGGCGAGAATGCTGGCGCCGCCGCGCACCGCGAACTGCCGGATGAACGCGCTTTTGAGCCGGTCGACCAACGGGCCGAGAACCGCGGTCGGCAGGCTGCTGGTGACCAACTCGCCCCAGTAACGGGTGCGCGGCAGGCCGGAACCGGAAAGTTGGCCGGCCAGTTGCCGCACCAGATCGGAGCCCTCGCGCCCGAGCATCATCGTCATCACCAGCGCCCTGGCCCGCTCCGGCTCGGAGACGGCGATGCCGTGCAATTCGCTCAGCGACTGCGCATACAAGGCGGTGGCCTCAAGGAACCCGGCAGTCTCCACCCCGGACAGGGCGAGGGTGATCCCGGTGCCGATTCCGGGGATGACGGCGGTCGCGCCAACGGCTGCACCGCCGGTGGTCACCGCGGCGACGTAGCGGCGCTCCAGGATCGCGACCAACTGCTGCGGGCTTGCCAGCGGATGCCGTTTCCGGATGCTGCGCAGATGCGCCAGCACCACCGGGCGCTGGATCGCCAGAGCCCGGTCGATCCCACGCATCAGCCCGGCGGGAATGTCGTCCCCGCCTGGCGTCGCTCCGCTTGGGCCGATGATCGGCTGAGGTTTACCTGCCATGCGTATCGATTCTACGGTGTCCGGATCGGATGCCGGCTCAGGCGTAGTCGGCGTTATACCGCTCCAGGATGTCGGCGATCGGCCCGTCCAGCACAAGCTCACCCTTGTCCAGATAGAGCCCGCGCACGCAGAACCGGCGCATCTCCTTCTCGTTGTGAGAAACGAAGAACAGCGTGCGGCCGCCGGCGAGGAGCTCCTCGATGCGTCTGTAGCACTTTTCCCGGAAAGCGCGGTCCCCGACCGCAAGTACCTCGTCGACCAGGATGATCGGCTCCTCCAGCTGAGCGATGACCGAGAACGCGATCCGTACCTTCATCCCGCTGGACAGGTGCTTGTACGGGGTGTCCAGGAAGTCGCCGATGTCGGCGAATGCGATGATGTCCTCGAACCGCTGCTCGATCTGGCTCCGGGTCATACCGTGCAGTCCGGCGGTCAAAAACACGTTGTCTCGGACCGTGAGGTCGTCGACGAATCCACCGGTGATTTCGATCAGCGGCGCGACTCCCTCGGCCACCCGCACGGTTCCCTCATCGGCCAGGATGACTCCCGCAACGAGCTTCAGGAGCGTCGATTTGCCCTGCCCGTTGCGGCCGACGACGCCGATCGCCTCGCCGGGTTGCACGGTGAAGTTCAAGTGGCGAAGCGCCCAGAACTCGTCGGGCCGGCTCCTGCGCTTGCGCGACGCGAACAGATCCTTGAAGGTGCGTCGACCGAGGCGATTGCGCCGGAACCGGATGCCGACTTCCGAGACCGCGATGACCGGTGCGGGCATCAAATCTCCTTCAAGACGGCGCGTTGGGTGCGGGCGAAGACCCAGAGGCCGATCGCCAGCAGCAGCACGGACATTCCGGCGGACGTACCGACCAGCATCCAGTCGAGTTCTCTCGGGAAGAAGGCGGCCCGGTACAGACTGAAGATTCCAGCGAGTGGGTTGAAACCGAACAGGACGTGCAGGTTGGCTGGCACATTGTGCGCGCTGTAGATGATCGGGGAGGCGTAGAACAGGGCCCGGAGTACGAGCTTGACCGCTCGCTCAAGGTCACGGAAGAACACCACCAGTGGGGCGACGATCAGCCCGATTCCCACAGTCAGGATCACCTGGATCAGAATCGCCACCGGAAACAGCAGGATGTCCCAGTTGACGGTGGCGCCGGCAAGGATCGCGAAGATGGCCAATACCGGCAGGGAGGCGAGAAACTCGATTCCCTTGGACAGGACGATCCGGTTGACCCAGATGGTGCGCGGAATCGTTGTCGATCTGATCAGTTTCGACTCACGCAGGAACGCTCTCGTGCAGTCGGAGACTGCGCCGTTGAACCACATCCAGGCCAGCAGCGCGGTCAACAGGAAGACGATGTACGGATCTTCCCCGACCTTGCGGTGGAAGATGACGGTGAAGACGAAATAGTAGATCCCGCTCATCAACAGCGGATCCAGGATCGACCAAAAATAGCCCAGCGCGCTCGTCGAGTAGCGGACCTTCAGATCACGGCTGGTCAGTAGCCACAGCGAATGCCTGTACCGCGCGAACGGGCTTCGCTGTCGAGGACGCGCCTCTGCCAATGCAGTCACGCGTTCTATCGTAGGGTCGATTCAGATCGCCGCAGTTCGGGGATCAGAGTTCGTGCTCCGGGTCAAACGAAGAGGTTGGCCCGCTCGAGGTCTTCGGCGAAGTCCACCTCGACCGCGTAGAGGTCGGAAATGTCAACCGGCTCGACCAGCATCCGGTCGTGCTGGATGGCCAGTTCGATGCCGCGCTCGAAGTAATCCTGGGCGCCGACCCTGCTGAGCTGGCGGGTCAGGCCGGCCTTGTCGGTGCTGGAAACGTAGTTGATGCCGACCGCCTCGCCGAGTCCGCCCTTGACGGTCTTAGAAAGCTCGTTGATGTAACCCTCGGCGCTGGTGGTGTACTTGACTTCCTCGTCGGAGACCTTCGCCGTGTTCACCGTGACGAATGATTGGTCGCGGGCGACCATGGCCGCGGCCCGGTCCAGCGCGATGGGATCGAATACGACGTCGCCGTTCATCCACAGCACACCGCCGGGGGCGGAGGCCTGAAGCGCGCGCATCAGGCTCTTGGACGTGTTGGTCTGGTCGTACTGCTCGTTGTAGACGAAGGATGCGTCCGGAAAGGCCTCGATAATGTGCTCGAGCTTGTAGCCGACGACGATAGTGATCTTGGCCTTCAGGCCGAAAGCGTGATGGATGTTGTCGAACTGCTGCTGCATGATGGTTCGGCCATCGCTCAGCTCCGTCAGCGGCTTGGGGAGGCTTCGGCCGAGACGACTGCCCATACCGGCGGCTAAAATCACTACTTGGGTGGTCACATTAATCTCCTCGTCTGGTGCACAGTGTTGGATACGCTTGTGAACCGTTTGAGTAACGAAAATGAATGGTTACCGATGGTCAAACTCACACTGTTGCGTAAGGACACGTCGTCATGCCAATTGATAGGCTACCCCGAAGCCCGAATGAGACATCGGTTTCCGTGGCGTCGTTGTTCTTTCGTGACCAATTTCCCGGCGTTCTCTCAAGGGCGCGGGTATAGCCAATTCTCTAGTCTGGGTGAAGTCTGAAAGCATTCGGCCTCGGGAAGCCGGAGGTCCTTGATACCGTTGCGAAGGTGAGTTCCGTGCGCCCGTTGTCAAAAAACGCCGAACCCCAAACCGAGCAAGGGGAAGGGGATGCTTCGCCACGCCAACCGGGCGGCGCTGATGCCCAACTCGTATCGGATGAACCGACCGCCGAGGAGCTCGCAATCGAACAAACGCCCTACGACACCAGCTTGCCGAGCAATCCGCGTTCGAGTAAGCCGACGGCGCCGAAGCAGACCTCCGCAGGTAGTACGCGCAAACCGCCGGGGAAGAAAAGCCCCGCGAAGGCGGGCAGCCCTAAGGTCGGCAGCGCGAAGGCCGGCACCGCGAAATCGGTTGCTTCAAAGACCACCGCGCCGCAGAAGCCGGCTGCTGCGAAAAAAGCGACCGCAAAAAAAGCTGCCGCTAAGAAGGCTCCGGTCGAGAAGACGGCGGAGCACGGCACGGCGGGTGTGGGTACGGCGATTGTGGGCACAGCGGATAAGGACACCGCAGAGCAGCAGGGGGCACCGGCTGAACAGGCGGCTGCGGCATCCACCGTTAGACCGCCGACCGCGACCCAGCCACGCGCCAAGCAGTTGAAACAGCGTCCGCTGCGGCCCAAACGTGCTACAGGGGCGCCGAAAGAGAAATCGACCACGGACAAATCGCAGGCAGAAGAGCTGCAGGTAGAAGAGCTTGCGGTACGAGACGGTTTACTCGCTCCGCCTGAGGCGGAAACGACCGACCCAGCCCTGTCGCGCGAGTTCACCGTGCACCCGCTGGATCACATCAAACTAGAGCCGAGCGAGATTCTGGCTGGCGTTGCGCCGGTCGCCGCAGACCCGCAGGCGACCGCCGATCCGGCGAGCGAAGATATGACCGAAGCGACCTCGGTGCGAATCCCCTCGCAGGTGATACCGGTGCAGTTCATCCCGGTTGCCCCTGACCCGGCGACGGCTGAGGTCGTCTTGTCCATTTCGGGCCTGGTCAAGCGATTCGGTGACAATATCGCGGTCGCCGGCATCGACCTCGATGTGCGCGCCGGTTCGTTTTACGGCATCGTCGGGCCAAACGGTGCCGGCAAGACGACAACGCTTTCGATGGTCACCGGAATGTTGCGTCCGACCGCGGGTGCGGTGTCGGTCCACGGTGTCAACGTTTGGACCAACCAGGCGCGAGCCAAGCGCAGCATGGGGGTGCTTCCCGACCGGCTGCGTCTGTTCGATCGGCTCACCGGCATCCAGCTGTTGTATTACGCGGGCACGCTGCGTGGACTCGATGCGGAGACTGTGCGGATTCGTTCGGCAGATCTCGCCGCCGCATTCGGGCTCGAAGACGCGCTGAGCCGGTTGGTGGTGGACTATTCGGCCGGGATGACGAAAAAGATCGCGCTGGCGATGGCACTGATCCACTCGCCGCGGCTGCTTATCCTTGACGAGCCGTTCGAATCGGTGGACCCGGTCTCCGCGGCGAATGTGGTCGAAATCTTGCAGAAGTATGTGGCGGCCGGGGGCACAGTCGTGTTGTCCAGCCATGGCATGGACATGATCCAGCGAATCTGTGACAGCGTCGCGATCATCGTGCACGGCAAGGTATTGGCCTCCGGAACCGTACCGGAAGTTCGCGGATCGGGCACGCTGGAAGAACGATTCGTTGAGCTCGCGGGGGGCCGCAAGGCTGCGGAGGGCATGGAGTGGTTACACAGTTTCTCGGACTGAAGTTACGCCTGATGTCGAACATGTTCCGGCGCAACGTGTGGCCGGCGATCGGCATGGGCGTCATGCTGCTCTATGGTCTTTTCCTCACCGCGATCCTGGCCGCGGCGCTCATCGGCGCACGCACCATCGAGGACGTCGCCCTGGTCCGCGACGCGGTGGTCACCGGAGGATCCATCATCGTGCTCGGCTTCGCGGTGGTGCCTTTGGTGTTCGGTGCCGACGACACTCTCGACCCGCGAAAGTTCGCGTTGTTCGGCATCGAGAACCGCACTTTGGCGGCGGGCCTCCTGCTCGGTTCGGCAGTCAGCATCCCCGTGGCCCTGGTCGCGATCGTGGCGCTGGCCACCGTGGTCACCTGGTCGCAGAACTTCGGCACCGTTTTGCTCGCGCTGCTGTGCGCCGTCGGACTGGTCGCGACCTGTGTGCTGGTGTCACGGGTCACGGCGGCGCTGGCGGCATTCGTGCTGGCGAGCCGTCGTGCGCGTGACTTCACCGGTGTTCTGGGTGTGCTGCTGCTCATCGGCATCTCGCCGGTGGCACTGCTGCTTGCCACGCTCGACTGGCCGCGCGACGGCGTCGCGGTACTGGGCACCATCTCCGACTGGTTGAGCTGGACGCCGCTCGGCGCGGTCTGGTCGGTTCCCGGGGATGCCGCGGCGGGGAATTGGCTGGCGGCGCTCGTAAAATTCCTGCTCATGCTGGGCTACCTCGGGCTGCTCTGGCTGGCCTGGACCAGCCTGGTGCGCACCATGCTGGTCACACCCCATCGGGTGGCTCAGGCGAAACCGCACGAAGGCCTGGGCTGGTTCGGGCGCCTACCCGGCGGCGCAGCGTTCGCCATCGCCGCTCGCTCGGCGACCTATTGGGGCCGCGACGCACGATACTGGGTTTCGCTGGTGATGATTCCGGTGTTCCCAGTGGTCATGGTGTTGGCGCTGGCGATCGCCGGGGTACCGGCGCACGTTCTCGTCCTCTTGCCACTGCCGACGATGTGCATGTTCCTCGGCTGGACCATCCACAACGATGTCGCTTACGACGGAACCGCCGTGTGGCTGCACGTTGCATCCGGAACCCGCGGCGTCGCCGATCGGGTTGGCCGGATCTTCCCGATCATTTTGATGGGGATCTTTCTGATCGGGATCGGCTCGATCGTGACCGTAGTGTATTTCGGCGATTGGGATGTGTTGCCAGGCGTCATCGGAGTCAGCACCTGCATTCTGCTGGTCGGGATCGGCTTGTCCAGCTTCACCTCCGCGATGTTCCCCTACCCGGCCACCCGGCCCGGTGACAGCGCGTTCTCGCAGCCGCAGGCATCCGGGGCTTTGTCAGCCCTCGTGCAGTCGCTGAGCCTGCTGGCCGTTCTGGTCCTGACTGCTCCCGTTATCGGATTCCTGGTGCTGGGTTTGCTGCAGTCACCCCAATGGCACCTGGCCGCCCTGTTCTGCGGAATCGGCATCGGTCTTGCCGTGCTCGTCGGTGGTATCGCTGCCGGCGCCGCCGCCTTCAACCGGCGTGGTCCGGAGATCCTGGCGTTCACCGTCAAGAACAGCTGAGCACCCGCCGCGAGGCAGAACTCGACGGTGCGGCGATAAACTAGACGGATGATTCAGGCGAGTATTTCAGAACCGGGAGCGACACCCGACGGCGGCGGCACAGCCACCCTCGACCGGGAACTCGAAGAGCTGCTGCAGCACGAGAATATCGATCCTGGTGACCACGAGCGGTTCTCGCACTATGTGAAAAAAGAGAAGATCCTGGAATCGGCGGTCACCGGCAGGCCGGTCCGCGCGTTGTGCGGCAAGAAGTGGACGCCGGGGCGCGATCCGCAGAAGTTTCCGGTCTGCCCGGCTTGCAAGGAGATTTACGAGCGGATGCGCTCGGAGTAGCGTCTACGCCACGGTCGGGGCGTCGTAGACGCTTGGCAGCACCGGGTCACCGCGGCCCAGTCGGAAGGCGACCGCCGGGAGTTCCGCGATTGCCGCAGCGCGATGATCGCGAGCGGCCACGACACCGGTGGCGCCCAGGAATGCGGGGTTGACGACCCCTTGGTTCACCAGGGGCACCAGGAGTGGCCGACCGGTGTCGGCCGATTCGGCCCGATCCCCGCCGCTATGGATGATCTCGGCGACGGCGGTCCCCGCTTCGTTCAGCCGCCGGAACGGCCTCTTTCGCCCGCCGACGTTGACCTTGTCGGCGGATTTCTTCGCCACCGAAATCCAGCCGCCCGGCCCGCCGCCCGAGGTGCCGTCGCGATGGGCGACAAGCTTGTAGACCATTCCCGCGGCGGGTGCTCCGGATCCGGTCACCACCGAGGTGCCGACGCCGTACGAGTCGACGGGTGAGGCCGAAAGCGCTGCGATCGCGTGCTCGTCCAGGTCGTTGGTGACGGTGATCTTGGTTCCCGTTGCACCGAGGGCGTCCAACTGTGCCCGCACCGAACGCACCAGCGAGGGTAGGTCGCCGGAGTCGATCCGCACTGCTCCGAGGCCAGGGCCAGCCACCGCGATAGCGGTATCGATAGCGGTGCGGATGTCGAAGGTGTCGATCAGCAGTGTGGTGTCGGTTCCGAGCGCGGCGACCTGAGCGCGGAAGGCGCCCTCCTCCGTGTCGTGCAACAGCGTGAACGAGTGCGCTGCGGTCCCCATCGTGGGGATGCCCCAGGTTCGGCCGGCCTCCAGATTGGAGGTCGCGCTGAACCCGGCGATGTAGGCTGCGCGGGCGGCCGCGACGGCGGCATCCTCGTTGGTACGACGCGATCCCATCTCTGCAACCGGCCGACCGTTGGCAGCCGAGACCATCCGCGCGGCGGCGCTGGCGACCGCCGAGTCGTAGTTGAAGACACTCAGGATCAGAGTCTCCAGCATCACCCCTTCGGCGAACGGCGCATCGACGACGAGGATCGGCGAACCGGGGAAATACACCTCTCCCTCGCGATACCCGGATATGTCTCCGTGGAAGCGAAAGTCGGCCAGCCAATCCAGGGTCGGCTGACGTACCACCTCCGCCTCGCGCAGCCAGCTCAATTGCTCGTCGTCGAATCGGAACCGCTGGATGAGCTCAAGCAGCCGCCCGGTGCCGGCCACGATCCCGTAGCGCCGGCCGTTGGGCAGGTGCCGGGCGAAGGCCTCGAACACGCATTCGCGGTCGTGGGTGCCGGCGGTCAACGCGGCGTCCACCATGGTGAGCTCGTAGCGGTCGGTGAGCAATGCGGAGGAGCCGGTCACCAGGCCAGCCTAGCGATTCGCCGTGGTGCCGCGACGCCGAGCGACGAAAGGCTAGGCTTGAGGACCGTGAGCGATGCACCGATAGGGATATTTGACTCCGGGGTCGGCGGGCTCACCGTCGCCCGTGCGGTCCGAGATCAGCTGCCGAACGAGGCGATCCTCTACGTCGGCGACACCGCGCACTCTCCGTACGGCCCCAAGCCCATCGCCGACGTTCGGCGCTATTCGCTCGGGGTGCTCGACTTCCTGGTCGACCAGGGGGTGAAGATGCTGGTGATTGCGTGTAACACGGCATCTGCCGCGATGCTCAGAGACGCGCGCGAACGCTACTCCGTGCCGGTGGTCGAGGTGATCCAACCCGCCGTACGCCGCGCGGTCGCCACGACCAGGAGCAATCGGGTCGGCGTGATCGGAACCGCGGGGACGGTCAATTCCCGCGCCTATGAGGATGCTTTTGCCGCCGCCCCCCGACTGCGATTGTTCACCGCTGCCTGCCCGCGCTTTGTCGACTTCGTCGAGGCCGGGGTGACCTCTGGTGGCGAGCTGCTGGCTGTGGTCGAGGAGTACCTTGCACCGCTTCGGGCCGCGGATATCGACACCCTCGTGCTGGGTTGCACCCACTACCCGTACTTGAAGGGTGCCATCTCCTATGTCATGGGCGAGGGGGTGAGCCTGGTCTCCAGCGATACCGAGACCGCCAACGATGTGTACCGGGTGCTGGTCGGCAGAGGTTTGGAGCGCACCGCCGTCAGCGAGCCTGGGCTGCGGATCGAAGAGACCGGCGACAACACCGGTGAATTCCTCCGGCTGGCCCACCAGTTCATGGGGCTGGACCTTTCCCGCGCCGAGCTGGTGCAGACCGGCGCAATCCAGATTCCCCGCGGACTGATCCGCGCCGAGTAGCCCCCACCCAATAGCGGCAATGCCAAAAAGGCAGCATGCCAACGCAGCAATGAGGAGAATCGTGACCGAAACTGCCCGCAAAGACGGCCGGACCGTTGACCAGCTTCGGGCGGTCACCATCGAGCGTGGCTGGAGCGAACAGGCGGAGGGCTCGGCTCTGGTCTCGTTCGGCCGGACCAAGGTACTCTGCACGGCATCGTTCACCAACGGGGTGCCGCGCTGGATGAAGGGAAAGGGCACCGGCTGGGTGACCGCCGAGTATTCGATGCTGCCGCGTTCGACCAATCAGCGGATGGACCGGGAATCGGTCAAGGGTAAGATCGGCGGACGCACCCATGAGATCAGCCGGCTGATTGGCCGATCGCTGCGGGCCGTCGTCGACATGAAAGCGCTCGGCGAGAACACCATCGTGCTCGACTGCGATGTGCTGCAAGCCGACGGTGGAACCCGGACCGCCGCGATCACCGGGGCGTTCGTCGCCCTCGCAGACGCACTGGACTGGGGCCGTGAACACAGGTTCATCGGGCAGAAGGCGGTTCCGCTGCTCGACAGTGTCTCGGCTGTCTCCGTCGGGATCGTGGACGGCACACCCATGCTCGATCTGGCATATGTTGAGGATGTCCGCGCGGAGACGGACATGAACGTCGTGGTCACCGGCCGCGGCCTGTTCGTCGAGGTACAGGGAACCGCCGAAGGAGCCCCGTTCGACCGCGCCGAGTTGAATGTGCTGCTGGACCTGGCGCTATCGGGAGCCGTCACGCTTTCCGGGATTCAGGCAGAGGCGCGTTCCGCCGCAAAATGACTCTCGAGGTCGTACTCGCCACACACAACCGGCACAAGGTCGAGGAATTCCGCCGTATCCTGGCGCTGGCGGTGCCGGGCGTGACCGTCGCCGGCTACGACGGTCCGGAGCCGATCGAGGATGGGATCACCTTCGCCGAGAACGCGCTGATCAAGGCCAGAGCGGCCGCCGACCACACCGGTCGGGTCGCGATGGCCGACGACTCCGGAATCTGCGTCGACGTCCTCGGCGGTGCGCCGGGCATCTTTTCTGCGAGGTGGGCGGGCACCCACGGTGAGGACCGCGCGAACCTGCGCCTGCTCCTGGACCAGCTCGCCGACATCCGCGAGCCACGTCGCGGGGCGCAATTCGTCTGCACCATCGCGGTTGTGGTCCCCGCCAGTGCGACCAGGGCCGCGCAGGAGCGGGTTGTCGAGGGGATCTGGCCCGGATCGATTGCGACCGAACCCCGCGGCGAGAACGGCTTCGGCTACGACCCGATCTTCCTCCCGGACGGGTTTGAGATCTCGGCGGCCGAACTGAGCGCGACAGAGAAGAACACGTACAGCCACCGTGCCCGCGCGTTCACCCGGTTGGTCCCCGAGTTCCGCGGCCTCATTCAGTAGTTGGCGGGTTATCCTTGCGTCATGGCCGGCAATGCACCTCTGAGCTTCCCGCGGCGGGTACCGGCCCACGCGGACCGGCGTTACCTGGTCATCGCCCTGGTCCTGATCGTCAGCTTCATGATCGTGGAGATCGTGGTGGCGATCGTCTCCGGTTCGCTGGCGCTTCTGTCGGATGCCGGACACATGCTCACCGATGCCGCCGCGATCGCGATCTCGCTGGTCGCCATACGGCTGGCGGCTCGTCCGGCCAGGGGGAAGTGGACCTACGGCTTCACCCGGGCCGAGATCATCTCGGCGGCCGTGAACGGGATCACCCTGGTGGTGATGAGTGCGTTGATCGCGGTGGAAGCCATCCGCCGGCTCTTCGAGCCGCCGTCAGTGGAGGGCGGTCCGGTCCTGGTCGTCGCGTTGCTCGGGGTTGCGGTGAACCTGATCGCGGTCTGGACCCTGGCCAAAGCCAATCGCACCAGCCTTAACGTCGAGGGGTCCTTCCAGCACATCCTCACCGACCTCTACGGCTTCATCGCCACTGTGGTTGCCGGCATCGTCATCCTGACAACCGGCTTCAGCCAGGCGGACTCCATCGCCTCACTGGTCGTCGTCGGCTTGATGGTCCATGCCGCCTGGGGGCTGCTTCGGGACTCCGGCCGGATCCTCTTGGAGGCCGCTCCGGAGGGCGTTGATCTTGCCGCCGTGCGGTTGCACCTGCTTCGGCCCCGCCACGTTGAGGATGTCCATGATCTGCACGTGTGGACCCTGACCTCCGCACTACCGGCGCTGTCGGCCCACATCGTGCTCGATGACAGCTGCTTTATCGACGGCCACGCTCCGGCGGTACTCGACGAACTCCAATCCTGCCTGATCGGACACTTCGACGTCGAGCACAGCACCTTCCAGCTCGAACCCCAAAGCCATGCGGCACACGAGAGCGGGACGGTACATTGAGAATGCTTTCCGCACAGCAGCGCGTGCTGGTCGTCGCCATCCTCGCCTCGTTCGTCGCCTTTCTGGACGGCTCGGTGATCAACGTCGCGTTGCCGGCGATTTCCAGGGAACTGGGCGGCGGCTTGGCACTGCAGCAGTGGGTGGTCGACGCGTACCTGGTCACCCTGGGCGCCTTGATCCTGGTGGCCGGCTCCCTGTCGGATGTCTTCGGCCGCCAACGCATCCTTCGGGTCGGCCTGATCGGGTTCGGGATCGCCTCACTGTTGTGCGCGGTCGCACCGACCGGCGTGATCCTGGTCGCGGCCCGGGCGTTGCAAGGCATCGCCGGGGCGTTGCTGGTGCCCAGCTCTCTTGCGCTGATCATCTCCGCGTTCAGCGGCGCGGCGCAGTCGAAGGCGATCGGCCAGTGGACGGCATGGACCGGGGTGGCATTCATCGCCGGTCCGCTGCTCGGCGGAATCTTCGTGGACATGCTGTCCTGGCGCTACGTTTTCGGGATCAACGTCATCCCGATCGCCGTCACCCTGTGGTTGATGCGGAAGCTTGAGCTCGCGGACACCCGGCACGGCGGGCGAGTGGACTACCTCGGCGCCGTTCTGGGTGCGGTCGGTCTCGGCGGCGCCGTGTTCGCGCTGATCGAGCAGGGCCAATACGGCTGGGGGAGCCCGCTGGTGTTGATCCCACTGGTGCTCGGCCTGGTCGCGCTAGTAGCGTTCTTCCTGGTTGAGACGAAGATCGCCGAACCCATGCTGCCGATGTCGATCTTTCGGGTGCACAACTTCTGGGTCGGCAACATCGCCACGGCGGCCATCTACGGTGCGCTGGCCTTCGGCCCGCTGATCGTCACCCTGTACCTGCAACAGGTTGCCGGCTTCGGCGCGACGCAGGCCGGCCTTGCGTTGATTCCGCCGACCGTGATCATGCTGCTGCTCTCGAGCTACTTCGGCGGCCTGGCCGGTCGATACGGGCCGCGGCTTTTCATGACTGTCGGACCGCTACTGGCCGCCGCAGGCTTCCTGCTGATGCTCACCATGGGGCGCGAGGTCAACTATTGGACGCAACTGCTGCCGGGCGTGGTGCTGTTCGGTCTCGGCCTGGCGGTCACGGTGGCGCCGCTCACCTCGGCGATCCTTGGCTCCATCGACGCAGCACAAGCGGGGATCGGCTCGGCGGTCAACAACGCCGTGTCTCGGATCGCCGGCCTGATCACGGTGGCCTGCGCCGGGGTCATCGTCGGATCCCAGCTGAATCAGGCGGGTCTTGGTCGTGCCCTGGTCGCGACCGCCATCCTGATGGCGGCCGGCGGCCTGATCTCGGCCGTAGGCATCCGCAACCCGGTCCGTGAGGTGGCTGTGGAGGCAGCCTGAGGGTTCTAGGCCGCTGGCTAACGCCGACGCCGACGCCGGCCGGGGGCCGGGCGGTTCAGTGCGGTGTGCTGCCGGTGTCGGATGCCCCGGCATCCGCCGATTGCAGTGCCCGCGCACGCCGCGCCTTGACCGTCGACTGCACATAGTGGTAGATCGTCGGCACCAGGGTGAGCACGACCGCGCCGAGCAGGATGATGTCGATGTACTGGCGGACGAAGTCGGCAACGGGCGGGATGTAGCCCAGGAAGTAGCCGACCAGAGTCACTCCGGCGCCCCAGACCAGGGCTCCGATCAAGTTGTACAGCGAGTACTTGCGGTAATTCATGTGTCCGACCCCGGCGGCCAGTGGTGCGAAGGTGCGCACGATCGGCACGAACCGGGCCAGGATCACCGCCAGCGCCCCGAAGCGCTCGAAGAAGTGGTTGGTGCGTTCCACATTCGCCCTGCTGAACAGGCCGGATTCCTTGCGTTCGAAGACCCTGGGGCCGAGCTTGTTTCCGATCAGGTACCCGACCTCGCCGCCGGCGAACGCGGCGAACCCGACAGCCAGGCAAATCCACCAGATGTCGATGCCGATGCCGGGGTAGAAGGCGAACAGACCGAGGATTATCAGCAGGGTGTCGCCGGGGAACAGAAATCCGATCAGCAGACCGGTTTCGGCGAAGATGATGACGCACACTCCGAGCAGCGCGAACGCCCCGAACCCGTGGATCAGGCTTTCCGGATCCAGCCAGGGGATCAGCGCGCTGTGGATCGGAGCGCCGACCATCGATATAACGTTGTTCATGTGCGGAAGGGGGGACTTGAACCCCCACGCTCGAAAGCACAGGAACCTAAATCCTGCGTGTCTGCCAATTTCACCACTCCCGCGAATGCCGTACCAGTGTAACCGGAGCAACCCGGTGACCCGCCTGTGGATAACCTCCGCGGCGGCTGTGTCGGGTGCGGCATCATGCTGCCATGACGGATGTCGTGCGAATGCTTGCCGATCAGGTCCGATCCCGGGTGCGCCGGGACGGCGTCGACCTCGCTGCGAGCGGTCTGGCCGACGACTACGTTCGGGAGGAACTTCGCCGTTATAGCGAGCGGGCGCTGGGCGGTTCGCTGCCGATGATCGCCGACGAATCGCGCGCCGCGCGGGAGGTGGTGGCCTCCCTGACGGGCTTCGGCGCGCTGCAGCCGTACTTGGACGACCCCGCCGTGGAGGAGGTCTGGATCAACGCCCCGACCAAGGTCTTCGTCGCCCGAGACGGGGTGCCCGAGTTGACCGACACCGTGTTGACCGAGGGCGAGGTTCGCGACCTGGTCGAGCGGATGCTGCAATCCTCCGGCCGCAGGGTCGACCTCTCCTCGCCGTTCGTCGACGCGTCGCTGGCCGATGGCAGCAGACTTCATGTGGTCATCCCCGATATCACCCACCGGCACTGGGCGGTGAACATCCGGAAATTCACCAGGCGGATCCGGGAGCTGAGCCAATTGGTGGCGCTCGGTTCGCTGACCCAACAGTCGGCTGAATTCCTGCGGATGTGTGTGCTTGCCGGGCAGAACATCCTCGCCTCCGGCGCAACTCAGAGCGGCAAAACGACGTTACTCAACGCCATGCTGGCGGTGGCCCGCTCGAACGAGCGGATCGTCACGGTCGAGGAGACCTTCGAACTCGATCTCGCGGCGCGTGACGTCGTCGCGATGCAGTGCCGGCAGTCCAGCCTGGAGGGCTCGGGCGAGATCACCCTGCGCCGGCTGATTAAGGAGGCATTGCGGATGCGCCCGGATCGCTTGATCGTGGGTGAAGTCCGCGAGGCAGAGAGCCTCGACCTGCTGATCGCACTGAACTCCGGGTTGCCCGGGATGTGCAGCATTCATGCGAACAGCGCCAGGGAGGCCCTGGCGAAACTGTGCACGTTGCCGCTGTTGGCCGGCCGCAACATCGATTCCTCGTTCGTGGTTCCGACCGTCGCCGGATGCATCGATATCGTGGTGCACTGCGAACTGGACCGCGGTGGCCAACGGCGAATCACCGAGATCATTGCACTGAGCGGCCGGGTGACCGAGCGCGTCATCGAAGCCAGCCCGATCTTCACGATGCGCGCTGGCGTTCTGACCGCCACCGGCGGGTACCCGGGCAAAATGAGCAAGTTTCGCGCTGCTGGACTGGATCCGTCTGTAGTGCTGGGAGTCGGCAGCTGATGAGCATCATCCTTGGTTGCATCCTCGGGGTCGGGCTGTTGCTGATCGCCGCGCCGATGCTCTGGCCGCGACAGGCGGGCGAGCGGCTGCAGCGCGCGGCGCACACTGGGCGACTGCGGGAGCGGCTGGCGGCAGCCGGGTATCCGGGAGTGTCACCGCTCGCGTTCACCGTGGTATCGGTGTTGGTGGCCGTGTGCGTCGCAGCGCTTGTTCAGGCCATCGTCGCAGTGGTGGTGCTCTCCGCGGTCGCCGGTGGCCTCGGCCTGCTGGTTCCGAACGCGTTCGTTTCCTGGCGGGTTACCATCCGCCGTCAGGCACATCGCACGGTTTGGCCCGATGTCGTCGACCACCTGGTCTCGGCGGTGCGTTCCGGGCTGGCGCTACCGGACGGCGTCAGCGCGCTGGCGCACAATGGCCCGGTATCCACGCGTCCGGCGTTCGCCGAATTCGAGCGGGACTATCGCTCCACCGGAAACTTCTCCGGCTGCGTGGACCGGCTCAAGGCGAGGCTGGCCGACCCGGTCGCTGACCGCATCTTGGAGACGCTTCGAATGGCCCGCGAGGTCGGCGGAAGCGATCTGACCGTGGTGTTGCGTTCTCTCACCGGATACCTGCGGGAGGAAAGCGCGATCCGCTCGGAGGTGCAGGCGCGGCAGTCCTGGGTGATGAACGCCGCCAAGCTCGGGGTGGCCGCGCCGTGGGTCGTGCTGTTCTTGCTGGCCTCCCGGCCGGAGGCGGCGGTGGCATACAACACCGCGGCCGGCACCACAGTCATCGTCGTGGGGCTTCTGGTCTCGCTCATCGCCTACCGGATCATGCTGTTCATCGGCCGCCTCCCGGAGGAGAAGCGGTGGTTCCGGTGACCGCCGCAGCGGCCTGGGCTGTGCTCTGCGGCGTGGCGCTCGGAGTTGGTGCGTGGTCGATTCTGGCCAGCATCCCCAGACTTGGCCGCCCTCGGCTCGCCGACCGGGTGGCACCGTATCTTGTCGATGTCTCCGATCAGGCGCGATCGTGGGTCCGGCGCCGCAGCGCCGACCCGTTGCCGGTGCTTGGAACGTTCTTGGCCCCGTTCCTTGCCGCGCTGAGGCGGAGCTTCTCCACAGCACTGGGCGGTAGCACCACGATCCGCACCCGGTTGCGGCAAGCTGGATCCGAGGTGAGCCTCGAGCAGTACCGCACCTGGCAACTCACCTGGGGATGCCTGGGGCTGGCCGCCGGAATCGGCGTGGCGATCCTGGCGGCACCGCTGCATTCCCTGCCGTTGGCCGCGCAGGCGGTGGTGCCGGTGCTCGGGGCGGTGATCGGATTCATGCTCCGGGATTGGCTGCTGAATCGCGCGGCCCGTAATCGGTTGCGCCGAATCTGCGCTGAGTTTCCGAGCATTCTCGAATTTCTCACGCTGAGCCTGTCGGCGGGCGAGGGCATCTTCGATTCGCTTCGCCGCGTGTCCCGGATCAGCTCGGGCGAGCTGTCGAAAGAGATCGGGCGTGCGGTGGCAGAGGTCAGCACCGGCGTTCCTCTTGTCGAAGCGCTACGGCGGCTGGCCGACGGCCTCCGGCTGCCGATCCTGACCCGATTCGCCGACGCTGTGGTCGGCGCCCTGGAGCGGGGGACGCCCTTGGCTGAAGTGCTCCGTGCGCAGTCGCAGGATTCTCGCGACCAGACCAAACGCGCGCTCCTGGAGACCGCCGGAAAAAAGGAGGTGGCCATGCTGGTTCCGCTGGTCTTCCTGATCCTGCCCTGTACCGTACTTTTCGCGATTTTCCCAGGGATCTTCGTGTTGCAGTCCGGTTTTTAGCCCGCCGCCACGCCATCGCCATCTGGAAAGGACGACACCATGAAGACCATCGCCAGAATCACCGACCCACTTACCGTCTGGCTGAGCGCCTGCCTGGTCGCACTGCGTTCGGCGGCGGGGTATCGAGCGGCCCGGGACGAGACCGGCGACGTTCCCGGCTGGGTGCTGATCACCTTGATGACGGCCGGGCTCGTCGTCATCATCTGGGGACTGGCCGGACCGGCTCTCAGTGGCGTGTTCGAGCAGGCGATGAGTCGCGTCGTCAGCTTCTAGCCGCCGTTGAGGAGGCATCGTGTCCAGGTCGCAAAGGCACACCCGGCCGCTCTGGCAGGGCGATCGCGGAGACGCCGTCGCGGAGTTCGTCATGGTCGTCGGCCTCCTGACGATCCTTACCCTGTCGGTGATCCAGCTCGCCTTGGCCCTGCATATCCGCAACACGGTGATGGATGCCGCCGCCGAGGGCGCGCGGTTCGCGGCGCTCGCCGACACCGCGCCATCCGACGGGGAGCAGCGCACCCGAGACCTGATCACCGCGGCGATCGGTGACGGCTACGCAGGGGATGTCCACGCGGTACGCGATGATTACCTCGGCCGGCCCGCGATCGCGGTCACCGTTCGCGCGCCGCTGCCGCTGATCGGACTGGTCGGTATCGACTCCGGGCTGGAGGTGACCGGCCATGCGGCGTTGGAAAATCTGGAATGACGACGGGTCGTCCTCGTTGGAGTTCATCACGATCGGGGTCCTGCTGCTGGTGCCGATGGTCTACCTCGTGCTGGCCGTCTCCAGCGTCCAGGCGGCAACCCTCGCCACCGAGGGCGCGGCCCGCCAAGCGGCGCGGGTCTACGTGCGGGCCGAGACGGAGGCCGCGGCGGCCTCCGCAGCACATCGGGCGATCGCCTTCGCGCTCGCCGACGACGGGCTGGATGCCGGTGACGCCGAGATCCGGATCGATTGTGCTCCAAACCCAGGAGTATGCCTGACCAGGCGGGGCACGGTCACCGTCACCGTGCGAGTCGAGGTTGCGTTGCCGCTGGTTCCCGACGCGCTGAACTTCCGCACCTCGGCCAGCGTTCCGGTTCAGGCGCGCGCGGCCCAGCAGGTTTCCCGGTTCTGGGGTGCCGACCGATGAAGGCCTCGAACGAGGATGGTTCGATCCTTCCGCTCACGCTGGTGTACGGCATCCTGAGCCTGGTGCTGATTCTCGTGGTTGTGGCGGCGACCTCCCTGTACGTGGAACGCAAGCGTCTGTTCAGCCTCGCTGACGGGGCATCGTTGGTCGGCGCCGAGGCGTTCGAGCTGGATCAGGTCAGAGTCGACGGTGACGCGCTGCGCGCCTCCCTGCAGCCCGCCGCGGTCGGCGAGGCCGTCGGAGCGTACCTCGCGGACAACCCGATCGGGCATTTCGAGGGTCTGCGCGTTGTCAACGCCTCGACCGCGGACGGCCAGAGCGCAACCGTCACCCTCGCCGCATACTGGCGGCCGCCGGTGCTCTCCCTGTTCGTGCCGGACGGGTTTCCCCTACAGGTGACCAGCGTCGCCCGCTCGGTATTCTACTGACTGAGTTCTACTGACTGAGCCGGCGGCGAGTACCTTGCCTGCCCGGTCGGGCCGTGATGTACCGCGGAATCCACCTAGCCAGCAGTCCCGCCCCGATCAGGCCGACCACGCCCATGCTGATCGCGGCCGACGCCAGGCCGAACAGCGCCGTGACCCCGGCCACGAGCATGGGGGCGATGGCCTGGCCGGTGTCGCCGGTGAACCGGTACGCGCCGAGGAACGGCGCCGGATTGCCCGGGGGAGCCAGGTCTGCGCCGAGGGTCATCAGGAGGCCGCTGCCGATTCCGTTGGCCACCGACATGATCACGGCGACCGCGATGAACCAGGGCTCGTTCAACACGAATGCCAGACCGATGTGCGCGAACCCGAGCCCGAGCATCGAGGGCACCGCCGACCAGAGCCTGCCGAATCGGTCCATGATCTGACCCGAGAGGTAGAACAGCGCGAAATCGACCCCGCCGGCCAGGCCGATGATCAGCGCCGTGTTGGTGTCGCTGATCCCAATGAAGACCGCGTACAGCGGCAGGATGACCGTGCGTGAGGAGCGCACCCCGCCGATCAGCGCCGCTCCGAGCCCCATCCTGGCCAGCACACCGCGGTATTCCCAAATGGTGCGGAACAGGCCTTCGGTGCGCTGCGAGGCTTCCGCTCGCCCGTCGTGGGTCTGGTGCTCCGGGTCGTCGTGGGCGGCATCCTCCAATTGAGTGACGCGATTCTGCCGCAGCTGCGCGCTCGGGTCCGGGATGACGAACAGCACCACTGCCACGCTGACGCAGGCCACGATGTGGATCCAGAACACCACGTGGGTGTCCCCGGCCAGATGGATGGCTGCGGCGCTGAGGAACGGTCCGATGAACCAGCCGAAGCGAAAGGTACCGCCGAGCGTGGACAGTGCCCTGGCCCGGTACTTCAGCGGGACATAGCTGGTCATGAACGCGTGCCTGGCCAGGGCGAAGACTGCGGTGGAAATGCCGATCAGGAAGACTCCGGCGGCCAATGCGACAGGAGTGGGCGACAGCAGGCAGATCGCCAGGCCGATCACGCAGACCAGGGCGGCCCAGATCATCGCGTTCCGCTCACCGACCCGGCTGACCACCCAGCCGCTTGGCACATCCCCGAGCACCTCGCCGACCATGATCATGCCGCCGATGAAGCCGGCCATGGCCAGCCCAGCCCCGAGGTTGCTGGCCAGCACCGGGATGATCGGGATGATGGCGCCCTCACCGATGGAGAACAGCAGAGTGGGCAAAAATGCCGCCAGCGCCACCGAGCGGATGCTGTACGGCTGTTCGGCGACAGTCATGGTTCGGTCCGACACATGGTGTCTTCATGCTATCGGGGGGCTGCGCCCAGCCGGCACCGGTAGGCTGGCACCGACATGATGGAACTGGACTTCTCGGAACAGATCGCCGCGCTGCGCTCGACATTCAACGACATCCGGTCCGTGATCGGAGTCGATCGGCTGCGGGCCGAGATCGCCTCGCTCAGCGAACAGGCGGGTGTGCCGGACCTCTGGGACGACACCGACAAAGCACAAAAGATCACCAGCGATCTCAGCCACCGGCAATCCGACTTGGCCCGAATCGAGAGCATTTCCTCGCGATTGGACGACCTCGAGGTGCTCGTCGAGATGGCGAACGAAGCCAGCGACGAGGAATCGGCGCAGGAAGCCAAGGAAGAACTGGCCGGTCTGCAGAAGACGCTCGGCGATTTGGAAGTGCTGACCCTGCTCAACGGGGAGTTCGACCCCCGCCCGGCCGTGGTCACCATCCGCGCCGGTGCCGGCGGGGTGGATGCCGCCGATTTCGCGGACATGCTGCTTCGGATGTACCTGCGCTGGGCCGAACAGCACCACTATCGAACCAACGTTCTCGACACCAGCTACGCAGAGGAGGCCGGAATCAAGTCGGCCACCTTCGAGGTGGATGCGCCGTATGCGTTCGGCACCCTCAGCGTGGAAGCTGGCACCCACCGCTTGGTGCGGATGAGCCCATTCAACTCTGCCGGGAAGCGCCAGACCAGCTTCGCCGCCGTCGAGGTGGTTCCGCTGATCGAGCCGACCGAGTCGATCGACATTCCGGACTCCGACATCCGGGTTGACGTGTTCCGCTCGTCCGGCCCCGGCGGACAGTCGGTGAACACCACCGACTCCGCGGTGCGGATCACCCACCTTCCCACCGGCATCGTGGTCAGCTGCCAGAACGAGAAGAGCCAAATCCAGAACCGGGCCGCGGCTCTGCGGGTGCTGCAGTCCCGGCTGCTGCTGCTGCAGCGGGAGCAGGAGGCCGCGACCAAGAAAGAACTGGCCGGCACCATCACCGCCAGCTGGGGCGACCAGATGCGCAGCTACGTCTTGGCGCCGTATCAAATGGTCAAGGATCTGCGCACGGAATACGAGGTCAATAATCCCTCCCACGTGTTCGACGGTGACATCGATGGGTTCATCTCGGCCGGCATCCGCTGGCGTAAGACGCCAGCCGTCTAAGTCGCGCATTTCGCACGAGGCCCTCGGCTCATGGCGAGTCGGTCCCCACGAACCGGGCCCGGCTGCTTAGGCTCAAGGGGTCATGATCCGCTTCGACTCTGTCTCCAAGAAATATGCGGGCACCACGAGGCCCGCTCTCAACGCCATCGCACTCGAGGTGCTACGGGGTGAGTTCGTCTTCCTCGTCGGCGCGTCCGGCTCAGGTAAGTCGAGTTGCCTGCAGCTGATCCTCAAAGAGGAGAAGCCGACCACGGGGACGATCCACGTGCTCGGGCAGGATCTCGGGGCGATATCCAACCGCAAGGTGCCGTACTTTCGGCGCAATATCGGTGTGGTCTTCCAAGATTTCCGGCTGCTGCCGAACAAGACCGTTTTTGAGAACGTCGCGTTCACGCTGCAGGTCATCGGCAAGTCGCGCGGATTCATCCAGGAAGCGGTGCCAGACGTGCTGACCATGGTCGGGTTGTCCGGCAAGGCCGGTCGGCTGCCGCACGAGCTCTCCGGCGGGGAGCAGCAGCGGGTCGCCATCGCCCGTGCGGTGGTCAACAAGCCGCAGATCCTATTGGCCGATGAGCCGACCGGGAACCTCGATCCGGCCACCAGCGCCGGGATCATGGCGGTGCTGGAACAGATAAACGCCGGCGGTACGACCGTGATCATGGCCACCCACGAGGCCGGAATCGTCGATCAGATGCAACGACGGGTGATCGAGCTGGTCAGCGGCGAGATTGTTCGTGATGAGCGACACGGCGGCTACGGCTACACCGCCGCCGTTCCGCTACCGGGCTCCAAGCGGGCCGCCATACCGCAGACCGGGCCCATTCCGGTGCAGGTGGTCGTCGAGCAGCCGGAACAAACTTCGGAACCGCGGCGGGAGCCGACGTCGCAGCCGCAAGCGCAGCCGGTCGTGGCTGCGGCCGCGCCTGAGCCGGCTGCCGGGATCCCCGCCGCGGCTGCTGAAACCGACGACGCGCCGACCACCGGGCCGACCCGGCGCCAGGTGCATCGCGCAGAGCGGGATTCCGCAGCCACCCAGCCGAACCGGATCCGGGACCATTTCGTGGCTCCGATCACCCAGCCAATCCTGCGAACCGCCCCGTTGAGCGAAGACCAGCTCCCCGAACAGTTAGGCCTGGCTGAGAAATTGGGCCTTCGCGATGCACACTCCAAAGATGACCCTGACGACCAGCAGGCTGTGGGGCCGACCAAATGAGATTCTCTCTGATCTGGTCAGAGGTGGGCAATGGCCTGCGCCGGAACGCATCCATGGTGGTCTCGGTCATCCTGGTGACCTTCATCTCACTGACCTTCGTCGGAGCTGCGATCCTGCTGCAAATGCAAATCGGGCAGATGAAGACGTTCTGGTACGACAAGGCGCAGGTCGCCGTGTACATGTGCACCGCGACCTCGTCGGGCGACAATTGTCAGGGGGGTGAGGCGAACAAGGATCAAATCGATGCCGTCGAGGCGCAGCTCACCTCACCGACTCTTGCCCCATTCATCAAGAAGTACTACTTCGAGAATCACGAGCAGGCGTTCGCCAACTTCACCAAGCAGTTCAAGGGCAATCCGGTCGCGGCGTACGTAACGCCGGACCTGTTGAATCAGACCTTCTGGGTCAATCTGAAGAACCCGTCGCAATCAGATGTGCTGTCCGAGAGTCTGTCATCGATGGCCGGGGTGGAGAGCGTCACCGATCAGCGCACCTATCTCGACCAGATCTTCTCGGTGCTCAACGCCGCCAGCTACACGGCGATCGGCATCGCGGTGCTGATGCTGGTTGCCGCGGTCTTGCTGATCGCTACCACCATCCGGCTCTCCGCCTACTCGCGACGGCGTGAAATCGGGATCATGCGCCTGGTTGGGGCATCCAACCGCTTCATTCAGACACCGTTCATACTCGAGGGCGTGTTCGCCGCGCTGATCGGATCAGTCCTTGCCGGTGGGGCCATCGTGGCGATCGTGCATTTCTTCGTGCAGGGTTACCTCTCGAAACAGACGGTATCGATCGCTTTTGTCGGCCTCGATGATGCATTCCTGGTGGTACCGATCCTGATTGTTGTCGGGGGCGCGCTCGCGGCGGTCTCGGCGAACTTCGCGATCACGAGGTATCTGAAAGTCTGAGCTAAACTGATGGGCTGCCGGGCATCAGCCTGGTGTAATCCTCAAAATTCAGGAGATTCGTCGTGCCCAGGGAACGTGGTCAGAAGGTCGTGGCCACCAATCGGAAAGCGCGCCACGACTACACCATCGGTGACACCTATGAGGCCGGACTTGTCTTGACCGGAACCGAGGTCAAGTCGTTGCGCGCCGGGCGGGCGTCCCTGGTCGACGGCTACGCCTTCATCGACGCCGGTGAGGCATGGCTGGATGCCGTGCACATTCCCGAATACCATCAGGGAACCTGGACCAATCACCCGCCGCGTCGCAAGCGGAAGCTGCTGTTGCACAAGGCTCAGATTCTGAAGATCCACAACAAGATCAAAGAGGGCGGTTACACCGTCATCCCACTGTCGCTGTACTTCAGCGACGGCAAGGCGAAAGTCGAGCTCGCGGTCGCCAAGGGCAAGCGCGAGTACGACAAACGACAGACCCTGCGCGAGCGGCAGGACAAGCGTGAGGCAGATCGCGCGATCGCCGGCAAGCGGAATCTCGGTGACTAACCCTTTTTGAACAGCGCGAATGCGGTGCCCTGATCGTCGGTGCATTCGATCCAACGACCATGGTCGCTGGACGCTGCGATCTCGGTTGCCGTGCCGCCACGTGCGCGGATCCGCTCTACAGCGGCATCCAAATCATCGGTGCTGAACGCGAGCCGTGAGGCGCCGGTTTCACCGTCGGCGGCGGCGATTCCGCCCCACGGCTGAGATCCGAGCACATGCCTGCCCCCGGCGGAGCCGGGCTCGCTGAACTCCCAGCCCAGTACCGGACCATAGAAATCGACGGCACGGTCCGTGTCACGGACCAGGAGCACCCAGTAGCTCAGTTGCGCGGTCATCAGTCCTCCTGAGATCGACGATTAGTGGCGGTACATAGACACTAGGGCGAGTTCGGACAGCATGAAAGGATTGTGCGAAATCGTCAGTGCTGGTCGATGGGGGAGGCGAGGGTCGAATGCGGAAGACCGAGCCAACCGAACGTAAGGTATCGCGACGCTGGCCCCTGATCTCAGGAAGCGCGGCGATCGCTCTGGTCGCCGTGCTGGCCGCGCTGGTCCATTTCAGGCCGCGTGCGCCATTTGCCTTCGACCAGGAGTGGCTGGCGGAACTGGTTGAACATCGTTCGCCGTTCTGGGACGCTCCGGCCCTTTTCATGAACAGTCTCGGCGGAGGCGTCGTCGGCGTGGTTATCGTGCCGCTGGTCACGATTGTGGTCTTGCTACTGTTCCGGCGGCCGTGGGCTGCGGGGTATTACGGGATCACCGTGGCCGTCAGCGCCGCGCTCGTGCAGCTGCTCAAGGTATTCGTCGCCCGGGCCCGGCCCTCGGACATGCTGGTCCCCAGCGACTTCGGTTCATTCCCGTCCGGGCATGTCGCTAATGCCGCGACGATCGCCGTCGTGCTGGCGCTCGTCTTCCCGGCGGTGTGGGTATGGATCGCCGGCGGCTGCTACACCATCATCATGATGCTCAGTCGTACCTATCTCGGGGTGCATTGGCTCAGTGACACTATTGGCGGACTGCTGCTCGGCGCGGGGATCGCCGTGATCATCTGGGCGCCGGTGGCGTCTCGTCTTCTCGAGGAGCGGCGACGGCCTCATCGTTTGATCTGGCAACGCTGATACGCCGAAGTGGCCGTATTCGGGCTAGCAGCGACCCGGCTGGCAGCGACCCGGCTGGCAGCGACCCGGCTGGCATAGAACGGCACTCCGTGGTGTTATACACTGAGAAGCTCGCCCTGGGCGAGATGTAACTACAACAATTCAACAGCGCGTGATAGTGGCCTGCCGCATGGGGATGATCGGTTTCGACATTGCCTGAGCGATTATGAGAAGCGGGTCGAGGATGCAGGGTTATCTCGTTAACGATCTCTGCAAAACAATAAGTGCCAATTCAAAGCGCACTGACTTCGCCCTCGCTGCCTAAGCGAGCGCACTAAAGAAGTCCGTCAGACCGGGAATGCTCTCTACCCGGATCCTGGCGCCAGTTAGAGAGCTTGCTTTTATGCTCTGTCTTGGGGCATAGAGGGACGTAAACCAGGGCTGGGCTCGTCGGTTTAGCTGCCAGTGGCAAATTCCGGAGCCGAGTAGAACGTCTGCATTGGATACACCCGTAGAAGGCATATGACCACAGCAGTGGACGGGGGTTCAATTCCCCCCATCTCCACCATCGGTCGCTGTCACGCGTTGTTGAGGGGATGCTCCAAGAATTGTAAGAATTGTTGAAAAGTGAGGCCACCCGTTTTGGGTGGCCTCACTTTTTGGCTGACCGCGGCCCTACGCCGGTGCCTTGTTGAAGTCCTGGATGTCGGTGCGCACCGATAGCCTAAGAGCAAGGCTTGTGGACAACCAACATGAGAGGAGGCTCCTTATGGCGGGGCAGCCCCTCGAGGACGTGATCCTGTATCAGCGTGACGATGGCGCACTGGCCTTGGACGTTCGGCTGGACGCGGAGACTGTCTGGCTCAGTCAGCAGCAGATCGCCGATTTGTTTCAGACCTCTCGCGAGAACATCACGATGCACCTTCGCAACGTCTTCGACGAGGGTGAACTCGACTCCGTGGCAACCAGTAAGGATTTCTTACAGGTTCGCCAGGAGGGCGAGCGCACCGTTCGGCGCAAGGTGGCGCATTACAACCTCGACGCCATCATCTCTGTCGGCTATCGGGTCAAGAGTAAAGTCGCCACCCAGTTCCGCATCTGGGCGACCGAGCGTCTGCGTGACATCCTCGTCAAGGGATACGCGATCAACGAGCAGCGACTAGAACAACTCGGCTCGATCGTTCAGATCCTCGGCCGTTCGACGAATGATCTCGTGTCCGGCGTAGCCGACGTGATCGGCAGCTATCTGCCGGGTCTTACGCTCCTGCGCGACTACGACGAAGGGGGAGTCGAATCCGCACCTCACGGGGTTCCTGGCTGGACACTGACATCGGAGGATGCACGTGCGGTCATCCAGCACGTCGCCGCCCGGTTCCCCGCTGACAGTCTGCTCGGCGAGGAGCGTGGCGGTGTTCTCGATGGCACCATCGCTGCCATCTACCAAGGTTTCGCCGGTGAGGATCTCTACCCGACTATCGAAGAGAAGGCGGCCAATCTGCTCTACCTCGTAGTCAAAGACCATCCGCTTGCCGACGGCAACAAGCGCAGCGCCGCAGCGCTGTTCGTTACCTTCCTCGCCTACAACGGCATGCTCAACGACGAGAGCGGTGCGCCGCGCATCACCAACAACGCGCTCGCCGCTGTCACGCTCATGATTGCCATGAGCGCCCCCAAGGAGAAGGACCTTATGGTCGCTCTCCTCATTCGCATGATCATAGAGGGCGGCAAGCACTACGCCTCGATTTAGTCCACGAACGCGGTCCTGGCATCGGCACGGGTGGCGGTCTCGGTTTGGTCGTCCAATTCGCTGCTCACGTCGTGCCCCGCCTGTTTCTTTTCCCCGTCAGCGTCCTGACCCGTTTTGCCTCCGAGATCAGCGTAATTACGGGGTTTTCTGACCAGGGTTGTTTAGAATAATGTCCCAGTATCTCCACCATTCGGTCGCTATCACGAACTGTTGAAAGACTAAGGCCACCCGCTTGGGTGGCCTTAGTCTCTATTCGACCGGTGGGGCTAGTCGACCCAGAAGGCGTCGAGTGCGGCCTGATCAGAGTAGTGGCCTCGCACTTCGACCATGACGCCGTTTTCGACACGGATCAGCTGACAGCCGGTGATGTCGAGCGAGCGGCTGCCGAGGGATGCCGTCGCGTGCTGCACCGCTACGACATACGTATCACCGATCGCAACATCGAGCAGGTCGGCGCGAAACGTCCCGCCGGAAAGCGGGCCGAGCTTCGCCAGGAAGTCGTCTCGGATCCGGGACCAACCGCGGTGGTCGCCCGAAATCGGACTGTTGCCGGGCAGGTGCCACACGGCATCCGGGGCAAAACAACTCTCTGCGGCGGCGAAATCGGCATCCGCCACTGCCTGGTAAAACCGTCGCACCACGTGTTCGGCGTCGCTGCTCATGCGCTCATGATGGCACTGTTGAAATGGCACGTCTAGGCAGAGACAAGTATCCGCTTGCGCCGGTTAGCTGAACATCATCTTCTCGTACAGCGTCCGGCCGGTTACATGGTCGGTGAGGCCATCGAGCTCGATGTCGGGAACGAGATCAGCGTTGAAGTCGTAGTACATCGGATGCTCGCCCAGGTGCAGCAGACTCGACATCCCGTGCCGCGGCGTGGACATGTCAAGTGACTCGATTAAGGCCGGGTTCGTGGCGGTCATCGTGATGCGCCCACGATCGCCCTCCCAGGTCCACTCCATGCGGGTCGGATAGGTCTGCTCGCCGGGCCCGGGCACCTCGCCGCTGGTCACAAGCCGTAGTGGCAGCATGTCGTCGGTGATGAGGTTCTCGCCTTTGGCGAGGTAGAACGTCGGGATGTTGATTTGGCCGAGACCCATGAACCCCTTCGTGGTCATCCGAACATAGACGATCGAGTAGTCACCGACATGGGCGCGGCCCCAGAACCAGTGGTCAAGGAAGGAGCCCATGAGATGGTTGCCCCAGTTGTGGTCGTGGTATGCGGTCCCGCTGAGGGTGCTCGTCTCGTCGCCCTCGGTGATCGTCGCGGTCACCCTCCCATAGGGCACCGGCACGACCCAAGCGAGGTAGTGCCGTTTCGCGGAGTCGAAGTAGGACACCCCGGCTCCCGGACGCCAAGACGGCGCCGCGCGGGTGATCGTCAGGTTCGCGACGATCCCGTCGGCCTCAATGTGAAGTTCGTAGGTGTCGAGGTCACCCGTGACCGTGCTCGCGCCGATGCGCACGTCGCAGCGATCGGTCGCGGCGCTGAACTCGTCGGCCGAAAAGGTCGGAGTGAGATGCCGGCGGGTGCCGTCGGGCAGCTGGCGGATGACCAGCATCGTCGGGGTCAGTGGGCCAGACGGATCGGTGTGCGGTTTGTTGGAGAATGTTACGACCAGCGTCGAACCGTCATCGAACTGGACATCGAAATACCACCACTCGAAGGTGCTGTCGGCCGCATCAGCCGCACGGTAACCGTCCTCCCAAACTTCGACGTGATCGGGCTTCAGGCCGAGGGTCGCCATCGCGTCGGCCTGCGCCTTTGCTATCGTGGCGCGAACCTCCGGGGCCGCGGGGATGTCATGTGCAGTCACGTGAGTTCTTTCTCCGAATCTGATTGTCGATTCCAGCGCGGCACTGGGGTGGTTTCTGGACACATCGAGGCTATTGCCTGCCGCCGTCCGCGAGCGTTTCGGCGACGAGGGTGAGTACGTCGGGGTCCCAGGTGAGGGCTCGTTCCCAGGGAAGGTTGAAGGTGTCGGCGAAGAAGATGCTGTGCACGTCCGGGAAAATGTGGGCCGTGTGCCGGGGGAGTACGCGATCGGGGACCATTTCGGCGAGGGCGCTACGGCGCGCCACGAGTCCATCGTGGGGCCAGAGCTGCGCGGGCAGTTCGTGCTGGTTGAAGTAGTCGCCGGCGATCAGCGTGACGGGGATGGCATTCAGCACGTCAGCGTGCCTGAGGTTCCATCCCGCATCGCCGTCTAGGAACCGTTGACTGACCTGATCCGCTCCACCCTGTGATTCTTGTTCGGCGAACGCGGCTGATTCTTGAAGGATCTTCTCGGTGGCCGCATTTCCATGAGCGTCGGAAGTTGCGAGGTCCCCGGTCATGTAGTCGCCGGGAAGGGACCCGGTCCACGGCGTGCCGAGTGTGATCAACTTTCGCACCGAGATGGGTGAGTCGCTGTTGGCGTCGGCACGGAGCGCAGCACGGGCGAACAAGCCTCCCATCGAGTGCGTGACGAGATTGATGTCGTCGATACCTCGAGTTTCACGCAGGTGCAGCAGAAACTTTTGCAACGCGGCACCGGCCTGGTCGATTTCGCCGACCGCATTGATGGTGAGTTCGCGGGGCAGCACGAATGGCGCGTCGGCGAAGCCCTGCCAACCGTCGTCACGGTCTACCGTCCCCGGACCGATTCTGGCTGGCGCCGTGAACACATCGTGGCCGACGGCGAGCAAATGCTCGCGCAATGCGGTCATCGTATTGCCTGCGGCGAGCCCGCTGGCGGCAGCCTGATCGCTGGTGGTGAAAGGGGTGACCGCCGCACCGCCAGAGACCAAGACAACCGCGTTCAACTCAAACCTCTCGGTATTCCGTCCAGCGGGAGGTCGGCGATGTGGTTCACGTACGGGCTCGGCGGCTGGCACCTAATGGTGTTTTGAGCATACTTTATTCGCCCATATTCCGAGAACGGAATGATACCGGGAAGGGACGGAGTCAGGGTTTTCCCCGACGCGGATGACCCTGGCAACTCTGCAGAATCGATTTCAGCCTGCTTTCAGGCCGGGTATGTGGTGCTGCCTGCGTTGAGGGGCTGCGAGCGATGACAGGGGTACACGCCATGAGATTCTCATTCCGAGGCCGGGCACGCTCGCGTCGAGCAGCCATTTCGACGACCTTCGCCATCGTGGCCGGAATGCTGTTGCTGCCCGCAGCGCCCGCGACCGCTCTCGATTCTGAAGTCGACGCCAACGGTTTCGCCTGGGTGATCGTTCCGAGCGTCGTTGACGCCTCTGAACTCTGGGTAGAGGTGGAGGCCCCCACCCTTACCGCTGAGAACACCATGCTGATGGTTGACGGAACCGAAACGGCCCTTCGCTCCACCGCTCTCGGGGCCGGTGCGATCATTCCCTACAACGGCAAATCGATCCGGGTGGCGGTGGGTGTGGCGGTGACCGCCTCGCCGGATGTCGCAATCACGCTGCTCGATGGTAGCGGTGCGGCGCTGTTCAGCGACCACTCTCGAATCGCGCTCACGCCTACTCTTACTCCCTCTCCCTCTCCCTCTCCCGGCAACGGTGCCGTCGCCCCGGGCGGTTCCGGCCCGGCAGGGGTCGGGCCGGGCAGTACGCCGGGCGGTGATCCGTCGAGAGCCGGCAAGAGAGTCAACGAGCGGGGTGGTGTTCTCAGCGACACCGGGACCGACGTGGTTGGTTATCTCGTTCTGGCGATACTCGCCGTCGCGCTCGGCGCCGCGGGCATCGCCGCTGGCCGAAGGAGGGCCGGCCGATGAACGTCACGCCTGGCCGCCGCAGCCTCATTGCCATCACTGTCGCGGTCGCCCTGACCGCCGCTGTCCTTCTGCCGGTGAGCTCCGCCGGCGCAGCTGACGAGAGCTATCCCGACGACGGCGCCGCGATTCCCGTCTCGCTGTCCGACGGCGTGCCCGCCCGAGATTCACAACTCGGGCGCGGAGCCGCCCTCGAGGCTGGCGTCCCGGAATCGGTTGACCTCGGCGGCGGGGCGGAGTCCGCACATTCCGCGCTGGTGCGTCTATCCGTATTCGAGGCGCACGCAGACACGGTGCTTTCGGTGGCGGAGGCGCCGGCTTTGCATGTCGTCGCCGGTCGTTCCGCTTCGACGACGGTACTCGCCCCGGTGAGCGCGGGGGAGCTGATGCTCACCTCCTCGGCCAACAGCGATGTACGGGTTGAAGTGCTGGCATTTTTCTCCGGTCACCGGTCCGACCCGGGCGCTACGGTCGCCCTCGACAAGGCTTTCAGCCGACCGGATGCCGCAGCTGGCCCGGTTCTGCTTGCCGCCCAGCAGCCGATTCCGGTCGGCTTGGTAGGGCTCGGAGGCATCCCTGCGAGCGAGGTTCGTGCGGTGCACATCGGACTCACGATCGTCACCGAGCGGAATGCGACAGTGTCCATTGACGGGCAGAGCCTTGCGGTTGCCGCTGGGACCTCGGTGTTGTCGACGATCGTCACGCCCTCGCCCGCTGGTGACGTGAAAGTCAGCAGCGACGTGGCGCTCAGCGTCCGGATCGATGCACGCGGCTATGTCGCCGAGGCCGCCGAGAACCCAACGGCGCTCAATGGTTCAGGCTCGTACTGGCCGGTAGCTGTTGAGCAGGCATCGCGGTATCAAGTGGATGACAAAAAATCCGTTCCCGCTCCGGTGAACGCGAATCGCGATGCGAAATATGCGATCGCGTTGGTCTGGGCGGGCCCCGCCGATGACCTGACCTTGCTCGAATTCGGCGAGGACTACCGGGGGCGGGCCCGTGGCAGTGTCGTCGATGAGGTGACCGGTGCCCAGCCGCAACTTGCGGTAGTTCCGGTAGCCGAGCCGCGGTTGACCCTCCGACGAGGTGCGACCGATGCTCATGTGCTCCAACTCGGTGCACTACTGGGTGATACTACGCAGGGGACCGGCAAGAGCGTGATCCGTGTCGATTCGCCCGACCAGGGCGCACTCGACCTCGGTGACCTGGTGATGTTCAACTTCGAAGGCGCCATCGATACCGGAGACGTCGCACCATTGCGCATCGAGGTGACCCGTGACGGTCAAGCGCACGGTTCCGCGTCGATCGTGCCCGGTTCGCACCAGAATCGCTGGAGCTTTGCGACCGCAATCGCCGAATCCGGTGACTATGAGTACGAGTTCACCGTGGTCGCTCGTGACGGGTCACGCGGCAGTGCACGCTGGTCGGGCGCGATCACGATCCCGGGAGCGGACGCAGTCATTCTCCAATCGGATGCCGTGATTATCGGTGCGGCGGGCCACGATGCCCCTGTTATCGGCGTCACCGATGACGCCGTCTCGTTCGCTGCAGACCCGAATCTGCTGCCGGGACAGGTGATCGCCGCCGGGGTTAGCCAAGGCGCGCCGGCCGGATTCCTACGGCGGGTGGCCGCAATCGATATGGTCAACGGCGCCTGGCTTGTGACCACAGTGCCCGCTGTCTTGACCGAGGTGTTTCTGCAAGCCAACTACTACGCGTGGCAGGGAATGGCTGAGGAGAGCGACGACTACACCGTCGAGCCGGACGATCTCGGGCTCAGCGAGATCACGGAATTCCGGACCCTGCCAATCGAAGAACTCGATCTGGCGCCTCTGCCTGTGGAATCCGAGCTGATTTCTGTCGATGACAGTGAGGCCGAGATCCCGGCGGCCGTCAATCGCATCGTCCCGTCGTTCGCTCGAGGGGGAGGGGGAATGCTTCCGATGGCCCTTCCTGTGCCGGAGCCGCTGGATCCCTCGGAACCAGGAGGTGGCGGGGGTACTTTACCCGGCGGTGGCGGCGGCGGCAGCGGCGGTGGCGGTTCGATCCAGGGCCCAGAACTTGGCGACAGCATCAAGCACACTTTCAAAGATGAGGGCTCCGCGGCCGGGCTCAGCTACAAGTTGGAGCTGGCCGGAGAACTCGCGTACGCGCTTTCACTGACTTTTGAGTTGGACATCACTTTCGAATGGGCAGACGGTTCGTGGTGGCCGCCGTACCCGCCTTACCCCGTTCCGACGCTCAACAAGTTCTCCACGATTCTGGAATCGACAGCCAAGGCCACGACAAACGGCAAGATGGAGTTCAAAGCGCAGTGGAAGAAAGAGCTCAAGGGCGCGAAAATCGACAAGAAGTTCGCTCCGATCACCTTTTCGGTCGGTCCGCTACCTGTCGTGATCACTTCGGCCGTCACCATCGAGCTGAAAGCAGTCGTGTCGGTATCCGCCGTCTTCACGGCGAATTTCCAAGCGAGCGTCCAAGCGGTTTCCCGAAAGGGGTTCCGATTGGGCAAGGACGGCAAGTTTGTGGAGGTGAACGAGGCCAAGTTCACTCATAAGGAACCGACAATGGGCAAGAACTCCGGGCTCTCGGGCTCGGCGTCGGCCAAGACGGGGCCGGAGTTCACGATCACGGCGAAACTGTATGACGCCGCCGGACCGTCCGTCGGTGCCAGTTTGATGGCTGGACTCGGACTGAATGCGAAATTCGGCACCTTCGAGCCGACGGTCGATCTCGAACTCTACTTGAGTGGAAAGGCGTTCGTGAAGGTCGCCGTCACGATCCCGGTGATCGACTACTCGCTGCTGCAGGCCACACTCTTCGAGGCCGAGTTCAAATGGGTGATTCTCGAGTGGAAATGGAAGTACTCAGAGTTGTTCGATACCGTCCCCGGCGCGGATCCCGATCCGGGCGATGGTGGGCCCGGCGGCGGCGATCCAGGCGGCGGCGGCGATCCAGGTGATCCGGATCCAGGCGGCGGCGATCCGGGTGGACCCGATGCCCTCCGGTTCGCTCAGCAGATCGACCTCCGTGGCGCAGAGCTAATCGGCGCGGACTGGGTTGCCGGTCCGGCTCACAGCAGCTCTGTCGCCATCGTCGACGATGAGTTCGCCGGCATGTCCAGCGGTAACAAGGCCGTGCTCTCCACCGGCAGTGCAAACTCTGTCAAAACCGGGAATTCACATCTGAACGGGGAATTCAATGTGCCGTCTGACCGTGGAGCCAACGTCTTCGATGTCACAACGTTGCGGTTGAACCTTCGCCTGCCCGATGCGAACATGTGCCTCTCCAGCCTCTCGTTCAGGCTGCTGACGCAAGAAGATCCCGCTCTCGCCTACGACGAAGACGATGAGCCGATCGCCGTGCCTCGAGACTTCTTCCTCGCTCAATGGGATGCTGACGACTGGCGTCAGGACGGCGACCGGATCGCCGCGCCGCACGGAATCTCGTACTTGCCGGGCGAATACACGGGGGGAGTCGAGAAAGATGTGGTCGATACAGCCTCGGCAGGGACGTACTACGACGGGCCGTACGCGAACCAATCCGAACCGATGAGCACCATGTTCCCGGTCGATTCCGGCGACCATTCGCTCTACCTCACGATCGCCGACTTCGGCGGTTCCTCTGGCGACACCACGGTGATCATCGATGCGATCGAGTTCGTCGAATTGTGGGGTCAGGAGGTGTGCACACCAGGCACGACGCTCGCGCGCTGACCCTGGTTCCCAGTTGCATAGTCCCCAGTTGCACGGCGCCGCGGTGCTAGGTGCCGTCTTAGCGGCTGCCGTCGTACTATAGAGGACCGGTATGAGCCGCCGGACCGCGAGGTGAAGTGCCACCACCTTTTGGGGGCGACATGGGTACGCTCGGGGGCGCACTCGTCGGGCGGGAGAACGAACGTGACCGGCTGCGTGCCGCCGCGCGCATGGCGCAGGCTGGCCGGCCCGTCATCGCGTTTGTGTTCGGCGAGGCGGGAATGGGAAAGACGTCCTTGCTTGACGCCCTCGTAGCCGAGGCTGACCTGGACCTGCGGACGCTTCGAGTCGCCGGTGCGGTGTCGGAGCAGATCCTCGAATACGGGGTTGCAGGGCAATTGGATCAGCAGTTGCACGGCGTCAGCGGGACGGACCACGGCGACCGGAGACTGGCGCGGGGTGCGGAGTTGCTGGAGGGCATCGCGGGAATGGCCGATCGCGGCTCGGTTGCTCTGATCCTCGACGACGCGCAGTGGTTCGATCGGGCGTCGGTGCATACGCTGTCATATCTGATCCGTCGTCTCTCGAACGTGACCGTGCTCGTTGTCGTCGCATCGCGTCCACGGGAGAATTGGCTGGCGCCGATGCAGCGGGCTGCCGTGCAGCATAACCACGTAGAGATCCGCCTGGAGGGCGTGTCCGTGGCCGCTGTTCGGCAATTGGCTTCGATTCGAGGTGTGGCGCTGAGCCAGCGGGCTGCGGAACGGTTGTGGCGTCACACCGGCGGGAGCCCGCAGCTGTGCCAGGCTCTGATAGAAGAGCTCGACCCGGAAGATCTCGCTCGGGGAGACGGCGTATTGCCGGCTCCCAGCTCGTATGCGGCCCTGGTCGTCGAACGGTTCGCCGGATGCGCCGAACCGGTGCAGTCGGTCGTGGCAGCATCCGCAGTGATCGGCTCTGCGGCACCGTTGGCGAATCTCTCCCACCTCGCCCAGGTGCCGGATCCGGCCGCAGCGGTGGATGCGGCGATAAAGCGTGGCCTTCTGATGCGACACCGACGCGGCGGTTCCTGGCAGATCGATGTGCGTCATGCCCTGGTGCGGTCGGCCGTTCTCGATGCACTGCCGTTCTCGACGAGCATGCGCGTGCACTCCCGCGCTGCCGAGTTGATCCCGGAGCCGGTGCAAGCGATGCTGCATCGTTTTCGGGCCGTCCCCGGGCATGATCCAACCTTGGCTGCGCAGGCGGTTTCGCTGGCGACCTCGCGCTACACGGAGGGAAAGGCGCTCGCGCGAGCGCAGTTGCTCACGGGTGCGGCAGGGTTGTTGCCGCCGGGCGCGGACCGAGCGAAAGCGCTCGTTACGGCCGCGGATATTCTGTTGGCTCTGGGGGAAGCGCGCTGGGTGGCGGCGATCCTCAACACCGTAGCCGAGGAGAGCCCCGGCGAAATGGGCGCTCATGAGCTGCTGGTGCGCGGCCATCTCGCCGTGCAGTTGGGTGAGCGCAACGGCCCAGCGCTGATTGCGCAGGCGTGGGAGCTCAGTGAAGATCCTCAGGTCTCGGTGGGTGCCGCAGAGCTGCTGGCATTCGGAGGACTTGACGCCGGCGATGCGGAGGCGACCGGAAGCTGGGCCAGACGGGCGATCGAGGCGGCCATTTTCGGTTCGGTGAATCTGGACTGTGCGAGCACCATGCTTGCCGCAAGCTGGGCTTTGCGCGAAGACCTCGATGCAGGCCGTGCGGAGTTGGAAGCGCAGCAGCGGCGTTTCGCCGGAACCGACAGCGAACCCGACGCGGTGCTCGCAATGGCGCTGCTGCAGATTTGGCACGGTCGTTTTGACCTGGCCGAGCAGTCACTGGCGTGTCTTGAGAGTTTGGCCTATCGGGCGCCGGCGCTGGTCCGTGCGATCACGGCGCTTGCACGGGCTGAATACCACTACCGCGTGGGCGAGTGGGATGCTTCTGTGGAGGTGATCGAGGCGGCGATGGCGGTCCTCGATGAGGGCTGGGAAAGTCGGACCGCTCCGATGATCTTGGCGGTGGGTTCGTTTGTGTACGCGGGCCGGGGCCAGTGGGATGCTGCCCGAGCCTCGCTCGACCAGGCGGAGGCCTTGATGATGGGGCCGGGGCATTTCACCGGGCGGATGTGGGTGGCGATCGGACGGTCCAGGTTGGCGGTCGCGGCCAACGATCCCGCAGCGGTGGTCAACGCGCTGTCTCCCGTGGTGGCGATGCTCGAAGGGACGGCGCTGAGCGAGGGATACCAACCGTGGCATGCGGATCTTGCCGAGGCGCTGGTGGCTACCGGGCGGCTTGAGGAGGCGGAAGAGATTCTTCTACCGTGCCGTGCCAGTGCGGGTCGCGGCGGCGGGCACGTGCGCGTCGGGATGCTTCGCGCAGAGGCGCTGCTTGCTGGCGCGCGCAGGGATGAGGCGGTGGCGGTGGCGTGCTTCGATGACGCGCTCACCGCGGACCCGGGTGAAGCTGGACGGTTCGTATTCGCCCAAACGGCGTTTGCCGCCGGTGCGTTCGAGCGGCGACGTGGCCAGCGTCGGCGCGCGGTGGTGCGGCTCGAGACCGCCCTCGAACTCTTTGAGACCGTCGGCGCGGAACCGTTCGCCAGTCGGGCTCGTGGCGAGCTCGAGTTGTGCGGTCTACGTCGTGGCGTCGGAGCACGAGACGGCGCTGCGGCGCTGACGCCCGCGGAGGGATCCGTGGCTCGGCTCGTGGTCAAGGGGCACACGAATCGTGAGGTGGCCGCGTGCTTGTCGATCAGTGTGAAGACGGTGGAAACACATTTGACCCGGATCTTCACCAAGCTCGACATCCGCGGCCGCGTGGAACTCGTCGCTGCGCTTGGCCGCGAATCCGACTGAGAGTTTTGGCTCTGATCGGGGCGTCATCGCGTGCGCGGTCGACGCTGCTTGATCATGCGATTGAACTGTGCTACAAATCATAACGGCCTGAAACTCAGGCGATCTGAGATTTGTCCTTGGCTTTACAACTCCTCCGGATCACATCCGACTAGTCGTACATTGCACATGCCAGTCATCGGCAGCGCTCATGTTCATAGTAAAAAACGGTGGGGTTGTCATGAAGCACAGAATTGTCGTCGCCACGATTGTCGCGGCGGCGCTCACCCTGACGGCCTGCACCGCCGGCGGTGACAGCGCCCCGAACACATCGAAACCCACTGCGGTCTCCACGTCATCGTCGCAGGCAAAAGGTATCGCGCAGGTTGTCGAAGATGCGATGAAGGCAGAGCATCTCAAGGCGGTGATTGTTCGCGTCACGGTCGGCGACAAGGTGGTGACCACGCAGGCGTTCGGTGACTCCATGACCGGGGTCAAAGCGACCACCGATATGCACTTTCGAAACGGTGCGGTGGCCTTCGCCTATGTGAGTACGCTCCTGATGCAGTACGTCGATGAGCACAAGGTCAGTCTCGACGACACGATCCAGCGCTGGCTGCCCAGCTTGCCGGAGGCCGACAAGGTGACGTTGCGGATGCTGGCGAACCAGACCACCGGCTACCCGGATTTTGAGACGGATCCAGGCTGGACGGCCGCCTATAACGCGAACCCGTTCCACGAATTCACCTATCAAGAACGAATCAAGGACGCATTCTCTCGACCACTCCAATTCGCGCCGGGGACGAACTGGAGCTACGCCCACACCAACTTCATGATCCTCGGAAAGATCCTGTCGATGATCGGCGACAAGCCCCTGCAGACCCTGCTGAAAGAGAAGGTGCTCGACCCGATGGGACTGACCAACACCGCCGCGTTCCACACGTCGGAAATTCCCAGCCCGGTGCTGCACGCCTACACCTCGGAACGGAGGGCGGCCCTGGGGATCCCCGCCGATGCCCCGTTCTACGAAGAGTCGACGTATTGGAATCCGGCGTGGGGAACGCCCGAGGGCGCCGCCGAGACAACCGACATCACCGACATGACCAGGACCGCGGTTGCCGTGGGCACCGGATCGCTGCTGTCGAAAGCGAGCTATCACGAGATGGTCGACGCGAAGCTGATCGGATTCGGAGAGCCACTTGCGGTCTGCGCCGGTTCGTGCTTCACGCAGTCCACCGGCTACAACTATGGTCTGGGAGTGGTGCGCTCCGGATCATGGCTGCTTCAGAACCCGCTGTTGAGCGGGTACAGCGCGACGGAAGCGTACCTCCCCTCGAAGAAGGTGGCGATCGCCGTGGCGACGACCTTTGAGCCGGGAGCGTTCGACTCGGACGGGGTCTACGCCAACTCATCAGACACGCTTTTCCGACTGATCGCCGCCCATGTGGTCCCGAGCGATGCGCCGCCGATGCCGCCGAAGAAGAAGGACTAAGACTCCCAGCGCGTCTCGCCGTGCTTGGCGATCGATGTCGGATGCAGGCCTTGATTGCGTGCCACACCGATCGAAGCGAAATGGTTCGGACGGATGAAGGCGGCGAAGGAGCCGACCCCGTGCAATCGAAGCCATCCGATCATGGCCCCGGTGGCCTCGGATGCGATCCCCTGACCCCGGTGCGCGGGCGCTACGACCCAGGCGAGATTGGCAACCAGCGTCGGGTTCTCGGCCCCTCCCGCGATGCGTTCGACGGTGGCTTGCACGAAGCCCACCGCGGCATCCGAGTCCTGGCGTCGGACGATCCAGTTGAGCCACTGTTGCGAGCCATCCGGTGACCGGCCCGCGGTTTGAGTCGTATACCGGCTCTCCAACCGCGCCAGGGACGGCGCCTCGCCCTCGGTGAAGGCATACACGGAGGCGTCGGCGAGAACGTCGACCATCTCGGTCGCATGTCGAATCGAAAGCGGCTCCAGGATCACGCGCTCCGCCGTGATGCGCTCCTGGTCTGGCCAGGCCGCTCGCTTCGCGTTGTCTGCCATCACGCCCCGTCACCTCGTCGAGTTGCGATTGTACAATGCCCAGATCAACCCTGACGGGTAAAGATCAACCCTGACGGGTAGATCGGCCACTGGCTCAGACGACCCGCAAACCGAGAGCGGTCGGGATGGGTTGCCGCTGCCCGCCGGAGTGTACGATATCGGCACCGTCCACGGTCAGCTGGCTGGCGTGACAGTGGAGTGCATCCCGGACGATGTCCAGGTGCGAGTCGAGAACGAACCACTCGGCATCCGGCGCGGGTTCGGCCAGGATCTCCGCGAATGGCGTGTGCTGCGCCCGGCTGGCCGTCAGCGCCGCGTCACGGGTCCGCACGTGGTCGGGGTGTCCATAACCGCCCTCATCGTCGTAGCTGATCACCAGCCCTGGGCGCAGCCGGGTGATCAGCGCGGCCATATCCGCTGCTACCTCGCGCAGCGGCGCGATTGCCAGGGCATCGTCGTCGATGTCGTCTGCAGGTCCGGCCAGCCCGGGGCGCAGCCATTTCATCCCGGAGTCCCGGTAGCGGCGTGGACTACGACCCGGGGCTCTGGCCGGCGGTTCTCCAAGCCAGAACTGCTCGGTGATTCCCAGGGTGGCTGCGGCGCACTGCAGTTCGCGCTCGCGTTCGGCGGCGAGCCCATCCGTTGCCTCCAATTCGGAGAGCGGGCCACGCACCACCTCGCCTCGTTCGCCGCGGGATGCCGTCAGCAGCCAGACGCGGGTCCCTCGCCTGACCAGCTCGGCAATCAGCACCCCGGTCGCGATGGTCTCGTCGTCGGGATGGGCGTGGACCAGAAGGACGGAGCCGGCTCCGTCGAGCAGGCTCACACCTTCGCCAGTTCTGGCCGGCAGCCGGCATCTGAGGTGAGCAGGGTGCAATATGCGCAGATCAGCCCGCGGGCAGAACGGGACCAACTGAAGTGCTCCGCGCGCAGTCGCGCCGCGGCGGACAGTCTTTCGGCCAGCCCTCGGTCGGAGAGGATCGTCGTGATCGCCGCGGCCCAGACGTGCGGATCGCGGGATTCCAGCACCATTCCGGTTTCACCGTCGACGACGGATTCGCGCAACCCACCGGATGCCGCGGCGACGACGGGAACGCCGCTTGCGGCAGCCTCGAGGGCGATCAAACCGTAGGTCTCCGAATGCGACGGGACCAGCACCACGCGGGCGTCGCGAAGCAGCTCGGCCAGGTTCGCCCTGGACTGTGGGCCGACGAACCGGATGTGATGCTCGATGCCGTTCTTGGCGGCAATTGCCTTCAACTCGGCCGTGTATTGATCGAAATCGACGGAGGTGTCTCCGGCGATCACGAGCTCGGGCCTGAGCTGGGCAGGCATGGCCGCCACGGCCTCGATCGCCAGGTCGAATCCTTTCAGCGGTTGGAGCCGCCCGGCTACCAGGGCGTATCCGACGGCGGACCGCCGGTGCGCAACAGCGGGGTGGAACAATTCTCGGTCGACGCCCGGCGGCACGATCACGATCCGATCGCGGTCGCCGCCGAGCCGGGTGACCACGGTGTCGGCTTCGGCTGCGCTGATTGCCACGACGGCATCCGATTCTCGAGCCAGCAGCGCTTCTCCGGCCATCCGCCCGGGGGACTCGGCTCGTTCTCCGGCGGACAGTGGCGTCGATGCGCTCGCCGCGATGCTGTGGAAGCTCTGCACATGCGGGATGCCGCGGGCGCGGGCGACGGGTAGCCCAGCCATCCCGGAGAACCAGTGGTGCGAGTGGATGATGTCGTACCGGCCGAGGGCGCCCATCCGACTGCCGAACTCCTCGATGTAGTTCTCATGGTCGCCCTTGGCGACCGGACGAGCAGGTCCCGCGTCGAGGAATCGGAGCTCGATCCGGTTGGCCAGCCGCACTGCTTTTGGCGCGTCAGGCGATGAGCGCCGGGTCAGAATGTCGACGCTGTGGCCGAGCGCGGCGATGGCGATCGCCTGGTTGAGAACGACGACGTTCATGCCGCCGGCGTCGCCGGAACCGGGCTCCTCCGCGGGGGAGGTATGCAGCGAAACGAGCGCGATGCGGAGCGATGGCGAGACGAAGGGCACGTTGAGAGCCTAACCTGCGCCGATGTGGTCCGCCTCCGAGCCTCCTGACCTGCCCATCCGCGCGTACCTGCCCGTGCGTGCGCTCGAATAGGCGGATCGCACCATGATGGTGCGCCCATCCGGGCGCACGCGGGTTTCGGGCGCACGCGGGTTTCGCGCACGCGGGTTTCGGGCAGCCGGCGTGGAACCGCGAGCGCGGATGGCAACGCACGCCGCGGCCGCGCTTGGAAAGGGAGTTGGACTTACCGGGAATGAAATACGGCACCTGTCGTTAAGTTGAGTCAAGGCAACTCAAGTTCTACCAGGAGGTCAGATGCCTACATCCTTTGGTCCGGCAGGACCCGGCAACGGTTCGTTTGACGAATTCCTTGCCCGCTATCTGCAGGGACAGCGTGCGGCCCAGTCCGGACGCCCGGTTGACATTTCCCGGCTGCTCAGCCGGCGCACCCATGAGGTGCTGGCTCAGGCTGCACAATTCGCGATCGAGCAGGGACACTCCGACGTGGATGCCTTGCATATCCTTCGGGTGATGGCCCAGCTGAGTCCCGCTGTCGACGCCATTAAGAACGCCGGCGCCGACCCCGCAGAGATCGCGAAAGCTGCGGAGCAGCGGCTCCCGGCCGCCTCTACCGAGCGGTCGGATTCACCCCCGGCCCTGACGCCGTCTGCGCAGCGCGCGCTTCTGGACGCCCATCAGGTCGCCCGCAGCTTCGGGTCGACCTATGTCGATCCGGAACACCTCTTCCTGGCGCTGGTGGTCAATCAGGATTCGGCTGCCGGCCAGGTTCTGACTGCTGGCGGAGTGACCCCGGGATCCCTGCAGGCGGGCGCACGCGAGACCGCGCATGCCGCGACGACGGCAGGCGGTCAACCGGCCGCATCCGCCGATTCCGACACACCGATGCTCGATACCTACGGCGTCGACCTGACCGCGCGAGCCCGGGCGGGCGAACTCGACCCGGTGATCGGGCGTGCGGTGGAAATCGAGCAGACCGTCGAGATTCTGTCGCGGCGCACTAAGAACAACCCGGTGCTGATCGGTGAGGCTGGCGTGGGGAAGACCGCGATCGTCGGCGGCCTCGCCCAGGCGATCGTCTCCGGCTCTGTGCCGGAGCAATTGCGATCCAAGCGGGTGATCGAGCTCGATCTGCCGGCGATGCTGGCCGGAACGCGCTACCGGGGCGACTTCGAGGAACGCCTGACTAAGACAATGGACGAGATCAGCGCGCGTTCCGGCGAACTCATTGTCTTCATCGACGAGTTGCACACCGTCGTAGGCGCCGGCGGTTCTGGCGACGGGGGAATGGATGCCGGCAACATCCTGAAACCGCGCCTGGCCAGGGGCGAGCTGCACGTGATCGGCGCAACCACGCTGAACGAGTATCGCCGAATCGAGAAGGACCCGGCGTTGGAGCGGCGCTTCCAGCCGGTTCTAGTCGGCGAGCCGAGCATCGAGGATGCGGTGCAGATTCTGGGCGGTCTACGCGAAGCGTATGAGAAGCACCACGGCGTGCACTACACCGATGAGGCGATCCGCGGCGCGGTAGAGATGTCGGCCCGTTATCTGACCGACCGGTTCCTGCCGGACAAGGCCATCGACCTGATAGATCAGGCGGGCGCCCGGCTACGGCTGAAGCTCGGCTCTGCGGTTGCCCTGGAGGGCCTTCGCGATCAGCTTGCTGCGCTGGAGTCGGCCAAAGAGGATGCGGTTGCCGCAGAGCGCTACGAGGAGGCGTCCCGGCTGCGGGACGAGTTCGAGGCGCTGCGGGAGAGGCTCGCGTCGGCTGAATCGACGAGCAAGACGGATGCGGCCGGCGCCGCGCACTCGACGGCTATCGTCGGCGAGACCGAGATCGCCGAGATCATCTCCCGGTCGACCGGAATCCCGGTCAGCCGGCTCGATCAGGACGACCGGGAGCGGCTCAGCCGTCTCGAAGCCGATCTGCACCGACGGGTGGTCGGGCAGGACGACGCGGTCACCGTGATCGCGCGCTCGGTCCGGCGCAATCGCACCGGCATGGGTGACGCGCGCAGGCCCGTTGGCGGCTTCCTGTTCCTCGGCCCGACTGGCGTCGGCAAGACCGAACTCGCCAAGGCGCTTGCCGAGTCGTTGTTCGGCGACGAGAAGGCCATGCTCCGCTTCGACATGAGCGAGTTCGGCGAGCGGCACACCGTCAGCCGGCTGGTCGGCGCCCCTCCCGGATACGTCGGTTACGACGAAGCCGGCCAATTGACCGAGCGGGTGCGGCGCAATCCGTACTCGGTGATCCTGCTCGATGAAATCGAGAAGGCGCATCCCGATGTGTTCAACCTGCTGCTGCAGGTGCTCGATGACGGTCGCCTGACCGACGGGCAGGGCCGCACGGTCGACTTCCGCAACACGGTGGTCATCATGACCTCGAACCTGGGCTCGGAGTTCCTTGCCAGCCGAAGTGGTGCGTTGGGATTCACCGCCGACACCGACGGGTCCGGCAATGGATTCGGCTCGGAGAAGGCTCTACGGGACCGGGTGATGGGTAAGCTCCGTGAGTCGATGCGGCCGGAATTCTTGAACCGGATCGATGAGATCGTGTTGTTCCAGAAGCTCGAGTCGACTCAGTTGCGCGAGATCGTGCAGCTGCTGCTGAAACAGACCGAAGCACGCCTGAACGGGCAGGACATCGACCTCTCCGTGAGCGACGAGGCGATCGACTGGATTGCCGCGCGCGGTTACGAGCCGGAGTACGGCGCGCGGCCGTTGCGTCGGGTCATTCAGCGTGAACTCGATGACCGGATTGCCGATCTGCTGGTTTCGTCCAGGCTGCAGCCCGGCGGAAAGGTACTGGTCACCGTGGGCGGCGGAGAACTGGTTGTGGAATCGCGCGAGGAACCTGCTGCGTCGATAGCCGCTTAGGCTCAGCGCGGTCGCGGCGTCGTGCTCGCGAGCCTTCCCGGTGGCGGATTCAGTCTGCCCCGGGAAGGCGCACCTGGACGATGCCGTCTTCGACCCTGGTCTGAAAGTGCGGTTGTGGGGAGGTCGCCGGCCCGTGCACCACTTCGCCGGTGCTCAACGAGAAGACGCTCTGATGCCAGGGGCACACCACACACAGTTCGGCCTCGTCTCCGTAGCCGAGACGACTGCTCGATGGGCAGTTGACCAGTTCGCCCTCGTGCAGCGGTCCGGACAAGTGGCTGCAGGTGTCCGAGAGTACCGAGACGCGGTTGCCGGCGCGGAAGACGGCCAGCGGCATCCCGCTGATCGAACGTTGGGTAAGCTCGCCGTCCGGCAGCTCGTCAAGTTGGCCAATCGGATGCCAGCCGGCGGGAACCCGGTGCGGAACGTCCTCGGTGTGGTTCGCACCGGCAGCCTGCCGGTAGGCGAGATGGCCACCGAGGAACCCGCCGATGGTCGCGACGGCGAGCCCGGCATAGGCCGAAACCTTGCCCCGCGTCGGATCGTTGCGGCGCTGCACCAGCGAGGCCACGTAGAGTCCTGACGCGACGACATTGCTGATCGCATGAACGAGTCCCACTCGCTGCTGCTGCTGCTGCAGCTCCGACCAGTCGGTAGCCCCGCTTACCGCCGATGGCAGCACGGTCAGCAGACCCGTTCCGATCAGCGACTTCGCGGCGCGCTCGGTGCCGGGCATTGCATCCAGAAGGCCGGCCGAAACCCAGGCGCCGAGGGTGACCTGCGCCAGCATCGGATGCAGCGGATGCCCGAGCGGCACGCCGTGCAATACGTCCCGGACCCATCGCGGCTGAATCAGGGACTGCACCACTTTGCGCACTCGCGAGATCAGCGGGTCCAACTCGGAAGCATTCTCGATCCGGTCGATCGCGTCCACGAACGGGATCCTCTTCATTGAGTCCTCCATGCCATTGCCGTCACCTCGAAGCCGGACGGGTACTCCTATCCTCGGAAGATTTCACCATAACGGCAAGGTGCGTCGCCGTCGGCAGGCTGCCTCCGGGTCACCGGAGTGCCTGAAGTATCGTGTCGTGCAGGGCTCCATTGGTCGCCAACGAGCTGCCGTGCCAGGGGCCGGGTTCACCGGTGACAGCGCTGAACCGGCCGCCGGCCTCTTCAACAATCGGGATCAGCGCCGCAAGATCGTAGGGTTTCACGTCGAACTCACCGACCGCATCCAGCAGGCCCTCGGCCAGCAGCATGTACGCCCACATATCGCCGTAGGCGCGATCCCGCCAGACGCTGCGAGTGAGCGCGATCAGCCGGTCCAGGTAGCCGGCCTCATCCCACTGCTGAATGCTTTGGAAACTGATCGAGGCATCCGCGAGGTCGTTCACCCCCGAGACGTGCACGCGGGTTGGCAACCCGCCGGTCTCCCGCAACCACGCGCCGGAGCCGGCCGCCGCCCACCAACGTTTGCCCATCGCGGGCGCACTGACGACGCCCAACACCGGCACCCGGTCGACGACCAGAGAAATCAGTGTTCCCCACACCGGCACGCCGCGCAGATAGTTCGCCGTGCCGTCGATCGGGTCGATGATCCACTGCCGGCTGGAGTGGCCGGCTTCGCCGTACTCCTCGCCATAGATCCCGTCGCCCGGCCGCGCCGCGGCAATTCCAGCGCGGATGCTGCGCTCAACGGCCTGGTCGGCATCCGTGACATGAGTATGGTCGGCCTTGATCCCGATCTTCAAGTCTGCCGCCCGGAATCGCTCGGTAGAGATGAGGTCTGCGGCATCGGCCAGGCTCAGAGCCAGTTGGAGGTCGTCGGGAGAGTACGCTGCGAGGTCGTCGATCACACTCTTCACCCTAGTTGGCCGGGTGAGATTGGCAGGCAACCTCTGCAGGATGCTAATGTTGACCCTCGGCCCGGGTTGTTGTTCGGGCCGCGCACCTCTAGCTCAATTGGCAGAGCAACTGACTCTTAATCAGTGGGTTCCGGGTTCAAGTCCCGGGGGGTGCACCGCAAAGAAATCCGCTTGATCGGAGAAACTCCCGGTCAAAAGGATTTTTGATTCTTGAGCAGGCTTGAACCTTGGAGCCTGCCATGCCCGCTTATTTGATGGTGGGGTCATTTATGGGTCATAAACCCCCTCTGAATGCCTTTCCCCGCCGGATGTTCCCCGCCGGATCCCGACTGTCGCGGAGTACCGCGGACGGTTTGGGCTTGCCGTCGCACCTACCCTCCATGAATGAGACAACACCGCACCTTGCGATTGGGCTGGAGCGCTTGCTGAGTATCGAGGAACTTTCCGACTACCTCGGCGTTCCCGTGCGCACGCTCTACGACTGGCGGATCGATCGACGCGGTCCGAAGGCGTTGCACGCCGGTCGGGTGCTGCGTTATCCGGATAGCGCCGTGCGCGCCTGGATTCAGGAGAACCTCGATGCCTAGGCCGGTTCCAGCCGCTCGGTGCCTTCGGCACCATCAGCGCCACCAAGGTCCGCACAGGCGTCTACCGCGCGGTCACTCGGTGATATCGGTCAGCCAGAGCTCGTTCGGCCCAGTAGCGGTGAATTCGTGCCGGGTCCGCTAGTTCGCATCCGTGACGGTGCAGAGATCGTCGTGAACCGCGGGGCCCGGCTTCTTGCCGTTGCGACCCCGCTTCTTCCCGAAGACGCTCCACCAACCATTCTCGGACGCGATCCACCACGCGGTCCTATCTGCCATCGCCTCCCCAACATCCCTGGCCTCGTCGGCCAGGAGCCGATACCCGAACTCCGAGTCATCGCGATACGCGTCGAACAACGCGTTCGCGCGATACGCTTCCACCACCTCGCTATCCATGACTCGCTATCCATGATGGGATCGGCCAGCCACCGGTAGTAGGGCTGGCGGGAGAGCTTGAGGACCCGGCACGTCACCGCCACGGGAATCCCCGAGGCGGCGAGCTCTGTCACGAGCGGGTAGAATCTCTTCCCGGCAGATTCGGCTGCGACACGCCGCAGCCCGGCGCAGGACTTCGTCCTCCTGCTCCAGCAAACGGATCCGCTCGCGCGCCTCGCGCAGCTCGGACGCCTCGGTTCTTGATTGCCCAGGCCTCGTTCCATCGTCCACAGCGGCACGCTGCAACCACTTCTGCAGCGTCGTCGGGTGAACACCGAAATCGGTGGCGATCTGCTGAATCGTCACACCGGGCTCACGATTGCGGGCGACGCGCACAACATCGTCACGGAACTCTCTCGGCTAAGGCTTTGACACAATGACATCCTTCCAGCCCACCCACCCGGGCAAGCCAGATCAGGTGACCTGACCTATGGTTTGGTTTCCAGTCGAGGTGGCTAGCTTTAGGCGGGTATTGGTGGCGCGGCGTGGTTGTCAGATGCTTCGTCCACGCAGAGTCCGGTAGTGGCGGATGAGTTGGCTTGTGGAGCCGTCGTGTTGCAGGGACGGGACCTGGTCGTCGGTGAGTTCGCCGCTGATGGTTGTGGCGAGGATCTTACCCAGTTCCACTCCCCATTGGTCGAAGGAGTCGATATCCCAGATCGTACCCTCGGTGAATACCTTGTGCTCGTAGACGGCGATGAGACGGCCGAACGCGCGCGGGTCGAGTCGTTCCAGCAGCAGTGTCGTGGTCGGTTGGTTGCCTTCGCAGACCCGGTACGGGATCTGCCTCTCGGGTGAGCCGGCCTCGCGCAGTTCCTGCTCGGAACGGCCGAACGCCAGCCCTTCGGTCTGGGCGAACACGTTGGCCATCAGCAGGTCGTGTTGGTGTTCCAGGTTGCTCAGCGGGGCGACGATTCCGATGAAATCACAGGGGATCAGCTTCGTGCCTTGGTGGATGAGCTGGTAGAAAGCGTGTTGGCCGTTCGTGCCAGGCTGGCCCCAGATGATCTGTCCGGTCTGGTAGTCCACCCGGTCCCCGGACAGTGTGACGTGCTTGCCGTTGCTTTCCATCTCCAACTGTTGCAGGTACGCCGGCAAATGGGCCAGGTCGTGGCTGTATGGCAGCACCGCCTGCGTTTCTGCCCCCAGAAAATTGGTGTACCAGACCGACAGCAACCCCATCAGTACAGGGATGTTCTGCTCAAATGGGGTGGAGCGAAAGTACTCGTCGACGTCGTGGAACCCCGCCAGCATTTCGAAGAAGTTCTCGGGCCCGATCGCGACCATTAACGAGAGCCCGACCGCAGAGTCGACGGAGTAACGACCGCCGACCCAGTCCCAGAACCCGAACATGTTCTGCGTGTCGATGCCGAACTCTGCCACTCCTTCGGCGTTGGTGGAGACCGCCACGAAATGCCGGGCGACGGCAGTCGTGTCTCCGTCGAAGGCGGCAAGGGTCCAGGCGCGGGCGGTTGCGGCGTTGGTCAGCGTCTCCTGAGTGTGCCAGCTCTTTGAACTGATGATGAACAGAGTTTCGGCCGGATCCAGGCC
>JBDTDV010000058.1:0-7777 GCA_039922875.1 Microbacteriaceae bacterium
TTCTGCCAGTGTTCGTCGGGATTTACTAGCAGAAGCATGCACCTCACGGGCTCAGCAGCGGGGATAGCGTAGGGCCATGTTTTCGTTTCGGGTCGACTCGACCGCGTCGACGGCACCCTCGGAGCAGCTGCGCGCACAAGTGGTTCAGGCGGTTCGCTCCGGGGAACTCGTCGCGGGTACTCGGCTGCCCACCGTGCGCGGCCTAGCCCAGGAGCTCGGCCTTGCAGCCAACACCGTCGCGAAAGCGTATCGGGCGCTGGAACGCGACGAGGTCATCCAGACGCACGGGCGCAGCGGTTCATTCGTGGCGGCATCCGGGGATGGCGCACATCGGCACGCTCAGCAGGCTGCGATCGCCTACGCGGACCGAGTACGCAGCCTCGGCCTGAATCCGACCGAAGCGTTAGCGATTGTCACGGATGCGCTTCGGGCCGAGAATGCGCGCTGACGCACGCTGACGCACGCTGACGCGGGCTGACTTGGCGTTCAGTTAGCCATTCAGGTCAGCGCTGTCGGCTTCACCCGCACGGGTGCCAACGCGGTGATCAGCAACACCGCCGTGATCGACCCGGCGGCCATGATCGCCGCCAACACCACGATCTGAAACCGGCCGGCCTCCAGTGGCGAGACGCCGCCGAAGATCGCCCCCACGAATGCACCAGGCAGGGTGACCAGGCCAGTGGTCTTGGTCTGATCGGTGGAGGGGATCAGCGCCGCGTAGACCGACTGTCTGGCCAGTTCGATGGTCGATTGGCGTGGCGTCGCACCGAGCGCGAACCAGCCCTCCACTACCTCCCAGTGCTCACCGACCGCCTCGGTGAACCGGCGGCCGGCCAAGGTCGCGATCATCATCGCGTTGCCGATCACGATGCCGCCGATCGCCAGCGCGTAGCGCGGTGAGAACTCAATGGCGCCGGTTGCGAAGATGATCCAGAGGGTCACCACGATGCCGGCAGCCATCGAACCGGTGACCATTGCGACATGCTGCAACGACCAGCCAAGCCGATGGGATGCCGTCAGCGCGGCGATCAGGAACATCACGGTAAGCGCAGCTCCCACCCAGAACGGGCTGGAGATCACCCCGGCCAGTACGACGCTGACCACAGCGAGTTGCAGCGTTCCCCGGAGCACGGCGAGCGCGGGCGACCACCGGTGCGGCACCCGATAGCCCCAGAGCACAGCGGTGGTCAGCACGATCAGGATTCCGACCCCGATCAGACTCGGAAAGACATCCGACGGCCAACCCATGGAAGAAGCGTACGCGGGTCGCGGGTGTCTGGGTCAGACGACCGGCTGGGAGAAGCGAGTCGGGTAGCCGTAGCGCTGGGTGGTAATCGAAATCGATTGCTCGAGGAGAAACGGCAGCAACTCGATCCGGCCGGATGACGTGACCTCACCGGCGTAGACCGTGACGTCCAGGCTGCCATCCAGTGCCGTCATGATCGCCCGGGCAAGGGATTGCCCGCCACCCTCCGACGCAACCAGTCGGATTCGACCGAGACTGCCGTCCGATTCCGGTGCTTCACGTCGGCCAGGCTCGATACCGACACCAGGTCCGGGTCCCGGCTCGGGTTCGGCACCAGGCTCGATTCCGGAGGCAGACCCGACTCCGGAGGCAGGCTGGGCAATCAACAACCTCAGGTGGTCGATCCACTCGCTGTCGGACTGCTCGACCACCGGGACTCCCCGATTTGTCAACACCGCGAGAATAGCAGCCGGAATCGCAGACCCGGTACTCACCGAGAACGGGCTGCGCACCAGGGTTGCGGCAGCGAGTACACGCAGCAGCTCGGGGATGCTGCCGCCCTCGGCCAGTCGTACGGCGACCGGCACGGGGCGGTACCGAAGCAGATTGCGCTCGATGCCCAGCCCGGCGGCATCCTTGGCCGCACTGAATTCGGTGGCCCAGGCTATCGCATCCGAAAGCGCCGAGCGCCGCACCAGATCAAACGACGCGTAATCCATGGCAGGCTGCCCGGACTCGATCAACTCGGTCACCCGGGTCTCGAGCCCGCGCAGGTGCAGACTGCTGCTGGACTTGGCCGGGTCTGGCGACCACGAGCCAAGGCCGATCAGCTGGTTCGGGCCACCGGGTGCAGCCCCCAGCCCCACCGCCGAGTGCTTCCAGCCGCTCAGCGGCTGTCGCTGGACCCGGGTTCTGGTGGTGGGCCGGTTCACGAAGAGCGTGCCGGCCTCCACCATGCCCAGCCAATGGCGTAGCTCGATCTCGTTGAGGGATTGCAGGCCGGCGCTGAGCCCGAATTCGATGGCATTCTGGAAGCGGATCGCCTCCTCGAGGGTGCGCGCCCGCATGATGCCCAGTACCGGTCCGAAGAACTCGGTCAGGTGAAAATACGAGCCTGGCAGGACGCCGGTGCGGATGCCGGGTGACCAGAGCCGGCCGGTTTCATCCAGTTGAGTGGGCCGCACCAGCCACTGCTCCGAGCCGCCTAGTTCGGTCAGTGCATGCAGCAGCTTTCCGGTGGCCGGTTCGATCAGCGGCCCCATCTGGCTTCCGGCGTCGTCGGGGTAGCCGACTCGAATGCTGGCGGCCGCATCCGCGAGGTTGCCGAGGAACCGGGTGGCGCGGGCCGCAGAGCCGACCAGGATCACCAGGCTGGCCGCCGAGCGATTCTGCCCGGCATTGTCGAAGGCGCTCGCGACGATGTCCGCCACGGCCGCGTCGTAGTCCGCGCTCGGTGTGACGATGATCGAATTCTTCCCGGTGGTTTCGGCACGCAGTACAAGGTCGGGCTTCCAGGATCGAAACCTGGTGGCCGTCTCGAACCCGCCGGTCAGGTGAACCCGTTGGACCCGCGGATCGGTGATCAGCCTGCGCCCGAGGTCGGGGGTGGTTGTCTCGACCAGCGTCAACAGGTCGCGCGGGACGCCGGCCTCCCAGATCGCCTCGGCGAGCACCGCCGCACATCTCCTGCCCAGCGCAGAAGGCTTCAGGATCACGGCGCTGCCGGCGGCCAGCGCGGCCAGCACCGATCCGGCCGGTACCGCGATCGGAAAGTTCCACGGCGTGGCGACCACGGTCAGGGCGACCGGCACGAATACGGCGCCCTGCACGACGTCGAGTTCCCGCGCCCGTGCGGCGTAAAAATGGGCGAAGTCAACGGCTTTGCTCACCTCGGCATCCGCCTCCGCGATGGTCTTGCCGGTTTCGGATGCCATCACCTGAATGAACCGATCCCGGTTGGCTGCCAGCGCCAAGCCCACCCGATCCAGCTCTGCCGCACGCTGAAAGCCGGTGCGTTCCCCCCAGCTCGCTCCGTTGCGGGCCACCTGATCGATGACCCGGTCGAGGACGGTCGGATCGCCGATCCGCGAGGCCGCGAGGGTGTCGAGGCCGAGGGTGCTCTCGCGCACTCCTCGCAAGATCCGCCGGCCCCAGAGCCGGTTCGCAGGCAACGCCGGATCGGTGTCGGACTCGTTGCGAAATCGGCCGAGGATGTCGACTCGGTCGGCGGGTGCCGGAGTCACGCTACCCGGCCCCGTTCCGGCCGTGCCACCGCGCTGGAGACCCAACACGATGCTGGTCAGGCCGTTCGAGCGAGAGTTGCTGACCGGTCCAGGTGGTTCCTCCGATTCGGAGGCGGAAGGGCGAAAGAACTCTGCCGCGGTGGAGTCCTGCCACTCGCGACCCCGGTCCTGCATTCGGTTCGGTAGCGGCGCGCCGAGATCGCGCGAAGACGCCTCCACATCGGCCACCGCCGCCAGGAACCGCTGCCGCCGCCGCTGAAACAGCTCCTCCGCATCGGCCGGACCGCCATCCGAATTCGCGTCGGCACCGTACTCCTCGTGGAACCTGTCGATGAGATAAGAACTGGCGAGGTTCAGCTCCGCCGGGTCGATGAGTGCTGCGGTCACGACCGGTGGCCCCACCGTCGCGCCGACGGTCGCACGCTGCTCGGGCGGCATTCCGAACGGCACCTGGAACTCTACCCGGTCGCCGACCCCGCGCTGCTGCGCCAGAAGCCACGCGAACCCGATCTCGAAGAGGTCGCCGCTGGTGACGGCAACAGTGACGGCGTCGGCATGCGCCGGAGTGAACGCCCAATCAAGCACCCGGATGAAGTTCGCGTCAATTTCCCGCCCGGTCGAATAGGCCGCCGTCGGCCAGCCGTGCAGCGCGGCATCGGTCTTCTCCCTGGCCGCACCCGATCCCCGGCTCAGTCGCACGGTGATCGGAGCCCCGCCGGCCGCGCGCCGGGCGAGCGCCCACTCGGTCAGTTCTTGCAGTGCGTCGAGGGTGTCGGGGAAGTGGGCCGGGAGCGTGATTCCCGCCTTCAGCTTGAGAAACTGCGGCTGGTCCAGGATGCCACGGAAAACGGCGGTGGTCAGGCCCAGGCCCGCGTAATCGGTCACGTCCAGGGTGAGGAAGCGGCCGCGCGCATAGAGCGGAGCCAGCGTGTCGACGGCTCGGTCGACGGTCTCCTCAAATGCCCACAGCTGCCACTGACTTGTCACGGAAGAGAGATTGAGACTGACCCGGTCGACGTCGTCGCGGTCCAGCAGCGCCGCTACCCGTTCCAGCCCGCGCACGGCACCCTTTTCGCCGAACACGCGCTCGGCCACCGGCGCGAGGTCGACCTGCGAGCCTGCCGAGCGTAGCTTCTCCACCGACCCGCCGAGCTCAGCCGGGGTGGCGACGATGGCCAGGTTACCGATCAGCCGACGTAGAGCGCGACGCGCCATCGGGATCATCACCCACGGCACGACCGGACCGAACACCCCTCCGGCCCACAACGCAGATCGGGTGGTCCGGGTCAGCGCGCTCGGCGGATCCTTCGCCAGGCGCTGCAGCGCATACCCGGCGACCATCGGATCATCCGGGCGAATGACGTTGTCGACGAAATCCACCGCGAAGTAGAGCCCGGCCGGGTCTGACAACAACGCCGCAAGCTGATCCCCGCTCTGGTCGGTTTCGACTGGCGCGCTTTCGGCCAGCCAGCGACGGACCAGCAGGACCGTGTCGTGGCCGATGCCGTCCAGGGTAGGTTCAGCGCCCTGGGCTGCGCCACCGAAAGTCATGATTCGAGAATAGGTGCTCCGGCCACGCGCGGATCGAGGGCTCGCGGTCGCCGGTCCTCAGATGGAACGGCGTTCAGCTCGGGAGCGCGCCGCATCGAGTGCCGAACTGGTAGCCGGGTATCGGCCTCAGTGCCTGCGGTGGTCCTGGATTCTCGCCCGCGGTCCGTGCCGCTCTGGTTTGCACCCGCTGGCCAGAATCAACCGGATGACCCGCTGGCGCTGCCCGGCCCAGGGTTCCAGGAGTTCGAGCATGCCGTCGTCGTCGACCTTCTTGCCGATCAGCGCCACGCCGACGAACGACGCGAGGTGATAATCGCCGACACTGACGGCATCGGGGTCGCCGTGCGAGCGTTGCACGGTCTCGGCGGCGGTCCAGACGCCGATCCCGGCGACCGATGTCAACTTTCGGGCGACCTCGGCACCGGTCAACCCGGGCGCGAGCGTGCGCTCCAGACCCGATGCCACCGCCGCGGCGGTCACGACGGCCAGGGACCGGCGGGGATCCACCCCGGCCCGGTGCCACTGCCAGGACGGTATCTGCCGCCACTGTTGCGGGCTGGGCACCACGCACAGGCCAGCCGGGGCCGGTCCGGGCGCCGGCTGGCCATAGGCGCGCACCAGCTGCGCCCACGACCGATACGCCTCGACACAGGTGACCCGCTGCTCAAGGATCGCCGGAACCAGCGCTTCGAAAACCAGCCGGGTTCTGGTCAGCCGGATACCGGGATTGCGGTGCAGTACGTCCCGAAGCAGCGGATGGCCTCCGACCTCGAGCCGAGACCAGTCGTCGGAGGAACCGAGCAGCTCGGGGACACCGGCAATGGCCCAATCGGCGCCCGCACCCCAAGCGGTCACGTCGATGCCTGACGACACGCAGGTCAACCGCAATGTGACCGGGCCATCCGGAGTACGGAAAGTGCGCCAGAGGCCGGCGGCGTCCCAGCTCGTCGTCGGGTCCCGCGGTCCGTGGCCGAGCTGGCCGAGGGTCTGGCGCAGGTCCACCGGCTTGCGTGGCGAATATGTCGTGTGCACGGGCGCCGGAATGCGGGACATCGGGTTTTCCCGCACGATCTCCAGCTGGGCATCCATGCACCGCAGACTACGCGAGAACCTCTGACATTCTGATCCCGCAGGTCACTGCCACACGCTGGGCGCCTGCGCCCGCGTCGACGGCAGCGCCGCATCCGCACCCCATTGCAGCAACCAGTCGGGAACCCGACGCGATTGCGGCTGTTGACCGACGGCATCCAGCAATTCGGAAATCGGGACCACGCCACCGCTGCGGCGCAGGAAGCGGCCGCGGATGAAGGCCTGGGTGTAGATCTCACCGTCGACGACGAACCGTTGCTCGACGTAGACCGCTTTGTCATCGAAGCCGAGCAGCCTCGACTCAACGGTGAAGCGTTGCCAGAGCTCCAGGGACTTGCGAAAACTCATCGTCTCGGAGGCCACCACCGGATACCAGCCGCGTTGCTTGAAGATCGCCCAGACCCCGTTGCGGGTCAGCAAATCGAACCGACCGATGTCTGCGATCGAGAAGTAGACGCCGTTGTTCATGTGCTTGAAGATGTCGAGATCGCTGGGCATCACCCGGAATCGAGTCCTGGCGACATCGTAGTGTCCGAGCCGTTGGCTGAATCGCGAGGCCAGCGCATGGAGCATCGTTCGGAAGATCATGTGCACGCCCGACATGTTAGCCGACCCCATTATGCGGGATGACCGCTTTCCAACCGATGCACTAGTCTGCTGCGGTGGACACCCTCACTGCTGCCGTCGCTTCGATCCTCCGGCCGCAGATCACCGGTCCCGTCCTGGTGCGCGGCGACGCAACCATGACCGCCGAGACCAGCGGCTTCAACGCGTTGACCGTGCACGACCCGGATGTCGCGGTCGGCGTCGCCAGCGAGGCCGACGTTGTCGCTGCGGTCCAGTTCGCCGTACAGCATCAGTTGCCGGTTTCGATCCAGTCCACCGGGCACGGCGCGTACACGAGCGTGAGCGGCGGGATGCTGCTGCTCACCAAGCGCCTTGACACGCTGGTGATCGACCCGGGTTCGCGCACCGCCACGATTGGCGCCGGGCTGACGTGGGCGCCCGTGATCGCCGCCGCCGCCAAGCACGGCCTGATGCCGTTGACCGGTTCGGCACCTGAGGTCGGGGCCGTCGGCTTCACCCTCGGCGGCGGGCTCGGACCGCTCAGCCGCAGCTTCGGAATCGCCGCCGACCGGGTGCGCTCGTTCCGCGTCGTAACCGCCGACGGGCACGCAGTGATCGCCGACGCCACGGAGAACCCGGAGTTGTTCTGGGCCCTTCGCGGTGGAAAGGGCGGCCTGGGCGTTGTCACCGAGATGCAGGTGGAGCTGATTGCCCTGGAGGCGGTGTACGGCGGGGGTCTGTTCTTCGGCGCCGACGACATCGAGACCGTGCTGCGCGCGTGGGTCGATTGGACCGGTTCCGCACCGGATTCCGTGACCTCCTCGGTCGCGGTACTACGGGTGCCGGATATCGAAGAGATGCCGCCGCCATTGCGCGGTAAGACGGTACTGCACCTGCGCTACGCATACGTGGGCGAGCCCGGGCAGTCTGCCGCGGATCGCGCAGCGGAGGGCGAACGGCTGCTTGCGCCGTTGCGCGCTGCCGCACCGGTCTACCTCGATCTGATCGGGGAATTGCCGGCCAGTGCCGTGGGCCAGATCCACAATGACCCTGACCAGCCGATGCCGGTCTGGGACCGCGG
>JBDTDV010000059.1:0-15926 GCA_039922875.1 Microbacteriaceae bacterium
GCCCGCCCTCCGCGGTGACCACGGCCAACACCTTGTCGAGATCGAGCACGGCGGTGTCGGCCGGTGCGAGTTCCCGGGCCACCAGGATGAACGGATGCTCGGACTCCGGCACTCCAGGGGCCGCCACCCCTTGCAACTCGGCCACCGCCCGACGCCAGATGTCGTCGAGATCCGACGCCCGCTCTGCTTGATAGCCGCCCAGCCCGGCGAGAATGTCGCGGAACCGGCCGAACGCTTCGAATACCGCGCGCTCAGCGGTGGCACCGGAGTCGATCCGAGTGTCGATGTCGGCGTGAAGTGCCGGATCCTCTGCCATCATCGCCTGCGCGTCCAGCACATCCTTGGCTGATCCGCCGGCGTGATTCGCGCGCCGCCGGATGGCCAGGGCGACGGCCGTCAGCGCGTGAGTCGACCGGGCCTTCTCCCGGTCTGCGCCGAGCGTGCTCGCCGTCTGCGCGGGGATGGGAACGGGGTCAGGCATCCGCAGTACAGTGCCCAGCGCGATCCCAGAGCCGATTCCCATTCCGTGAAATTGCATGACATCACACCCCGTAGACCTGTCGACGTGCCTGAATGTATCGGCCCCTGACCTCCTCGCCCCAACCATCACGAGATCCGGCGTCCTCTGGTTCGAACCGAGCCTGCAGCCGCCGCTGCCAGTGCGGGATCGTCGCGCTCCCGGGAGTGCTGCCCACCGAATGCAGCGCCCAGGCGGCCTGCTTGGCCGCACCGAGTGCGACATATTCGCCGGGTTCCGGGATCTCTACGGGGACGCCGAGTACGGACGCCGCGGCCTGCTGCAGGGCGACCGATTTCGCGCCGCCGCCGATCAGCAGCACCCGCTGAAGCGTGATGCCCTGGCCCACCAGCGCATCCAGAGCGTCGGCCAGAGAGTTCAGAACGCCCAGCACCGCCGCCCTGGCCAGGTTCTCCGGCGTCATCGCCGAACGGGTCAAGCCGAGCAGCGTCCCGCTGGCGCTGGGCAGATTCGGGGTCCGCTCCCCGTCCAAATAGGGGACGAAGATCAGCCCGTCGGCATCCGCCGCCCCGGCCTGGGCCAGGCGGTCGAATTCGTCCAGTCCGGAACAGCCCATCATCGAGCTGGTCGCCGAGAGCACCCGTGCTGCGTTCAGTGTGGCCAGCAACGGCAGGTATTGGCCGGTGGCATCGGCGAAACCGGCGACCGCTCCGCTCGGGTCGATGATCGGATTCCGGCTCGGCCCGAAGATGGTTCCAGAGGTCCCGATCGAGACGGCGATTTCGCCGTCGGTAAGCCCTAGCCCGAGTGCTGCCGCCGCGTTATCGCCGGCGCCGGCGCCGAGCACCGCCGAGTCGATCCCCCAGCCGGCGCGCACCGTTCCAGCGACGCCGTCCGGTGGGATCACTTCAGGCAGGCAAGGCACCGCCCCGAAGAATTGCTGAAGCAGCTCCTGCCGATACCGGTTGTCGACCGCGGAGAAGTATCCGGTTCCGGAGGCATCGGACCGATCGGTGCTGAACACTCCGGTGAGCTCGTGGTTCAACCAGTCGTGCGGCAGCACGACCCGTCGCACCCGGTGGGCGATCTCGGGTTCATTCTCGGCAAGCCAGGCGAGTTTGGTCAGGGTAAACGAGGCGACCGGCACCACGTTCACCGTTCGCGCCCACACGGCCGGGTCGATAGTTTCCCGCATCCGTTGCGCTTGGGCTGCGCTCCTGGTGTCGTTCCACAGCAACGCGTCGAATACCGGTACATCCGCATCGTCCAAGGCGACCATGCCGTGTTGTTGTGCAGCGACCGAGACGGCGCGCACGGGACCGGCCTGGCTTGTGGCGGTGGCGCCCGCGTTCGCTTGCGCCCAAGCCTCGCGCAACGCCGCGCTCCACACCGCGGGGTTGACGGCCGTGGCATCCGGATGCGGTGAGCTGGCTGATCCGAGCACCGTTCCCGTTTCGGCATCCACGCGCAGGACCTTCGTCGACTGGGTCGAGGAATCGACTCCGATGACCGTTTCGGCGCTCACGCCGGCAGTTCCTGCATACACGGCATCCACTCTACGCAACCCGTGCGCTCAAACGGGCGGCCCGCCTCGAGGGGACCGCCCGTTTGAGCGCACCCGCGGGCGGAAACCACGCGGGTCTGAGTGCTTAGTGCTTGCGCACCGCGTCGGACGCGTCAGAGGTTGCCTTCGCCGCGCTCTTTGCGTGCTTGTCTGCGCGTTTCTCCTTGATCGATTTGCCCGCGGTTTTCGCGGACGACTTCTTCGGTGATTTGTCTCCCATGGTGGTCTCCCTAAGTTGGAAGCCGCGATGGCTCCGTGCCACTGACAGTACGCTACGGAATTGCCAAGGTCCATCAGGATCGGCTGAAATTATCGTCCGGTTCTGCTGGGTGATTCCCCGTCCCGTCGGGGCTCAGGACCGGTTGGCTGCCCAGATCCAGATCCCGACCGCGACGGAGAGGGCGACCACTGCCGGCAGCGCATAGCGCCGCAGGATGACCGGCATCACCGTGGACAACAGGTTGAGCTCGGCCGGCTTTGCCTGGTAGCCACGGTCGGTGGCCGGGATGGCCGTGCGCGGCAGAGCCTGCGGTGCCGAAGCCTCCGATGACGGCGTCGCGGCTTGGGCGCCAGCGGATGTTCCGGCCGAGGCGTCGCGTAGTGCACCATCGGCCGCATCCTGCACCGCAGCCGATGGCCCGCCCGCCGAAGCCTTGCCCTGCCCGTGCGCCGCACCATTACCGGAGGTGCCCTGCTTTGGGGCACTTTCGGAAGCGTCCACCGCCGCAGCAGCAGCGGCATCGGCACTACCGGCGGCCGCATCCACCGACCCTGCGGTCAGCTTCGCGGTGACGCAGTCGACGAATTGCCCCAGCAGCTTGTCGCTGACATCCTGGATAACCCCCCGACCGAATTGCGCCGGCTTGCCGGTGACCGACAGGTCGGTGGTAACCTCGACCGCGGTGCTGTCGCCCTGAGCGTTGATCTGCGCGGTCACGGTCGCGCCAGCCGTGCCGTTGCCGCGCTTATCCTTGCCCTTGGCCTCGACCACCATTCGGCCAGTCGCCTTGTCCCGTTCGGTGAAGACACCCGTGCCGCTGTACACCATGGAGATCGGCCCAAGCTTGACCTTGACCGCGCCGGTGAAGTTGTCGCCCTCGACCGAGGTCAGGCTGGCCCCTGGCACGCAGGGCACCAAGTCTTCGAATTTCTCGAATGCGGCCCATGCCGTGTCGAACGGCACCGGCACAACGAACTGGTGATTGAGCTTCATCGTCTACTACCCCCACTCGGATCGGCCGAGGTCGCGCCGAGAATTGCGCGCTTGGTCAAAACGGCCGCCAGGTGCTTTCGATAGTCGGCGTCTCCGTTGATATCACTGGGCGGCCGGGTGCCGTCGGCGACAGCCGCGGTGGCCTCTGCGATGGCGTCCTCCTCGCGGGCGCGACCAACCAGCGCCTGTTCGACTGCGGTAACCCGGATCGGCACGGAGCCCATGTTGGTCAGCGCGACCCGGGCTTCGGCGATCACGTCGCCCTCCATCCGGATCGCGGCGGCCACGCCGACGATCGACCATTGCTGGGCGACCCGGGTGAACTTCTGATAGTCGCAGATCCAGCCGGCCTTCTTCGGGATGCGCACCTCGGTCAGGATCTCGTCTTCGCTGACTGCGGTGGTGAACAGGTCGACGAAGAACTCCGCCGCCGGAATCGTTCTGGTGCCACCGGGTCCGGTGACCACGAACTCGGCCTCCAACGCCAGCGCCGGCGCCGGAAGGTCTCCGGCCGGGTCGGCGTGCACCAGGGCACCGCCGAAGGTGCCACGATGACGGATCTGTGGGTCGGCGACGGTCCTGGTGGCCTTGGCGATCAGCCCGGCGTACTGGGCGACCAGCGGATTGTTCGCCACCTCGTGATGCGGTGTCATCGCCCCGATCACGAGCATGTCGCCGTCTTCACGGACGCCACGAAGCGAATCGATCTTGCCGAGGTCGATCACCCTGCTGGGTGCCGCGAGCCGCAGCTTCAGCACCGGAATCAGGCTCTGCCCGCCGGCCATAATCTTGCCATCGTCTCCAGCCTCGGCCAGCAGGCTGAGCGCCTCCTGCAGCGTGGTCGGAGCGGAGTAGTCGAATGCTACCGGGATCATCAGATGTTTCCTGTCGCTTGAGGGGTACTGCCGGCGGATTCCGGACTGCTGGACTCGGCGTGTCTGCCACCGCCGCTGCGAGCCTCCTGCAAGGTCTTCCACACTCGGCTCGGCGAACACGGCATCAGGATGTCGCTCACTCCGAACTGCCGGATCGCGTCCAGCACGCCGTTGACGATGGCCGGGGTCGAGGCAATGGTGCCGGCCTCGCCGACTCCCTTGACGCCCAGTGCATTAGTCAGGGCAGGGGTGACCGTGCGGTCGGTGGTGAACGAGGGTAGATCGGCTGCGCTGGGGATCAGGTAGTCGACGAAAGAGCCGGTCACCAACGTGCCGGCGTCGTCGTAGACTGCCTCCTCGAACAGCGCCTGCGAGATGCCCTGAGCGAGCCCGCCGTGCACCTGACCATCGACCAGCAGCGGATTGATCACATTTCCGATGTCGTCGACGCAGACGTAACTTCGCAGGGTGACCTGGCCGGTCTCGGTGTCGACTTCCATCGCGGCCAGGTGTGTGCCGTGCGGGAAGTTGAAGTTCACCGGGTCGAAAGTCGCGTCCGAATCCAGGCTCGGCTCGAAGCCATCGGGCAGATTGTGCGCCGAGAAGACCGCGAACGCGATCTCACCCAGCGTCATGCCCTGATCTGTGCCCTTGACCCCAAAGCGTCCGGCGCTGAACTCGATGTCGTCCCGGTTGGCCTCCAGCACATGGGCGGCAACCGTCTTGGCCTTCTCGATCACCTTGTCCGCTGCCGCTACCACGGCCATCCCGCCGACCACGAGGGAACGAGAACCGTAGGTGTCCATTCCCTTCTGGGCCACCTGGGTGTCACCGTGCAGGATTTCCACGTTGTCGAACGGCACGCCGAGGCGGTCGGCGACAATCTGGCTGAACGAGGTTTCGTGGCCTTGGCCGTGCGGGCTGATCCCGGTGACGACCTCGACATTGCCGGTCGGCAGCACACGCACCTGCGCGTTCTCCCAGCCGCCCGCCGCGTAGTCCAGCGAGCCAAGCACTCGGGAGGGGGCCAATCCGCACATCTCCGTGTAGGTGGAGACGCCGATCCCCAGTTGGACCCGGTCGCCAGAGTCGCGGCGCGCCTTCTGCTCGGCGCGCAACGCCTCGTAACCGAATTCCGCGAGCGCCTTGTCTGTGGCCGCCTCGTAGTTTCCGGAATCGTACTCGAGTCCGGCAACCGTGGTGAACGGGAATTCCTCGTGCTTGATCCAATTCTTCCGGCGCAGCTCGATCGGGTCCATCTTCAACTCGGCGGCGAGATCATCCATGACCCGCTCGATCGCGAAGGTCGCCTCGGGGCGACCCGCACCACGGTAGGCGCCAGTCGGTACCTTGTTGGTGAACAGGTTGTTGCACTCGAACCGGTACGCCGGGAACTTATAGATGGCGTTGTACATGAATGCACCGAGAATCGGGACGCCAGCGGTGATGACGCCGAGGTAGGCGCCCATGTCCGCCAGCAGATTCACATCCAGCCCGGTGACGATGCCGTCCTTGGTTGCCGACACCTTGATCCGCTGCACCTGAGCCCTGCCGTGGTGCGCGCCCATCAGCGACTCAGTGCGGGTCTCGGTGTACTTACACGGTTTGCCGACGTGCCGGGACGCGATGAGGGTGATGAATTCTTCCGCGGTGACCGCGAGCTTGCCTCCGAAGCCGCCACCGACATCCGGTGCGATCACGCGCACCTTCGACTCCGGGATGGACAGGGCCAGCGAGATCATCAGCCGCAGAATATGCGGCACCTGAGTGGCTGACCAGACCGTGATCTGATCGCCGGTCGGGTCGACCACCGTCGACCGCGGCTCCATGAATGCCGGGATCAGCCGCTGCTGGTAGTAGGTGCGCTCGACTACCACGTCGCTGTTGGCAAGCGCCTCGGCCACATCGGTGCCGGTTCCGGCGGTCGCCGAATCGAAGATCCACTTGGCGGAGAGGTTGGTGCCGAGTTCCGGATGGGTGAGAGCGGCATCGGTCATCGCCTCTTCCAGATCAAGAACAACGGGAAGTTCCTCGTAGTCCACGTCGATCAGGTCCAAAGCGTCCCGGGCGGCGGCAGCGGTGCGGGCGATCACGCAGGCGACGATCTCGCCCGCGTAGGCGACCCGGTCGACGGCCATCGGCAAGTACGGCGTTGCCTTCTGGTCTGGGATCACCGGCCATGCCGATGGGATGCTGCCCTGCTCGTCTGCGATGTCGCGTCCGGTGAGCACCATGGTCACCCCCGGCGACTTCTTGGCCTCGTCGACGTTGATCGCGGTGATGGTGGCGTGAGCGAACGGGCTGCGCAGCAGAGCGAGATGGAGCATCCCGGGTAGCACCATGTTGTCGGTGTAGCGCGAGCGGCCGGTGATCAGGCGCTGGTCCTCTTTGCGGGTGCGCGAGGCACCGATTTCGGTGATCGTCATGACTGCATTCCAACCGGGATCGTGGCGCCGAGGTCTACCTTGGCCGCGGCTTGAACCGCCTTGACAATGTTGTGGTAACCGGTGCAACGGCACAGGTTGCCCTCTAGCCCTTCGCGGATCGTCTGTTCATCCGGGTCGGGATGCTCATTGAGCAGATCGATCGATTCCATGATCATCCCCGGGGTGCAGTATCCGCACTGCAGCGCATGGTTCTCGTGGAAGGCGGTCTGCATCGGGTGCAACTCGCCGTCGTGGGCGATGCCCTCGATCGTGGTGACCTCGTGACCGTCGGCCTGAACAGCCAGCACCGTGCACGATTTGACGCTGACGCCGTCAAGGTGAACCGTACAGGCTCCGCAGTTGCTGGTATCACAGCCAATCAGCGTCCCGGTCTTGCCGAGGTTCTCCCGCAGATGCTGCACCAGCAGCATCCGTGGCTCAACGTCATCCGTGTAGGACACCCCGTCGACTTTTAGCGTGATGGTGCTGCGCGCCATGTTTTTTCTCCTGTCCCATTCACGTCCTTGTGTCCTCTCTGTATAACACTTCCCGGAGCACGGTCACAACAGACGGTCACAACAGATCGTCGGTTTCAGCGCTCCCGCCGTGGTGGACACGCCGATCGGACTCGCTGAGCCGACCGTGGCTGCCACCCCAGCGCAGCGCAATGATTTCGGCCGCGACCGACACCGCGGTCTCCTCCGGAGTGCGGCCGCCGAGGTCCAACCCGATAGGGCTGGTCAACCGGGCCAACTGGGTGTCGTCCAGGCCGGCATCTCGCAGGCGCACCAGGCGGTCCTCGTGGGTCTTTCGCGACCCCATCGCCCCGATGTAGACCGGCCGGTCGGCGTCCTCCAGGCGCAGCGCGATATCGAGCACGGGTACGTCGAACTTCGGGTCGTGGGTGAGCACGCACAGCACCGTGCGCGAATCGATCCGGCCCTCGTCGATCTGCTGCTGCAGGTACAGGTGAGGCCAGGAAACCACCACCTCGTCGGCGCTGGGGAACCTGGCCCGGGTCGCGAAGATCGGCCGTGCGTCGCAGACGGTCACGTGAAAGCCGAGGAACGCGCCCTGCCGCGCGACGGCCGCGGCGAAGTCGATCGCCCCGAACACGATCATCCGCGGTTTAGGCTGGAAGGACGCCACGAAGACGCGCATCCCGGTGTCCATCCGCTGGCCCTCGGCGCCATACATCTGCACCGCGGTCGAGCCTGCCGCCAGCAGGCCGCGGGCGTCGTCGGTCACCGCCTCATCGGCCCTCGGCAAGCCGAGGGAACCCTGCGCCGAATCGGGTCGGACGATCAGCCGGCGCCCCAACCAGCTGGGATCCGGATGTTCGATCACGGTCGCCAGCGCGACCGGATGGCCGGCGACGATATCGGCGGCGACCTCATCGAACTCGGGGAACCGCTCCCGGGACACCGGCTCCACGAAGACGTCGATGATTCCGCCGCAGGTCAGGCCGACCGCGAAGGCGTCATCGTCACTGAAGCCATACCGCTGCAGCACCGGGGTGCCGGAGGTCATCACCGACTGGCAGAGTTCATACAGTGCGCCCTCGACGCAACCTCCGGACACCGAGCCTGCCACGGTGCCGTCGGCGGTGACCAGCATCGACGCGCCGGGCGGCCGAGGTGCCGAGCGGATCGTGTGCACGACAGTGCCGATGCCGACGGTCTCCCCGTTCTTCCAAGACTCAAGCAGTTCGCCCAATACCTCACGCATCAGGGATCTCACGCATCAGCAACCATCTCCAATAGATCGGCGAAAGCGGCCAGAGAATGGCCGGCGACAAGTCCATCCAGGTACGGCAGCGCGGCGACGATGCCTCCCTGAATGGGAGCATACCCAGTCTTGCCCCGGTGCGGGTTGGACCAGATCACGGCGTGCGCCAACCGGTGCAGCCGAGCCATTTGTGCCCCAAGCAGTGCGGGATCGCCGGTCTCCCAGCCGTCGCTGGCAATCACGGTGACCGCAGCACGCACCAGCCCGCGCTGGCCCCAGCGGTTCAGAAACTCCCTCAACCCGTCGCCGAGCCTCGTCCCACCTGACCAGTCCGGCACCGTCTGGCCGGCGATCAGCAACGCCTGCTCCGGGTCCCGCAACCGCATCGGCAGGGTCACTCTGGTCAGTGCGGTGCCCAGGGTGAACACCTCCGTGCTGCGTGGTGCCGCCGACACCACGCGGTGGGCCAGCCGCAGCAGGCTATCCGCGTAGGGCTCCATCGAGCCGGAGATGTCGATCAGGAAGACGATCCGCCGGGGGCGGTTCCGCGCCTGCCGGTAGCGCAGTGGGCCCGGCTCGCCGGCTCGACGCAACTGCTCCCGCACCGTTTTGGCCGCATCGACATCCCCCCAGCGCGACGGTCTGCGGCGCAGGCTGTGCCGTAGTGGGATCCGGACCCGCAACCCGGCGAACAGATGTTCCAGGGCCCGGCGCTCGGTGGCAGACAGGGTCGCGATGTCGCGATGCCGCAGCGATTCTTCTCGGCTGGCGAGAACGGCGACCAGTTGATCCTCCCCGGCCGGCGCGTCGTCATCGCCGCCGGTCAGGTCGGCCTGTCCTACGGACCGCGGGGCGCTCTTGCGCCGGCCCGTGCGGGTGGTCTCGGTGGTGAACCACCGCGCGAAGGTCTTGTCGTAGAGGACGATGTCATCCGGGCTCGCGCACAGCGTCGCCCGGCCGGCCCAGTACACATGCGCACGCTCGCCCGCATCCAGACGCACCGCGGCATCCACGAACGCCTGGGTGCGATCCGGCCCGACCGACAGGCCGGCCGCGCGCAGCGCATGGGCGAACCCGACGAACAGCCCGACGGCGTCACGGTCGACCGGAGCCGTGTCGGCTTCCTGGGCGGTCATGGCGTCAGCATGGTATCCAACGCCTCGCGCACCCGTTCGGTGTCTTCTCGATACTTGCACACCGCTCCGATGGTGGCGGCTGCCGACTCCAGATCAAGCTCGGTGGTGCCCAGCTGATGCAGCGCTCGCGCCCAGTCCAGAGTCTCAGCAACTCCCGGCGGCTTGAGCATCTCGCCACGCAACCGCAACTCCTGCACCACCCGGGCCACCTGCTCGGCCAGCCGCGCATTGACCTCGGGCAGCCTGGATCGCAGGATCTCGATCTCTCTGGCCAGACCTGGATGCTCGATCCAGTGATAGAGGCAACGCCGTTTCAGGGCGTCGTGCAGTTCGCGGGTGCGGTTGGAGGTGAGAATGACGATCGGCGGCGTGCTGGCGGTAATGGTACCCAGCTCCGGAATGGTGACCTGATTGGTGGAGAGCACCTCGAGCAGGAACGCCTCGAACTCGTCGTCAGCGCGGTCGATTTCATCGACCAGCAGCACCGCCGGGCTTTCCCGCAACGCACGCAGGATCGGGCGAGCCAACAGGAACCGCTCGTCGAACAGCGATTGTTCCAATTGTTCGGTGCCGGTCGCGGTGGCCTGCGCCGCGCCGGAGGCCTCCACAGTGCGAAGGTGCAGGATCTGCCGGGTGAAGTCCCAGTCGTACAGCGCCTGGGTGGAGTCGATGCCCTCGTAGCACTGCAGCCGGATCAGCGGGATCTGCAGCGACTGCGAGAGCGCCTCGGCCAACGCCGTTTTGCCGGTGCCGGGCTCTCCCTCCAGCAGTAGCGGCCGTTGCATGGCGAGTGCGAGGTAGGTGATGGTGGCCAGACCATCGTCGGCCAGGTAACCGACGGACTGTAGTCGGGTGCTCACCTCGTGCGCGGAAGCGGGGGTAATCATGCGTCGTGCTCGATCGAGGCCAAGGCGTTCTCCAACGCGACCCAGGCCAGCATGGCGCACTTGATTCTCGACACGTAGCGGGATGCACCGGCGAGCGCGACGGCATCGCCGAGTACCTCCGGGTCTCCTGCAAGGGTTCCCTCCGAATGCATGACCTCACGAAACGCGTCAACGCGCTGATGAAGTTGCGCGAGACTCAGGCAATCCACCAAATCGTGCAGCATCGATGCCGATGCCTGCGAGATCGCGCAGCCGCGGCCATCCCAGCTCACGGACTGAACAATCGCGCCCGCTCCGGCCGACTCCCGATCGGCGAAATGCAGACAGAGCGTGATTTCATCCCCACACGTGGGATTGATCTGATGGGAGGAAGCTGCGGCGCCCTCGCGTAGTCCACTCCCGTGTCTTTCCTTCGCGTGGTCCATGATCACTTGCTGATAGAGGCTACCGAGTTCCGCATCGAACATGAGCCAAGACTACGCCCGGGCGGCCGCAAACCGCCGCTCAGACCGATGCGGAGAGCGCCGCTGGATAGGCATTGGCCCTGTCCGCCGGACCAACCCGGTCCAGCAGCTGGGTAACTCGTCGCCGGGCGACCGTCTTGCTCGCTTCCCCATTCTCACGTGTTGGGGTTATCCCGCAGCCAGCCCCGGCTTCGGCTGCGATCACGTGTTCATGGTCGATCTAGCTCTGCCAGGCGCCGGTCGGTGGCCCGTCGGGCGGCAAGAGCCCAGAACGGTGTCGCGATCGCGGCGAGGATGAAGATGACAATCAATATGATCGCTTGGACCCGTTCCGCGGGTGTGGCACCGACCAGCACCCAGGCCGACACTGCGGCCAACAGGATGAAGAGGATCGGCCCCAACCATATGGTGATGGATTGGCCGCGCCGGCGACGCTCCAACCCGGGCCGCGTCTGCGGTGTACTGGCGCGGCCGGTGGGCAGGCCGTTTCGCTGCCGCCGTTGGCCCAACGCCGTGGTCATACCGCCAACGAACAGGCCGACACCAGCGTAACTGATCAGCAGACGCCCATCCAGAGGTTTGCCCTGGATCAGGCCGAAAACCAGGGCTGCGACAAAGAAGATCGCGGCTGAAATCAAAGCCCGATAGGTGCCCGCGTAACGGCCTGGGCCCGGCTCCGGGATTGGAGTTGATTGAGACATCGTCTTCCTTCTTTCCTTCGAACGCCGACAGACGCCCGACTGCAGTGGCCTTGCGAACGCCTTTGTGCACACCCAAATGCGTTTCACCATCACTCTAGAGCACGCATTACAATAGTTTTCTTGGCCTTTATTGGGGGCTGGGAGGACCCGTCAGGCAAAAGTAGGCGGCGATGAGTGTGAAATTCGGCGTCGACCGAGGCAAAGCGCTGCCCCCGGAAGGCAAAGATGGAGCAATCTGAAAGCCAGCGCTATCCCGTTGGTCGGACACGTTAGGCACTGAGGTGCTCGTAAGAAGGTGCCGATGTCGTTGAGTAATCTGGAGGATCCGATTTCCACATTCCGCCCGATGTGCCCAACACGTCCGCCGGCAGCGCCGCCGAGCACTTCCTCACCACCAGTGATGCGACAGCGGTTGAACACGGTCTCGGCGAACAGACACATCGAGGAATCGCCGGATACTCGGCGAGTAGTCGTGTTGGACCAATGACTCCCGAAGCACCCGCAACCCTGCCACCCCAACCACTTGCCACGGGATCGACCTCGTGGACAGGAGTGTTGTCGGTGATGCTCGGCGCGTTCGCCCTCGTGACCAGCGAGTTTCTGCCCGCCAGCCTGCTTTCGCCCATGGCCGTCGGCCTTCACCTCAGCAACGGAGCGGCAGGCCAGGTGGTGACGGTGACGGCGGTCATCGGCATCATCGCCGGTCCCGCCGTCGGTATCCTCGTTCCGAGAATGGACCGGCGAACGCTGCTGATCATCCTCACCGTGCTCGCCACGGTGTCGAACCTTGTTGTCGCGGTCACTGGCGCGTTTTGGCTCCTGCTCCTCGCCCGCCTTCTGCTCGGAGTCGCTGTCTCAGGATTCTGGTCGATGGCACTCGCCGTCACCGCCCAACTCGTGTCGCCAGCCCGCCTGGGCCGCGCGATGATGGTGGTGAACACGGGAGTCTCCCTCGCCACTGTCTTCGCCCTACCACTTGGCGCGTTCCTCGGCGGACTCCTCGGATGGCGCGCGGTGTTCCTATTCGCGGCAGCGGTTTGCGCAATTGCCACAGCGGTAATGCGATTCGCCCTGCCCGGAATCGCCCCTGCGAACACCGCGAATCCGAGGGCACTGTTTTCCACGCTCCGGGCTCCCGTCATGATCGTCGGTCTCATCGGCACGTGCCTACTCGCGGGCGGACACTTCATGGGATTCACATACATTCGCGTCGGCGCGGCGCAAATCCCGCAACTCTCGACGGGCAACCTCGCCCTGCTCCTCGCGGTCTTCGGGCTGGGTGGCTTCATCGGCAACCTGCTCGCGGGCCTCGTTGCGGACCGGTGGTTGCGACCGGCACTGATTGTCTGGGCGTCGCTGCTCGGCGTCGGCGTCGCCGTCTTCGCACTCCTGCCAGGCATCGTGCCGCTCGCCTTCGTCGCCGTCGGGCTCTGGGGGTTCGCGTTCGGTGGGGTTCCGACCCTCGTGCAGACCTGGGCGGCTCGCGTCGAACCCAACCGCATGGAGGCGGCAGGCAGCCTCGTCGTCGCGAGCTTACAACTGTCCATCGCGGTCGGCTCGTTGGTCAGCGGCGTGCTCGTCGACGGCCCAGGGATTACCGTCTCACTGGTGGCGGGAGCGATATCGGCGGTACTCGGTGGGCTGCTGCTCAGCTCTGCGCGGAACCGATCTACACCAGCTCGGGCCACTGCCTCGACTCAGGTCGCCACAGCGCCAGACTGATGCCAGGATGGCACCGGAAGAACCTGGCTCAATGCGGCGTCTACCATAGCCAGGTCGCTGCGCGATGACGGCGACACCGGCCAGATCGCGTTCAAATAACCGTTTCGCCGCGCGACCGCGCGCTTGCACAGCCACATTTCTGCTGAAAGCGGTGCCTAGGGCAGTGCTTTCACGATTGCGGCAAAAACGGCCGGTGCGGGGCTTGCGTGGGCATCCGCACCGCCGAAAGGCACATCACTGTTTGTGATGACGATCACCGTCGTATCGGTTTGGTAGTTGTGTTGCAGTGAGGTGGTGTAACCGGGAATATCTCCGTCGTGACCCCACCAACCGCCTTTGGCGCCGATGCCGATGCCGTACCCGGCAGTGTCCGAAAACGCGGGCGCGATGTCGCGGATGATCGAATCGCGGCGTTGCTGCTGGCTGGCCGCATCCAGGATACCTTTGCCCGTGAACAATGCATTTCCCCACTTGCTCAAGTCCCCCAGTGTGGAAATGACTTCGCCTGCGGTGAACGCGATCGACGGACTGAAGCCGGTCGCATCCGTTGTCTGCCCGTCCGGCACACCCTGACCGGTCAGCCCGCTCAAATGCGGTGAAGGCATCGCAGCGGTATTCGTGGGGAAACTGGAGTGAGTCATCTTCAACGGGCCGAAGATCCTGTCCTGGAACACCTGCGCGATCGACTGGCCGGTGACCTGCTGAATCACCAGGCCCAACAACACATAATTCGTGTTCGAATACGCCCAACCATGACCCGGCGCGAAGTCAGCTGGCAACCCCGTGACGAAACCGACCAACTCCTGCGGCGTCCACTGTTTGGTCGGATTCGTGAACACCTGCTGCTGCCATGCCGCCACAGCCGTGTAACTGGGGATACCACTAGTCATATCCGCCAACTGCCGCAACGTTGCGATATCACCGTTGGGCATCCCCGGCACATATTTGCCGATCGTGTCATCCAGAGACAGCTTGTGTTCATGCACCAGTTGCAACAGGACCGTGGCCGTCATCGTCTTAGTCAGACTCCCGATCCGGGTCGCATCCGACGCTGTCGGCATCGCAGTCTGACCTTTACCGCTCGTACCGGAAGTACCAATCCAGGTGCCGTGAGGTGAAACCACCTCCGCGATCACCCCCGGGAAACCGCCCGCCGCACGCGTGTCATCCAAAGCCTTCTGCAAGCTGTTCGCTGTCGCCGAGCCGAACTGGCCATGCGAGGTCGAGGATGCTGCGCCGCTAGGCGCCGGCGTAGACCCTGAACTCGTGCAACCCGACAGTGCCACCATCGCTAGTACGGCGACGGCCGCGATCGTACGCACACGCGCAGGCGTCGTGCGGCGTGTGAGATTCATATACCTGATTACCTCTTACTATTCCGGCGGGGCCGGTCGAAGGCGACCGACCCGTGAGTTTCCTATGCTTGTGAACCAGATTTCGATTTCTCCCACCGCTCATGCGCCCCCCGTTGTCGGAAGTTGGAGGCCAGTGTTGCGACCAGAGGAACGCCGATGATCGTGCCCAAAATCGACTGGCCCTCGTATTCACTTATGCGCTCTGCGGCCGTGTCGGGTTGCGGGCCACACGCAGTAACGCGTGTGGCCTGCAGCCTTAGGCAGCCTTGGCTTCGCCTGGCCGGTCATCCGTCATGAGGCAACCACCCCGTATCAGTTGCTGCTTTGGCGCCTGTGCTGTCGGGTCGTGTACCGGCGGCGCACGGCGACAACACCGATACCGGCCAGCAGCACGATCAAACCCAACAGCCCCGTACCATCCACCGAACTACCGGTCTGGGCCAGGCCGGAAGAAGCACGACTGGCAGCAGAAGCGTTCGGTGTGATGTTGGCCGGTGTGATGTTCCCCGGTGTGATGTTCCCCGGTGTGATGTTTCCCGGTGTGATGATCGGCGAGCCCGCGCCGGTGCCGCCCTGCTGGCCTCCAGTGCCCACGCTGGGCGGAAGTGGTGCGCCTTCCGGCGTGTAGGTCCAGGTGTTGTGAGTATCCGTCGCGTCGGGGAAGTCGGCGACGAGATTCGTCAGGTCCAAATATCGGCCGCTGTCGGTGTCGTGGACAATGATCTCACCAACCGTGTGCACCATCGGCGGTGAACCCACGATCCAGCCACTGGTGTGTGGCAGGACGGTGATCTGAACCTTTTGGGTGGTCGACGTCGTGTTCGCCACGGTGTGGCCCCAGGAGGACTTGATCGCGAACGACCACGCAGGACCCTCAAAACTATTCACTCCGGCGGTGATATCCAGTTCTTGGTTCCAATTGTCCGTGATGGTCGCCGAGCCGGTAGTGGCCAGGGATAATACGGACGGGGTATCGGTCGTGTTGTTGACAGGGCCGGCCACGATTCGCCCAACGCCGGTCTGGGGCACCACGGTGACCAGACTCAGCCCGCAGTTGGTCGCGTCGGCACAGTACTTCGAAACCAGCTTCTTTTGCTCCCGCTGCTCGGTTACGACCGTCATGTCTCGTTTCGCGACGGCGAATGTCGCTTGATAGTTTCCGCGATCACCGCCGACGTGCTCCGTCGCGGTTTGGGTGCAGGTGTATGGGGAAACACTGACGGGTTTGAGCTGGTTGGCATCTCCCGGCGCCGTTTCTGGGTTTTGATCATAGATACCACAATCACTGCCGCCCGTGTACTTCGACCAACCGTCAAAGTTCTCGGCATAGCCCTTCACCCAGAACGGGCGCACGAGGCCCGCATCCACAATCCGGTA
>JBDTDV010000060.1:0-44691 GCA_039922875.1 Microbacteriaceae bacterium
CTCGGTGGCGTTGATCGGCTTCGGCCTGGATTCACTGGTCGAAGTGCTTTCAGCCGCGGCGGTCGCGTGGCAGTTCTCCCGGAAAGACCCGGAACAGTATGAGAAGGCGACCCTGCGGGTCATCGCCCTCGCGTTCTTCGCGCTGGCCGGCTATGTCGCCGTGAACGCTATTTTGCCGCTTACCGGGGTGGTCCGCGTCGAGCACAGTGTGCCGGGCATCGTGATCACCGCGCTGAGTGTCATAGTGATGCCGTTTCTGTCGTGGCTTGAGCGTCGTACGGGCCGGGAGCTCGGGTCGGCCAGTGCCGTCGCCGATTCCAAGCAAACGCTGGTATGCACCTATCTGTCGGCGGCGGTACTGCTCGGGCTCGTTGTCAACGGCTTGTTCGGGTGGGCGTGGGCGGATTCGGCCGCAGCCCTTGTGATCGGGGTCCTGGCGGTCCGAGAGGGCATCGAAGCGTGGAATGGCGATACCTGCGCGACCCCGGTAGGAATGCTCGCTGGCGAGGATCCGGCCGTTCCGACCGATGCGTGAGCAAAGGCCACTGCGCAATAAACGCTACTGCGCGATGTGGGCGGTGACCTCTTTCGTTGCGGCGAGCAAATCCGTAACTGCTGCGGGGTTCGAGTCGTCGTGCTGAAGCTGCTGCTCTAATGCTTCGAGTTGCTTTGCAAGCGCCGCGCGAACGTCGCCGTCGTGGCAGGTGTACGCGAGATCCGAGATCACTTGGAGAAAGCGCGTCACCACAGACGGGTCGGCGGCGCCGTAGTGCCGGATTTGCGACAGTGCGTTGTGGACGCTCTCTCCCGGCCGTCGCGTCATGGTCACCACGCATAACCACCCGTCCGGGCCGACGAGTCCCGCGGGAAGTTGCGGAAGAGCAACAATGCGGGAAATGAGTGCGCTCAGATGCCCCAGAGCGTGGACTGCCGTCGTCGGATCGTTGATGCCAGGCGACAGTGCGCGTACCCCGATGTCTACGATTTGTTGCACTCCGTAATCGACGTCTTGAGCTGCGGTCCGTTCGTATCCGATTGCATGCGCCCCCCTTACCGCGTTCTGCACCTCCATCGGGTCGGGACCCGCGTCGTGGTCCGGGTGCGTCCACCAGAATGCCAGCGGCGTGTCGGTGACAATGTTGTCACCGACTCTTTTGACCTCTTCGATCACGATTCCTCGGGAATCGGCGAAACCGACCAGCGCAACCCGGTCGCGGCTGGTGATGAAACCGGATGACGTTGCGGTCACGGTGTTCTTTGTCTCTGGCGTACGAATCCTGAGCGGATAGCCTTCCGCGGCAGCATAGCCGTCACCGACGAGGTCGATTGTCCGATCCGTTTCGGCGTGAATGCTCTTGAGGATGGTCTCTACCCGCAACTGTGCGGCGAGGTGGGCGAGGAAGAACACCAGCATGATCACGCTGATCAGGGTCAGCGCGAAGCCCGCCGTCACTGCGATCCGAGGCACGAACTCCGAGGCATCGTTAGTTGCGCTCCTGACCGATCGCAGCACCGTGATCGAGTACGCGAAGGTGCCCAGGAAGACCGCGAGCGTCGTGTGCACGCGGCGGTCACGGGCGAAAAGGCGCAGCACCCGAGGCGATGCCTGGCTGCTTGCCAACTGCAACGCCACCACGGTGAGAGAGAACGTCAACGAGGTCGCGGTGATGAGCGACCCTGCAATCGAGGACAGCACCGACCTGGCCGTCTCCGCACCACCGTTGAAGATAACCGAATCGACCTCGGCCGAAAGCCCAGCGTCGATCAACAGATCGATCCGCGGCAGCACAACGCCGAGCGCGACGGACAGCAGCACCGCGGCAACGGGCAGTGGCCAGAGCCGGGACTCTACGGACTCTGTAATCCGCGCCAGCCACGCGCGAGCTCGGGTTCCGCCGCCGCGACTTCTTCGGCCTTCCGCTGGCATGCCACTGCGCCCCTCCCGAACCGAAATGCCCGGCGTTCAGGCAATTCCCGAGTTCTGTCACGATACACTCACTCGCTTCACAACGCTTCGCTTCGCCATGCCTGGCTTCAGAATCCCGGGCCGAGGAATTGTCGGGGTGCGCCGAATACGTCGTGGCATTGTGTGTCCCAGATTGCGGAATGGCTGGTCGAGGTTGGCGTACGGTGATGGTCTCGCTTCATTGAAGACAGATCACGAGGAGTCACATGTCTGATAACTGGTCTGAGGGGTTCGAGGAGATCCTCAGTGATGATCACGCCGTAAGGCCGCAGGCTCATCGTCCCGAAGCTCCCGGAGCTTCGGCGCCGAGCTTCAGCTGTTTCAGTGAGGTCGAACTATTTGCTGACCTCAGCCCGGCGGAGATCGAGACCATGGATCTTATGGCTCCCGCGCAGGCATACCATCGCGGTGATCTGGTGTTCAGCCAGAGCCAGCCGGTGACCGCGCTGTTCATTCTCAAACGCGGGCGGGTGCGCATCTTCAGGGTCACCGAAGACGGTAAGGCGCTGACCATGGGCATCCTGGAGCCTGGCGCGGTTTTCGGCGAGATGGCCCTGATCGGCCAGCGGATGCAGGACAACTATGCCGAAGCCATCGAGGACTCGGCGATCTGCCGACTGGGTGTTCAAGATGTTGAACGGTTCCTCCTCTCCGATCCGCGGATTGCGGTGCGCATCTCCCGGCTTTTAGGCGCGCGGGTCGCCCGGCTCGAAGAGCGGCTCACCGATCTGGCCCACCGACCGTTGTCCGCGCGGGTGGCCCGGACCCTGATCACGCTGAGTGACTCCGGAGCCTCGAGTCGATTCGGATCCAAACGAGCGGTACGCATTACCCACGAGCAGCTGGCCGGTTTGGTAGGAGCAACGCGGGAGGCGACCAGCAAGACGATGGCCGAACTCGGTGCGCAACAGCTCATCAAGCAGGCACGTGGCAAGGTGATCATCCTCGACCGCGTGGCTCTTGGTGCCACGGCAAGAAGAACGGCATGAGGAAGCCTCCTCCGCCCTTCGTCGCTTCCATTCGTCGTCGTGTCAATTCGAGGGAGTAATAATGTCTGCAACACGGTCCATTCACGCGGGAGGAAGCCTCGCAGCGGCATTGAAAAGGTGGGAGCTGCAGACGCGCCCGGTGCACCCGGATTCCCGAGCGGCGTTAGACCTGCGCTGGGCGGAGTTGCCCGAGAGCGTCAAGACTTCCAGTCAGCTTATTGGCCGGTGCGCGGTCGGCTGCGAAGGCACTCACGGAGTATTTCCTAAATGCAACCTGACCTGCTCTCCCTGTTACCACTCGGCAGACGCGAACAAGGTCCGCATCGACGGGGCGCACACCCTCACCGAGGTCGCCGTGCAAATGGCGTTTCTGAAAAGCCTGCGCGGGCCCCGGGCGCACGCGCAACTGATCGGCGGCGAGGTCAGCCTGTTGCCTGCGGAAGATCACGCGGCTGCGCTGCTGGCGATGCGAGCGCAGGGGCGTGAGCCGATGTCGATGACCCACGGTGACTTCGACTACCAGTATTTGCTTGACGTCGTCCTGGGGCCCGATGGGATGCCCCGGTTTGACAAAGTGTCGTTCGCAGGCCATTTCGATTCCCTGATGCGAGGCCGCAAGGGTGCCGTTCGCCCGCACAGCGAGGCAGAGCTGAATCCGTTTCGCCAAGCATTCGCGGAGATGTTCCTCGACCTGAAGCGTGATCACAAGGTGAACTCATACATCGCTCACAACATGACCGTCACCCCGTCAAACCTCGACCAGGTCGGTCAGGTCACTCATGACGTGCTGGAGATGCCATACGACATGATGTCGTTTCAGCCTGCGGCGTACATCGGCGATGACCGGCGGTGGAAAGAGAACTTTGACGAGGTCACCATCGACGACGTCTGGGAGCGCATCGAGGACGGTGCGGGCCAGAAGCTGCCGTGGCAGGCAACACAGTTCGGCCACCCCCTCTGCAACCGGTCGACGGTCGGGTTGCGCGTGGACGGAACCTTTGCCGCGCTGCTGGATCCCGGCAACCCAAAGGACTTGGCCGCCCGCGACCGGTTTCTGAACCATTTCGGCGGCATGATCTTCGGCGATGTGCCCAAGGCCGCCTTGACCGTCAAGATAGCTCGCGCGCTTGCCGCGCATCCGGGGGATATCGCGCCTCTTCTGGGGCTGGTCCGTCGAGTCATCCGCCGCGCCGGCGGATTACGGCGTCTCGCCCGCGCGCTGAAAGCGGGTCGGGTCGGTTTCAGAACGTTTGTGGTGCACAATTTCATGGATGCGGCCGTTGTGGCGCCGGCCTGGGAGCTGATGAAGAAGGGCGTGGTCAGCGACGATCCCGCTTTGAAGCAGACGCAGGAGCGGCTGGGATCGTGCATGTACGCGATGAGCCATCCCGAAACCGGTGAACTGATTCCAGCCTGTGTGCAGCACTCCGTGCTCGACCCGGTAGAGAATGTGGGGCTTCGACGGATCCTCCCGCTGATCCCGAACACTGCCGCCGCTCGCCCCCGCCCGGTCGGACTCACCCCGGTTCGTCGCATCGGCAGCCACCGATGAGGCGCGGCACAGTCCGCCACAGCGCCCGCGAGCGTCGCCGAGGCGCCTTGGGCCTGGCCGGCGTCGTGACGGCGGCGATCTTGGGGCTCACCGCCTGCTCCGGCCAAGAGCCCCAGACGTCATCCCTCTCGTCATGGAGCCAGATACAGTCCGCAGCCAAGGGCGAAACCGTCAACCTGTGGATGTATGGCGGAGACCAGCAGGGCAACAGTTACGTCGACAATCATCTGATTCCCGCAGCGGCCAAGGAAGGCGTGACGCTAAAACGGGTGCCTGTCACCGACACCAAGGACGCGCTCAACCGCATCCTGTCCGAGAAACAGGCCGGCCTCACCCACGGTTCCATCGATCTGGTGTGGGTCAACGGCAGCAATTTCGGCACCGGAAAACAAGCCGACGCCTGGAAATGCAACTGGACCCGCGTGCTTCCCAACATGAAGTACACCGACGCCGGCGACCCGCTCCTGAAAGATGACTTCGGGACCCCGGTCGATGGCTGCGAGGCACCGTGGCACAAGGCCCAATTCGCTCTGGCCTACAACGCCGCCACTGTCACGAACCCGCCGCATTCGTTCGCGGAGCTGGCCACGTGGATCACCGCAAATCCTGGACGATTCAGCTACCCCGCTCCGCCGGACTTCACCGGCTCCGTATTCGTGCGCGAAATGCTCTACAACACCTCCGGCGGCTATGCGAATGTCCCGCTCCAATTCAGCCAGAAGGTCTACGACGCTCTCACCCCTGAGCTGTATAAGAGGCTGAACGCTTTGAAGGCGTCGTTGTGGAAGAGCGGGTCGACCTACCCCAAAGATTCCGAGGCTCTCAACCAGCTGTACGCGGACAGACAGGTTGATTTCACGATGACGTACGGGCCGGCAACGTTGACAGATCTGGTGGCGAATGGCACCTACCCGCCCGAGACCAGGATCGCCACCATGGACGAAGGGACCGTAGGAAACGCCAGCTTCCTGGCCATCCCGTCCACTTCCGGTGCGAGCGCCGGAGCGATGGTCGTCGCCAATCTGGCGCTGTCACCGGCGCAACAGGCTCTCACGGCGGATCCGAAGGTGTGGGGCCAGTTCACCGTCCTCGACCTGAGCAAGCTGTCCACCAGCGATCGGGCCGCATTCCAGAACCTACCCGCCTCACCGGTTGTCCCGCGCTATGACATCCTGTCGAAAAACGCGAACCCGGAGCTTTCCGCCGCCTGGGTTCCCGCGATCGATGACGGCTGGCGCACGAACGTGCAGTCGTCACAGTGACCCGCGAGCAGGTGAAAGGCGTGCCGATGACCCGCGCGAAAGTGACCCGCGCGCGGGCGACACCGATACCCCGGAAAGGTAGCGGTGCCCGCGCGGCCATGCTCATTCTGCCGGCGGTTGTCGTCGCCGGCTTCGTGGTCCTGGGGAGCCTCGGGATGCTGGTGGCGCAAAGCGCCGGCTTGTTGCCGTTCGTCGGGGAGCCCCGGCTCTCCGCGGACGCCTACTTCGCCAATACCGCGGAACTTCCCCTGGCAATCGGAATATCCCTTGCAGTGTCTGCCGCGGCAACACTTCTAGCGGTCGTGGTCGGATTCACGGCGGCCGTTGTCGTACTCCAGGGCCGCTGGAGTGGACGGATAGTGGAATGGGTCAGCGCCCTCACCATTCCGGTTCCGCACCTGGTCGGCGCCGCGACGATGGGGCTTCTGCTCAGCGACGGCGGATTCCTGGCTCGTCTCTTTCACGTTCCAGGGACGGGATGGCCGGCATTCGTCGGTGGCCCCTGGTGGAGCGCGACCGTCCTCGAATACGGATGGAAGGAGTCCGCGTTCGTCGCGCTGGTCGTCGTGGGGACCCTCGCCAGCAGGGTGAACCGTTACGACGAAACAGCCGCACTACTGGGCGCCGGCCGTGCCTCGCGACTGCGCCACGTCCTGCTGCCGTTGGCAACGCCGGCGCTGACTGTCTCGGCCGTGATCGTGTTCGTTTACACACTGGGATCCTACGAAGTGGCATGGCTTCTGGGCCGCGCGTACCCGGAGCCGTTACCGGTTATGGCGGTTCGGCTGTACAACTCGGTCACCCTTGCCTCGCGTCCGGAGGCGGCCGCAATAGCGGTGATCACCGTCGTTCTATCCGGGGCTGCCGTGTTGGTCGCGTTCGGCCTGTTGAAGAGGACGCGTTTATGGCGATGACGGTGTTCTCCCGCGCCGAGCGCGACCCGCACCCACTGCAGCGTCGCCCGGGCACCGGGCTCAGCCGACCGCGAGGGCTCGGCCGGGTGGGGCGCGTCGGGCTCTCCCTCGGCCTGGCCTGCTGGTTTCTGCTCCCGCTTGCCCCCTTAGTCTTATGGGCTTTGGCCGACCGGTGGTCCTTTCCGAACGTCCTGCCCACTCGCTGGGGCAGCACCGGTCTCACTGCAGCACTCGCTCAGGGAGCGGCACCGGCGTTCCTTACTTCGCTGGGCTTAGGCCTCGTCGTCACACTCATCGCCACCCCACTGGGTACGATGGCCGCCCGCGCCGTCGCCGTGTACCGGGTCAGGGGCGCGGGTTGGCTCACCGTGCTTCTCTTTGCTCCGATCGCGCTGCCGGCGTTCGCAGTCGCAACGGGGCTCAACGTCATCCTGCTCCGTCTCCACACACCAAGCGTCGTCGGCGTCGTGGGAATCTTGGTTGTATACGCTTTGCCGTATACGACCTTTGTGATGCGCGCCGCATACGGGACCTATGACACCGGTTTCGAGGATGAAGCGCGGTTGCTCGGGGCGTCACGCCGGCAGGTCGTGACCCGCGTTCACCTTCCGCTGATTGCGCCGGCGCTGGCACGCGCTGCCTTCCTCGGCTTTCTGGTGGGTTGGAGCGATTACCTCGTCACGCTGCTGATCGGGGGCGGGCAGCTGGTCACCGTTCCCATCCTCGTCGCCTCCTCGGCTGCCGGGACGGGCAACACCGCTGTGACCGCCGTTCTCTCGGTGGCAGCGATTGTGCCGCCACTGGTATTCCTGGCCGTTCTGGAGAGAACTGGACGCCATCGAACTCGGGAGGAAACATGAGCGCCACCGTTATCGTGGATGCGATTACCAAAACCTTTTCGAGGGTCGGACCTCCTGCGGTGGACCACCTCTCGCTGCAGATCGCAGGTGGGCATTGTATTGCGGTGCTGGGCCCATCCGGATCCGGAAAGAGTACCCTGCTTCGGTTGGTGTGCGGCCTGGAACAACCGGACTCCGGCCGCGTCAGTGTGGCTGGGCAAGACATCACCGGCGTGGACCCCGAGAAACGCGGCATGGCCATGGTGTCGCAGCGACCGCTCTTGTTTCCTCATCTGAGTGTCATTGACAACGTCGCGTTCGCCGCGGTGGTTCGCGGGGTGCGTCGGCGTGCAGCGCGGGCCGACGCCACCCAGTTCCTGAATATGGTTCAGTTGGATGGGCTGGGCGGTCGGTCGTCGCACGAGTTGTCCGGAGGGCAGGCGCAAAGAGTGGCGCTGGCTCGCGCTTTGGCGGCTCGCCCCGCGGTTCTTCTGCTCGACGAACCGTTCAGCGCCCTGGATCTGGAATTGCGTCAGGAGATGCACCAGCTGTTGCGTGACATCCGAAACCTGGTGAACTCGACCGTGATCCTGGTCACCCACGATCGTGATGAGGCCGCATCCCTCGCCGACACGATCGCGTTGGTCAACGCCGGCCGCCTGGTTCAGCACGGCACGGTGCAGGACCTGTATCGACGCCCGATTTCGGTCGAGGCGAGCCGTCTGATGGGGGGAAAGAACGAGATCCCGGGCACCATCGCTGCCGGGACTCACTATTCGGCGTGGGGGGCGTTTCCGGTTCCGGGTGGAACACCGGGTGCAGACGGATCCGGAATCCTGGTGGTTCGCCAGGAGAGCGTCGAGATCCTTACCGCGGGGACAGCCGGAACCGAGGCCATTGTCAGCGCTGTGCAGCCGCTTGGCGCCCGCCAACTGGTGACCGTCCAGGCCGGGGAAGCCACCCTGCATGCGGAAACGACGGCGTTCCGCGCCGTTGCCCTAGGTGATCGGGTTCGCGTGCGAATTCCCGCCGGCGAGCTCGCACTCGTCGATCGGGTAGCTGGCCCGCTGGCAGCACGGCAACCTCTGGTGCAGAATGCGTGATCTGCGACGGTGGCGGATGGGTAGCGGTACCCTCTGGCGCCTTGTCGCGCTGATCGTCTTTGTCGTTGCGGCGGCGCTGATCGCAGCGTTCATCCCAGTGCCGGCGGTGGATACGCTTCGCTCTACCGTCGCCTCGGCGGGCGCGATCGGGCTGATCGGATTTGTTCTCGGTTACGCCGCGATCACGCTCGCGCCGGTCCCGAAGGCTGCGCTGAGTATTGTCGCCGGACTGGTGTGGGGTTTCTGGGCTGGCGCGATCATGGTCTACATCGGTGCGCTTCTGGGCGCAGGCTTCGCCTTTCTCCTCGGCCGATGGCTGGGCCGGGAGACGATCGAACGGTTCACCGGAACGCGGGTGGCGCGGGTCGACGAGCTGCTACGCCGCCGTGGGTTCCTCGCCGTCCTGGGGGTGCGGCTGGTGCCGGTCATCCCGTTCACCGCGATCAACTACATTGCCGGGCTGACCGCAGTCCGCCGCCGCGACTACGCCCTGGGGACTGCGGTCGGCATCATTCCCGGCGACATCGCATACGTAGCGATCGGTGCGTACGGCCTGCAGCTCGGTTGGGAATTCTGGGCCGCCGTTGGTGGCCTCGGGGTGCTGACCATCGGAGGCGTGCTCGTGGGCATTCGCACCAGACGTCGCTCCGGAACAACGGTCGATCGCGAAATGAGAGATGACAATGTTTGATTCTGCCCTGCGCCGCCGGTTCGATACCCCACTGACGGTGATGGCCGAGTCCCTTGACCGGCCGTGGATCAGTCCGGACCGGTTGACGGTCTTCGGGCTTGGGCTTGGTATCGCCAGCGCCGTCTGCGCGGGGTTTCAACTCTGGCTGATCGCCGCGGTTCTGTGGCTTCTCTCTCGCCTGCTCGACGGGCTCGACGGTTCGCTGGCCCGGGTGCGGCGCACGCCCGGAAGGCGGTTGGAATCCAGTGCCGGCGGCTTCTTGGACATCACCTCTGACTTCGTCGTGTACGGGGCGGCCGTCTTCGGAGTCGGCATCGGGGCGAGTGTGGAATTCGGTTCGCCGTGGTGGCCTTTCGTCGCGGTTCTGCTGACCTATTACGTCAATGGCGGTGCGTTCCTTGCCTTCTCTTCTCTTGCCGAAAAGGCCGGCAGAACGATCGACGACGGGCGGTCTCTCTCTTTCTTCGGCCGCATTGCCGAGGCGACAGAGACCATCGTGATTCACACGGTGTGGTTGCTCGTGCCATCTGCCGCGTGGATCATCGCCATCGGTTGGGCCGTTTTCGTCGGAGCCAGCGCAACTCAGCGGATTGTTGCGGGGTATCGGGCGCTCGTGTGAGCGGCGGGATCATTTCACTCTGGCACGGCGAATGGTTACCAACAGGTGGATTGCGCGGCGCAGGAGCCCCCTGCCTAAGCGTTCCCGCACGATAACCAAGCACGCGTTCCACACCGCATCGTTGTAGGTCGGATACGGGTGGGTGGTGCTGGCGACCTGGCTGGCGGTGAGGCGGTGCTTGAGCGCAAGCGTCACCTCCGCGAGGGATTCACCGGCACGGGGACCCACGATCGTTGCCCCGAGCAGAACTCCCTTCCGGTCGGTGACGATCTGGGTGAATCCGGAGGTCGCGGCCTCGGTGATGGCCCGGTCGAGATGGCGGTGATCGATGGTCACGACCCGATGGGTGGAGGGGATTGCATCGGCGGCTTGCAGACCGACAGCAGCGATCTCGGGTTCGGTGAACGTCACCCGAGGGATTACCCGCCGGTCCACCCGGCGCCGCAGCCCCAGGATGGCGTTGGATGCGGCAATGCTGCCGTTGACACCCGCAGTGTGCGTGAACCGGGGGAGTGCGGTCACGTCTCCGGCGGTCCAGATTCGCGAGTTGGTGGTGCGCAAATTGTCGTCGATGATCACCGTGCCGCGGTCGTCGAGGCTGACGCCGGCGTTTTCAAGTGCCAGGGACCGGGTATCGGCAAGCCTGCCCACGGCCACGAGGATACGGTCAAAATTCAGCACCGTGCCGTCGTCCAGGGTGAGGGAACCGGACATCGCGTCGGTGGATTCGATCTGTTTCACGGCGGATCCCTTCCGCACTTCGACTCCGTCTCGCTTCAGCGCAGCGGAGAGGATCTCCTCGGCCGCCTTGGACTCTCTCGGAACAAGACGCTCACTGCGCTGGACAAGGGTCACGCGTGACCCGAGGCGAGCCAGCGCTTGGCCGAGCTCGCATCCGATCGGACCACCGCCGACGACCACGAGCCGGTCCGGTCGTTCGGTGAGGTCCCAAATGTTGTCGCTGGTCAGCACGGTCAGTGTGTCTGCTCCCGCTACATCGAGATTACGCGGGCGGCTTCCGGTTGCGATCATCGCCTGGCGAAACCGAATCGTCTGGCCGTTGACGATCAGAGTGCGCCCGTCGAGGAAACGAGCCGACCCTCGCAGGACGGCGATACCGGCGTGTTCGAGAGACTCGGCGGAGTCGACGGGTGCAATCGTGTGCATCGCGGAGTGCAGATGGCTCAGTACCGCACCGAAATCGACTACCTCGCCATCCACTCTCACCCCCAGCGCTGCGGAGCGCGCGGCCGTGGATGCGGCGTGGGCGGCGGCGATCAACGATTTCGACGGCACACATCCTGTCCATAAGCAGTCCCCGCCAAGGCGACCCGACTCGATCAGCAGGACCCGGGCACCGAAACTCGCCGCGGTGCGGCCGGCCACGAGCCCAGCGGTACCTCCACCGATAACCACGAAGTCCCACGGGTTTGCGGGTGGGATGAAATCGTGGAGAGCGCCGGTCATAGTGTTGAGGGTAGGCCAGGTCATGGCGGGCCGTCTGTGAAGGAGGTCACTGTGCGGGCAGCGAAATGGTACACGGCAGGAGCCCCCTTCTACGACACGTTCTCAGGGGAGCGGTTGCTTTATCGGGTCGGTAGGGTTGCCGGGGTCCGGCTTCTGCGACCGCGACCCGGCGATGTCGTGTTGGATCTTGGCTGCGGCACCGGGCTCAATTTCTCTCTGCTCGCCGACGCGGTCGGGCCGTCCGGGCTGGTGATCGGCTTGGACCGGAGCCCCGGGATGCTGGCGGTCGCCCGACGACGCGTCGCGCGCGAGGATCTGCGCACGGTGCGCCTGCTTGAGGCCGATGCGGAGTCGTTCGATGCCGACCTGGTCAACGCCATCGTCGAAGAGTCGGGTCGGGAGCCGGGAGTGGATGCGGTGTTCGCGACCTATTCCATGAGTGTGTTCGCTGACTGGCGCGCCGCCTGGCGCGCCAGCCTCGCTGTGCTGAAGCACCCCGGAAGGGTTGGGATCGTTGATCTGCAATCCACCACCGGGCTCGCTAGCGTTCTCGGCCCGCTGGCGCATCTAGCCTGCCAGCTCGGCGGTTCCGATATCCATGCGCATCCCTGGGCCGCACTGCAGGCGGATGGCACGGGGGTCGTTCTGGAAAGCCTGCGTGGCGGGCACATCGTTGCGGCCGCGGGAACGCTTTTTTAGTTCGTCGAGTGCAGCGATTCGGCCAGCTCGGTAATCGATCGCGCGACGAGGTCGGGAGACGCGAAATAGCTCGGGTACGGCTCATCGTCGCGATTGATCCACGCGGTTCGCATTCCTGCCCGGTTGGCGCCGTGGATGTCCCACGGGTGAACGGCGACCAGCACCATTTCTTGAGCCGCCAGTCCCGTGGCGGCGAACGCAACCTCGTATGCCGATTCCGCTGGTTTCCACTGCGACCCACCCTCCACGGAGAGCAGCATCGAGAACTCGTCCCGAATGCCGGCGTCGGAGAGCAATTTCTCGGCAACCTCGGTGGAACCATTGGACAGGGTCAACAGGCGCAGGCCGCCGCGAGCGAGAGCATGAACGCCCTCGACAACATCCGGGTGCAGTGAGAGCATCCTCATCCGTTCCAGGATCGAGGAGGTCGCCTCGGCAACCGGGCAGTTCAGCGGAACAGATCCCAGTACCGCCATCAAATGGGTTCTGGCGATTTCGGCGAACGCCGTGCTTTCGTCCACCGCCGCGAGCGCGAACCCGTCGCGCAAGACTCCGGCAAACCATGTTTTCGCCAGTGCGGCCGGTGCGCCGACGGCGTCGAATGCGTCCGTCATCGCAGACATGTCCGACAGCGTCCCATTGACATCGAAAACGACGGCCGCAACATCGGCCGGGTTGAGGTCACTCATCAGTCCAGTTTGTCACCCACGGTGGGATTCAGGTGTCCTAGGTGTTCTTCCCATTGACGTTGTGGACGCGTTCGATGGGGGGCTTGCCTCCGATGCCGGTATGGGGTCTGTGGTGATTGTAGCTATGAATCCAGGCCTGGTAGGTGGCTGCTCGGGCCGCGTCTGAGGGGTAGTGGTCGGCGTAGGCCCACTCGAACGCGAGGGTGCGGTGGAAGCGTTCGATTTTCCCGTTCGTTTGTGGCCGGTAGGGCTTGGTGTATTTGTGTTTGATCCCCTCGCCGAGCGCGTCGTTGAACAGCCTCGAACGGTAGCAGGATCCGTTGTCGGTCATCACCCGGGTCACGGTGATCCCCAGCCCTGTGTAGAACACGTTGGCGCGGTCCCAGAATTCGGCGGCGGACCCCTTCTTCTCGTCGGTGAGGATCTCGGAGTAGACGACCCGGGAGTGGTCATCGATCGCGGAGTGCAGGAACGCGTAGCCGACCGGGACGGATTTCTTCTTGTTCTTGACCCCGGCAGCTTTGCCCAAAGTGCGCCATCCTCCGCCGTCGGGGATGCGGCCGAGTTTCTTCACGTCGACATGCACCAGATCGCCGGGATTGCCGCGTTCATAGCGCACCGGCTTGGGCTTGCGAACCCGCACCCCGGTGTTCAGATCGATGTGGCCCAGCAACGGCACCCGGTAGCGGGTGAGCACCTTTGACACCGTCGATTGCGGCAGGTGCAGGTGGTAGCCGATCCGGTGCGGACCCCACCGTCTCGTGACCCGCAGGGCGATGATCCGCCGCTCCGTTCGCCGGTCGGTGCGGTTCGGAGACCGTAACGGACGCGATGAGCGATCCTGCAGTCCGGCTTTACCCTCAGCCCGATACCGGGCCGCCCACTTGGACACGGTGCCGCGTGCGACTTGGAAGCGTTCGGCGACGCGGGCCTGCGCCCATCCGTCGTTGACGACGAGCTGGGCGATCTTCAACCGGCCGGCCGGGTTCAACGCAGCGCGGGCGTGGGTAACGTATGACACGAGGACCTCCGTGGATCGAGATGAGTGTGGTTACCCATATCGATACCGGAGGTCCTCACCTCATTCAGTCACGCCACGCTGCACACAACCACCGTGGGAAGAACACCTAGGCGGCGCAGCAGGAGAGTTTGGAGACGTCGGTGTTGTAGGACTGGCACGCGATCCTCAAGCCTTCGGCCATGGTCAGATACGGGCTCCACATGTGGGCGACCTGATCGACGGTCATGCCGGCTTCCAGAATGTAGACGCCGGCCGCGGCGATTTCGCCGGCATCTTTCGCGACGGCGGTGATGCCGAGGATGCGCCCGGTGTCATGGTCGGCGACAACTTTGACGAATCCGCGGGTGTCCCGGTTCACCAGGGCTCGTGGTACATATTCCAAAGGCACCACGCCGCATTGGCAGCGGATGCCTGCGCCGTTGGCCTCTTTATCCGTCATCCCCACGGCGGCCAGCGCCGGACTTGTGAAGGTGACCCGCGGGAGGTGCCGGTAGTCGACTTCTCGGCCGGCATCGTTGAATGCGTTCTCCACGATCAGGGCACCGTGGTTGGCGGCGACATAGACGAATTGGCGGTGCCCGGTGACGTCCCCGGCAGCCCAGATCCGCGGATTAGTGCTGACCAGCGTGCTGCCCACCACGATCTCGCCGGTCTTTCCGGTTTCGACCCCGACCGCGGCCAGATTTAGCCCGTCGGTGACCGGGCGTCGGCCGGTGGCGACGAGGAGTTTGCTGGCCCGGAATTCCTGCCGTCCGCCGTCCACGGTCGCTGTTGCGACAACCTCTGCGCTGCTCTGGTCGGTGCGCGCCCCGGTCACGGTGGCCCTCCGGACGACCCGGATGCCCTCATCGGCGAAGACTCCCGCCAGTGCCCGGGATGCTTCCGGTTCCTCTGCAGAGGCCAGCCTGGACCGCACCAGCATGGTCACCTTCGAGCCGAGCCTGGCGAACAGTTGTGCCTGCTCCAGGGCGACATAGCCACCTCCCAGAACCAGCAGGGACTGCGGGAGCTCATCGAGTTCCATCGCGGTCGTCGAGGTCAGATAGTCCACCCCGTGCAATCCGTCGATCGGAGGCGCCCAGGGGGCCGAGCCGGTGGCGATCAGGTAATGGTCCGCGCGCACCACTTCCGCGGTGCCGTCGGCACCGGTGACATCGAGCACCGGATCGACCGCGGTTCCGGAGAAGACGGCATTGCCCTGTCGCAACTGCCACCCATAGTCGTTGATCAAGTCCACATATTTTGTGGCCCGCATCGTTTCCACCAGGGTGCGTGTGCCGTCGAGCAATTCCGGCATGTCGGTCGGATCAGCGGAGGCCATGATGCCGGGGAACCGGCCGGAGTCCAGAGCCACATGGCGTGCCTCGGCAGCGGCCAGCAACGCTTTTGAGGGAATGCAGCCGGTGTTCACGCACGTGCCGCCTATCCTGCCGCGCTCGATCATGACAACCTTCTTGCCGAGATTGGTGGCCCGGATGGCGGCCGCGAACGCACCGCCGCCAGAGCCGATGATGGCCAGATCGAAGCTGGACACGGACATTGACGGGGCTGACATGAAACCTCCACGCGGTGGCTGAATTGCAGTGCGCAGGTGGAAGCGACATCACGTCGTGATCCTGCTGTGGCCCACTCTGCACCTTGACCTATAGTGGAATGTCAAGCGCGAGTTTGCGCCGAAGTCAGCGGAAGACGGAAGCGGAAGACGAAGTGGACGGTGATTATGCGCATTGGTGAGGCGGCAGTGGCCACGGGGATGACCACGAAGACGCTCCGGTTCTACGAAGATCGAGGACTACTGCCGCCGGCGCGTCGGGCGCCAAACGGCTACCGCGACTATGGAGACGAAACGATTGCCCGGCTGGATTTCATTCACCGTGGGCGGATTGCCGGGCTCACTCTGGCCCAGATCGGGGACATCCTGAGGGTACGCGATGCGGGACATGCCCCGTGTTTCCACGTGCGTGACCTGCTGGCCAAACAGTTGGCAGACCTTGATCGGCAGATTGCGGAGCTGCTGACGTTGCGATCTGCTGTCGCCGAATACCACGAGACGGTCGCCGCGGCGGATCCTGTCGAGTGCGACCCGCAGCGCATCTGCAGTTACCTTTAGCCAGCGCTGGAGCGCTTTACCGATAGCTGCTGGCCCGAGTAGGGTGACGATCACCACTGGGCCTATGCAAGGAGACGTCGATGGTCGCAAAGCCGCATAATGTCCTGGGCGAGGAAACTCGCCCCCGGTTCTTTCGGGTGGGCGGGCCTGTGCCCGATTCACTCGACGCTTCGGCGGACCGCGCAACGGTGCGGGTATGGGCGCGGTCCCTGGCCGGGATGCAGAAAGAGGTCTTGGTCAGACCGGCTCCGGATGCGCCGCTGTGGCGGCTCGTCAGCGATGAGGGTCCCTACCTGGACGGGTACGACGAGGGCCCCTTCCCGCTGGCGCACATGACGACCGGTCTCGTGGCGGCGTACACCGATGAGCTGCTCACCCTGGCGCGCGGACGTGGCATCGAGCTGCTGGACCTCACGGTCACACTGCACAGCTACTACACGATGGAGGGTTCTGCGCTTCGCGGCACCATGGTGGGCGGGGCACTCCCGCCCGTGCTCGAGGTCGAGGCCGAGACAACGCTCGACGAGGACGCCCTGGCGACTCTGGTGGCGGATGCAGTGCGGGCCGCGCCCGTCAATGGATTGCTGCGTGCACCGCTGGAGAGCCTGTTCACGCTGACCACGAACGGCGCGGAACTGAGCCCCGATCGGGTGGCTCGACTCGCGGACTCGGTCCCGACGGACCCGGGTGCCCTGTTCGAGAAGCTCGAAGTAGCCGAGGTTCCGTCTGAGCCCCTGGTCACCATGCTGGTTCCTGCCGACAAGGTCGAGGGTGACGGCGGGGTGAGTTCAAGCTTCGCCGAGACTCAGAGCCGTACCTTGCATGTCTGGGGGGAGTGCCGGATCCGCGAAGACGGGACCAAGGAGATCGTACAGCGCCTGCTCAACCCGAAGGGCTCGTCGTTCCGCTTCCTCTCCGATGAGTTGCCGGCCAATGGCGGCAAGGGGCTGGCTCCCGATGCCGCCAGCTACGTCGCTGCGGGTATCGCATTCTGCTTTATGACCCAGATCGGCCGGTACGCGCGGATCACCCACAAGGACCTCGCGGATTACCGGTTGGTTCAGGACCTGCGCATATCGCGTGGATCCTCAGCCGACGGCGCCAACGGTCACGGGTCAGCCGAGCCGGTCGAGACACACCTATTCCTGGAGACCAGCGAGGGTGAGGACTTCGCGCGTCAGGTTCTCGACATGAGTGAGCAGACCTGCTTCCTGCATGCGCTGCTACGCACGCCGCTCGAGCCGCAGGTTCGGGTTGTGGCACGCTCCACGGCCGCGAACGCGAATAGTCTGGCAGCTGATCCGAGATAGCGGGTCACGGCGCGGGTGTACTCGTGTGGCGTTGCCAAAGACCACGCGTGCGGATAGCTTGTTAGTCGTGTCAAACGGCCTGCACGTCAGTTGGCCGCTCTTCCGAATCGGGATCGGCGCACCCTTTGCCGGTCGGGTTGCACGCGCCTCATGAGCATCCTGCGTTCCGAGCGCGCCTCCGCCACCCTGCTGCTGGTCGCGGCGGTCTGCGGTCTTGTCGCAGCCAACTCGGTGATCGGCCCGGCCGTACTCAGGCTTCAGGGCACTCACCTGGCGATCCCGGGCACGACCTTGAATTTGTCGGTCGAGCATTGGATCAGCGACGGGCTGCTCGCAATCTTCTTTTTCGTGGTCGCCGTCGAGCTCAAGCACGAACTGACCGCCGGCGAGTTGAACAGTCTCCCCAAAGCGATCCGACCGGCAATCGCGGCCGTCGGCGGGGTAATCGTGCCAATTCTGATCTACCTCGCGTTCACCGCTGGCTCGGGCTACGCGAAAGGATGGCCGATCCCGACCGCCACCGACATCGCCTTCGCGCTGGGAGTGCTCGCCGTCTTCGGCAAGGGGATACCTGCACGGTTGCGGATCTTCCTGCTCGCTCTGGCGATCCTCGACGATGTCATCGCGATCATCATCATCGCGGTCTTTTTCACCGCGGCTCCCAACCTGTTGATGCTGGGTGTCGCGGTGCTCGCCGTGGTTGCCTTCGCGGTTCTCGGTCGACTTCTCGGGACACGGTCGCGCGTGTTGGTGGCGATCCTGATGGGTGTGCTCGCGGTGGCGATCTGGTACGTCGTGTACCTTTCCGGGGTGCACGCAACCATCGCCGGGGTCGCTCTTGGCCTGGCGATGCCGCACAGGCCCGCCCTGCGAACGCGTCACATCCTTGAACCTTTCTCCAACGGCGTCGTCTTGCCGCTGTTCGCATTCTCGGCGGCATTAGTGGCCATTCCGCAGGTTCCGATCACCGAACTCGCCGCACCATTCTGGGGGATCCTGGTCGCGCTCCCGGTCGGGAAGCTCATCGGCATCGTTCTCGGCGGCTGGTTGTCCACCGTTCTTGGCCCCAAGGACGCCCACCCTCATCTGAGCTTCTCCAGCCTCCTGACGGCAGGTGCCCTTGGCGGGATCGGTTTCACGGTTTCGTTGCTGATGAACCAACTTGCCTTTGCCGGCTCTCCGGAGGTCGTCGCAGAGGGCACTCTTGCCGTGCTGCTGGGCTCCACCATCTCGATCGTGCTCTCGGGCATCCTGGTCTCCCGCGAGGCTGCGCACTACCGCAGGCTGAGACGGCTCCGCATCGCGGCCAGGCAACCGCGCCAGTCATGAGCGAGATGTCATCGGGTGAGAGTTGAGCCAGGGCCAAGGGGTCCTGCGGGCGCGCTCTGGGTGATACGGTCGATGAAGTGGCCACCCCTCTGAGCCCGGCAGGCGAGTACACACCGCACCCCGAGAGATGGCGCGTGCTCAGTGTGCTCATCGCGGCGCTGTTTATGTCGCTGATCAGCGTGAGCATCGTCAATGTGGCGTTGCCCTCCATCCAGTCGGCCCTGCACGCGACTCAGTCGGAGCTGCAATGGGTTCTCGCCGGCTACGCGCTCACCTTCGGCGTCGGCCTCGTCAGCGCCGGCCGCGCCGGAGACGTATTCGGTCGCGGGCCCCTGTTCATCGCCGGCATTGCGCTGTTCACGATCTCTTCGGTGGTGTCGGGGCTTGCGCCGGACGCGTTGTCGCTGAACATCGCGCGCGCATTCCAGGGAATTGGATCAGGACTGCTGAGTCCGCAGGCGGTTGGAATGATCCAACAGTACTTTCGAGGTGCCGAGCGGGGGCGGGCATTCGGCATCTTCGGTGGCGCCGTCGGCGTCTCGGTGGCCATTGGACCGGTACTCGGCGGCCTCTTGATTCAAGCGGCCGGCGCGGCGCAGGGTTGGCGGTGGACTTTCTTCGTCAACGTCCCGGTCGGTATCTTCGCGATCATCCTGGCCTGGCTGTGGATACCGAAACCGCTGCTGAACCGGAACCGTGTTGTCGATCCGGATGCCCCCGCACAGAGCCGGGACCTCGACCCGGTAGGGGCCGTTTTGCTCGGTCTGGCCGTGCTCGCGGTGATGCTTCCGTTCGTGGAGGCGGAAGGTAACCCGGTGGTGTGGCTGTCGTTGCTCATCGGTTCCGGCCTCCTTCTGGTTTGGCTGTGGTGGGAGCGTCGGTACAAGGCTCGGGGCCGTAGCCCGATGGTCGACCTGGCGATATTTCGCACGCCCAGCTTCGCCAACGGTTCAGGATTGATCACGCTTTATTTCATGGGCGTCACGAGCGTGTGGGTTCTCGTGGCGCTCTATATGCAAGACGGACTCGGACACACTGCGCTGGAGTCGGGCCTGGTCGGCCTGCCCAGTTCTGTGCTGTCGATCTTCGCAGCGCTGTGGGGTGGCCGCAATGTCGTGCGACTGGGCCGCAAGATCGTGATTGCCGGGATGTACAGCGCGATCCTGGGGCTGCTGCTGAGCATTCTGGTGGTGTGGTTGCACGCCGTAGCCGGGATCAGCGAATGGTGGCTCCTGGGCAGCCTCGCCTTCGTCGGTATTGCCCAGGGTGCGGTGATCAGCCCGAATCAGGCGCTTACTCTGGCCCAGGTTCCGCTCCGGTACGCGGGCAGCTCCGGTGGCATCATGCAGACCGGTCAGCGCATCGGCGCCTCGGTTGGCATTGCCGTCATCACGGCGATCGCATTCGGTGTGCTCAGCGTCTCAGACTGGACGGTCGCGTTCGGGGCGGGGTTCGTCGCGATCATTGTCATCGTCGGGTTGGCCCTGCTCGTCGCGTACGCCGATCTGCGGCAGCGCAGCAGACGGTGAGGCTGCAATAGGCTCGGACCATGGCAATGGGACGCGCGTTAGAAGGCCCGGTCGGCGTGGTCGGCGTCGGCTACATCGGACACCTTTTTGTTCAACAGTTCGCCCTCGCCGGCGTCGAGGTGCGCGCCTGGTCACCCGGAGCATCTGCCCGCACGCTCTTGGATCGGCTTCACGCGAGCCTGCTCGTACTAGTCGAAGTAGGCCTATTGGAACCCTCCGTCATCGATGAGACCCTGGCCCGGGTGACGGTCCATCAAGACCTCGGCGCCGCGATTGCTCCCTGCGCGGCCGTGATGGAATCGATCGTGGAAGACGCCGCGGCCAAGACGGCGTGCTACCGGGACATCGAGGCCTCGGTCGCGCCTGACACGCTCGTGTGGAGCTCGACCTCCAACTTTCCGATGACCAAACTGGCCCAAGGGATGAGCCATCCGGAGCGGGCCTTGGTCGTCCATCCGGTTCAAACCCAATTGATCCTCTTCGCGGAGGTGGTCGCGGGTCAGAAGACCGAAGAAAAGTTTATCGAGGCGACGATGCAATTCTGCTCCGCTATCGGCCTGAAAACGGTGCGACTGCGAAAGGAGATACCCGGCTTCTTATGGAATCGGGTCTGGTTCGCCATGCTGCGCGAGATGTTACATCTGGTCGACGTAGGATCGGTCGACCCGCTCGAACTGGATGCGATGGTGCAGTCGACGTTCCAGGCATTCATTCCCGCGTTCGGCCCGCTGCAGATGACCGATCTGATCGGCCACGACACGTTGCGCGATATCTCCAATTCGTTGTATCCAGACCTTGCGACCGATCAGGTCGTCTCGCGCACGATCGAGCAGCACATCGCCGATGGCCACCTCGGTGCCAAGAGTGGGCGGGGCTTCTATGACGACAACGGTCAAAGACTTGCCGAACTCACCAAGGAACTTTATCGGCTAGCCAGCCGGGCCACGACCGCCTGACCCAATGAGCGCTTAGATCCGCTCCGGGATCGAGGGCTGGTCCCGATAGTCGGCAGATACCAGGATCGGCATGTGGTCGGAATTGCCGCTCGGCAGCGTCTCGACGCTCCCGACGTTCAGCCCGATCGAGGTGACGAAGTCGAAGTGGCCTTTGAAAAACTTGTATCGGGTGTACGTCGTGTGGTCACTCAGCGAGAGGTCGTACCCACGCGCCTGCACCTTCTCCGTGAGATTCTTGGTGAAGAACGGGTAGTTGTAGTCGCCGACCATCAGAGTGGGTAGGCCGTCGCCCATGCCCCATAGCTCCCGGTGGGCGGCCCGGATCTGGTTGCGACGCAGGGAGTTGAGCGCGGTCAGCGGAGCGGCATGGAAGGATGCCGCGACGAAGCCTCTGCCGGTTTCATTGTCAATCAGGTGGGTGCCGATCAGTCGTTCGTTGGCCGGGCGCAGCACTCGATCGTGGATTGACTTCTTCAGTGCGAACGCCTTGGTCTCCATCGCGGTGAACCGATCCTTGCGATAGTAAACGGCCAGACCCAGCCGATTCCGCTTCGTGGAATCCGCCAGGTACAGGTCAGCCAGCTCACCCGGAAGCTCTGACGTGTCTGCCTCTTGCAGGCAAAGCACATCGAGGTCGAAACGGTCCGTCAAATCCGCGAGTTCCCCACTGGCGTGGTTCTTGCGGAGGTTGTAGCTGATGACTCGAATCAGGGTGATCTCTTTAGTCTGGGTGAACGGTATCTTAGATGGCATGCCGCCCGCGCAATGCGCAGTTAGTTCAGATTCTACTGCCGCCGGCAATCGACAGGCTGACAGAGTATGGGGCGCTATAGGGTACGAGTGCGGTACTTAGTCTTCTTTCGAGTGCTTCTCCAGGAATGTGTATACCTCGGAGTCGTCCACTCCGGGGAAGGTGCCGGATGGCAGCGGCGACAGGATGTGCGCGTGCAGCCTGGCGCTCGGCCAGGCCCGGTCCGACCAACGCGCGGCAAGTTCCGGTTCTGGCCGGCGGCAGCACGACTCGTCCGGGCATCGGGATACCGCACGAATCGTGGTTTCGCGACCCCGGAACCATTTCGCCTGTGCGAAAGGAACTCCGACCGAGATCGAAAAGCCGCCGGCTGCGGTGGAACCGGTCTGGGTGGCGCACCAGTACGTTCCTGCCGGAGTGTCGGTGTATTGGTACAGCTCGGTCGTTCGGTTGGTATGGGTGAACGCGCTGCGCGCGCTCCATTGCCTGCAGACCAGCTGCCCCTCGATTGCCCCGGTGACATCGCTGGGCAACGGCAGGCCGTCGTTCTCATAGCCTTTGTACAGGGCGCCGTCGTCGCCGACCCGAAGAAAGTGCAGCGTCATGTCGAGGTAGATCGTGGCGAGGTTGGTCAGACGCAGCGCGGCTGCCTCATGGGTGACCCCGAAGGCGTCCCTGAAGTCTTCGACCGCGAGATCCCGATCTCGCTTGGCTTTCTGTAACAGGGTGACCGAGGCAGTGCGCGGCATCAGGCATGCGGCCGCGAAGTAGTTGATCTCCAATCTCTGCCGGAGAAAATCTGCATAACTTTCTGGCGTCTCATGAGCGAGCACGCGATGAGCCATCGCCTGCAGCGCCATCGAGCGCAGCCCGTGGCCACCGGGAATCGACGCCGGGGGAAGGTAGACCCGGCCGTTCTCAAGGTCGGTGACCGAACGCGCCGAGTGCGGCAGGTCATCCACGTAGATCAGTCGTAGGCCGAGGTGCTCGGCCATCACACTGACCTCACGATGGGTGAGCGCTCCGGTGCGGTGGCCTGAGGCGGCGACCTGCTCTTCGGCCAGCGCCTCGATCGGATCGATGTAGTTGTTCTGTGTCCGCATGTATTCGCGGAGCTCGGTGTTCGCGCGCCGCGCTTCCTCTGGCGTGGCGATAGCCTCTCGGGAGCGGCGGGCGAGTTCCTGATGGAGGCCGACGATCGCTTCCAAGGTCTGGCTGGTCGTGCCGCGGGTTGGCTTGATGATCGGGAGTCCCAAGCCCTGGTACAGCGTGCTGCGCTGCGCTTTGGCCAGTTCCAGCTCAAGTGCCGCCCGAGAATTTGGCGCGTCCTCCGCGAGCAGATCCGCGATTTGGATCTCCAGAGCGGCTGCCAGCGACTTCAATAGCGACACACGCGGCTCTCGCCGCCCGTTCTCGATGAGAGACAGCTGGCTGCTGGCCACCCCGACCTGGGAACCGAGTTGATCCAGGGTGAGGCCGCGCTGCCCGCGGAAGTGGCGGATGCGTTGGCCCAGAAGTTCAAGATCTCGTGTTTGTGTCGCCATCGTTTAACAATACCTAAAAAACACACAATATTAACACACAGTTTCCCTGCAAGCTCGGCTCATATTCACCCAGAATAGAAACAAGCGTAATGAACGCATCACAAATGCGGACTCGGGTGGGAAGGCTGATAAATGACAATCACGCAACACGGAACGGCAAACAAGGCATCGGGGGCGAGCCGGGATGCGCAGCCCGCAACAAGGGGAACGACCGATCCGAAATTGCAGGCCTGGGTGGATGAGATCGCAGAACTGACTCAGCCCAATGAGGTTGTCTGGTGTGATGGGTCGATGCGCGAAGCCGATCAATTGACCAAGCAGCTTGTGGCGGAGGGTACCTTCATCCGGCTCAATCCGGACTGGCGCCCGAACAGCTTTCTGGCGAGGTCCGACCCGCGCGATGTCGCCAGAGTCGAGGCGCAGACCTACATCTGTTCGACCAAGGAAGACGACGCGGGACCGACCAACAATTGGTGCGAACCGGATGAGATGCGCGGCACGCTCAAGAACGTGTTCGCCGGGAGTATGCGCGGCAGGACGATGTACGTCGTGCCGTTTTCGATGGGGCCGGTTGGCGGCCCGATCTCCCAACTTGGAGTCGAGCTCACCGATTCCCGTTACGTCGTCGTGAACATGGGGATCATGACGAGAATGGGCCGACCGGCACTGGACCAGATCGAGGCCGGTGAACCGTGGGTGGCCACCGTGCACAGCGTCGGCTACCCGCTGATCGACGACTCCGGAGTCGTTCGGCCGGATGTTGCCTGGCCGTGCAATGAGACGAAATACATCGTGCATTTTCCCGAGAGCCGCGAGGTGTTCTCCTACGGCTCCGGGTACGGCGGCAACGCGCTGCTCGGGAAGAAGTGCTTCGCGCTGCGGATCGCCTCGACGATGGCCCGCGATGAGGGCTGGCTGGCCGAGCACATGCTGATCATCAAGGTCACCTCGCCCGAGGGTAAGGCGTACCACCTCGCCGCCGCCTTCCCGTCGGCATGCGGGAAGACGAACATGTCGATGATGCAGCCGACCATCCCCGGCTGGAAGGTGGAGACGATCGGCGACGACATCGCCTGGCTCCGGCCAGGGCCCGACGGCAGGCTTCGTGCGATCAACCCGGAAGCCGGCTTCTTCGGGGTCGCACCGGGAACCGGAGTCTCGACCAACCAGACCGCGGTGGACACGATCTGGGGTAATACGATCTTCACCAACGTCGCGCTACGTGACGACGGCGACGTGTGGTGGGAAGGTCTCACCGACACGCCACCCGATCATCTGATCGACTGGAAGGGCAACGACTGGACTCCGCACTCGTCTGAGCCGGCCGCACATCCGAACTCCCGCTTCACCGTTTCGGCGGCGCAATGTCCCTCGATTGCCGACGACTGGGACTCACCGGATGGTGTGCCGATCGATGCGATTCTCTTCGGCGGCCGCAGGGCGACGAATGTTCCGCTGGTTGTCGAGGCCCGCGACTGGGGTCACGGCGTCTTCATGGGGGCGACCGTCTCGTCAGAGAAGACCGCGGCAGCCGAGGGGTTGGTTGGAGAGTTGCGCCGTGACCCGTTCGCGATGCTGCCCTTCTGCGGCTACAACATGGCCGACTACTGGGGACATTGGCTGAAGGTGGGTCGCACCCTCGGCATGAATGCACCGAAGATCTACCAGGTGAACTGGTTCCGCAAGGACGCCGACGGTAAGTACCTGTGGCCAGGCTTCGGCGAGAACTCTCGCGTGGTCGAGTGGATCGTCCGGCGGGTGCAGGGCGCGGCCGGCGCTGCGAACACTCCGATCGGCCGGGTACCGGTTGCGGACGAACTCAATCTCGACGGGCTGGAGATCTCCTCCAGTCAGCTTGAGGAGCTGTTCCGGGTGCACCCGGAGTCTTGGCTTCAGGAGTGCGATCTGACCGAGGAATACTTCGCGCGATTCGGAAAGCGGGTTCCCGCCGCGCTGAACGCTGAACTGTCCTCGTTGCGGTACCAGCTGCGCCAGCAGTAACCAGCTGTCTCAGGATAACCGCTGCCGTAACTGGCCCCGGACCGATCGGTCCGGGGCCAGTTTGTTGCTATCGGGGTCTCTTTATCGCCAGAGGTCGAGTGCTACAGGTCGAGTGTGTCTCCGGGCTCGAGCGGGAAGAATTCTCCGCCACCCTGCTCGGTAGTCAGACGGATGCGCCCGCTGGCCATCGTGTTTCCCCACACCGAATTCGCCATGTCGTGGGTGGCGAAGCTGCGTTTGGGCCGCACGGCAAGCACGAAGTCCATGAATTCGCCGGACTTGAGCCACGGTGCGCTGGAGGGCACGGCCAGCGTGTCGACCTGAACGCCCTCGGGAATCGTGAAGGAGTCGCCGGGATAGTAGAGCGTGTCGTTGACCAGCACACCGACATTGTCCACCAGCGGGATCGATGAGTGGATCATCGCGTGCTTGGCTCCGAAGAACCGGAGGGTGAACCCTTCCGCCTCGACGATATCGCCGTCCTGGACGACGCTGACGTCGAAGCCTTCTGCCGCTGCCGCAAAACCGGCCGGGCCGAAGATCGGCGCGTCGGGACTGAGCTGTCGGATCCGGGTCAGCTGCTCAGGTGTCCAGTGATCGGCATGCTCGTGCGTGACAACGACCGCTGCGGTGCTGCCGGCATCCGTGATCGGCGTGGTCATCGAGCCCGGATCGATGAAGAGCTTCCGACCGGATGCTTCGAGTACCAGGGCGGCATGCTCAAGCTTGGTTAGTCTCATGGTGTGAGCTAATACCCGATTTCGTTGCCACGCAACCAGACCAGGATGGGGTAGTACTCAGCCTCTTTCGTGCAGGCGAGCTGCTTTTCAGAACAAGCAGTTTGGCCGCCGCTTGGGGATGTGGCATACTCGTAAAGTTGTTTCACTGGCCCCATCGTTTAGCGGCCTAGGACGTCGCCCTCTCACGGCGGTAACGCGGGTTCAAATCCCGCTGGGGTCACCAACAGCCCGGATACCAGTCATTCACTGGTTTCCGGGCTTTTCTTTGCTCTGGCCCGGCGGGGCATGATTTTGCCTCCTGGCAACAGTTTGGCAACACGTGAATGTCTCGCTGCATCGTCGAGAGCGGTCGCACGTTCACAGCGAGCTGCAGAGCGCCGCTGAGTACGTTGGCGACCTTTCGTATGGTCTCCGGCGACCCGGGAAGTTCGGCTGCCCATTGGATGGATCGGTGTACCGACCGCTTCCTTTGTCGACTTCGACCGCCGCGAAATACAGCTGGGCTGTAGACCTCGATGCTCCCCATGTGAATACCCCCTTTCAATAGTGAATTCCCCCGCCGACATCAAAACGGCGCGCAAATTGCCTGTGGCGTTATTGTGTACACAAGTCGCTTAAGTGCTGCAATCGCTGCATGGATACGGTGACGAGCGAGGTCTCGGCCCGCGAGCTCCGCGGCAACCTCTCCGACGTGCTTGGGCGCGCAATGTATGGCGGCGAGCGTGTATTCACGACTGCGGCTGCTCGCCAGGTGAGGAAGCTGCCTCGGCAGGCACGTGACCGTCTGCTCCAGCTCATCGATGGCTTGGCTGAGGAGCCTCGACCACATGGTGCTCGCAAACTGCTGGGGGAGGAGATCGCCTGGCGGGCGCGCGCCGGTGATTATCGCGTCACTTACGAGGTGCTCGATGACGCACTCCTTGTGACAGTCGTTCGCGCCGGCCACCGTCGCGACGTCGACGACAACCGCTGGAGAGCCTCTCCCGACAGCCGGTTTAGCGGCGCTGATAGGGCACAACCTGGTTTACACGAGTCCCTTGATTTCCCGGGGCATTTTCGTAGCACTTTAAAGAGTGCTGGCGTCGTTCCCAGCCGATCGGCCGATTGCTTCGCCCGATCGCGCTGCGTAGGTCTGCGGCGTACCCTCTTTGCATGTGCCGGAACATTCACACCCTCCACAATTTCGAGCCAGCCGCATCCCGTGACGAAGTGCACGCGGCGGCGTTGCAGTATGTACGCAAGATCAGCGGAACGACTAAGCCGTCGAAGGCCAATGCGCAGGCGTTCGACCGCGCCGTTCGTGAGATCGCACACCTGACCCAGCACCTCCTCGACGACCTCGTGACGACCGCCCCTCCGAAAGATCGCGAGGTCGAGGCGGCCAAGGCCAAGGAGCGCTCTGCCCGTCGCTTCGCCGCCGCCTGACCCCCTGGCGTTCCGACTGCAGGCGAAAGGCCGACCTCGCACCGCGAAGACGTGTGCGAATCGAAGCGGTGTGCCAATCGAAGCGGTGTGCGAATCGAAGCGGTGTGCCACCATCGGAGCATGAGCAACCATGGTGTCCGCAGATGGCGTTCCTGGCCGTCGGGCCTGAGACTGATCGTGATGGCCGTGGTCGGAGGTGTCGCAGCGATATTGACCGGCTTGATTGGGTCGTGGGCCTTCGCGGCAATCGTCGGCTGGGCTGCCGCTTCCCTCACCTACACCGCCTGGGTGTGGATCGCGGTCGGGAGGATGGATGCGAAGGCGACGGCAAACCATGCCACTCGAGAGGATCCGTCATGGCGGGTGACCGACCTGCTGCTGGTGCTGGCGAGTCTGGCAAGCCTCGGTGCCGTCGCGTTCATCCTGACCTATTCCCGGAGTGCTGCCGGAGCGGGCAAGGGTGTCTCGGCGGGCCTGGCAGTGCTGAGCGTTGCACTGTCCTGGGCATTGGTGCACACCCTGTTCACCCTGCGCTACGCGTCGCTGTACTACCAAGGGACGCCGGGAGGAATCAACTTCAACCAGGATCCCGAGAAGGATCCTCCGCGATACAGCGACTTCGCCTACGTTTCGTTCACCTTGGGGATGACCTTCCAAGTCTCGGACACCAACCTCGGTACCCACGCGATTCGCGCGACCGCGCTGCGGCAGGGCTTGCTTTCCTACCTGTTCGGCTCCATCGTGTTGGCGACGGTGATCAACCTGATTGCCGGGCTGAACTGAGAGGTCCGTTAGGATCGGGAAGCGAAGGGGAGTATCCCACGCGGCCTCGGTGCAGGTCGCGTACCGTGTTTCGTCAGTACGAGCCGTATCGTTGCGGTTCCGGGCACGGAGGCATCGCCGGCATGGGTCCGTTCGATGCGGGAGAGACTTTCGGCACGTTCGCCGTTCGCGGCCACGACGAGAGGCCTCTATGGAGCTAGAACTCCCCGCCTGGTTTGAAATCGGGTCCATGATCGTCTTGATGCTGATTCTGATCGGCGACCTGATCCTGGTCTACTGGCGGCCGCACGTGCCTCCGGCTCGGGAAGCCACAGTCTGGGTGGCTGTCTACGTGTTTCTCGCCTTGGTCTTCGCGGGGATCATCTTTGCGATGGGCGATGCCGAACACGCCGGTCAGTTTATTGCCGGCTGGCTGACCGAGTACAGCCTGAGCATCGACAATCTCTTTGTCTTCGTTCTGATCATGACCCGGTTCAAAGTCCCGCGAAAGTACCAGCAGGAGGCGCTGATGGTGGGGATCATCATCGCGCTGGTGTTCCGGGGCATCTTCATCATCCTCGGTGCGCAACTGATCGCGAACTTCAGCTGGGTGTTCTACCTTTTCGGCACTTTCTTGCTGTACACGGCGGTGCGTCAGGTGCTGAGCAACGAAGGCGAAGGCACCGAAGACAACGCCTTCGTCAGGTATCTGCGGCGTCGGCTCCGGGTATCGAATCAGTACGATGGCAGCAAGATCCGAACCACAGTGGACGGACAGCGCATGTTCACTCCGATGCTCGTGGTGTTCCTCGCCCTCGGCTCGACCGATCTGCTTTTCGCGCTGGATTCGATTCCGGCGATCTTCGGCATCACCACCAGTGCCTTCCTGGTCTTCACCGCCAACGTCTTTGCCCTGATGGGTTTGCGGCAGTTGTACTTCCTGCTCGGCCATCTGTTGGAGAAGCTCGAATATCTCAAATACGGTATCGGAGCGATCTTGTTCTTCATCGGGGTGAAGCTCGTCTTCCACGCCATGCACGAGAACACGCTCTCCTTTATCAACAGCGGTCAGCCGATCCTGTGGGCACCGGAGATCGGCACCTGGACATCCCTCGCGGTGATCATCGCGGCGATGGCTGCGGCTACGATTGCAAGTCTGGTGAAGATGCGCATCGTCGGGCAGCGGTCTGGCGGTGCGCCGGACGAGCGATGAGTGTCGCGGTCGCGGGAGGAACTCACTGAGTGAGCACAATGATCGGAGTGAGCGCGTGATTCAGGTGAGCGCACGCAGCGACGTCGGGCGCGTGCGCAAGGTCAACGAAGACAGCTTTCTGGCCCGGATGCCGGTCTTCCTCGTCGCGGACGGCATGGGCGGTCATGCCAGAGGTGATAAGGCGAGCCAGGCGGCGGTCAGGATCTTCGAGGAACGGATCACCGAGGGGTCAGCCCCGACGCCGGATACCGTGCTGGAAGCGATCCATGCCGCCAACGACGCGGTCCGTTCCCTTTCCGAGTATGCCGACACCGGCATTGCCCGCGCCGGTACCACCCTGACCGGGGTTGTCCAGGTCCGCGCGGAAGGCGAGGACACCGATGCTCTCACGCACTGGATGGTGGTCAACGTCGGAGACTCCCGGGTGTACGGCTGGGACGGCCGCAGCCTGGTCCAACTCAGTGTGGACCACTCGGCTGTTCAGGAGCTGATGGATGCCGGCGCGATCACCCCGGAACAGGCGGCACGGCATCCCGAACGCAACGTGATCACGCGTGCCATCGGCGCAGAAGACAGTGTCGATGCCGACTTCTCGCTGCTTCCGGTCGGCGGCCGGCAGACCTTCCTGGTGTGCTCGGACGGGCTGACCAAAGAACTGGACGATGGCAAGATCGCCGGGCTGCTTGCCGAGACCGCCGGGCAGCCAGACCAGGATCCGGCCACCGTTCTGGTGAACGCCGCGCTGGCTGCCGGTGGACGGGACAATGTCACGGTGCTCGTCGTCGAATCACTGCCCGCTGACCGCACCGGCCCGCTCAGCAGCAGGTGATAATCTAGCGGCATGCTGTTCGGCCTGCTTCTCCTTAGCTGCCGCGACGAGGCCTAGTCAAGCCAGACTCGTCGCGGGGTTTGTTGTCGGCTGATCACCGTTTGACAGGGAGTTGCACAACATGAATAACGAAGCAGGCACCACCGGCGCCGAGGCTACCCTCGGCGCGAACCAGGAAACCTCGCGTCCACGTACCCTGGCCGAGAAGGTGTGGGAGGATCACCTGGTGGTCAAGGGCGAAGACGGTTCGCCCGACATCCTCTACATCGATCTTCATCTGATCCACGAGGTGACCAGTCCACAGGCGTTCGACGGCTTACGCCAGGCCGGACGTCGGCTGCGCCGCCCCGATCTCACCATCGCAACCGAAGACCACAACACCCCGACGCTGCGTATCGATCGTCCGATCGCCGACCCGGTCAGCCGGACGCAGATCGAGACCCTGCGCCGAAACGTCGACGAGTTCGGGGTCCGGCTGCACTCGCTCGGCGACATCGACCAGGGCATCGTGCACATCATCGGGCCGCAACTCGGTCTGACGATGCCCGGCATCACGGTGGTCTGCGGAGACTCGCACACCTCAACCCACGGCGCGTTCGGGGCGATGGCATTCGGCATCGGCACCAGCGAGGTGGAGCACGTGATGGCCACTCAGACCCTGCCGCTGAAACCGTTCAAAACCATGGCCGTCACCGTCGAGGGAACCCTGCGGCCGGGGGTCACCGCGAAGGACATCATCCTCGCGGTGATCGCCCAGATCGGTACCGGCGGCGGGCAGGGATACGTTCTCGAATACCGTGGCAGCGCGATCCGCGCGCTCTCCATGGAGGGCCGCATGACAATCTGCAATATGTCGATCGAGGCCGGGGCCCGCGCTGGCATGGTCGCGCCGGACGAGACCACCTACGACTACCTCAAAGGCCGACCGCATGCACCGCAAGGGCCGGACTGGGACGAGGCGGTCGCCTACTGGAAGACCCTCGCCAGCGACGATGACGCCGTCTTCGACGCCGAAATCTTCCTAGACGCGAACACCTTGGAGCCGTTCGTCACCTGGGGCACCAACCCGGGCCAGGGCGTTTCACTGAGCGAATCCGTCCCCGACCCCGCCTCGTTCCAGGATGCCAACACCCGTGCCGGTGCTGAGCGTGCACTTGCCTACATGGATCTTGCCGCCGGCACCCCGATGAAGTCGATCGCGGTGGACACCGTGTTCATCGGCTCGTGCACCAATAGTCGGATCGAGGACCTGCGCGCGGCGGCCGAGATCCTCAAGGGACACACCAAGGCGCCGAACCTGCGCGTCATGGTCGTGCCGGGTTCCGCCCGGGTCCGGCTCGAGGCCGAAGCGGAGGGCATCGACAAGATCTTCACCGACTTCGGTGCCGAATGGCGCTTTGCCGGCTGCTCGATGTGTCTCGGGATGAACCCCGACCAGTTGGCGCCGGGGGAGCGTTGCGCATCGACCAGCAACAGGAACTTCGAGGGCCGGCAGGGCAAGGGCGGTCGCACCCATCTGGTGTCTCCGCTGGTGGCGGCGGCCACCGCGATCCGCGGCACTCTCTCCAGCCCTTGGGATCTGCAACACCCTGATCCAGAGCCTGCCGGAGGGGCAGGTTCAGCGACCGGAGGGAAGGCCTAACCATGGAAAAAATCTCCACCGTCACCGGAGTGGCCGTGCCATTGCGTCGATCGCAGGTCGATACCGACCAGATTATCCCGGCCGTCTATCTCAAGCGGGTCACCAAGACCGGATTCGAAGATGCACTCTTCGCCGACTGGCGGCAACAGCCCGAATTCGTACTGAATCAGCCGGAATATGCCAACCCGCGGGTGCTGGTGGCGGGGGCCGACTTCGGCACCGGTTCCTCGCGGGAACACGCCGTGTGGGCATTGCGCGATTACGGCTTCCGTGCCGTGCTCAGTCCGCGCTTCGCGGACATATTTCGTGGCAACTCCGGCAAGCAGGGCCTGCTCACCGGGCAGATCACCCAGGAGGCGGCCGAAAAGATGTGGGCGGCAATCGAGGCGAACCCAGGAATAGTCGCCAGTGTCGATCTGGTTGCACGGACAGCGGCGATCGCCGACCTGAGCGTGTCATTCGAGATCGATGATTACACTAGGTGGCGACTACTCGAGGGTCTGGATGATATCGGCCTGACTCTGCGCAACGAAGCGGCTATCACCGAGTTCGAAAGCCACCGCGAAAGCTGGCGGCCGCGCACTCTTCCGGTAAAACAGGCTCAATAGACGGGTATTTTGTGAACTCACTTCTCCAGGACGCGAAGGCAGCAGGTGCACGCGTGGGACTCAACGTCGAACGCATCACTATCAACGGTGGCATCCCGCTCCGCGGCCGGATCGAGTTGAAAGGTGCCAAAAACCTGGTCACCAAGGCCATGGTCGCTGCGCTCCTCGGGGACACCCCCAGCGTCTTGCGGGATGTGCCGGACATCAGCGATGTGCGCGTGGTTCGCGGGCTGCTCGAGGTCCACGGCGCCAAGGTCACCGACGGCGCCGAGGAGGGCGAGCTGATGCTCGACCCGAGCAACGTGGAGACCGCGCACATGGCCGACATCGATGCGCACGCGGGGTCCAGCCGGATTCCGATCCTGTTCTGCGGGCCGCTGCTGCATCGCCTGGGCGAGGCGTTCATTCCCGATCTCGGCGGCTGCCGGATCGGTGACCGTCCGATCGACTATCACCTGGATGTGTTGCGCAAGTTCGGCGCGATCGTCGAGAAGCTGCCAAGCGGAATCCGAATCTCTGCGCCGGCGGGATTGACCGGCACCAAGGTGCACTTGCCGTACCCGAGCGTCGGCGCCACGGAGCAGGTGCTGCTGACCGCGGTCCGGGCCGAGGGCGTCACAGTGCTCAAAGGCGCGGCGATCGAGCCAGAAATCATGGACCTGATCAACATCCTGCAGAAGATGGGCGCCATCATCACGGTCAGCACCGACCGAGTGATCCGGATCGAGGGGGTTGACCGGCTGCTGGGCTTCACCCATACCGCGCTGTTCGACCGGAACGAGGCAGCGAGCTGGGCCGCGGCGGCACTGGCCACCGACGGCGACATCTTCGTGGGTGGGGCCAGGCAACCGGAGATGCTCACCTTCCTGAATGTCTTCCGCAAGGTCGGCGGTGCGTTCGACGTGCACGACGACGGCATCCGCTTCTATCATCCAGGCGGCGAGCTGAAGCCGGTGATCATCGAGACGGACGTGCACCCCGGGTTCATGACGGACTGGCAGCAGCCGCTTGTGATCGCGCTGACCAAGGCGCAGGGCGTTTCCATCGTGCACGAGACGGTTTACGAGCAACGCTTCGGGTTCACCGACGCGTTGATCGAGATGGGTGCGACCATCCAAATTCACAAGGAGTGCTTGGGCGGCCACGTCTGCCGATTCGGCCAGCGCGGTTTCAACCACTCTGCGGTGATCACCGGCCCAACCAAGCTTCATGGCGCGGATATCGAGGTGCCAGACCTTCGCGGCGGATTCAGTCATCTGATTGCCGCCCTCAGCGCAGAAGGACACTCCACGGTCAGCAACGTCGGCATCATCAGCCGCGGCTACGAGAACTTCATCACCAAGTTGGAGCTGCTGGGAGCCGACTTCGTCCTTGAAGGCTGATCGGTGCTGGGGGTGACGGCCGCAGAGGACAATAGGTTTGTGTCAGAACGAAGTCGCCCCTCAATTTTCTGGGTTCTCGCGGGCCTGGTGATCCCGCCGCTGAGTTGTATCGTCCGGTTTTCGATTCAGGGCGGGCAGAAGCTGCCCAAGACCGGCGCCTACGTCATTGCTCCGAATCATTTCAGCGAACTGGACCCGGTGATCGTTGGCGCGGCGCTGTGGAAATTAGGCCGGGTCCCGCGCTTCCTCACCAAGGCCAGCCTGTTCAAAGTTCCAGTGGTCGGTTGGTTTCTGCGCCGCTCGGGACAGATCCCGGTGCAACGCTCCGGCAGCACCAGGGAGAACGGGCCGCTGAAAGCCGCCCAGGCCCTGGCCAGGAATGGCCAGATCGTGATCATTTACCCTGAGGGATCGCTGACCAGAGACCCACAGCTGTGGCCGATGCGCGGTAAGACCGGCGCGGTGCGGATGGCGCTGGAGCACGACCTGCCGATCATCCCCGTGGCACACTGGGGGGACCAACTCGTGTTGGGGCGGTACTCGAAGAAGATCAGCCTTTTTCCCAGGAGAACTGTGCAGGTGGCCATCGGCGATCCGGTGGACCTGAGCGCTTTCCAGGAACGCAGCCGGGATTCGGCTACCCTGAACGAGGCCACCGACCTCGTGATGGACGAGATCACCGCGCTCCTGGAGTCCCTGCGCGGCGAGAAGGCTCCGGGCGAACGCTGGAACCCGAGCATGCACGACCAGAAGGAGACCGGCCGCTTTGAGGGGTAAGAATCAACCCAAACGGCCGATCGCCGTGCTTGGTGCCGGCAGCTGGGGCACCACGTTCGCCAAGGTCCTGGTCGACGGCGGCGCCGATGTGACCATGTGGGCCAGGCGGCCGGAGCTGGCCAGGGAGATCACCGAGGCCAGACGCAACAGCGATTACCTGCCGGGGATCAACCTGCCCAGAACGTTACGGGCCACCAGCAACCTGCCAGACGCGGTTGCCGGGGCCGGCCTGGTCTTCCTTTGCGTGCCGAGCCAGAGCCTGCGCGGCAATCTCCCGGCCGTGGCCAAGGTCCTTTCCGATGATGCCGTGGTGATCAGCCTGATGAAAGGCATCGAACGGTCCAGCGGCTTGCGGATGAGCCAGGTGCTCGCGGCTGGTCTCGGGGTGGATGCCGAGCGCATCGCCGTGGCATCAGGCCCTAATCTTGCGCTGGAAATCGCACGGGAGCAGCCGACGGCTGTCGTGGTGTCATCCGAATCGATTGAGACCGCACAGGCGGTGGCGCTGGCCGCGAGGAACAAGTACTTCCGTTCCTTCGTCAACAGCGATGTCATCGGGACCGAGTTCGGCGGTGTGTTGAAAAACCTGATCGCGGTGGCGGTCGGAATCGTAGACGGGGTCGGGTACGGCGAGAACACCAAGGCGTCGATCATTACCCGCGGACTGGCCGAGATGACCGACTTCGCGGTGGCCTACGGTGCGAAGGCGGAGACGCTGTCGGGCCTGGCTGGTCTCGGCGACCTGATCGCCACCTGCGAGTCGCCGCTGTCGCGCAACAACACCGCCGGGCGCCTGCTCGGGCAGGGCTACAGCTTCGCCGACGTGGTCAAGCAGATGGACCAGACCGCGGAGGGCCTGGCTTCGATCGCACCAGTGCTCACCCTCGCCAAGGCGCGTGGAGTGGAAATGCCGATCGTGCAGCAGGTCGGACAAGTGCTTGCCGGTACGCTCAAACCCAGAGACCTCGCCCCGCATTTGACAACAGAACCAGACGAGCCTCGCGGCGAAAGGACCATCCATGGCGGAGAAACCGGTAGTGGTACTGCTGTTCGGCGGGCGTTCCAGCGAGCATTCCATCAGCTGCGCAACGGCGGGCGGAGTTCTCGCGGCGCTTGACCGGCAGCGTTATCAGGTGATCCCGATCGGCATCACCCGCACCGGCGCCTTCGTCCTGGAACGCGACGACGCCCACGCGTTCACTTTGAACCCGGATGCCATGCCGGAAGTGCTCGACAACGGCACCAGGGTGCATTGGCCGCAGAGCACTCAGGACCGGGAACTGAAGGTCAGCTCCGCCGACGGCACGGTGCGCTCCCTTGGCCAGGTCGACCTGGTGTTCCCGATTTTGCACGGGCCGTTCGGGGAGGACGGCACCCTGCAGGGCATGCTCGAGCTGGTTGGCCTGCCCTACGTCGGATCCGGTGTGCTGGCCAGCGCCGTTGGCATGGACAAGCACTTCACAAAGACCGTGCTGCAACAGGCCGGGCTGCCGGTGGCACCGTGGCGCACGGTGACCGCGTTGGACTGGGCGCAGGATCCGGAAGCGGTGCGCCGCGTAATGGAGACATTCGGTTTGCCCGTGTTCGTCAAACCCGCCAGGTCAGGCTCCAGCGTCGGCGTCAGCAAGGTCCGTGCAGCCGAAGAGTTGGCCGCGGCAATGGCGCTCGCCCTCGCCGAAGACGACAAGGTCCTGATCGAGCCGGCCGTCGTCGGGCGCGAGGTGGAGATCGCGGTCCTCGGCGGCCGCACCGGCGAGCCGAGCCGGGCATCCGTCGCCGGTGAAATCCAGCTCACCGGCGGTGGCTTCTACGATTTCGCCGGGAAATACCTGGATGGGCCCGGAATCGAGCTGGCCTGTCCGGCCGACCTGACCGAGCAAGAACTGGCGCAGATGCAGCACCTGGCGACCGCGGCGTTCGACGCGATCGATGGTGAAGGCCTGGCCCGGGTCGACTTTTTCCTCACCGAGGAGGGATTCGTGATCAATGAACTGAACACTATGCCGGGTTTCACTCCGATCTCGATGTTCCCCAAGTGCTGGCAGGCCGCCGGGCTGAGCTATCCCAGCCTGATCGACGAACTGATCGAGGTCGCCTTGGACCGCGCTCGCTGAGGCCGCCGTTACGGCGCGGGCGTCGGCGCTGTACTGAAGGTGTCGGTGAGGTTGGTGCACTTCTTCGTTGCCGGGATGCTGCCGATCGCCTCGGCGAGATCGGGCAGCACATTGGAATCGGCCGCCTTGGTGTGGTCGATGATCACCTCTGTGGCTGGAGTGCGCCCGAAGGTCAGATAGCGGACGGTCTCCGGGGCCTTCGCGTTGTCCACCAGCCAATCGATACCGTCCACTTCCACACACGGCATCGTGGTCGGACCGGGTGCCGGGATGCCGCACCTGAGCAGCACCGCGGCCGGATTGCCCCACGCCCCGGTGGCTTGCGAGTTGGTTTGGCGCAGCTGCTTGCCGTCCACCGCGCTGGGCAGCCGGACTATGACCTCGGCGCAGCCGGGATTGTTCGCATCCGGCGCGGCGTCCAGGGCGACGGTTGCCGCGCACCCGCTGAGCAGCACGACGCTGAGCAGGGCGGTGCCGGCCAGTGCTGAAGCTCTCATCGCATTCAGGCTACCGTTTGAATCATGACGACGGCTGACACACTCACCACACTCGGCGAACGGGAGACCCTGCGACGAATATTTCCGCGACTGCCCAGGTCCCGGCATGAGCTGCTTGGCCCCGGGGATGATGCCGCGGTGCTGGCAGCACCGGACGGCCGGTACGTGGTGACCACCGACATGATGATCCACGGCCCGGACTTTCGCTGGGGCTGGTCGAGCCCGAACGACATCGGCTGGAAGGCTGCCGCGACGAACCTCTCGGATGTCGCGGCGATGGGGGCCAGGCCCACCGCGCTTCTGGTCGCCATCGCTGCACCGCCAGACACCCCGGTGGTACGCCTGCTTGGCATCGCAGACGGGCTCCGGCAGTCTTGCGAGGTCCTTGCCCCGGGCTGCGGTGTTGCCGGCGGTGACCTCTCGGTATCCGCCACCTTCACCGTGGCGGTCACCGCTTTCGGAGACCTGGAGGGTCGCCAACCCGTACTGCGCTCCGGCGCCAGACCCGGCGACATCGTGGCGGTTGCCGGCCCGCTCGGAGACGCCGGCCGCGGCCTGCGCCTACTTTTCGAACGGGCGCTCGACCAAGCCGGCCGACCGGACACTGCGCTCGCCGCGGCGCTCCGGGCCGAACACACCGGTCTGATCGAGGCTCAACTGCGGCCGAGCCCTCCGATCGCGGCAGGTATCGCCGCGGCCATAGCCGGTGCGAGCGCCATGCTCGACATCAGTGACGGGTTGGCCCTGGACGCGCGCCGGGTGGCCGAGGCCAGCGGGGTGATCATCGATTTCGATACCGTCGCACTCGGCGAGTTTCCGGAGGCAGCCCTCGCCGGTGGCGAAGACCACGGCTTTCTGGCCTGCTTCGCGCCGGATGCCCGACTACCGACCGCGTTCCGGCCGATCGGCCGGGTGCGCGCCGCACCATCGGCATCCCGCTCCGAAACCGGATTGTGGCTGGATGGCCAGCGCTACGACACGGAATCCGGCTGGGACCCGTACCGCGGCTGGGATGGCACCTCCGACGCCTCGGCCCACCACAGCGTCGTCTCGCCGTAACGTGCCCGCCGGTCCGGCACCAGTCCGGTTGGCCAGGTCGGGGCTGCCGATCGAGTGCTGCGTTCCACGACGACGATTGCATTCGGTGTCAGCCGGGGCGCCAGCAGCTGCAGATTCTGCGCGAGTTCCGGGTCGGAAAGCGCATACGGCGGGTCGATGAACACCACATCGAAACTCGCCGAAGCCGACGTCAGAAACGCCATCACGCTCTGCTTTTGCACGATGATGCTCGGGGTGGATGCCGCCGGCGCGTTGGCAAGGACAATGGCCGCGTTCGAGCGGCACAGTCGCGCAGCGGCGGCCTCACGCTCCACCAGGGTGACCGCGGCGGCGCCCCGGCTGGCAGCCTCCAGGCCGAGCGCGCCGGAACCTGCATAGAGATCGAGCACGGTGGCGCCGGCGAGTGCGTCCCTGGCGGCTAGCGCCGAGAAGGCGGCCTCTCGGACTCGGTCGCTAGTGGGCCGGGTGCCGCCGCGGGGCACCCGGATCGTCCGGGACCCGGCGAAACCGGAAATGATCCTGGTCATCCGTTACTCGGCTGCGAGCGCGACGGCCGCCTCGGGCGTGGCAACCCGGAAGCTGAACGACTCCTCGATGTACAGATGCACGGCCGTCTCATCATGGAAGTGGTAGCCGACCGACAGGTCCTCGCCGGAATCGAACAGAAAATCGCCGCCACGCAGGCTGAGCACCACGGCACCGCGCACCCCAGGCGACCAGACGATCGGACCGAGCAGGATCTTGCGCAAATGATCGAAGAGCGGATACCCGCCGTACTCGGTGGTCTCGACCACCGCCGTGAAGTCGGTGGGGCCGAGGGCGAGCCCGTACGGGCCGTCAATGCCGCTCTTCTTCAACGTCGCGACCGCCGTCGCCACGCGCCGCGGGTAATCGTTGAAATCGGTCACTCGCGGGATCTCAGGGTGCGGCGACGCCTGGGTGATACCGGTAATCCCGGCATCCGGCCAGCCATGGAATACGGCGATGTTTTCCGTCTCGGCGATCCGGGTGGCCGCCGCATCCAGATCGTCCAGGTCGACATCGGCTGCCCCGCGGTCGTTGTCGGCCAGTTCCGTGTACGAGACCTGGAACGACGCCCGTACCTCGGTGAGCGGCAAGACCCGCCTGGTCCGCGCCGTGATCGCCGGCAGCGGGGTGTTGGCGACTTCGTCGGTGCGGCCCAGGCTGGTCGAGGAATGCTGCCAGCCGTGCGGGCCCGCGAAATCGATCAACTTGCGCGCCCCCAGCGAGGCGATCAGGCGTTGCCTCGCCTCGGTGTCCAGAAGTTCCCACGCCGAATCGGTGATCGGTGCATGCCTGCGCAGCAGATGGTCTTGACTCACAGTTCCTGTCCCTTCAAGCTGCCGATCCCCAGGGACGAATCCGCGGGCTCGGATGACGCGCTACCGGATGGGCCGGAGCCGGTCGGCCCCGAATAGATCGAACTGGCCGGCTCGGTCGCGGTGCCGGATGCTGTTGCGCTGGATTCTGAGCTTTCACCGTTTGCGACGATGTCACCGTCCTGAAAGAGGATTCCCCTGGCCGTCTCGCGCCATAGCGGTTTGCTCCGCAACAGAAACTCCAGGTCCATGCTGAAATGTTTGAACTCCTCGCCGAGTGAGTCGCTCATGATGGCTTTGGAGGTCTCGTCCTCTTCCACCGACATGCGCTGCTCGTACCAGCCGATGGCCTCGGCCTCTTCGGTCAGGTTCGCGCACATCCGGGCGAAGGTTCTGGTCTGCGCCGATAATTCCTCCGGCGGCTCGTGGTACTGGTCGAAGCCCATCGGGTCTCCCTCGATCGAAGCTGTTGGTGAGGTTGCTGAGTGCGAGCCTACTCGCGGCCGCCGACGGCCACAGATGCCGGATGCCGGGCCTAGACTTCGTGCATGACCGGCTCACTCGCATCCTCACCGGGGCGCGGGATGACCGACCTGGACACCAAGCTCGGTGGCGTGCTGGGCGGCCGGACCGCCAGTGCATTCGCCAAGGCGTTCGGAATTCAGACGGTCGGCGATCTGGTCAACCACTATCCGCGGCGGTATGCCAGGCGCGGCGAATTGACCGCGCTCAGCCAGTTGCCGCTGAACGAAGACGTGACGATCGTCGCCGAGGTGCGTGAAGTGCGCAAACGCCCGATGAAGGCGCGAAAGGGGTCCATCGTCGAGGCGAAGATCTCGGATGGAACCGGTGTCCTCACCCTGACCTTCTTCAATCAGCCCTGGCGTGAGGGCGACCTGACCCCCGGCACCCGGGGGATCTTCGCCGGCAAGGTCTCCGATTACCACGGTTCCCTGCAGCTGACCCATCCGGACTACGAATTGTTCGATGACGATCTGCCGTCCGAGCCGGACTCCGCCAGGCGCTGGGCCGAGACCCTGATCCCGATCTACCCGGCAACCGGTTCGGTTGCCAGCTGGCAGGTGCACAACGCAATGGCATTGGCCCTGGACTCGCTGGGCACGATTGCCGATCCCGTGCCGGAGGAGGTTCGTTCGGTGCGGGGCCTGGTTTCCTTTGACCAGGCGTTGCGGTGGATCCATCGGCCGGAGACCGAGCTGGAGGTGACGCGGGCCAGGGAGGCTCTCCGCTTCCACGAGGCGTTCGTGTTGCAGTCGGCACTGCTTCAGCAGCGCGCCAACGCCAGGCAAGAGCACGCCGTGCCGCGGGTGCCGGCCGCCGGCGGATATCTGGAGCGCTTCGACGCGGCGCTGCCGTTCGAGCTCACCGCCGACCAGCGCCGAGTGAGCGCGGAGATCGCCCGCGACCTGTCGCTCGGGACGCCGATGAACCGGCTTCTGCAGGGGGAGGTCGGCAGCGGTAAGACCGTCGTCGCGTTACGCGGAATGCTCGCCGTGGCAGATTCCGGCGGACAGTCGGCGCTCCTTGCTCCGACCGAGGTGTTGGCCGGCCAGCATCTGCGATCCATCGTGAGGGTGCTCGGACCCGATCTGGCCGCCGAGTTGATGCCGACCCTGCTGACCGGGCAACTTTCTACGGCACAACGCAAAAAGGCACTGCTACGCACCGTATCCGGTCAGGCGAGGATCGTGATCGGCACGCACGCGCTGATTTCGCCGACCGTGACGTTCTACGACCTTGGCCTGGTGGTCGTGGATGAGCAGCACCGGTTCGGGGTCGAACAGCGCGAGGCGCTGCGGCTGAAGGGGGCCTCGCCGCCGCACGTGCTGGTGATGACGGCGACCCCGATCCCGCGGACCGTGGCGATGACGGTGTTCGGAGACCTCGACGTATCGACGATCGCCGAACTGCCGATCGGCAGGCAGCGGATTGAGAGTTTCGTGGTGCCGCTGGCCGAGAAGCCGGGCTGGATGAACCGGGTTTGGGAGCGGGTATCGGAAGAGGTCGCCCAGGGGCGCCAGGTCTTCGTGGTGTGCCCCGCGATCAGTGCCAAGGAGGTCGAGGACGACGGCAGCGGCCTGCCCCAGGAACCTGCGGAGGCCGCGATCGCGACGGTCGAGGATACCGCGGCGCTGATCCGGGAGAACCCGCACCTGGCGTCCGCCCGGGTTCAGAGCTTGCACGGCCGGATGCCCAGCGATCACAAGGATGAGGTGATGCTCGGGTTCGCTGCCGGCGCGATCGACGTGCTGGTGGCGACCACCGTCATCGAGGTCGGCGTCGATGTGCCGAACGCCTCCGCCATGGTGGTGCTGGACGCGGACCGGTTCGGGGTCTCTCAGTTGCACCAGTTGCGCGGTCGAGTCGGGCGCGGCGGGGTGCCCGGGCTGTGCCTGTTCGTGGTGCGGGCGGCCAAGGAAACCGTCGCCAGAGAGCGGGTCGAAGCCGTCGCGGCCACCCTCGACGGCTTTCAACTGGCGCAGGTCGACCTGGAGCTTCGCCGGGAGGGCGACGTGCTGGGCGCACGCCAGTCCGGCGGTCGATCCTCCTTGCGGCTGCTCCATGTCGCGCACGACGGCGAGATCATCTCGGACGCCAGGGCGGCCGCCCGTGCGCTCCTGGACGTCGACCCGGGGTTCGCCGAGCACGACGCGCTCCGCGCGGCCCTGACCCGCCGACTCGACGCGGAGACCCGACCGTTCCTGGGCAAGAACTAGGCACGCACCCACCGCCAAGCAGGCCGGGCTATTCTGGAGGCCTATGAACAGGATCGCCGTTGTCCCTGGCTCGTTTGACCCCGTCACCCTGGGGCACATCGACGTGATCGCCCGTGCGGCCGCCCTGTTCGACGAGTTGCACGTGATCGTGGTGCACAACCCCGACAAATCAGCCCTGCTTCCGCTGGCAAAACGGGTCGAACTTCTGCAACGCTCGATTCTGGACGCCGGGCTCCCGGACAACATCCTGGTCGCATCCTGGAGCGTCGGCCTCCTCGTCGACTATTGCACGGAGGTCGGCGCCAGCGTGCTGGTCAAAGGCATCCGCTCGCAGATCGATGTCGCCTATGAGACGCCGATGGCCATCGTGAACCGGAACCTCGCCGGAGTCGAGACAATCTTCATGCTGCCCGACCCTGCGCACGCCCATGTATCCAGTTCACTGGTCAGGCAGGTCGCCGCGCTCGGCGGCGACGTCGGCCCGTATGTGCCCGGGGCTGTCGTGCGGTTCTTGAAGGGAACATGACGACACTTCCGGTTGGCATGTCGACGGATCCCGTGCGAGGCACGGAACCTGTGGATATCACACGCGAACTGCCGGAGCTGCGCGAGACGATCCAGGCGATTTCGGCCAGTGTGGAATCGGTGATCGACGGCAAGCACGATGCCGTGCAGACCGCATTGACCGTGCTGCTGGCCGAGGGGCACCTGCTGATCGAAGACGTGCCGGGCGTCGGCAAGACGATCTTGGCCAAGGCACTGGCCACCTCGGTGGACTGCACGGTGAGCAGGATCCAGTTCACCCCGGATCTGCTGCCATCAGACGTGACCGGGGTGTCGGTTTACGATCTCGCCGAGCGGAAGTTCGAGTTCAAGCCGGGTGCGGTGTTCGCCAACATTGTGATCGGCGACGAGATCAATCGGGCCAGCCCGAAAACCCAATCCGCGCTGCTGGAGTGCATGGAGGAGCGCCAGGTCACCGTGGACGGCTTCACCTATCCGCTGGATGCCCCGTTCATCGTGATCGCCACCCAGAACCCGATCGAGATGGAGGGCACCTACGCGCTGCCCGAGGCGCAGCGGGACCGGTTCATGGCCCGGATCGCGATGGGGTATCCCGACACCGCCTCCGAACTTCGGATGCTGGACAACTGGGACGAAGGAAACCCTCTGGATCGGCTCGCGGCCGTGGTCAGCGTTGAACGGCTCAGGGAGATGATGATCACGGTGCGCCAGGTCTTCGCGTCGGCGCCGGTGAAGCAATACGCGGTGGATATTGCCAGGGCCACCCGCCAAGATAGCGATCTGCGCCTGGGGGCGAGCCCCCGCGCGACTTTGCAACTGGTCAAATCGGCGAAGGCGCGCGCCGCGATCGACGGTCGAGACTTCGTTCTGCCTGACGACATCAGCGAACTCGCGCGATCGGTGCTCAGCCACCGGCTGATCCCCACCGGCAGGGCACTCGGGCGCCACCGTGAGAACACCGGTGCGATAGAGGGGATCGTCGCCCGGATCGTGGCCACCGTCCCGGTTCCGGTCGGCGCGGCGGCGCGGCCCTGAGCCATGTCCATCCGCCGCGATGTCGGATCCCGGGCCAGTGGCCCGCTACCGACGCTGCGTGGTTGGGGTGTCTTCGCCGCGGCGATTCTGGCACTTGTCTTCGCTGTGCTGCTCCGACGGCAGGACCTTTTGATCCTCGGCGTCTTCCTCGCGGTCCTGGTGCTCGCGGGGCTCATCGCCGTCACCGTGTTCCGGCCGTCATTCACGGTGACCCGTAGCCTCAGCCCGGACACCATAGCGGCCGGCGAAAAGGCTGAAGTGAACCTGGCTCTGCACGCCGGATCTCCCGGGTTGATCGGCCTGCGCGGCTGGCGCGACCGCGTCGCACCCGGCCTGACGGTGGTTCAGCAGCACACGGTGCATGCCGACTCCCTGTGCACCGTGGTGCGCGCGGAGCGTCGAGGTCGCTACCTGGTTGGGCCTGTGCTTCTGGAGCTCACCGACCCGTTCGGCATCGCCCGCTGCGAACAGCTGGCCGGATCCGCCGGAGCGCTGACGGTGACCCCGCCGGTGGTCGAGGTCGTCGTTGACGGGAGTCGGATGTTCGGCGGCGACGGGGCGGAACAGGTGTCGCAACGACCACTCACCCTCAACGCCGACGAGTTGGTCGCCCGGCAGTACCGCTCGGGCGACCCGATGCGCCGAGTGCACTGGCGAGCGACCG